>DJWE01000047.1:398-16569 GCA_002441465.1 Propionibacteriaceae bacterium UBA6238 | reverse complement strand
TGCAGTTCGACAAGGGCTACCTGTCGCCGTACTTCGTGACCGACCCCGAGCGCATGGAGGCCATCCTCGAGGATCCCTACATCCTGATCAACCAGGGCAAGATCTCCTCGATGAACGACCTGCTCCCGCTGCTGGAGAAGGTCATCGGCGCCGGCGGCACCTTGTTCATCGTGGCCGAGGACGTGGACGGCGAAGCGCTGTCCACGCTCGTGGTGAACAAGATCAAGGGCACCTTCAACTCCCTGGCGGTCAAGGCTCCGGCCTTCGGCGACCGGCGCAAGGCCATGCTCGAGGACATCGCGATCCTCACCGGTGGCAAGGTGGTCGCACCTGAGGTCGGGCTGAAGCTCGACCAGGTCGGCCTGGACGTGCTCGGTCGGGCCCGGCGGATCGTGGTGACCAAGGACAACACCACGATCGTCGAAGGTGCGGGCAACTCTGCCGAGGTCGCCGGACGCGTGGCCCAGCTGCGCGCCGAGATCGAGCGCACCGACTCGGACTGGGATCGGGAGAAGCTGCAGGAGCGGGTCGCCAAGCTCGCCGGCGGCGTCTGCGTGATCAAGGTCGGCGCGGCCACCGAGGTGGAGCTCAAGGAGACCAAGCACCGGATCGAGGACGCCGTGTCCGCGACCCGTGCGGCCATCGAGGAGGGCATCGTCGCTGGTGGCGGCTCGGCCCTCGTCCACGCGGCCAAGGTGCTCTCCGATGGCCTGGGGCTGTCCGGCGACGAGAAGACCGGTGTGGCGATCGTGGCCAAGGCGGTCGCTGAGCCGCTGCGCTGGATTGCGGAGAACGGCGGCGAGCCGGGCTACGTGATCGTGTCCAAGGTGGCCGAGATGGAGCCGGGTAACGGCTACAACGCGGCGACCGGCGTGTACGGCGATCTGGTTGCCCAGGGTGTCATCGACCCGGTCAAGGTCACTCGCTCCGCGCTGTACAACGCGGCGTCGATCGCCGCGCTGCTGCTCACCACCGAAACGTCGGTGGTGGACAAGCCGGAGGATCAAGAGGACGAGCACACGCACAGTCACTGAGCGGTCGTTCGCGAAGGGGTCCCACCGATCGGTGGGACCCCTTCGTCGTCTTTTGGTATCGAAATCGCGATCCGGAAGTCTTTGTACATCATTGGCCCGGGTCTATGCAGGTTCGTACGCTGCGACGGTGAGGAGAGGATTGACCGAATCTCGCGTCCATGTAACGATGCGAGAACAGGCGGGGTGAACGAGATTCGGAAAGGGCGTGGTTGTGCTGAAGCCGAACGGGATATTCATCCGAGTATTCATAGCAATTGCGTTGGCTTCAAGCGTTGTGCTCAATGGGTGCATACCCGCCGAAGCAACAGGAAGGGCGGCCGACCGCGCCGTCCGGTACCACGCCTGGACCGGCATGCGTCCTGTTGGTCACAGCGTTCCGGACGCCTACGACAGCGGCGGGTCGAAGATCATCGACTTCTCCACCATGACGGTGTACCCAAAGGCGGGTGCCTCGCTCACCACTTGTCGCGGCGTGACGAAGCGGCGGCCGGACAAGGCCCCGGCCTCCGGCCTCACGACGACCGGGGCGACCTGGAAGATGGGCGTGAAGACGATGTGGGTCGAGATCACCGTCCAGTCGTTCAGAGACTCCGTCAGTGCCTATGCCTACAGGTAGCAGGGACGCGCCCGTGCCGGTCGACCGGTATGGAACGTGGCCAAGGGCGATGGCGGTCCGCCGCAGCCCGGTGGATCGTCATCGCTGGCTAAGCCCAGCACTCCCGGAGTAAGTGTGAAGGCGATGGTGGCGTGGCAGTGATCGATAGTTCGGGTGTAGTCAAGCGCTACGGTGCGAGGACGGTTCTGGACAGGTTCTCCCTCCAGGTCGAGCCGGGCGAGGTGTGTGCCCTGGCCGGCCCGAACGGCTCAGGGAAGAGCACGTTCCTGCGCCTCGTGCTCGGCCTGGCCAGACCCGACGACGGGCACCTGCAGGTGCTGGGGGCCAAGCCTGGTGTCGCGCATCGGCGAATCAACTATCTGTCCGAGGACGAGGCGATCTACCCGCATCTGAGCGCCACCGACAACCTCAGTGTCGCCGTCCTGGCCCGGGGCGAACCGGCACCGAAACGCGAGTTCGTCCAGCAGACCCTCGACCTGTTGGCCCTGGGTCGATTGGGCAAGAAACGGGCCGGCAGCTTCTCGCTGGGCATGAAGCGGCGACTCCAGCTCGCCATGACCTCACTGGTCCACCGGGCAGACCTCTACCTCCTCGACGAGCCGACCAACGGCCTGGACGTCAAGGGCCTGCTGTGGCTCAAGCAGTTCCTCGGCGAACTCAAGGATCGGGGTGCGTCGGTCCTGCTGGCCACGCATGCGCTGGACGAACTCCAGGACGCGGTGACCCACTTCGCCGTCCTCAGAGACGGGCGCATCGTCAGCAAGCAACCGGTCGAGGCGGATCAGCTCTTGCCGAGCGATCTCCGCATCGCCGTCGACCAGACGGATATCGAGCGGCTGCGTCACGCCTTCCCGCGGGCGACTTTCGTCGGGAACTCGGCGCTGGTGTCGAAGATCGACGTCGCCGACGTGTATCGCCTGCTCGCCGCGAGTCAGATCATTCCGTTGCGAGTGGACGCCGTCCGGCCAACGCTGAGCCAGCGCTATCTCGATGCATTCAAGGATGAGTGATCGATGACCCTGATCCGGGCGGAACTGATCAAGCTTCGCCGATCGAAACTGGTGTGGGTCGTGGGCGGCCTGTGCGCCTTGTTCGATGTCTTCTTGTTCGCTATCTACACCGCAAACGGCAGCAGTGTGTTCGAGCCCGAGCTCCTGCCGCTGGGGCAGCTCGCGGCACTCTTCCTCTGCTCGTTCATCGCGATCGCGAATGTCATTCCCGCTGTCCTGATCGGCGGCTACGTCGGGGCGCAGGACTACGGCGACCGGGTGGCTGGCAGCGCCGTGCACTGGGGGGGCCGCTACCAGTCCCTGGCCGGCAAGGTCGTGGCCACCGTCCTCGCCCTCTGCACCCTCGTCGTGGCCACGGCGTTGTTCGGTCTGCTGCTAGGGCTGGCTCACGACACCAACCTCGCGCATCTGGACCTCCTCCGGTTACTGCATCAGACCGGTCTGGGCATGCTCGCCACAGCGATGCTCGGCCTGTTCGCGCTGACCGTGGCCACCCTCGTCCGCAGCCTCGCGCTGGCCAATCTGATCACCGTGGTCACACTGTTCGGGCAGATGTTCCTGCCTCCGCGGCTGGGTCAGGTGACGCGCTTCGTCAATCCGCTCGCCTGTCTGGGGGATGCCGCCGAGTCCGCCTTCTCCAACCTGGACGGGCTGCGCAACTTCTCGACGTCCTTCGGCAATGGGCTGAGCCTCGGCCAATCGGTGATCGGACTGGTCGTCTACGTGTTCTGCTGCCTCGCGGCGTTGTGCCTCGTGGCTCGTTTCCGCGAGTACCGGTGACCATGCGTGCCCAGGACTCGACGCCCGGAGTCGGGCGCGCCCTGCTGGGGAGCTGGCGAGCTGAACTGGCGGTACTCGCCCGCGCCCCGGTCTTCGGGATCTCGACTGCGGTACTGCTCACCTGATCGGGCTCGACCTCATCTCGTCGGGGCGGGACGCGGGGCCGACTCCCGGCACCGGTTTCCATGTGAGTCAGGGGCTCATCCTGTTGGGGTTGTACGGCACGTTGCTGCCGTCCATCTGCGGGGCGTATCTGGGTGGATCCGAGTGGGACTGGGGCACCCGACCCTGGCGGCTGGTCGTGGATGGCGCCGAGGTGCTGTGGTCTGCCCGCGTGCTGGTTCTGGCCTGGATCCTGCTGGAGCCGCTGTCCGGCTTCTACGCGGCACCTGAGCTGGCCCGGTTCCTCCCGATGTGGAATGCCAAGGTCGTGCATCACTCGCTCTTCCCGAACCGGGAAGGAACGCTGGCCGTGATCGTGCCGACCTCAGGGAACGCCGCGCTGTCGGCGCTGTCGGTTGCGGGCTACCTGCTAACAGCCCTGATCCTCAGCTTCTCGGTTCGGTCCAGACGCGACCATTGACCGGGCCCGCGATCGGCACATGATGCACAGCGGACGTCCCCTTCTGGGGAACAGACACCGGTGGGTGCGCAGGGCTAGCCTCCAAGGGGACGACGAGCCTCACTGACGTCTCGAGCGGCGAAAGACCGTGCCGCCGTGGGGCTCACGCCGGACTCCCGGCGGGTGGAGCGGAGGGGCCGCAAGCCCCTAGGGATTCCCGTTCCACCCGCACGGGCCCGATCGGACAGGTCACGGGGTGTGGTCGTCGGGGACCTTCAGCTGTTCGGGGTCGGGCTCTTCAAGCTGCTTGCGTAGCAACCCGCGCCAGCCGATCAGGAGCAGCGCGAGCACCGCTGCGGTGACCAGGATGAAGCTGATCGGCGCGTCCGAACCGGCGACCACCCGCAGGGCGACCCCTCCGACAACGGTGATGGCCCACGAGGTCAACCCCTGCACCCACCACCGCCCGTCCCGCCAGGTCGAGACCAGCGAGCCGACGATCGTGGCCATCACGAACGGCCACGCGGTGGCGCCCAGCATCGACAGGTCCTCCCCGTGAGTGAGACGCCCCACGGCGGCGAACAGGAAGACCAAGACGATGTCGTAGGTCAAGGCGCGAAGAATCCGCATGCGGCGAGACTACTCAGAATCCCGATCGGCGAGTGGCTGAGTCGTGAGTTTGCCCGTGCTGGATCGGGTCGGCCGGCCCCGAGCGCACCGAACACGTTCCGGGGGATCGATGGCCCGGGCGGCACCGCTCCGCGCCGCCGCTCACGAGTGGACTACGACCTCCACCCGCTGGAACTCCTTGACGTCGGTGTAGCCGGTGGTGGCCAGCGCTCTACGCAGGGCTCCGACCAGGTTCATCGTGCCGTCGGCCACATGAGAAGGACCGAGCAGGACCTCCTCCAGGGTGCCGACCGCGCCGAACTTCACCCGCTCGCCGCGAGGCAGGGTGGCGTGCCACGCCTCGGGACCCCAGTGGTAGCCGTGTCCGGGTGCCTCGCTGGCTCGAGCCAGCGGGGAACCGACCATCACCGCGTCCGCCCCGCACGCGATCGCCTTGGTGATGTCACCCGAGCGGCCCAGCGCGCCGTCCGCGATCACGTGCACGTAGCGCCCACCCGACTCGTCCAGGTAGTCGCGGCGGGCCTCGGCCACGTCGGCCAACGCGGACGCCATCGGCACCTCGACGCCGAGCACATTGCGGGTGCGCTTGGTGGCGCCGCCGCCGAACCCGACCAGGATGCCGGCCGCGCCGGTGCGCATCAGGTGCAGCGATGCCTGGTAGGTCGCGCAGCCCCCCACGATCACCGGCACGTCGAGTTCGTAGATGAACTTCTTCAAGTTCAGCGGCTCCGACACCGTGGAGACGTGCTCGGCCGAGACCGTCGTGCCGCGGATCACGAAGAAGTCCACCCCGGCCTTCTCGACCACGCCGGCATACTCCGCGCAGGTCTGAGGGGAAAGGGAGCCGGCAACCGGAACCCCGGCGTCGCGGATCTGCCGCATCCGTTCGGTGATCAGTTCGGCCTTGATCGGCTCGGCGTACAGCTGCTGCATGCGCGTGGTCGCGGCGATCGGATCCTCGATCTCGGCCAGCTCGGCGAGCAACGGCTCGGGATCTTCATAGCGCGTCCACAGGCCCTCGAGGTTCAGCACTCCGAGTCCGCCCAGCCGTCCCATGGCGATCGCGGTGGCCGGTGACATCACCGAGTCCATCGGGGCTGCCACCATCGGGAAGTCGAACGTGAGGGCGTCGATCTTCCAACTCAGGTTCACCTCCTCGATTCCTCGGGTGCGCCGGGTGGGCACGATGGCGATGTCGTCGAAGCCGTACACGGGCAGGGCACGCTTGGACCGGCCGATCTCGATCATTGTGGTGAGCTCCCTTGCTCAGGATTGGGCGGAGTAGTTGGGCGCTTCGATGGTCATCTGGATGTCGTGGGGGTGGGACTCGCGCAGCCCGGCCGCAGTGATCCGGACGAAACGACCCTTGGCGTGCAACTCCTCGATGTTGGTCGCCCCGGTGTAGAACATCGACTGCCGCAGGCCTCCGACGAGCTGGTAGGCCACCGCCGAGAGCGGCCCGCGGTAGGCCACCTGGCCCTCGATGCCTTCGGGAACGAGCTTGTCGTCGCTGACCACGTCGCCTTGGAAGTAGCGGTCCTTGGAATAGGACTTGCCGCGCCCGCGGGCGGCCATCGCGCCGAGCGAGCCCATGCCGCGGTACGACTTGTACTGCTTGCCGTTGATGAAGACCAGCTCACCGGGGCTCTCCTCGCAGCCGGCGAGCAGGGAGCCGAGCATCACCGCGTCGGCGCCGGCGACCAGCGCCTTCGCGATATCGCCGGAGTACTGCAGGCCGCCGTCCCCGATCACAGGGACGCCGGCTGGGCGGCACGCCTGTGCGGCCTCCCAGATCGCGGTCACCTGAGGCACGCCGACACCGGCGACGACCCGGGTGGTGCAGATCGAGCCGGGACCGACACCCACCTTCACGCCGTCCGCCCCCGCATCGACCAGGGCCGCGGCGCCGGCATAGGTTGCGACGTTGCCGCCGATGACGTCCACCTCGGCCGCGGCCGGCTCGGCCTTCAGCCGTCGGATCATGTCCAGCACCCCTTGGGAGTGACCGTGGGCGGTGTCGACGACGATCGCGTCAACGCCGGCGTCCACGAGCATCATCGCCCGCTCCCAGGCGTCGCCGAAGAAGCCGACGCCCGCGCCGACGCGTAGCCGTCCCTGCGGATCCTTGCTGGCCAGCGGGTACTTGTCGGACTTCACGTAGTCCTTCAGCGTGATCAGGCCGCGCAACCGCCCGTCCGAGTCGACCAGGGGCAGCTTCTCGATCTTGTGCTTCGCGAGCAGCCGGAGAGCCTCGTCCGAGCGGATCCCGGGCCAGCCGGTGACCAGGGGCATCGGCGTCATCACCTCGCCGACGGGACGGTTCGGATCATCTTCGAAGCGCATGTCGCGGTTGGTCACGATGCCGAGCAGCTTCAGGTCGGCATCGACGACAGGGACGCCGGAGATGCGGAAGTGGCCGCACATCTCGTCGACCTCGCCGATGGTGGCGTCCAGAGTGGTGGTGATCGGCTGGTCGATCATGCCGGCCTCGGAGCGCTTCACCCGGTCGACCTGGCTCGCCTGATCCTCGGCTGACATGTTGCGGTGCAGGATGCCCATCCCGCCCTCGCGGGCCATGGCGATCGCCATTCGCGACTCGGTGACGGTGTCCATCGCGGCGCTGACCAGGGGGATGCGCAGCTCGATCCGTTTGCTCACCCGGGTGGTGGTGTCCGCCGCCGAGGGGATCACGTCGCTCTCGTTGGGTTGCAGGAGGACGTCATCGAAAGTCAGGCCTAGGGGAGCGAAGGGCTCCGGGACGCCGGACGGGGTGAGCGGACTCGACACGGGTCACCTCTCTGCCGCGGGTGTGAGTGGTCAGTGTATCCCCGCGTCCGCGACGCCCGTGGACGCGGCCAGACCCGTCCGCTCGTCCCCCAATCGCCGAGTTGTCAGAATCTGGTTCGGTCATAGCCGAACCAGATTCTGACAACTCGGCGACTGGGGTCAGCCGAGGGCAGCGAAGGCCTGGCTGAGCAGGGGATGCTCGAAGCGGAACCCGGCCTCGAGCAGGCGGGCCGGCCGCACTCGCTGCCCAGGCAGCAGCGCCTCGTGAACGAACTCGCGACCGAAGAGTGCGCCGACCGCGGTGAGTGGCAGCGGCAACGGCGTGGGACGGTGCAGGTAGCCCCCGAAGGTGCGCGTGAACTCGGCGTTGCTCACCGGGTTCGGAGCCACCAGGTTGACCGGTCCGGTGACGTCGTGCTCCAGCAGGAAGGCCATCGCGCGGACGTGGTCGGTGAGGCTGATCCAGGACAGGAACTGGCGTCCGCTCCCCACCCGTCCACCCAGGCCGAGCGCGAACATCGGCCGCTGCACGGCGAGATAGCCCCCCTCGCGGGCGAGCACGTGCCCGGTGCGCAGCACCGCGGTGGACACCGGTGAATGCCCCGCCGCCGCCTCCCAGTCGGCAACCACCTGGGCGAGGAAACCCCGTCCCGCAGGCATGGTCTCGTCCACGATCTCCAGCCCGGTGTTGCCGTAATAGCCGATCGCCGAGCCGTTCAGCAGCCGCTGACAGCGACCGTCCGGAGCGAGGCTGGTCACCACGGTCAGCGTCGAGGTGATCCGGGAACGCCGGATCTCCGTCTTGCGCTCCTTCGTCCAGCGTCCGCCGGCGATCGGCGCCCCGGCGAGATTCACCACGGCGTCGACGTCGTCGAGGCCGGGAGGGTCGATCCTCCCCGCGTCGGGATCCCAGCGGCGCTGGTCGGACGCGGTCACCTCGCCGCGCACCAGCCGAACCACGTCGTGGCCGGCCTGGACGAGGTGTCGGGACAAGGCAGTGCCGATCAGCCCCGTGCTGCCGCCGATCGCCACCCGCATGCGTCGATCCTGCCACCCGTGGCAAGTCATGGCTGCTTCGGGGCCTCCCTAGTTCTGCCCGTGCCAGATTGCTGTCTGGAACGCGTTCCAGACGCAGAAGGCGATCGCGAACCCGAAAACGGCGTAGCGCTGGCGTCTGGTGAGCGGCACCAGGGCCAGTAGCGCGAGGCTCCAAGGCAGGTACCACGGGTGCAGGGCCTGGCCCAGAACGGCGACAGCGAGCGACCCCCAAGCCACCAGGCTGAGCGGACGGGCGGAGAAGCGCACCCCGATCCAGACCAGCACCAGCAGCAGGACGACGGTGCTGACCCGTCCGGCAACGATGAGGAAGCCGGTGTAGGAGCCGCCGCCGCTCGACCACAAGATGGCACCGCCCTTCGCCAGCAGGGCGAGCGGGGCGGGCGTCCCGGCGAGACCCATCAGGTCGAGCCATTCCAGCCAGCCGAAGCCGAGCCCGCTGGCGATGCTGATCGCGACGAAGCCCGCCACCGCCACGGCGGTCACTGCCACCGTCCGCCAGCCGAGCAGCCACAGCCGCCTGCCGAGCGGAAGGGACGCGAGTGTCGCGGCCACCGGCAGCCCGGCCACGGCGATGACCGCCATGCCGCCTTGCTGTTTGAACGCCATCGCCACGGCGACCATCGCGGGCCCGGCCAGGAAGGTCGACCACCAGCGTGGCCAGCGCAGGACCACCCAGATCGCGGCGAGCGTGGCGGCCACCATCGGCGCGTCGTTGTGGGCGGCGCCGACGAAGTGCAGCACGAGCAGCGGGTTGAGCACGCCGAGCCAGACCGCGCCACGTTTCGGCCGTCCGAGCAGGGTGGCGATCCGGGGCACCAGGGCCAGCATGGCCGCGACGGCGAGAAGCGCGGGGATCCGCATCGCCAGCACCGTCCAGTACGGATGCGCGCCGCTGGCTACGACCACCAGTTCGTTGAGACGCAGGGTGAGTGGGGGATACGCGACCCCGCTCCCCGCCCACAGCGGATCGACCAACGAGGCGAACGGCCCACCGGAGGTGGCCAGCCCGACGTGATAGGGGTTCGCCCCGGTCGTGAGCGTCCAGCCGAGATCGGCGTACAGCACGGCGTCCGGGCTGAGCACGGGCGGAACCAGCACAAGCGGCAGGCTCCACAGAGTCAAGACGGTGGCGGCGTGCACCGGCGCGCGTTCGCGGGTGGGTCGCACCAGCCACCACCCGCGCACCAGCGCCACGACTCCCACGACCAGGACGACGCGATTCCACGGCATCGGCGCGGCCAGCCCGATCGTGTTGACCCAATCGGCCGGCCAGCCATCGGGGGAGAACGAGAACTCCGGATGGCAGCTCCCCCAGGCAACCAGCACTGTGCCGACGAAGCCCACCCAGACCCCGCGCGAGCGCAGAGCCGCGGCCGGTCGGACGGTCATGGTGGGCTCCTGCGCGGGAATGGAATCGGCCCCCAGTGTAGAACCGGGTCATCGCGCAGCCGCTGCCGGGCAGACTCGGAATGGGACAAAACTGCCGCGGAGCGCCCCTGACGCGATCGCGGCGACTGATCCCGGGCGACGGGCGGCAGAAATGTCCCAGAATCCCGGCCGTCCACGCGAACCGCGCTGTACCCGTCCCGTGACGAGATAGCGTGACGCGGTGGGCAGGCCGAACAGCGAGAGCCGGGAGATTCTTGCGCTGGCAATTCCCGCGTTTCTCGCCCTGGTGGCCGAGCCCCTGTTCCTGCTTGCCGACACCGCGATCGTCGGCCACCTCGGGACGGCGCCGCTGGCCGGTCTCGGCGTGGCCGGCGCGATTTTGATCACCGCGTCGGGGCTCTTCGTCTTCCTCGCCTACGGCACCACCTCGATCGTGGCGCGACAGGTAGGCGCGGGCCATGCGCGGGCCGCGCTCGCCTCCGGGCTGGACGGGATCTGGCTCGGGCTCGGTCTCGGCGTGGTGTCGGCCGTCGTGGTGGGGCTCGGCGCGGCGCCTTTGTGCGGCCTGTTCGGCGCGTCGGCGGAGGTGACCGGTCAGGCCGCGATCTATCTGGGCATCTCGGCCGCGAGTATCCCCGCGATGTTGGTGGTGCTCGCCGCGACCGGGGCCTTGCGCGGCCTGCAGGACACTCGGACGCCACTGGTCGCGTCCGTGCTCGGTTTCGGCGCCAATCTCGGACTCAACCTGTGGTTCGTGCTCGGCCTGGGCTGGGGGATCGCCGGTTCGGCGTGGGGAACCGTGATCGCGCAGACCGCGATGGCGCTGGGCTTGGTGACCGTCGTGGTGCGGCGGGCGCTCCGACGGCAGGCGCCGCTGCGTCCCGAACCGATGCGGGTGCTGCGCGCGGCGGTCGCCGGGGCGCCGTTGTTGGTCCGGACGCTGGCGCTGCGCGCGATCCTGCTGGTCACGACCTGGGTGGCCGCCGGCCTCGGCGACGTCCCCCTCGCCGCCCATCAGGTGGCGAGCACGATCTGGACATTCCAGGCGTTCGCCCTGGACGCTCTCGCGATCGCTGCGCAGGCGCTCACCGGCAAGGCGCTCGGCGCGGGTGATCCGCTCGCGGTGCGCGCGGCCACGACCACCATGATCCGGTGGGGCGCGTGGTCCGGGCTCGTGCTCGGCCTGGCCCTGGCCGCCGGTTGCCGGGTGCTGCCGCCGTTGTTCACCACCGACGCAGCGGTGCAGGATGCGCTCGCTGCGGCGTTGGTGGTGATCGGTGCGACCGGATGGTTGTCCGGGTTGGTGTTCGTGGTGGATGGAGTCCTCATCGGCGCCGGCGACGGGCGGTGGCTGGCTGCGGCGATGGCGGCCACCCTCGCGCTCTACCTGCCGTTCGTGCTCGCCGTCCGATGGCAGTCGGAGGCGTTGGCCCGGCTCGGCGATTCAGTGGCGGTCGCGGCGCTGTGGGCGGTGTCCATGGTGTTCATGGGCATCCGATGGGGCTTCCTACGACACCGCGTCCGCACGGACGCGTGGCTGGTCACCGGTGCGGAACGTTGAGGCGGGCGCCGGGTCCGGCGGGTTCACTCCGCGGCGATCGCCTCGTGATGCCGGACCACCTCGGCGACGACGAAGTTGAGCCACTTCTCGGCGAACTCCGGGTCGAGATTGGCCTGCTCGGCGAGGCGACGCAGTCGCGCGATCTGCTGATCCTCGCGTTCGGGGTCGGCGGGAGCGAGCCCTTTGGTGCGCTTGAGCACCCCGACCTGCTGGGTGACCTTGAACCGCTCGGCGAGCAGGCAGATGATCGCGGCGTCCAGGTTGTCGATGGAGCCGCGGAGGCGCTCGAGTTCGGGGTCGCTCTGCACGCGCACAGCCTAACCGGGCTGGGCCCCGCCCGCCCGGATACTCAGCGGTGGCCGGTCGGTACCAATCCGGTGGCCGACAATCCGAAGAAGAAGACCGCACCGATGACCAGACCGATGCCCAGTCGCACGAGCACCCGGAACACCGGCCTGCCGGGCAGCAGCCGGAAGACGATCGCGAGCGCGAGTCCGACGCCTCCAGCGATACCGGCATAGAGGGGCTGGACGAAACCTGCCAGCAGGCCCATGGCGAGACCGGCGATGCCCAGCGTCGCTTCCGGTGCGGCTGTGACGGGATTCGAGTCGTTCGACATCGGGCTCACGTCGCCACTCTAGGTGCGCCGGAGCTCCTGCGGACCAGGTGGGACGGATTTCGCCTCCGGGCCGTCGCGGGCCTCCGGCCGGTGATGCCGATGCCGGTGCCGGTCAGGCGATCACGTCACCCGGGGTGGTGTTCGCCGGGATGCCGGTCACCACCGAACCTGGCGGCACGTCCTTCACCACCAGCGCATTGGCTCCGATCTTGGTGCCGTCCCCGATGGTGATCGGGCCGATGATCTTGGCGCCGGCGCCGAGCAGCACGTTGTTGCCGATCGTGGGGTGTCGCTTGAACCTGCCCCGGCTGCGGCCACCGAGGGTGACCTGGTGGTACATCAGGACGTCGTTGCCGATCTCTGCGGTCTCCCCGATCACCACACCCATGCCGTGGTCGATGAAGAACCGGCGCCCGATCACCGCGCCGGGGTGGATCTCGATGCCGGTGAGCCCCCGCGACCACTGCGAGAAGATCCTCGCCAGCGGCCGCAGGGCCGGGTTCGACGTCCACATCCGGTGGCACAGCCGATGGATCCAGACCGCATGGATGCCCGGGTAGGTGAGCGCCACCAGCACCCGGGACGTCGCAGCTGGATCCTCCCGCATCGCGGTGTCGAGATCCTCCTGGATACGCGCCCACGCGCGCCGGGACAGGTTCGCTTGCACTAGTCCAGTAGATCGGCGTAGAGCACCGTGGACAAGTACCTCTCGCCGAACGACGGGATGATCACGACGATCGTCTTGCCGGCGTTCTCCGGGCGCGCCGCGACCTCCCCGGCGGCCTTCAGCGCGGCCCCGGAGGAGATGCCGACCAGCAGGCCCTCGACGCGGGCCGCCTGGCGGGCCGTGGCCACGGCGTCGTCCGAGGTCACGGTCAGGACCTCGTCGATGACCGAGCGGTCGAGGATCTCCGGGATGAAGTTGGCGCCGATGCCCTGGATCTTGTGGGGCCCCGGCTGGCCGCCCGACAGCAACGGCGACTCGGCGGGCTCGACGGCGACGATCTTCACGCTGGGCTTGTGCTGCTTGAGCACCTGCCCGACGCCGGTGATCGTGCCACCGGTGCCGACACCGGCCACCACGTAGTCCACCTTGCCCTCGGTGTCGGCCCAGATCTCCAGCGCAGTGGTCTTGCGGTGGATGTCGGGGTTGGCCGGGTTGGCGAACTGGCGGGCCAGGATCGCTCCCGGGGTCTGGTCGGCGATCTGCTCGGCCCGGCTGACCGCGCCCTTCATGCCCTCCGAACCGGGGGTGAGGACGAGCTCGGCACCGAACGCGCGCAGCAGGGCGCGGCGCTCCTTGCTCATCGTCTCGGGCATGGTCAAGATCACCTTGTAGCCGCGCGCCGCGCCGACGAAGGCGAGTGCGATGCCGGTGTTGCCGGAGGTGCCTTCGACGATGGTGCCACCCGGTTTGAGCGCGCCGGACGCCTCGGCCGCGTCCACGATGGCCACGCCGATCCGGTCCTTGACCGAGTTGGCCGGGTTGTAGAACTCGAGCTTCGCCAGCACGATCGCCTGCGAATCCTGGTAGAGCCGGTTGATCTTCACCAGCGGAGTTCGGCCGATCAGCTTGGTCGCGTCCTGGTAGTAGGTCATGTTCGGATGTCCTTTCTTGGTGGTCTGTGGCTCAGAGCTGGGCCAGCGCTTGGTCCAGGTCGGCGATGATGTCGTCGATGTGTTCGATCCCCACGCTCAGTCGAACCATCTCAGGAGCGACGCCGGCGGCCACCAGTTCGTCCTCGGTCAACTGAGAGTGTGTCGTCGTCGCGTTGTGGATGGCCAGAGATTTGGCGTCCCCGATGTTGGCCAGGTGGGAGAACAATTGCAGGGCTTCGATGAAGGTCGAGCCGGCCTCGCGGCCCGCTTTCAGCCCGAAGGCGAGGATGCCACCGTAGCCGCGTCCGGTGAACACCCGGTCCGCGATCGCCTTCGACGGAGACGACTCCAGGCCCGGGTAGTTCACCCAGGCGACCTTGTCGTGTCCTTCAAGGTACTTCGCAACCGCGAGCGCGTTCTGCGAGTGCCGCTCGATCCGCAGGTGCAGGGTTTCCAGGCCTTGCAGCAGCTGCCAGGAGTTGAACGGGGAGATCGCGGCGCCCGTGTTGCGCAGCAGCACGGTGCGAGCCCGAATGATGAAGGCCGCCGGGCCGACGGCGTCGGTCCAGACCACGCCGTGGTAGGCCGGATCCGGACCGGTGAGGCCGGGGAAGCGCTCGGCGTGCGCGGTCCAGTCGAAGTTGCCGGAATCGACGATCACGCCGCCGATCGAGGTTCCGTGGCCGCCGATGTACTTGGTGGCCGAGTGGACGGCGACGTCGACCCCGTGGTCGAACACATGCGCCAGCAGGGGCGTGGGCACGGTGTTGTCGACGATGAACGGCAACCCGAGCGCGTGGGCGGCGGCCGACCAGGCGTCCAGGTCGACCACGTTGATCGCGGGATTGCCGATGGATTCGCCGAAGACCAACTTGGTCTTGTCGTCGACGTACTGGGCGAGATCCTCCGGCTTCTCCGGGTCGACGAAGCGGGCCTCGATGCCGTACTGGGCGAGCGTGTGGGCGAACAGGGCGTAGGTGCCGCCGTACAGGGTGGACAGCGCGACGATGTTGTCGCCGGCGTAGGTGAGGTTGAGCACGGCGTAGGTGATCGCCGCAGACCCGGACGCCGTGGCCAGGGCTCCGACGCCGCCTTCCAAAGCGTTCACCCGGACCTCGAACACGCTCTGGGTCGGGTTCATGATCCGGGTGTAGATGTTGCCCGGCACCTTGAGGGCGAACAGGTCGGCGGCGTGCTGGGTGTCATCGAAGACGTAGCTGGTGGTCTGGTAGATCGGCACCGCGCGCGAGTGGGTGGCCGGATCGGCCTCCTCCTGGCCGGCGTGAACGGTAAGGGTTTCGGGATGCTGAGACATGGTGCTCCTGGTTGTCGTCCTGCGGGTATGAGTTGCCGGACGGGCCTGAGAGCCGTCCGTGGGGCATGGATGAATGATCCGCGAGGGGATCAGATCGGGCTGGTGTCGGTTTCGTGGGCGCGAGTGGTTCAGCGCATTCGACAACAGGCCATCGACGGCGCGCAGCAGCAACACATGGTCGCGGGGCTCGTCGAGGACATGCTCGCAGGCTAGCGGGGTGTCCGTTGAATGGTCAACCGGATCTTGCCATGCGGTCGCCTCCGGCGCGATGGCCATCGCGCCGAGTTGGTGCGACTTACCCATAAACTCACCCATCATGAGCCCCGAACACGATCTGGTGCTGGTCGTCGACTACGGCGCCCAGTACGCCCAACTCATCGCGCGCAGGGTGCGCGAGGCACGGGTCTACTCCGAGATCGTGCCGCACACGCTGCCGGTCGCCGAGCTGCTGGCGCGCAAGCCGACGGCGGTGGTGCTCTCCGGCGGACCCAGCTCGGTGTACGAGCCGGGCGCCCCGCAACTGGACGCGGCACTGCTCGAGGCGGGCGTACCGGTCTTCGGGATCTGCTACGGCTTCATGGCGATGGCGCAGGCGCTCGGCGGCACGGTCGCGCGCACGGGCCAGCGTGAGTACGGACGCACCGTGGTGGAGGTGCTCGCGCCCGGACGCCTGCTCACCGGACTGCCGTCCTCGCTCACGTCCTGGATGTCGCACGGGGACGAGGTGACCGCTGCGCCGGAGGGCTTCATGGTGAACGCCCGCTCGCCGCGCGCCACCGTTGCTGCTTTCGAGGACGGCGAGCGGCGACTGGCCGGCGTCCAGTGGCACCCGGAGGTGCTGCACTCCGAGCACGGCCAGGAGGTGCTGGAGCACTTCCTGCTCGACATCGCCGGTTGTCGGCCCACGTGGACGTCGTCCAACATCGCCGAGGAACAGGTGCGCCGGATTCGTGCCGAGGTCGGGGACGCGCGGGTGCTGTGCGCGCTCTCCGGGGGCGTCGACTCCGCGGTGGCCGCAGCGATCGTGCAGCGCGCCATCGGCGACCAGCTCACCTGCGNNTGTTCGTCGATCACGGCCTGCTGCGTGAGGGCGAGGCCGAGCGGGTCGAGCGCGACTTCGTGGCGTCCACCGGGGTGCGGTTGGTGGTGGCGAACGAGCAGGAGCGATTCCTGTCTGCGCTGGCCGGCGTGAGCGACCCGGAGACCAAGC
>DJWE01000047.1:0-323 GCA_002441465.1 Propionibacteriaceae bacterium UBA6238 | reverse complement strand
CCTGTTCAAGGACGAGGTGCGCGAGGTGGGACGGCGATTGGGTCTGCCGGAACACATCGTGGCCCGGCACCCCTTCCCTGGTCCCGGGCTGGGGATCCGGATCGTCGGCGCGGTGGACGCCGAGCGGCTACGCATCCTGCGCGCGGCGGATGCGATCGTCCGGGCCGAGACGACGGCCGCGGGCCTGGACGGCGAGATCTGGCAGTTCCCCGTGGTGTTGCTGGCCGACGTCCGCTCGGTGGGGGTGCAGGGCGATGGACGCAGCTATGGCCACCCGATCGTGCTTCGGCCCGTGTCCAGCGAGGACGCGATGACGGCCGACT
>DJWE01000020.1 GCA_002441465.1 Propionibacteriaceae bacterium UBA6238 | reverse complement strand
CCGGTCGAGCCGATGTACATGCCCGGACGCTTGCGGACCGCCTCCAGGCCCTCCAGTACGGTGATCGCCGAGGCGTCGTAATTGCCTTCGGCGACGTGCGCGGCCTGTGCTGCGGACACAGCGGGGCTGGACTCGTCAGTCAACGCGGAACCTTTCGGACGTAAGAAAGCGCCACCCACCCCCGGGTCAGTGGCGACACGCTCCAGAACGTGCCTAGTCTAGCCGATCCACCCAGAATTTCAGGGCTGCCGAGCCCACCATGTGGTCCTCAGCGGCCTGAATTGGCGTTTCCGAGCGCCTCTGAGGGGCTCGTCCATGGTCCGATATGCCGATAGGGGCCCCAAACGGCCAGATGGGCGGTTTGTCGGCATCCGGATCGAGTGGACGGACGGATCCGCACGATCGACTCGTCACGATGCCCGCAGCGCGGCTCCCGGCGATTCAGGACGCCGTTCCGCCCCCGGTCCGGGCGCCGAGCCGCGAGCTCAGGCCTCGACCTCCGAGCGATCGCCGGACCACAGCGTGTGGAAGGTGCCCGGCTTGTCGACCCGTCCGTAGGTGTGGGCGCCAAACAGGTCGCGCTGCCCCTGGATCAGGGCCGCGGAGCTCCGCTCGGCACGCAAGCCGTCGTAATAGGCGAGGCTGGACGCGAACGCCGGCACCGGCACGCCGCCGAGTGCAGCCTGGGCGACCACGCGCCGCCACGCGGCCAAGCCGTCGGAGACCGCCTTCGCGAAGTACGGGTCGGCGATCAGCAACGCCAGACCCGGCTCTCGCTCGTAGGCTTCGGTGATCCGGTTCAGGAACCGGGCCCGGATGATGCACCCGCCCCGCCAGATCCGGGCCATCGCGCCGCGGTCGACATTCCAGCCGTACTCGGCGCTGGCTGCCGCGATCTGGTCGAAGCCCTGCGAATACGCGACCACCTTGGACGCGTACAGCGCGCGCCGCACGTCCTCGATGAACTGCGCCCGGTCGTCCACCGCGAGCGGCTCGGCGTGCGCGGGCAGCGTCGTGCGGGCGGCCTCCCGCTGTGGCAACGAGCTGGACAGTGCCCTGGCGAAGGTCGCCTCCGCGATCCCGGTCACCGGGACGCCGAGGTCGAGCGCGCTCTGCACCGTCCAGCGTCCGGTGCCCTTCTGGCCGGCCTGGTCGACCACGACGTCGATGAACGGCGCGCCGGTCTCGGCGTCGATGTGGCGCAGCACCTCGGCGGTGATCTCGATCAGGAACGACTCCAGGTCACCGGTGTTCCACTCGGCGAAGATGTCGCCGAGCTCCGCCGGGGACGCCCCCAACCCCTGCCGGAGCAGGGTGTAGGCCTCGCCGATCAACTGCATGTCGGCGTACTCGATGCCGTTGTGCACCATCTTCACGAAGTGGCCGGCGCCGTCCGGGCCGACGTGCGTGCAGCACGGGACGCCGTCCACGTGCGCGGAGATCGACTCCAGCAGCGGGCCGAGGCTCGCGTACGACTCCGCCGGCCCGCCCGGCATGATCGCCGGACCGTTCAGCGCACCCTCCTCGCCGCCGGAGATCCCGGCACCGACGAACAGCAGGCCCTTGGCCTTCAACGCGGCTTCACGGCGGATCGTGTCGGGGAAGTGGGAGTTGCCGCCGTCCACGATGATGTCGCCCGGCTCGAGGTACGGCACGAGGGAGTCGATCGTGGCGTCCGTGGCGTCCCCTGCTTTCACCATCAGGATCATCCGCCGCGGCCGCTTCAGGCTGGCGACGAACCCGGCGAGGTCGTCGGACGGGACGAAGCTTCCCTCACCGCCGTGCTGGGCGACCAGGTCGTGTGTCCGGGAGGCCGTGCGGTTGTACAGGGCGACCGTGTGCCCGTGGTGGGCGAAGTTGCGGGCCAGGTTGCTGCCCATCACGGCGAGGCCGACCACCCCGATATCGGCGGTGGCAGCGGTGTCCGGATTGCTCATGGTGTGCTCCTCAGTGGGGATTCGGTTCGAGTGCTTGGATCGCCCGCGCGACCACATCCTCGACGGCAGCACCGACGTCGACGACCATGCCCGGTTCGTCGGGTTGCAGCGGCTCGAGGGTGGCCAGCTGGGACGACAACAGCGACGCTGGCATGAAGTGGCGCTGGCGAGCCTGCATCCGCTGCGACAACAGTTCGGGATCGCCGGTGAGATGGACGAAGACCGTCATCCCTGGCGCGGTGCGAAGCCGGTCGCGATAGATCCTCCGCAGCGCCGAGCAGGTGACGACGGTGTCCCGTCCGGCCTGGTCCTGTTCGGCGGTCCAGGCCACGATCGCGTCCAGCCAGGGCCACCGGTCCGCGTCGGTCAGCGGGACGCCGGCGCTCATCTTCGTGACGTTGGCTTCGGAATGGAAGTCGTCGCCCTCGGCGAAAGTCCAGCCGAGTCGCTCAGCGAGGACCGTGGCGACGGTGGACTTGCCTGTGCCCGCCACTCCCATCACCACGACGTGCGTGGGGGGCCCGTCCCCGCTTCCTGATTCCACCTACGTGAGTCTAGGAGACCGTTTCGCCCTGCGGCGTTCGCTGAGAGCGTCACTCCCGGCGGTAGTGGACGCGCGGCGGCGCGGTTAGCGTTGCCGCGTGGGAGAAGTGCTTTCGTTCCGGCGCGATGACGCCGCACCGACCGACCTGGGGACGGTTCCTAACTCGGTCCACGCCAGGCGGCTGGACCGAGTTAGGAACCGTCCCCAGGTTGGTCCGGAACTGTTGTGGCGCGAAGCCGTCGGCGAGCAGTTGCGGGAGGAGCGTCTGGACCGCAACGAGCGCCTGGTGGACGTCGCCGGCCGAGCCGGAGTGTCGGCCCAGTACCTCTCCGAGATCGAACGCGGACGCAAGGAGCCATCCTCGGAGGTGCTGGCGGCCGTGGCCGGAGCACTCCGGCTGAGCGTCTCGGACATCACCTTGCGGGCCGCACGCCGGCTGAGGGTTTCCGACGTCACCTCGCGGCCCGCACTCCAGCAGCGCCGCGTCCCCGGGTTCAACTCGCCGGTCTGCCTCGCCGCCTGACCCGATCACTCGGACGGAAACAGCACCCGGTCGACCACGCCGTACTCGACGGCCTGCTCGGCGGTCAGGATCAGCTCGCGCTCGGTGTCGGCACGCACCTGGGCCGGCGTCCGTCCGGTGTGGCGGCCGAGCAGCTCCTCCTGCAGTGAGCGGATCCGGGCCACCTCCTCGGCCTCCACGATCAGATCGGGCACCGCGCCGCGTCCCCCTTCTGCGGCCGGGGCGTGCACGACAACCCGTCCGTGCGGCAGGATCTGACGCGCGCCGGACGCTCCCCCGGCCAGCAGGACGACCGCGGACGCCACCACCTGACCCACGCAAGTGGTCTCGACCGCCGGACGGACGAACTGCATCGCGTCGTAGATCGCCAGGGTCGCCGGGATCGAACCACCCGGGGAGTTCAGATACAGCGAGATCGGCACGTCCGGATTGTCGTTGGCCAAGTGCAGCAGCTGGGCGATCACCGCATTCGCCACACCGTCGTCGATCCCGGTGCCCAGGTAGATGATCCGGTCGGCGAACAACCGGCTGTACACGTCGACGGTGCGCTCGCCGGCGTTGGTGCGGGTGGTGACGTAGGGGATCGTGTAGCTGCTCATGACGGCTGCCCCAATCCGATCGGGCGGACGCGGGTCGCCAGCACCTCGTCGGTGGTGGTGATGATCTGGTCGATGAAGCCGTACTCGAGCGCTTCGGCCGCGGTGAACCATCGATCGCGTCGGGAGTCGGCCTCGATCTTGTCGACCGGCTGGCCGGTGTCTTCGGCGATGCAGTTCAGCACCACGTCCCTGGTGTTGCGCAAGTCAGCGGCCTGAATCGCGACGTCCATCGCACTGCCACCGATACCGCCCGAGCCCTGGTGCAGCAGCACCCGCGCGTGCGGCATCGAGTAGCGCTTGCCCGGCGTCCCGGACGACAACAGGAACTGCCCTGCGCTATAGGCCATGCCCAGGTTGATCGTGGCTACGTCGTTGGGAATCGTGCGCATGCAGTCGCGGATCGCCAGCATGCCGGGCACCGATCCGCCCGGGGAGTTGATCAGGAAGCGGATGTCCGCCTTCGGGTCGGCTGCGGCCAGGACCAGCAGCGCGTTGCACAGGCGGTTGGTGTTGTAGTCCTCCAGCGGCTCGCCGAGCAGGATCGTGCGTTGGTCGAACAGGGCCTCGGCCAGGCGGTGGTCCAGGTTCAGCACCCGGGTCTCGTCGTCAGTCATAGGCCCAGCCTGCGTGCGTCCGGCCGTCCCGGGAACGCCACGCTGCTCTGAGCAGATCCGCCGTCAGCGGACGCCCAAGCTGGGGACGGTTCCTATCTCGGTCCATCTCCACCGTGGACCGAGATAGGAACCGTCCCCAGGTGGTCCGAAGCGCCGCCGGGCGCTCAGCCGTAGGTATCGCGCGGGCCGCGTCCTGGCACTGAGCGGTGTCCCTTCTTCCAGCTGGGTGCCTCGGGACCGATCACCGTCACCCTGGTCACCGTGCCCTGGCCGAGCTGTTCGTTCAGAACCGCGACGAGCTGAGGAGCGATCGTGCGCAGCGAGGACGCCCAGGTGGACGACTCCGCGCGGACGGTGAGCACGGTGTCGGAATAGCCGACTGGTTGGGAGTGCGCGGCGTTCACCGGTCCCACCAGCGCGGGCCAGCGGGCGAGCAGTTGGTGGATGTTGACTTCCCGCGTCCAGCCCTCTTCCTCGATGACCTCCTTGAGCAGGTCACCGAGCAACGTGGGCTCGTCGGTCCTTGGGCTGGACGGACGCTTCTTCGGCGCCGACTTCGGCGCAGCCCCGCGCGCGGCCCTGGCGATCCGACGAGCGACGTCCATGCCTTGCGGGTCATGGTCGCGAGGCTGGTCAGTCATCGCCGGCTCCCTCGGCGTCCTGTCGGGACGGTTGCCCCTCCGGGGGTTCGGTACCGGCCTGCTCGGGGACCGATTCTGTGGGCAGCACCTGTCCAGCCTGCACCGCGAAACGACGACCCGCCAGACGCGCGGGGACGTCGGCGGCGACCGCGGCGGTGATCAGCACCTGCTCGGCATCGGCGACCAGTTCGGCCAGGCGGTCGCGGCGCGATTCGTCCAGTTCGGCGAACACATCGTCCAGCACCAGCACCGGTTCGACGCCGTCGGCGCGCAGCAGCCCGAAGGACGCCAGGCGCAACGCGAGGGCGGTCGACCACGACTCCCCGTGGGAGGCGTATCCCTTCGTGGGCAGGTCTCCAAGAGTCAGGCTGAGATCGTCGCGGTGCGGCCCAACCAGACACAGGCCTCGAGCGATCTCCTCGCCGCGACGTTCACGCATCCGCTCGGTGAGGGCGTCGACCAGTTCGGCGGTGGTGAGGCTCTCCACCCTTCGTGACGCCGGTTCGTCGCTGCCCGGTTCGTCGCTGCCCGGCTCGTCAGGGACCGCCGAATGGAGCGAGGACGACTTGTACTCGATGCCGGCCACGTTGTTGGTCGGGGCGATGTCGGCGTAGGCGGCGAGCAGGTGCGGACGGAGCTCGGTGAGGGTCGCCAGTCGCGCCGCCACGATCTCGGCACCGAATCCGGCGAGCTGGCCGTCCCACACGTCCAAGGTGGCGGCGACGTCGGCGCTCATCGCACGCGGCCCGCGGCCCGACAGCGACTTCAGCAGCGTGGAGCGTTGCTTCACGACCCGGTCGTAGTCGGCCCGGACGCCGGCCATCCGCGGCCACCGAGCGACGACCAGTTCGTCGATGAACCGTCGCCGTTCACCGGGGTCGCCCTTCACGATGGCCAGGTCCTCCGGGGAGAACATGACCACCCGCAACGCACCGAGAAGATCCCGCGGGCGGCGCAGCGGCGACCGGTTCAACGATGCCTTGTTCGCCCGGCCCGGAATCACCTCGAGCTCCAGCAGCAGGGTGCGCGAGTCCTCCAGGGACGCCTGCACGCGGGCCCGTACGATCGCCCGCTCCGCGCCCGCCCGCACCAGCGGCGCCTCCGTGGCGACCCGGTGGGAGCCCAGTGTGGCCAGGAACTCGACCGCTTCGACGAGGTTCGTCTTGCCTTGCCCGTTCGCGCCGGTGAACACGGTGACGCCCGCACCCAGTGGCACTTCGGCACCGGGGTAGGAGCGGAAGTCGGCCAGGCTCAGGTGAGTGACGAACACCTCACGACTCCCTGTTCGCTGTCGAGGGCCCTTCGGGACGCGTCCGCTCGTTCCGCGCCAACGCTCCTCGGGGACCGGTAGCCCGTCACGCAGGCAGGCGCATCAGCATGATCACGTGCTTGTAGTCGACCAGCGGTTCGCCGTCGATCTCGTTCAGGCCGGTGAGCAGGCAGGGCTTGCCGGGCTGGGTGAACGAGAACTGCACGTAAGGGCTGTCCAGAGCAGCAAGCGCATCGGAGAGGTAGTGCGGGTTGAACCCGGCCGCGGTCATCGACAGCCCGCCACCCGTGGTGTCCGCCACCACGGCTTCGAGCGCCTCGACCGCCTGGGCCTGGTCGCCGGTCGCTGCCTCAAGCGTGATCGAACCGTCGCCGATCAGCATCCGCAGCGACGTGTTCCGCTCGGCCACGAGTCCCACGCGCTTCACCGCGGCGATCACCTCGGCCGTGTTCGCCCGGACTGCGACCGCTGCCTGGACGTTCATCAGGTGCCGCACCTTGGGGAACTCCCC
This sequence comes from Propionibacteriaceae bacterium UBA6238, assembly GCA_002441465.1. Classification (GTDB taxonomy): domain Bacteria; phylum Actinomycetota; class Actinomycetes; order Propionibacteriales; family Propionibacteriaceae; genus Propionicimonas. The sequence goes on along the minus strand of DJWE01000020.1, from coordinate 23,930 downwards.
GTCCAGGAGCCGAGTGGTGATCTGGCGGACGCCGGCCGCGCCGGTGCCCTCGAAGCCGATCAGGCCGTCACCGGTCGCGGTTGCGGACAGGCTCAGCGTGACCGTCTCCCCCGCGGTCATGCTCTTCGCGGTCTCGGCAAGGACCCGCGCCGGCACCAGGGCCGCGCCCTCGCCGCCGGTCGAGCGGGGATTCCAGTCGAGCTCCTTCAGCGCCATCCGGTAACGGTCGGTCGCCAGCAGGGAGAGGGTGTCGCCCTCGATCTCCATCCGGACGCCGGTGAAGACCGGAAGCAGCTCGTCGCGTCCCGCCGCGACCACGACCTGGCCGACCGCCTTCGCGAACTCCTCGCTGGGAATCACACCAGTCGCCTCGGGCATCTCGGGCAAGGCCGGGTAGTCGCCGACGGGGAGCGTCTGCAGGGTGAACCGCGCCGTTCCGCAGACGAGTTCCATCCGGGTCTCGTCGGAGGTGATGTCGACCGGCTTGTTCGGCAGTGACCGCGCGATGTCAGCGAGCAACCGACCGGACACGAGGGCGACTCCGTCGTCGCTCACCTCGGCCTTGACCGTGATCTGCGCCGAGGTCTCGTAGTCGAAGCTGCTCATGACGACCTGACCGTCCGCTGCCTTCACCAGTAGGCCGGCCAGAATCGGGACGCTCGGACGGGTGGGCAGGCTGCGCGCCGCCCACTGCACTGCCTCAGCCAGGACGTCGCGATCGAGACGGATCTTCACCATTGCTCCCTAGGACTCAACACGCGTGGTCGGTTGATCATATCGGCGCCGACCGCGATCAGTTGGTCAAGCGAGGTTTCCCCACACTGTGCATGCCGTGACTTTGAAGTTCGAGGGATATCTCTCAATTCGTCGTCGTAACAGCGGGTGTGGATTGCGTGGACAACGGGTGAACGGGCTGTTCAGACGGCGTGTCGGCTGTGGACGGCAGCTGTGGACAAGTCGAAATCACACGGGGAGGATTTGCGGATGACGGGATGGGCGCTCTCCGCTGTCCACAGTCACACAGGGTTATCCCCCGACTTTTCCACAGCGGTGCACAATTGTCACCCGCATGGGGGACAGCGTGGACGCGGGGGTCGGACGGTGTGCAGGAGCCCGGCTTCGAGCCCGGCGCAGGGGTGCTCAGCGCAGCGGTGACTGCTTGATCCGGTTGGTCAGCTCGGTGATCTGGTTGAACACGCTGCGGCGCTCTCTGAGCAGCTGACGGATCTTGCGGTCGGCGTGCATCACGGTGGTGTGGTCGCGGCCGCCGAACAGCTGGCCGATCTTGGGCAAGGACAGGTCGGTGAGCTCGCGGCACAGGTACATCGCGATCTGGCGGGCGGTGACCAGGACGTGGGTGCGGCTCTGGCCGCAGAGCTCGTCCACGGTGATCCCGAAGTAGTCGGCCACGTTGGTCATGATCGCGGTGGAGGAGATCTGGGTCTCGGCTCCCTCGGGGATGAGGTCGCGCAGCACGATTTCGGCGAGCGAGAGATCGACCTCTTGGCGGTTGAGGCTGGCGAAGGCCGTGACCCGGATCAGGGCGCCCTCGAGCTCGCGGATGTTGGTCTGAATCTTGGCGGCGATGAACTCCAGCACGTCGGGACCGGCCGTGAGTCGCTCGGCGGCGGCCTTCTTGCGCAGGATGGCGATCCGCGTTTCGAGGTCGGGAGGCTGGATGTCGGTCATCAGTCCCCATTCGAAGCGGCTGCGCAGTCGTGGCTCGAGCGCTTCGAGAGCCTTCGGTGGACGGTCCGAGGTCAGCACGATCTGCTTCTGCGCGGTGTGCAGGGTGTTGAACGTGTGGAAGAACTCCTCCTGGGTCTGGATCTTGCCCTCGAGGAACTGGATGTCGTCGATCAGCAGGACGTCGACGTCGCGGTACTGGCGGCGGAAGTCCGCCGTCCGGTTGTCGGAGACCGCGTTGATGAAATCGTTGGTGAGTTCTTCGGTGGAGACGTACTTCACCTTCACCCGGTCGTAGTAGTTCCGGATGTAGTGCCCGACCGCATGCAGCAAGTGGGTCTTGCCCAGCCCGGAGTCGCCGTAGATCATCAGCGGGTTGTAGGCCTTGCCCGGGGCTTCGGCGACCGCGACGGCCGCCGCGTGCGCGAAGCGGTTGGAGTTGCCGATCACGAAGGTCTCGAAGGAGTACTTGGGGTTGAGCCGGTCGCCGTTGCGTCCGTTGGTGGCGGCGCGGTTAGGGGTGGGCGGCTCGGGCTCGGTCGGGGCCTGGTCGAGCAAGGTGGGTTCTTCGGTGCCGATCGAGGGATCGACGTCGATCGCCAGTCGAATCGGACGGGAGTAGAACTCGGAGAGTTGTTGCTCGATGAGCGGTCGCAGCCGGCTCTCCACGCGGTCGCGGGTGAACTCGTTGGGAACGGCGAGGATCACCAGGGAGTCGTGGACGGTGACTGGACGCATGCCCTGCAACCAGCCGCGGGTGACGGCGTCGGATCGGCTCCAGACGTGGGACCACGCGGCCTCGAGATCGCCGGAGGCCACGGGTTCATTGTGACTGGGAGGTTGCGACATGGGTCCCGCTTCGGCTCCTTCACTACCTGCCCCAGCCAGGTTTCCACACGATTGTCCACAGATGTGCATGAGGGTGCACGAAGACGGGGGTGACGGCCCCCTGTGGCCGTAGAGCAACCTAGCGAAGGTCTGGGTATGGGCGCAAACAGTTTGAAAGAAGATGTTGTCAGCACGGCGTGTCGGCTCGACGGTTCGTCCGCGAGGTGTCTGGTTTGCCCGACCTCCCTGGCGCCGCGTAGAGTTGGGCAGTCGCTGTCGCGACATCCGTGCGTCCGGGTGGGCGCATCTGATTCTGAATTACATCGAACTTGGGAGCACTCGCGTGAGCAAGCGCACTTTCCAGCCGAGCAACCGGCGTCGCAGCCGCACCCATGGCTTCCGTCTGCGGATGCGCACGCGCGCCGGGCGCGCCATCATCTCGGCCCGTCGTCGTCGGGGCCGCGTTCGTCTGGCCGGCTGAGCCGGCCTTTCGGTGTTGCCTGCCGAGTCGCGGATCCGTCACGCCGGCGATTTTCGCGACACGCTGCGCCAGGGCGTCCGCTGTGGACGCACCAGCTTGGTGCTCCATGCGCGCCGAACCCCGCTCGCGGACTCGCGGGCGGGCTTCATCGTCTCCAGGGCTGTGGGCAACGCGGTGCATCGCAATCGGGTGAAGCGTCGGCTTCGGCACCTGGCCGCCGCATCGCTGCCGTCCACGCCATTCAGTGTGGACCTGGTGGTTCGGGCGCTGCCCGCGGCCACCAGGGGAGATCTGGCCGGCGACTTCCACTCGGCTCTGGCGATCTGCCTGGATCGGCTGGCCGCATGAAGTACGTCCTGATCGGCCTGTTGAAGGTCTACCGCGCGGTAATCAGTCCGCTGTACGGCAATGTGTGCAAGTACTACCCGTCCTGCTCGGCCTACGCGCTGGAGGCGGTGACTGTGCACGGCGCCGTGAAGGGATCCTGGCTCGCCACCCGCCGGCTGGCCAGCTGCCATCCGTGGGCAGCGGGTGGCTACGATCCCGTGCCGGGCACGCCGGCCGCCGATGCCTGGGCTGTCGAGCAGGCAACCAAAGCCCATTCGGCCGATTCGGCCCCGGACCGGGCGTGTGCGCATGCCCACGAGGTGAAATGAACCCGTTCATCCTGCTATTGCTCCCACTGAACCTGTGGGACGACTTCATGGGCATGCTCGGCGCGATGATGACGCCGCTGTACTGGGCGGTGTCCGGCATCCTGGTCGGTTTCCACTGGCTGCTCACCGCGCTCGGGATGGATCCCGACTGGGGTGGCACCTGGGCACTGTCGATCGTGCTGCTGACCGTGGTGATCCGGACCGCGTTGATTCCGCTGTTCGTGCGCCAGATCAACTCGGCGCGGAACATGCAGCTGATTCAGCCCAAGGTGAAGGAGCTGAACGACAAGTACGGCCATGACCGGGAGCGTCTCGGTCAGGAGACGATGAAGCTGTACAAGGACGAGGGCGTCAACCCGATGGCGTCCTGCCTGCCGCTGCTGCTTCAGATGCCGATCTTCCTGGCCTTGTTCTACGTGTTGAACAGCGTGTCGCGAACGCCGGACGAGGCCCTGGGCTACTTCTTCCAGCAGGATCCGGCGCTGGCGGCCTCGCTGCACAACGCGACCATCTTCGGTGCGCAGCTGTCGTCCACCTTCTGGCCGATCGAGGGCGGTTTCGGCGCGACCCAGTGGGTGACCGCGACGCTGGTGGTGCTGATGACGGTGGTTCTGTTCATCACCCAGCTTCAGTTGATGCGCAAGAACATGCCCCCGGAGGCGCTCACGGGCGCGATGGCGCAGCAGCAGAAGATGATGCTCTACCTCTTCCCGTTCATGTACCTGTTCATGGGCGTGAACATCCCGATCGGCGTGTTGGTCTACTGGCTCACCACGAACCTGTGGACGATGGGTCAGCAGTACATCCTGATCCACAACAACCCGGCTCCCGGCACTCCCGCTTACGTGGATTGGGAGGAGCGGATGCGCGCCAAGGGCAAGGATCCTGTCGAGATCGCCGCACGGCGCAGGGGCGCCCGCAAGCCGTCGACGTCGACGGCCTACGATCCCACGAAGGTCGCCCGGCAAGGCAGTGACGGCGGTGCGACGCCGGCGAAGGCCACAGGGACTGCGTCGAGCGCGCCGGAGAGCAGCGCGGAACCGTCGGTCCAACGGCAGGTGATTCAGCGCCAGCAGCCGCGCAAGAACAGCCGCGCCGCCCGCAAGCAGTAGCAACGAGGAGTAGAACGTGACAGAACAGGACAACGACGTGGTGGAGTCCGATGAGGCGGCGACGGTCGAGGCCGCGGAAGCCGTTGAGACGGACTCTGCCGAGGTGGTCGAGACGGAGACCGCCGACATGGTCGAGGGCGCGGAGGAACTGCCCCGATCGAAGAAGGAGTCGGCCTTGGAGAACGAGGGCGAGATTGCGGCGGACTACCTGGAAGAGCTGCTCGACATCGCCGATCTCGACGGCGACATCGACACCTACACCGAGGGCGGACGTGCGCACGTGTCGATCCTGACCTCGACGGACCTGCTGGTGGGCAAGGACGGCGAGGTGCTGGAGGCATTGCAGGAGCTGGCTCGGCTCGCGGTGATGACCGAGACCGGACACCGGAGTCGGCTGATGCTGGATATCGCCGGGCACCGCGACAAGCGCCGGAAGGTGCTGCAGGAGCTGGCCAAGGAGGCGGTGGCTGAGGTGGCCGAGACGGGTGAGCCGGTTCGGCTGGCTCCGATGAATCCGTTCGAGCGGAAGATCGTGCACGACGCGGTCGCGGAGGCGGGCCTGGTCAGCGAGTCCGAAGGTGAGGAACCGCGCCGGCGCGTCGTGGTGTTGCCGAAGGCGTGAGCGCGGAGGCGGGGGCCGGTGTATTCGGCCCCGAGCGTGAGGTGATAAACCGATATGTCGATATATTGGCAAATCGGGGGATTGAGTGGGGACTGATCGGTCCGCGCGAGGGCGATCGGTTGTGGGAGCGGCACATCCTGAACTCGGTGGCCGGTGCGGCACTGTTTCCGCCGGGGGCGTCGGTGCTGGATGTAGGCAGTGGCGCCGGCCTTCCGGGCATCCCGCTCGCCATCTTGCGTCCGGATCTTCGGCTCACTTTGCTGGATTCGTTGCTGCGGCGGACGAGCTTCCTGGAACTGGCTGTCAGCGAGTTGGGGTTGGGTGGTCGCGTCCAGGTGGTGCGTGCTCGGGCCGAGGATCATTCGGAGACCTACGAGGTGGTCACCTGTCGGGCGGTAGCGCCGCTGCCGAAGCTGATCGAGTGGTGCATGCCGCGAGTGGCCCGCGGTGGACGGCTACTGGCGTTGAAGGGATCGTCCGCGGCGGAGGAGCTGGCGGAGGCCTCGGTAGAGCTGCGGGCGCGCGGACTGACGGGTGCCCTGCACGAGCTGTCCGTCCCGGGCGAGGACGATACGACCTGGGTGGTCGAGGTCGGACGGGCCTGAGCTGTCGCTCGGAGCCCCTATCCTGATGTTTCACGTGGAACGTCTGTTGGAGCAGGAGAACCATGACGATCACTCCCCCACCGCCACCCCGGCGGGTCGTCTTCGATGAGCCGGAGTTTGGACGTCCGGATCAGGACGAGCCTGACGACCTGATCGGCTTCTCTGTTTCACGTGAAACATCGCTCCCCAAACCTGCGCATACACGGACCCTTGTCATCGCCAACCAGAAGGGCGGTGTCGGCAAGACCACCACGGCGGTCAATCTCGCGACCGCTCTCGCTCTCGGTGGGCTCACCGTCCTGGTGATCGACCTCGATCCGCAAGGTAACGCGTCGACTGCGCTCGGTGTGGACCACCGCGAGGGAGTGCAGGGGACGTATGAGGTGCTCACCGCCAACTCGCCCATCGAAAGCCTTATCAAGCCGTCCCCGGAGTCAGACGGCTTGTGGGTGTTGCCGGCCACGATCGACCTGGCTGGCGCCGAGATCGGCCTGGTCACTACCCCAGCGCGCGAGAGTCGACTCCTGCACGCCTTGCGGGTCTTCAACGCCAAGTACTCCCCCGACTACGTCTTCATCGACTGTCCGCCATCGTTGGGGCTACTCACCCTGAACGCCTTGGTGGCGGCCGAGGAGATCCTGATCCCGATTCAGTGTGAGTACTACGCCTTGGAGGGCGTCTCGCAGCTTCTGCGCACGATCAATCTGGTCAAGGGGTCGATGAACGACCACCTGGTGCTCTCCACCGTCCTCCTCACCATGTACGACGGACGCACTCGCCTGGCTGCGCAGGTTGCCGCGGAGGTCCGTGAACACTTCCCCGCCGAAACCCTGCAGGCGACGATCCCACGCTCGGTGCGCGTCTCCGAGGCGCCCAGCTACGGCCAATCGGTGATCACCTACCACTCGGCGTCCGCGGGAGCCCAGGCCTACCTGGACGCCGCGTCGGAGATCGCCCAGCGGGGAGCTGTGATGAACGACGAAGAGGAGTCGGCATGAACACCCCAAGGCACACCGGCCTCGGACGAGGACTGGGTGATCTTCTTCAGCGGACCGATCCGGAACTCGGGCCGCAGCACGGTGAGGTGGCGGAGGACGCACCGCACGGCGCACGTTTCGCCGAACTGCCCGTGGCCGCCATTCGTCCGAACCCGCGCCAGCCACGGAGCGTGTTCGACGAGGACGCCTTGGCCGAGCTTGTGGCGTCCATCGCCGAGGTGGGGTTGTTGCAGCCGATCGTGGTGCGTCCGCTCGACGGAGACGGATACGAACTCGTGATGGGGGAGCGGCGACTGCGCGCTACCCAGCAGGCCGGCATGGCCACGATTCCGGCGATCATTCGCCGGACCGAGGACGCCGACCTGTTGCGCGACGCCCTGCTGGAGAACCTGCACCGCGCTCAACTGAATCCACTGGAAGAGGCCGCGGCCTACCAGCAGATGTTGAGCGACTTCGCCTGCACGCAGGAAGAACTGTCGGTTCGGATCAAGCGCTCCCGTCCGCAGATCTCGAACACGATTCGCCTGCTCCAACTTCCGGCCCCCGTTCAGCGCCGGGTGGCCGCGGGTGTGCTCAGCGCGGGACATGCTCGTGCCATCCTGATGCTGCCCGACCCGGATGCCATGGAACACCTCGCCGCCCGGATCGTGTCGGAAGGCCTGTCCGTGCGCGCAACCGAGGAGATCGTCGCGGTCGGCGAGCTCGGGTCCAAGCGGGCGCCACGCACAAAGCGTTCGGTGGAGCTGTCGTCAACCGCGCAGCAGGTGCAGCGACAGCTCGCCGAACGCCTGGACACTCGCGTCCTGGTCAGCGAGGGACGCAGCAAGGGCCGGATCGTGATCGAGTTCGCTGGCGCGGACGACCTCGATCGCATTGCCGATCTATTGACCTAGAGACATAGCTCTTTATCGACAAATTATGACAACCATCATCGACGTGCCTCCTGAGCGCTACGACGAGTGTCTCGAGGTTCTTCACGCAGGTTTCGGCACCGAGGCGCCGGAATTTGGCCTGACGGCCGCAAACACCCCGACGAACCCGGCGTTCTGGGCACCCGGAGAGGTAGCCCGCGTGGTGGCGCGGCCCGCGCAGCTGTTCGCCGTAGAGGTGGACGGACGCATCCTCGGTTGCGCTTTCGTGAGCCCGTCCCGGAGCGAACCCGGGACCTGGACGCTGCGTCACCTCGCCGTCCGGCCAGAAGCCCGGCACCGCGGTTACGGCGAGGCCTTGGTGGCGGAGGGGGTCAGCCGGGCTCGGGACGGAGGGGCTCTCACCCTGCGAATCGGGATCATCGGCGAGAACACCCGCCTGTCCAGCTGGTACCACCGGCTCGGCTTCGTCACCGTGGACGCCGGCCAGCGCTATCCGGGCTTGGTGTTCAGCGTGGACCACCTGGAGCTGGCGATCGAGGCCGTCGCCTGATCGGAGGACGGGCCCCCGCGTCCCTCCTGCTGGGCCCGAGGCGAGGCCTAGCCCTCTTCGGCGTCCGAGCCCACCCCGGAGGGCCGGTGGCCACCTGCAGGGGCGGTGGGTAAGCGCTATTCGGTCCGTCAATATCGATGAACACGTTTGGCGGGCCACGAGGCGGGCTACAGTCAGATCCGTGGCCCACCCTCAGCCCGAAGAACCTGCTGTCCCATCCGAAGAAAGGCAGGAGAAGCTCTTCGCGACGTTCTTCGCCGCACTGTACCCAGCAGTGCGGAGCGCAGCGTACGCGAGAACTGGCGACGGGCAGGATGCCGAGGACTCGGCGGAGGAGGTGTTCACCGCAGCCTGGCGCACCATGGCTGTGGTGGGGCTGTTCCTCGCCGTTTTGGCGGGGTGTTCCGGCCCGAGTGATGCTCCGTCCGCTCGGGTTGATCCCGGCATAGCCAGTGGCGTGGGTCCGTTGTCGGGGACGCCGTTGTCGCGGGAGCAGAAAGATGCTCTCGCCGACAATGTGGTGACCTACGACGAGTACACCTCAGGCTATCGGCGCTATGTCGCCTGCATGGCCGCGAGCGGCTACCACATCGTCGAACAGGGTCAGGAGAACCAGGTCTTCCGGTACGCGGTGCCGGCTGCGGCGGTCGACGCTGGAGTCGATGATCAGTGCATGGACCAGCAGTTCTGGTACATCAACAGCATGTGGCAGCTCTCTCGCGAAGACACCTCGACCCAGTCCGAGGGCTACGCGAAGTGCTTGCGCGCCAAGGGCATCGAGCCCGCGGAGCACGCCGCCGACCGCTACCAGCAGGTCGTGGATGCGGGCCTGGACCCTGTCAAGTGCGCGGCGGGGTGATTGGTGAGAATCGAGGGCGGTAAGCATCGGCCGAGCCGTCAGTGGTTGTTCTGGCTTCCACTGGTGCTGGTCTGGGTGTTGCCGGTCGCCGGAATCGCGTTACTCGTGCCCGGCGCGCGCGATGCCCAGCAGGCCGAGCTGTCGGTCGCTGCACCCAAGACCACGGTTGTCGGCGAGACCGAGACGTCCTACCGCCAAGCCGTGGACATCACAGTGACCCTGCCAGAGCCTGTGCCGGTGACGTCGAACGCGGCCGGGGTGGTGACTCACCTCGACGTCCACGAGGGCGACTCGATCGCCAACGGGGCCGTGATCGCCGCGATCGACACCGTCCCTGTACACGCGTGGCGGGGCGGTGTGCCGTTGTTCCGCAACCTGGCCAAAGGCGACCGCGGACCGGACGTGACGACGGCCGCCAGCTTCTTGGCCAGCCAACGGGTTCTGGACCCGAAGCTTTCCGGCGACCGGTTCGGAGCCGCCATGGGCAACGCGGTCAGCGCGTTCCAGCGCAAGAGCGGGCTGCACGTCGACGGGATCTTTCAGCACGCATGGTTGGCCTATGTGCCCAAGGATGTGAAAGCGGTCGGCAGTCTCGCGATCCGGGTCGACGCCAGGGTTGCCGTGGGCGACACGCTGTTCAGCGGACACGGAGCGCCCACCTCGATCCGGTTCGCCGTTGCGGGCGGTACCGCTGGCGAAAGCCCGCGTCCACCCGACGAGCCTCTGGTCCTGCAACTGGGCGACGTCACAGTGCCGGTCAGCAGCTCGACCCTCGGCAAGAAGGAACGCGCGACGGTCGCCGCCGCGCTGGCTGAGGCGGCCAGCAAAGGCGCGGTCGCGGCACAAGCCGAGGGAAACAGCACTACCTACAGCGGGGCCGTCCTGACCGCGGCGGCCACGACCAGGACCGGATCCGTGCCGAGCACCGCCGTATATGTCTCCACCAGCGGGACGACCTGTGTGTTCGCCGCCACCGACACCGGAGCCCAGCCGTCCGCCATATCGCTGGCGTCGGCCGATGTCGCCCAGATCCTTGGCCAGGTCTCGGTGCCGGCCGACCTCGTCGGACGCACGGTTGTGGCGGACCCGTTGGCCCTCGACGCGGCGACGCTGGCGACATGCGGCTGAGTATCGAGGAGGTCGGCCTCCGCTACGGAAAGGTCGACGTGTTGACCGGCTTCTCCGCACGCTTCGAGGACCACACCCTCACCGCCCTCACCGGCCCATCGGGCAGCGGCAAGACCACGCTGCTGGCCGCGATGGCCGGCTACCTTCAGCCCTCCTCGGGCACCATCCGGCTGTACTCCGATGAAGGCCAGCCCTCTCCGCCGACCCCGGCCCTGGTCGCCTGGGTACCACAAGGCTCGAACGCTCTGAGCGGGCGCACAGCGCTCGACAACGTCCTGCTCGGCGCGCTCAGCTCGGGCCGAACGATGACCGACGCGGTGGCGGTGGCGACCGCCGCCCTGGAACGGGTGGGCGTGGCGCATCGTGCCGGCGCCGCGGCCAAGACCCTGTCCGGAGGGGAACTCCAACGCGTCGCCTTCGCGCGTGCCCTGGCTAGCGACAAGCCGATCATCTTCGCCGACGAGCCCACAGCCAACCTGGACGCGGACAGCACCGACCAGCTCGCACACGTCCTCGAAGCTCTCCGCTCGACCAGGCTGCTCGTGGTCGCCACCCACGACCCGATCCTGATCGAGGCCGCTCAGACCGCCGTCTCGCTACGCCCCGAGCATCATGGACACTGACCGCTGGCGGCTCACCCACCTGGTGAGAGAGGTCGCCCGCAACGTCCTCAATGCGCGCTCTCGTCCGGCGCTGCTGCTGTTCTTGGCCGTGATCTTCGGTGTCGGCGGGATCGGCTACGCGGCCGCGGAATCCCACGCCCTGGCGAACCAACTCGCCGCCGAACAAGCCGCCGGACGCAACATCATCAGTTTCGGCGCCCTTGACCCCAACGAACCCGTTCTCATCGACAGGGCGTCCTGCGATCAGCTCACCGAGATCGCTGGAGTCACCCGCGCGGGACTGGTGCAACTCGCCACGTCCCGAGACTTCCTGCAACTCGGCACCAATGTGCCCGTCCTTGCGGCGAGCCAGACCCTGTTTCCCGCCCTACGCGACGGGGTCGTCCTGGTCGGATCCGCCCTGCGACCGCCCGCAGCGACCGACTTCACCCTCGCCACCACAGAGGGCACCCTGATGCAGGCCCGCGTGAACCACGCCGAGCCCACCGGATTGAACACCAACAGCGTCGTGGTCGTGCCGCTCACCCCCGGCACCACAAGCACCAGCGCCTGCATCGCAGTGCTCGACCAGCGCGCCGACGCCAGCTTGCTTACCCCGATCCTCACTGCTCGGCTGCACACAGCCGGCGGCCAGATCGTCGCTCAGCCAGCGAGCAGCCCGGCGATCGATCCAGTCAAGGCCTACCTCTCCCGGCCTGGCCAATACGTGCCGCTGATCCTCGGCCTGGTCGGGGGTCTGGCCACTGGCCTGGTCAACCGCTCGCGAACCTCGGAACTCGCCGCCTACCGCCTCTCCGGCACAAGCGCACGTTCGAGCGCACTGCTCCTCGGCCTCGAGACCGCCCTCATCGCCGGCGTCACCGCCACCTCCGCCGTCGCCGCCATCCTCGCTCTACACGACCGCATCCAGACCCCCCTCGCCACCGCCTGTATCGCCCTCGCCGGCGCCGCAACCTGGTGGCTCACCGGCATCCTCGCCACGATCGACATCCCCTTCCGGAACGCCATCTCCCTCGCCAAGGACCGCTGACGGCCTCGCAACGATCCGACAGGAGTCGCGCGGAAGAACTGCGTTCGTCACATCACCCGGAGGTCGATGATCTCGTCGCAGGAGTCTCGTCCCTCATCCATGCCGCCCGGCGCCGGAGCACCATGCCTGCTGTTGCGGTGCCTCGTGGACGCCGGCTGGGTGGATACTCGCCGGCACAAGCGGATACCCCGTGGCTCCTCCGACACAGCACCCGGCCCCGACTGGACTCGAGTGGGCGGCAGTCGGACGGGCACGCGAATGGCCGTCCCGGGAAGCGATGGCACACGCGTACGCGGCAAGGGCTTCTCCTACAGGTACGTCGCACCGGACGCCGACGACAGCGGCCAGCGGGTCACGAAGCGTCCGCGACATCCTCCACGGCTCGGATGCGGGACTGCACGTCCTTGCGAGCGGAGTACTCGGCCCAGAACGACAGGAACGGCACCGTCCCGGCCAGGGCGATCACGATCAGGCGTCCCCACGGCCAGTGGACGCGGCGGCCGAGATCGTAAGCGGTCGCGATCAACACCATGTAGAGGTAGCCATGCGGAATGCCGGTCCAGGTGACCACCGAGCCATCGCCGGCGAGGTACTTCAGCGGCATGCCGACCAGAACCAACACCACCAGCAGGGTGCCCACCAGGTAGGCCATCACGCGATAGCGGATCAGCGCCCCGCGAATCCCGGGCACCGCCTTCGGGTCGATCGTGGGAACCTCCGGGGCCTGCGTCTGGCTCATTCGTCCTCCTCCTCGCTCAGCGTACCCAGCGACCCCCGTCGACCCAGCGCGCGCACGAACCGGATCGTCATGAAGGCGCCGAACGCCGCGAACACCCACCATTGCAGGGCGTAGCCGATGTTCTGCAGCGAGCCGGTACCCGTGGGCAGCGTGACCACCGCGGCAGCGAGGCCATGGTCTCGGGAATCGCCCGCCGACACCGTGACGTACCCCGGTAGGAGCTGCTGTGGCCAGACCTGAGCCAACGCACCCAGCCGGACGGACGCGAGCGTCCCCGAAGGCACCGCGCGTTCATCGGCCGCCTCGGACGGCAGGAAGACCCCGGTCACGGTGACGGCGCCCGTCGGCGGGGTGGGAATCGGGGACGACACCGACGGCACCGTCCCGCGGACGACGGCCAGCACTCGCCCGTCGCTCACCTGCAGGGCGCCGAGCACGCGGACCGATCCAGTGGCATCTAGTACCAGCACCTGCTGGTCGGGCAGATAGCTACCCGCCACTGTCACCGGCTTTCCGTAGATGTCGCCCACCGTTCCGTCGGCACCGACGTTGTCGAGCAGTGGGACGGCCGGCTGCTGGGCCCGCAGCGCGGCGTTCTCGTTCTCCTTGTCCTCGAACACGCGCATCTGCCACAGGCCCAGTCCGAGCATGGTCAGGCACACCGCCGTCCCGAGCACGGCCACCAACCACTGTTTGAGGCGCACTCCCGGCAGCGAGGCGCCTTCAGCGGGCCGAGAGGGGACGGGAGCGGACACAGGAGGCCGACCGGGTCACACGGTGGCGACGTGCCGCGTCCAGGCGTTGTCGACGAGCTGTGCGCAGAGCAGGCCGAAGTCGAAGCCGGCCGCCTCGACCGCCTGCGGAAGCAGCGAGGTCTCGGTCATTCCGGGGGCGACGTTCGTCTCGATGAAGACCGGCGTGCCGTCGGGACGCACGATGATGTCGGCGCGAGAGAGGTCGCGAAGCCCGAACACGCGATGCGCCGAGACCGCCAAGGCAGCACAAGCGCCAGCCGACTCCTCGCTCAGGGTCGCCGGGACGATGAAGCGGGTCTCTCCGGCGGTGTAGCGGGCCGTGTAGTCGTAGATGCCCGAGTTGGGCCGGATCTCCACGGCGGGCAGCGGCACCTGCTCGCCGTCCAACTCGACCACGGTCACGGCCACTTCGGTGCCTTCGACGAACTCCTCGATCACCGCCAGGTCGCCGTAGGCGTACGCCGAGACCATCGCCTGGGGCAGCTCGGCCGGGCCGTTGACCTTGGTGCAGCCCAACGCCGACCCGCCCCGCGCGGGCTTGACGATCAGCGGGAAGCCGATCCGCTCGCCCAGCGCGCCCATGATCGCGGCCGCGCCGAGTTCCCGGAACATGTCGTGGGGAAGCGCGGCCATGCGGGGACGCTCCAGCCCGGCGCGCTCAGCCAGCGGTCCACCGATGGCTTTGTTGAACGAGCGGCGGCACGCGCCGGGCTCGGAGCCGACGTAGGGGACGTCCAGCAGGGTCAGCACTTGCTGCAGGCCGCCGTCCTCACCGACGCCGCCGTGCAGCACCGGGAAGGCCACCGGATTCGGCAATCCGCGCAGCAAGTCGATCAGGTCGGCGCCCAGGTCGGACTCGACCACCTCGCGGCCTTGATCACGCAGGGCCTGGGCGACCCGCCGGCCCGAGCGCAGCGAGACGTCCCGCTCGTGCGAGAGCCCGCCGGCGAGCACGACGATCGGGCCGTGGGTAGGGGTTTCGTTCATGATCTGCCTAACTGATGTCGGGTGCCGGGCCGGTGGTGAGGTCGAGGTGTCGGGTGGGTTCGTCGCCGAGGCCGAAGGTGCGGTGCAGCTCCAGCTCCTGTTCGAGCACCTCGCCGAGCCGGCGGGTGCCTTCGTAGATGCGTTCGGGAGTGGGGAAGCAGAAAGACAGCCGCATGTTCCGCGAGCCCAGCCCATCGGCGTAGAACGCGGTGCCGGGGGTGTAGGCCACGCGAGCGGTCACCGCACGGGGCAGCATCGCCTGTGAGTCGAGGCCCTCGGGAAGGGTCACCCAGACGAAGAAGCCGCCGTCCGGGTGGGTCCAGGTGGTGCCCGGCAGCATGTGTTCGGTGAGGCCTTGCAGCATCGCATCCCTGCGCTCACGATACATATCGCGATAGATCGTGATCTGCTGGCGCCAGTCGAACTCGTCCAGGTAGGTCGCGATCGCAAACTGACTGAACACGGGCGGACACAGCGTCGCGGCTTCCTGGGTCAACACCAGCTTCTCCCGGACGGCGTGCGGGGCGAGCGCCCAGCCCACCCGATAGCCGGGGGCGAAGATCTTCGAGAACGAGCCCAGGTAGATCACGTTGTCGGCGTCCATGGAGCGCAACGCCGGCAACGGCGACGCGTCCAGGGTGAGCAGGCCGTAGGGGTTGTCCTCGATGATCAGCAGGTCGTGCTCCTTGGCGACGGCGATGATCTCCCGGCGCCGCTCGACGGTCTGCGTGACCCCGGTGGGGTTCTGGAAGTTCGGGATCGTGTAGAGGAACTTCACCCGCTTGCCGGCGGCCCTCTGCGAGATCAGGGCGGCGCGCAGGGCGACCGGGTCGATGCCCTCATCGTCCATCGCGACGTGAACCACCTGGCACTGGTAGGCCCGGAACGTGCCCAGCGCACCGACGTAGCTCGGTCCCTCGGCGAGCACGACGTCGCCGGGGTCGCAGAACACGCGGGTGACCAGGTCGAGCGCCTGTTGGGAGCCGCAGGAGACCACGATGTCGTCGGCGTGGGCGTGGATCTGCTCCTCGGCCATCACCTCGACGATCTTCTCCCGCATGAACGGCTCGCCCTGGCCCGAGCCGTACTGCATTGCCTGGGTTCCGCGCTCGGAGATCAGGCGGTCGACCGCGCGTCCGAGGGCCTCCCGGGGCAGATCGGCGATGTTCGGCATGCCGCCGGCGAGTGAGACCACCTCCGGACGGTTGGCGACGGCGAACAGAGCTCGGACGGCCGAAACCGTCAGAGAGTGGGTTCGCTCGGCGTACACGTCGACATAAGGGTCCAGCCGGGTATCGCGGCGGGACGGCTCTGGCAGGCTCACCGCACCAGACTGCCGCACCTCAGGCCTAGTATGAAACCGACCCACCTGGCGGGTGGCGGATCCACGTCGGGAGAGGCATGTCGCGACTGTCCATGGTGAGGCTGGCCGAGCTGCCGGGCCTGCCCTGCCCCTACTGCGGGCGCTCCGTGGGCACGGACGCCGCATGGGCGGCGTCCGCGGCAACCCTGTGGGGGTGGTGCGGGGTGAAGCTCACCGCCACGGCCGGACGCGTCGACGGGCTGCTGCTGCTCGGGCCGGACGAGGATTCCGGACGGGCCGTGGTCAAGGTGATGTGGGTGCGTCCGGGCTGTACCGGCGCCGGGTACGGACGCCAACTCGTCCAGGCGGCCGCAGCCGGCCTGGTGAGTCGCAGGGTCCGCGAGCTGGTCGCCACCGGCAGTCGACAGCAGGTGCGCTGCGAGGCGCCGCCGCGCGAGTTCCTGCGAGAGGTTGGCTTCACCCGCAGCATCGACGACCGGTTGTGGCATCTGGAGCTGGATCGAGCCGTGGTGGGCGAGCGTAGCGGCGTCCGCAGCGCCTTGGAGCGGTTGGTGCAGTCCCTGCGTCCGGTCACGCCGCCCAATCCGGCCGGCGGGGCGATTTCGGGACGCGTGAACCGAAGCTGACCACCCAACCCGGCGCCCGAACCAAAAGGGGACAGGTACTTTTCCGTTCAGTACTTCCGGTTCAGGGACGCCAGGGCGTCCGTCCGTCGGTCAGGCCGATGGTGAAGCCGCGCCGAAGAGCCGCCGCAACCGGCGGGCGATCCGGGTGTGCAGCGGAGCCGTGCGCGCGATCAGCATCGCGAGCTGACGGCTCTGCTTGTCCACGGTACGGGTGAGCTCGCTGATCCGGGTTCGCTGCTCCTTGATCGTGGTGGACTGGAGGTTCATCCGCTCGCGCAGTTCGGTGAACCGGGTCTGCACGTCGCGCACGTGCCCGAGCGCCGGTGCGAATTCCGGTGCGTAGGCGCCGCCACAGCGCAGTTCGTCGCCGCGGGTGCCCTGATGCAGCCAGCGCAGCCGTTCGGCGAGCATACGGGGGTCGGCCTCGGTGAGCGGACGGGCTGCGGCCGGATAGTCGGCCCGGGCCAGTTCGGCGCTGTACTCGGGATCGGGGACGTCGCCGTGTGGCAGCCCGTTTCGATCCAGGAAGGCGAACCAGAGATCTCGGTTCGGCTCGCGGGCCGCGTTGAACGCGGTCAGATCGCACTGCTCGTACAGCGCGGACGCGTCCAGTTCCTCTGCAGGGACGTGCGCTTCGATCGGGTACTCCTGGTAGGGGATCTGGTGGAACCGGGCGAGCTCCACCGTGCGCGAGTCGTGGGCGAGCTGGAACGCCGGGATGCCGGCGAGCAGAGCCGCAACGTTGCCATGGAAGCGGCTGCCGCAGGCGAAGTCCTGAGTGGCCAGGAACCGCTGCCAGGGAATCGGCTCGGTGAAGAAGCGGATCTTGTCGTCACGACACAGCTCGTGATCGAGCGAGCCCGGGAAGCCCGCGGGCGCGTCGAACTCCTCCCCCCACAGCAGCAGCCCCAGCGTGTCGTTGTCTTGAGGCAGGTAGGTGAGGTTCGGGTAGGCGGCGAGATTCCGCTCGAGGAAGGTGCGCATCCAGGGGACGGACGGGGTCAGGTTCACGGCAAGGCGCGCGTCGGGTGCGAGCGTGCCGGAGGGCGAGGGCACCTGGGTGCCCGGCTCGAAGACGTGCAAGGAGGGGCAGCCGATCACGTCGATGCGGTCCGCGGGGAATCCGAGGTGCTCCAGATAGGCCTTGGTGAACTCACCGCGGACGCCGATCGACTCCGAGCGCTCCAGAATCGCCCGCACGAAACGGGTCGTGGCCGCGTCGATCTCGCCGCCGGCGTGGGTGGGATCTCCCTCGACGCCGACCTGCCCACCGACGCCGGTGACCACGACTGGGATGCTCAGCTTCTCCACGACGTCGGTGAGCCGTCCCAGTGGAGTCAGGAAGTCCTCCCGGAAGGAGTTCGCCAGCGGCAGCACGAGCAGGTCGAACTCCGCGTTGATCCGATCGATGTGCGCCTGGTCCACCCCGCGTCGTTCGGTACTGAGGGAGTCCACGACGAGCTCGGTGCCGGGTGTGCGCAGCGTCCGGTACACCGCGTCCTGGAACAGCAGATTGCCGGAGTTGGTCGCGATCGTGCCGACATTGCGATAGGCGTGCGCCGCTTCCAGCCGAACTGGCCGGTGGGGAGGACGTCCTGCGCGGATGAGGATCCGAGAGCCCACCTGTCTGCCTTTCGCCGCCGGAAAGCCGTCTCGGACATCCTGCCGGAAGATCACCGCCGGCGGCAGCACCTCAGCCGATCAAACGCGTCCCGCGAGGCTGCGAGTCGGCCGCGGGTCTCAGAGGTATTCCTCCAAGGCCCGCAGGAGCACGGACTTGGGCTTGGCCCCCGTGAACGACTTGACCACCTCGCCACCCACGAACACCTGGATGGTGGGCAGCCCGAGGACGCCCTGCTGAGTGGGCACCTGGGTGCTGGTGTTCGTGTCCATCTTCAAGAAGGTGACCTTGTCGCCGTAGTCGCGAGCCAGTTCCTCGATGATCGGCGACAGCTGCTTGCAGGGCGCGCACCAGTCGGCCCAGTAGTCGATCACCACTGGCTTGGACGACTTCACGACCAGGTCGTTGAAGGTGGCGTCGGTGACGTCGGCAACTCCTGCCATGGGCTCTCTCCTTATGCGTTCGCGGTGACAGCGAGGTTAGCGGTCTGGTCCGACAGTGCGGCGAGATACCGCTCGGCGTCCAGTGCCGCGGAACAGCCCGTCCCGGCCGCCGTGATCGCCTGCCGGTAGGTGTGGTCGACGAGGTCGCCTGCGGCGAACACGCCGGGCAGGTCGGTGCGGGTGCTCGGGGAGTCGACGACGACGTAGCCGGCAGCGTCCACCTCGACCTGGCCGCGCACGATCTGCGAGCGAGGGTCGTGACCGATGGCCACGAACAAGCCCTGGACGGGCAGCTCCCGGGTCTGGCCGGTGACCGTGTCGGTGAGCGTGACGCCGGCCAAGGCCCCGTCCCCCTGCAGGCCGGTGACCACGGAATTCCAGGCGAAGGAGATCTTCGGGTCGGCCTTGGCACGGTCGATCATGATCTTCGAGCCGCGCAACTCGTCGCGGCGGTGGATGATCGTGACGGACTTGGCGAATCGGGTCAAGAAGGTCGCCTCTTCGAGAGCGGAGTCGCCGCCGCCGACCACCGCGATGTCCTTGTCGCGGAAGAAGAACCCGTCGCAGGTGGCGCACCAGGACACGCCGCGTCCGCTGTAGACCTCCTCGTCGGGAATACCGAGCTTGCGGTAGCCCGAACCCATCGCGAGGATCACCGCACGCGCCGAGTAGGTGTTGCCCTCCGAGTCGGTGACGGTCTTCACCTCGCCGGTCAGGTCTACCGCGGTGATGTCGTCGGTGATGATCTCGGCGCCGAAGCGCTCGGCCTGGCCGCGCATGGCCAGCATCAGCTCGGGACCCATGATGCCGTCGGTGAAGCCTGGGTAGTTCTCGACCTCGGTGGTGTTCATCAAGGCGCCGCCGGCATCGACCGCGCCCTCAAAGACGAGCGGCTTCAGGCCGGCGCGGGCGGTATAGATGGCGGAGGTGTATCCGGTCGGGCCGGAACCGATGATGATGACCTCACGGATGTCGGACATGGCGTTCCTCAACGGGCTCGGTGGGTGCTCAACTCTATCGAGCACCTGGACTGACATCCGCCTAACCGCGCGGACGCGTCCGGCATTCCCGCCGACCCGCCCGGCCGCCGAACCATGGGGACGGTTCCGATTGCGGTCCGCCCGACGCTGGACCGCAATCGGAACCGTCCCCGCGGTTCAGCAACCGGCTATCCGCCGAACTGGGCGGCCCATTCCGCCACCCGGGCTGCGCTCTGGGCGTCCGAGAGGTCCTCGATGCGGGTGAGGATTGACCACCGGACGCCGAACGGGTCGCGGATGCTGGCGAACCGGTCGCCGGAGACGAAATCGGACGCAGGTTCACGGACGGTCGCGCCGGCGGCGACCGCCTTCTCGACCAGGGCGTCCACGTCGGGGCAGTACAGGGCGAGGGAGAAGGTGGAGTCTTCGCCGCCGGGTTGTGCGAGCAGGTGGTAGTCGGGCATCGGCTCGCCGAGCTGGAGCCGGCCATCGCCGAAGTCGAGCTCGGCGTGGGCCAGGACGTCACCGAACTCGGTGGTGGCGATCACAGTTGCGCCGAACACGTCGCAGTAGAAGGCCAGCGCGTCGCGTGCTGGGGTGACGGCGAGGAAGGGCGTGATGCTGGAGAAGCCGTTCGGGCGGCCGTTGGTGGTGTGGGTTCCGTTCGCTGCGGTACTCATGCCCGCGACCCTACGGACGGACCCGCAGGCCGGGCTTGCAGATTCCCGACATAGGCTCACCGCATGCTGCCGTCGTCGCGGGGGACGCTGTACCCGAAACGCCTGCCCGACTTCCACCGGCTCGCGCCGCCGCCCGGTGCGCAGGCGCTGGTGCGCTGGTTCTGGATCAGCAGCTGGAATCTCTCCGACGGATCGGTGTCGCGGCAGCAGCTGATCGCGTTCCCCGCACTGAACCTGGTGGTGGAGTCGACCATGGTCGGACTGTCCGGGCCGACCACGCGGACGTCCCATCGGGATCTCTCCGGACGCGGTTGGGTGGTCGGTGCGCTGCTGCGCCCGGCTGCGGTGCCCGCGTTCACCGACGACCCGGCGTCCCTGCGGGACGACTACGTGGCCCTGGCCGAGCCTGAACTGCATGCCCGGGTCGCGGCCGCCTTCGGCGACCCACCGACGGACCGGACGCGGCGAGCCGCATCCGACGTGCTTGCGGACTGGCTGATCGTCCGGATCGGTGAACCGGGCCCGGACGCGCTGCTGGCCAACCGGATGGTCGAACTCGCGGAGGCCGACCCCGGCCTGCTCCGGGTCGGTGAGCTGGCCCAGCGGCTCGGCGCCTCCGAGCGGACGCTGCAGCGGCTCGCGACCCGCCATGTGNNTCCCCGCCGCTCTGATCCGGCGCCGCCGCCTGCAGGAAGCCGCCGAACGGATCCGCACCGACCCGGACGCCGACCTGGCCTCCCTCGCCGCAGAGTTGGGCTACACCGATCAGGCGCACCTCACCAACGAGTTCACCCATGTGCTCGGCCTCAGTCCGGCCGGCTACCGCAGGGACGCCGTCGGCTGATCGCCTGTTCGGGTCCCCGACTGGACCGAGTTGGGGACGGTTCCGATCTCGGTCCACCCCGAGAAACGGACCGAGATCGGAACCGTCCCCGATCCGGTCCGCACGGTCAGCGGGGCGGGACGAGGTCCAGGCCAAGCCAGTCGACGGGGGCAGCGACCGGCGCCGACAACGTCTCGACCCTCGGGGACGGGCGAAGTACGCTCGCGAGCGTGCTGATCCTGCTCTCCCCGGCGAAGTCACTCGACTACGAGTCGCCGCTGCCCAAGGTCACGCCGAGTCAGCCGCGGCTGCTGGACGAGTCCGAGCGGCTCGTCGAGGTGATGCGGACGAAGTCGGTCGCCGATCTCGCCAGGCTGGCCGGGATCTCCGACGAGCTGGCCGCGCTGAACGCGGAGCGCTGGGCGTCCTTCCGCACCCCGTTCACCTCGCGCAACGCGCGTCCGGCCGTGCTGGCGTTCAACGGCGACGTCTACCAGGGCATGGACGCGCGGCACCGGTTCGGCACCCGTGACCACACCGAGGCGCAGAAGACCGTCCGGATCCTGTCCGGGCTGTACGGAGTGCTGCGTCCGCTGGACCTGATCCAGCCCTACCGGCTCGAGATGGGCTCCCGGCTCACGACGGATCGGGGCCGCTCCCTCTACGACTGGTGGGGCCCGCGGATCACCGCCGTGCTGCACGAGGACCTGGCCGCGTCCCCGGGCGCCCGCGTGGTGGTGAACCTGGCCTCGGGGGAGTACTTCGGCGCGGTGCGTCCCGACGAGCTGGACGCACCGGTCGTCTCGCCCCGGTTCGAGGACGCCGACGCCCGCGGACGGCGCAGCGTGGTGTCGTTCTTCGCCAAGCGGGCCCGCGGCGAGCTCGCCGCCTGGCTGGTGCTCAACCGGGTACGCTCCGCGCCCGCGCTGACCGCGTTCGACGGCGTCGGCTACCGCTACGACAAGGCGTCCTCCACCCGCGAGGTGCCCGTCTTCGTCCGCGCCTTCGCCGACCGCCGCTGACGGACCGGATCGGGGACGGTTCCGAACTCGGTCCACGGACCGGATTGGGGACGGTTCCGAACTCGGTCCACACAGGGTCGCCTGCCATGCTGGACGGCGTGAAGACAGCGGACTGGGCGCGGGTTCGGCAGGGTGCCATCGTGATGGCGGTCGCGGTGGCCGCGCTGTGGGTGATCGAGCTGGTCGACCTGATGCTGCACCATTCGCTCGACCTGTTCGGCGTCCGGCCGTGGACGCCGTCCGGGCTCGTGGGCATCCTGTTCGCGCCCCTGCTGCATTCCGGTCTCGCACATCTGGCGGCGAACTCGGTGCCGCTGTTCGTACTCGGCACCGTGCTGTGGGCGAGCGGACGCCGGGAGTTCGCCGTGGCCACCGCCTGCGGGTGGGTGGGCTCGGGCGCCGTGGCCTGGCTGCTCACACCGCCTGGCTCCGTGGTGCTCGGCGCGTCCGGCGTGGTCATGGGGTGGACGGCCTATCTGCTCGTGCGCGGCGTCCTCAGCCGCAACGTCGCCCACATCGCGATCGGACTGGTCGTCGCGGTCGCCTACGGCTCGCTACTGCTCGGCGTCCTCCCGCTGCGGGCCGGCGTGTCGTGGCAGGCCCATCTGGGCGGCGTGCTCGGCGGGGTGCTGGCCGCCTGGTTCCTGCATCGGCGAGGACGTCCGGCGCGCCGTCGCTGAGCGTCACCTCGGCGACGCGGTTGTGGGCATGCCCAAGCGACCGGTGGTGGACCGAGTTCGGAACCGTCCCCAACTCGGTCCAGGCACGGGTGGGCCGCCCCCGGGCGTCTACGACAGGCCGTAGGCGTGGTGGATCATCCAGATGGGGTGTTCGGTTTTGACGCCGGAGGATTGTTCGATTTGCCAGCGGCAGGTTTCGGTGTCGCACAGGGCGAGGTTCGGGTTGGTGTGTTTGACCATGTCGAACAGGGGTTTGCCGACGGCTTGGGCGATGTCGTACTTCTCCTTCTTCAGCCCGTAGGTGCCGGCGATACCGCAACAGACCGCGCCGGACTCGACCACGGTCAGGCCCGGGATCAGGCTGAGTACCTCGACCGCGGGCATGCCCATGCCCTGGCTCTTCAGCTGGCACGGTGCGTGGTAGGGGACGGTCATCTCGATCGTGGCGAAGTCCGTCGGCAACTCGCCGGCCTGGTGCAGGTCGAGCAGGAACTC
Source organism: Propionibacteriaceae bacterium UBA6238 (assembly GCA_002441465.1). GTDB lineage: Bacteria > Actinomycetota > Actinomycetes > Propionibacteriales > Propionibacteriaceae > Propionicimonas. The sequence goes on along the minus strand of DJWE01000020.1, from coordinate 705 downwards.
CATGATGTCGCGGATCCGCGTCCCGACATCCTTCAGCCGCTCGTCGGAGACGCCCATGATCTCGTGCGCCTCATGCTTGACCATGCCCGTGCACGAACCCGACGAGGAGATGATCGTCAAATCCTTACCGGCAGCGCGCAGGTCGTCGCACAGCTTCAACACCGACGCCGAGGCCTGCTCGAACAACCCGTTCGACTGCTGGGCCAGGCCGCAGCAGCCCTGCTTGGGCACGATCACCTCGTACCCCAGGAACTCCAGCACCTCCACACTCTTCTTCGAGGTCTCCACCTCGAAGTAGCCGCCCGCGCAACCGTGGAAGAACACCAGGGGACCGCGCGTCGCCGCCGTGGCCGGCTTCGGCCGCTTCGCCCACCAACTCGCGAACGTCTGGCTCTGTGGGGGCGGCATCGGGGCGTCCCTGTGGACGCCGACAACCTTCTCCATGACCGTACGGATCGGCTTGTTATGCAACGCTGCCCTTGCGATCGGCGCGACCGGGGTCATCATGGTGCCCATCAGCGTGGTCTGCCCGATCAACCGGTCCCGCAACGGCATGTGGTCAGCCTTCATCACCGCCCGCGCCTGACTGTTCAACTCCGCGATCTGCACACCCTGCGGACACACCAACGTGCACGTCCCACAACTCGAACAGTAATCCAACGAATGATCCACACTCAGACCATCACGGAACCGCTCAGCCTGCGG
>DJWE01000003.1:78304-78481 GCA_002441465.1 Propionibacteriaceae bacterium UBA6238 | reverse complement strand
GTACCGCCGGAGACGATGATGTTCAAGCGGGCGACGACACAGGCATTGAGGAGTTCGGCGATCTCCGGGCTGAGCGAGTGTTTCTCGATCAGGTCGGCCACGGTGAGGGCGTCCTTGGAGAACTTTCGGATGGTCAGGGTCGAGCCGCTCACCGCCAGCGGCGGGATGATCGCGTTG
>DJWE01000003.1:77573-78283 GCA_002441465.1 Propionibacteriaceae bacterium UBA6238 | reverse complement strand
AGGTGCGGCTCGTCCTTGAATCGGACCTGGCTCAGGGTCAACTTGCCCGCGCGCTCGATGTAGACCTTGTAGGGGCCGTTCACCATCACCTCGGTGACGGCCTTGTCGTCGATCAACGGCTGCAACGGGCCGAGCCCGAGTACGTCGTCGTGCACTTCGCGGATCAGGCGCTGGCGCTCGCGAGCGGTCAGCGGGAGCTTGCCACCCTCGATGATCGCGTTGAGTTCTGCCTGGACCAGGCCCTGCAGGGCGGACTCGTCGAGGTTCGGATCGTTCAGGCGGTTGCCCATGCGCTCGAACAGCTGCTCGACCGCGTCCTCCTTGATCCGGGCCAGCGCGTCGTGGGTTTCCACGACCACCGGCTGGGCCGGGGCGCGGTTCGCAAGGCGATGGTCTTCGGGAGCGGCGCTCGGCACCGATGGTGCCACCCAGGTGACGGTCGGAGCCGGAACGGTGGGAGTGGCGGTGTCGGGCACCGGGAGCCACGGCGGCGGCGGCGCATTGTCCTTGGCGGGCGCCGCGCCGTCGAAGGCGCGCGCGGGGCTTGCCGACGGCACGGGCGTGTCTGCCTCCCGGGGGATGCCTCGTTCACCCTTCTGGGCGGCCAGGACGCGTTCGGCGAGATTCATTGCGGCTGGACCTCCTTCCTGTGTCCGAAGTCGAGAAAGCGCAGACCCTTCGGCCCGGCCTTCTCGGTGCTGTCCACGGAG
>DJWE01000003.1:76954-77457 GCA_002441465.1 Propionibacteriaceae bacterium UBA6238 | reverse complement strand
TGAAGTTGAGCACCACCGAACGCGATTCCAGCATCAAGCCGATGTCGCGCAGCGTGTCCAGCTCCTTGCGCAGCCCCCGGACGCCGGGCACGTCCAGGCTGGTCACCAGGACCAGGATGTCGGTGTGGTCGAGCGCGGCGAGCGTGTGCTCGCCCAGGCCCGGCGCGGTGTCCACGACGACGTATTTGAACTGCTGGGCGAGCGTGTCCAGCAGCTGGGAGATGTCCTTGCTGGTGACGGCGTCCGCCGCGGCCGGCGACTCGGAGCCCGGCACCACGTACAGACCCGTCTGGTGCAGGTGCAGGTACGACTTGAGCGCCAGCGGATCGTGCGCGGCCGGCCCGTGGGCCATGTCGGGCAGGGTGAACTCCGGCGTCACATTGAGTGCGCTGGCCACGTCGCCGAAATGCACGTCGAGATCGACGAGCACGGTCGACTGGGGCAGACGCTGGGCGAGCCCTACCGCGAGGTTGGTGGCCACGGTGGTCTTGCCCACGCCACCT
>DJWE01000003.1:75942-76887 GCA_002441465.1 Propionibacteriaceae bacterium UBA6238 | reverse complement strand
CCCGCATGGCGTCGAGGCTCACCTCTGTGGCGCGGTCGGTGACCAGCACGGAGGTGATGGAGAAGTTCTGATCCAGCTCCACCGCGAGGGCCAGTGCCGAGGAGATCTGTTCTCCCGGATCGAGCACGGCGACGGCGGGGAGCGGCGCTCCCTGCAGATGACTCAGCAGCATCTGGACGCTGCTGGGGAATTGCTCGGGTGCGATCGCGTAGCCGTCCGGGCCCCAGGCCTGTTGGACCAGTCCAACCACCTGAGGGCTGCGGCTGATGACAAGGACGGGGCTCATGGGAAGACGGTCTTCACTTTGACGACCGACGTGCTGGTGCGGTCTCCGTCCTTGGGCTCCAGAGCCAGCCAGAGTTTGCCGAACTCCGCGCCCCAGACCACCTGAGCGGCGTCCTTGGGGCTGATCGCGAGGGTGACCAGGATGTCGCTGGACGGCGCGGTCTCGTTTCCGCCGTCCGGACTGCTCTGCGCCCCCTGAACATTGGTGACCAGCACTTCGCGGAACGCCAGCTTGGTCAGTGAGACCTGGTTCACCTCCACGGAGATGAACAGAGCCACCTTGTCACCCGCTGCGAAGTTGGTGCCGATCACCCGGTCGGGCGCGAGCTGAACGGTCAGTTGTTGCAGATCGGAGGGCACCTCGACCTCGCCGGTGGTGGTCGTGTTCGGCGCGGAGAACCGGGACAGAAGCACCTGCTCGCCGGCCTCGATATCGGTGGTCGCGACCAGGTCGTTCAGTGAGGTGATGTCGGTGACCGGGTTGGGTCCGACCGCGACCTTGGGCAGCTGCTTCACCTCGACGAAGGGAGTGATGTTGGTGCCGCTGGTGCCGGCCGGGATGGTCTTGACTGCGACCAGGACGGGGGTCGACTGCATGTTGGCCATCGCGCGGGCGTCGGCGTTGTTGACGTAGCTGTAGAGCAGGACCGCGCCGATACC
>DJWE01000003.1:0-75923 GCA_002441465.1 Propionibacteriaceae bacterium UBA6238 | reverse complement strand
CGGGTGGCGCTCGCCCCTGCCGCCAGCAGGGAGACGAGTATTGAATTACTTGAGCCGGGCTCCTTGGCGGATCCCGCTCGCCGACGTTGTCGAAGTCCTCCGAATGGGTGACGAAACAACATCGATGTGATTTGAATGCGTGAGACGACGCAACGGTCACTCCCGGACGATTTCCTGTCCACCATTCGGGGGACATTTGTCATCCGTATGGGTGACCGTGTGCGGTTCAGAAACTCGGTGGGGGTGGTGGAACGAGTCCGAGGCGCCCCGGGCGCGGCCCGGGGCGCCTCGTGTCAGGCTGGATGTTCAGATCAGATATCGCTCGCGACGCTGTCGAACATGGTGCTCAGGTTGCTGCCGAGGGTGGCGACCACGGTGATGATCACGGCTGCGATCAGCGCGACCATGATGCCGTNNAGGTTCTTCATGAGAGACCCCTTTCAGGTGCTTGGGATAGGTCCGCCGGTGACCCCGGTTAACCATCCGCCAAGGTCACGTCGGGAAGAATCATTACATCGGTATCTAGTCGGTGTCAAAGGGTTCTTCCGAAAAACTCCGGAAATCGGCTAAAGTGGCTCTGACGGCCTGGTTTGGGTCACCCGAAAGAGGACATGAAAGAGCCGAAATCGACGTGAACGTCACCCGTAAGGGGACATCAAATCGCCGGAACCAAGACATTTGTCACCCGAAAAGGGGACACGGAGGGAGTGGGTGTGCGAGCCTGGGCGAGGTGGTCGGCGGTGCTGGCGTGTGTGCTCGGTGCTGCTCTGGCCGTTCCCACCCCGGCGCGCGCCGAGGTGGGAACCGACGATGTGGTCCAGGCGCTCGGCCTGGCTTCGGAGCCGGCCGACTATGTGGTCCTGGTCGACACGTCCGGCTCGATGAACGCCGGCGGACGCTACGCGAAGGTCCGCACGGAGTTGGGCAAGCTGGTGGCTGGACTGGACGCCGACGACCGCGTCTCGCTGTTCACCTTCGACACCAAGGCGGTCCCCCGTTTCCACGGCGTGGTGGGCAAGACCCCCGAGTCCGTCCTGGCGAAACTGCCGAAGAAGGCAACGGGGCGACATACCGACATCGGCGCGGCGATCGCCGCCGGGCTCGGCGAGCTCGAGAAGCCGGACACGCACCGCCTGGCGGCCCTGATTCTGATCACGGACGGGAAGCTGGACGCTCCGGGCTCGACCTATGCCAACCCGAAGTCCTCGGCCTGGAAGGCGCTGCAGGACCGGGCGTCCGGGCTGGATGCGACCCATCAGGTGGCGGCCTATGCGGTGGCACTTCAGGCATCGACCGACGCCGCCTTGCTGAAGCAGGCGTTTCCGCAGGCAGCCGAGGTGAACGCGAGCCAGGTCGGTGCGCGGTTCGCGCAGGTGGGTGGTGATCTGGTTCGGTTGCAGGCCGCTCAGGAGTTGAAGGAGGAGCTGGCCCATCCGATCGCGGTGAGCTGGACGGGCGATCTGGGCAAGGCGCTGGCTGACGGGAGCCCGGTCGATGTCCGGCTCACCCTTACTTCCGGCTACGCCCACGTGCCGGTCGAGCTGACCGGAGTCCGGGTGGAGACCCCCGAGGGGCTGACGGTGACGCTCACCGGACTGCCCGAGAAAGTGACCTTGGCGCCGAACCAGAGCGTGACGCTTCCGGTCCGGGCGGCGGTGACCGGTTCGGCCGGCTGGGGCTCGACGGCTGCCTTGGCCGCCACGGTGGAATCGCCGTGGCAGCGGGCGCTCACCGAGGGCCTGGGGCTCGAGTTCGCGCCGGCGTTCGATGGCACGGCATCGATCCCCGCGGCGCCGATTCGGCTGCCACCCTCGCTGCTGTCCACGATCGCAGCCGTTGTCGCTGTCGTCGTCGGGGCCGCGGTCGTGCTGTGGCTGGTCCGAGTGCTGCTGATTCCTCCGATGAACGGGTTGCTCACGATCCGGCGCAGAGGGCGTGCCTTGGCCGATATTCCGGTGCAGGGGCGGCGGGCGAAGGTGGCCGCGCCGAGCGTGGCGGTCGAGCTGCAGGGTCTCACCGGCTCGGTGCGGAGCAGACGAGCCGGCAAGGGCGATCCTGGCGGGGTCCTCGTTGATCTCCGGTTCGGAGCTGTCCGCGCGCGCGGGCCGATTGCCGATGGCGGCACGCTCGTCCTCGGCGACATGACCGTCGTGTACACCAGCAAGCATCGCCGCATTCTGGACAAGATTGGATTTCCCGACGCCGCGGTCCCTGATTCGGATGAGCCTGCGGCTACCACAGAAGATGTCCCCCTTATGAGGGACTGAATGCAGCAACCCGGAGTCACCCTTTCGGGGGACACCAGCCAGATCCGGTGGTTCGACAAGAAGATCGAGATGCAATTCTTGGGCGACATTCCGTGTCGCCCGAATGGGGGACCCCCGGCTGTGCGGCCGACCGCTCTTGAGAGCCACAGCGACCTGCCAATAGGGCTATGACTAGGAGAAACAGTCTACAGCTCACGCCGACACGCCGGGCGCTGCTTCGATGTTTCGGACCGCTGGCGCGCTATTGTGAACAATTCTGCGGGCGTTGACAGGGCGTCCGTGGGGCGCCTAGACTCGCATCAATTCTGGAGGGGTCCGGAAATAATCCATACGGCAGAATTGTGGAGCGCGCGTGTCTCGTAATAGTTCGCGCAGGTTGCAGCGTGGGGCGGCTGCGCTTGAGTTCGCGATTGTACTCCCCGTCCTGGTCTTGCTGTTGCTCGGGATCATCGACTTCGGCATCGTCATGGGTGCGCAGACCCAGGTGGCGAACGCCGCGAGGGAGGGCGCCCGGGCCGGTGCTCTGACCGGCATCTACACCCAGGCGGAGAACGCGGCCGAAAACTCGATCGCTAGCATGCCCGGGGTCACGAACGCTGGCACGAAGATCACGATCACGTGCACCACCCCAGCCGGGGCGAACTGTTCCCTGAGCGACTCCAGCTCCGACACCGGCAGCACGATCAAGGTCAGCGTCGCCTACGTCCACACCTGGATCTCACCCGTGCTGCTCGGCATGGACCCGACCATCACACTCCACGCGGAAAGCCAGATGAGGATCGAGGCATGATGACGAAGCCAGGGGTGCGCAGGGGGGAGCGCGGCGCGGTCGCGGTCGTCGTTGCGATCTCGCTGGTGATGCTGATGGCCGCGGCCGCAATCGGCGTCGACATCGCCAAGCTTGCCTACGAGCGGCAGACGCTCCAGAACGCCCTCGACGCGGCTGCTGCGGCCGGCGTGCTGAAGCTGCCGGACGATCCGGCGGCCGCAATCCTGGAGGCGCAGGAGTTCGCCAGCGCGAACATGGTGGGGGCACAGCTGGGCAGCATCACACCATCGGTGGCCCTGCGCTGCGTGACCAGCTACAACTCCACCACCAAGTCGCCGGACTGGGCCACGGTCCTGGCCGTGTGCGGCATCTCCAGCCACTCGTTCAACGCGCTCGACTGCAACGAGGAATCCGGGATCTGCTCGGTGCCGTGCACGACGTCGAACCACTGCAACACGATCGTGGTGAAGTACGACAAGACCGTCGACTACTCGTTCGGACCCGCGATCGGGATCCCGACCGGTCAGACCGGCGCGGTCGTCTCGGCGGCCTGCCGCGGCTACTGCGGCACCGTGGCACCCAACCCGATGGACGTGGTGGTGATGGCCGACCGGACGCCCTCGATGGCCGATGGCTTCACCACGAAGGACAGCTGGACGGGCGACACCTACTCCACGCCGAACGGCTCCCTGGCCAACATGAAGACCGGCATCCAGGACATGCTCGGGTCGATGAATCAGGACCTGCAGTACGTGGCGTTCGGCACGATCGCCCTCAGCGTGCCTTCCACGAGCAACAGGGTGGCCGAGCCGCCAGCCCTAACGGATGCCTTCACCGACGCCGACCCCTACGCGACCTGTAGCTACTGGGGCTGCAGCTCGTGGAACTCCTACAACAAGAAGTGGCACTTCGCCGGATCCTGGGTGCCGGTCGGCTACACGAACCACTACACGAAGACGGACTCCAACGGTGTGGTCAGCGTCGACACCTCCACCACTTTGGGCAAGTCGGTCGGCCAGCTGGACATCTCCAACGACGAGGTCTATTACCCCACCGCGAGCACGGGCGAGAAGACCAAGAGCAATGAAGGCACCCACCTGGCCGCCGCGCTGAAGGGTGCGGTGCGCTACATGCTCAACACCGACCCGGTGACCGATGCAGGCCTGCCGAAGCGTCCCGAGGAGTACGGCACGCCCAAGAAGGTGATCATCTTCGAGACCGACGGTTCACCCTCGGAGATCTTCAACAGTGACTCGAGCGCACTGAGCCTGAGCAACAGCCTCGACATCGGCTCCGCCGGCAACGGGAAGAAGCAGTCCTGCGACAATTTCACCCAGATCGCGACCGAGGCCAAGGCCCAGGGCATCCGACTGATCATGATCGGCGTGGGTGCGGTCAACAAGGCGACCTGCGGGACGTCCAAGTACAGCTACACCTACGTGCGCGACGTGCTCGCCGCGGCAGCCTCGCCCACCAAGTCCGGCAAGGCGAGTGACGCGTCCGACTGCACGGTGGCGGGTAACACCGAGCTGGAGAACTCCGACGGGGACAACTACTTCTGCGCCGCATCATCCGCCGACCTGAAGAGCGTGTTCATCTCGGCGTTCGGCAGCCTGACCGAAAAGTCGAAGCTGATGTCGTTGCCGAACGCGGCGAACCTGAGCTGATCCACGACCCGCACGGGGTCCGGTTCCGGATCCCGGTTGGGCAACGCCCTCAGCTCAGATACGCCTGGATCGCGTCGGCCAGTGCCGTCGCCGCCGCTGTGCGGAATGCTGCGGAGTCGAGCAGGGCCGCGTCCGTGGCATTGCGCATGTTGCCCATCTCGACCAGCACGGCGGGGCGCAGGGAGAGGTTCAGGGTGCCCAGGTCGTCGCGCGAGTTCAGCGCGGTGCCACCACCGATGTAGGTGGAGCGCGGCAGTGGGGTTTCGGTCTCCAGGGCGTGCCGGATCCGCTTCGCCAAGGCCAGCGACTTCTCCTCGACCCGAGTGCCACCGGCCATCGTCGGGCTGTGGATCACGTGGAAGCCGCGCGCGCCGCGAGCGAAGCTCCCGTCCGCGTGGATCGAGATCAGGGCGTCCGCCAACAGATCGTTGGCGAGCTTCGAGCGCAGGTTGACGCAGGGTCCCTCACCGTGGTCGTTCGGACGGGTGAGCCTCACTCTCGCCCCCCGCGCCCGCAGGACCTTCGCCAGTGCCTTCGCCTGGGACCAGGTGTAGGCGTGCTCGGGGTAGCCGGCGTTCGAGGCTGTGCCGGAGGAGTTGCATGCCTTGGTGCGGCCGTTGCCGCTGGGCACCTTGCGCAGCTCGCGCCGCGTCCAGACGCCGTTGTGGCCGGGGTCGATCACGATCGTCCGCCCCGACAGCGGCCTCGCGGTCGTGGTCGGCGTCGGGGCCGGTGTCGCGGATGCACCAGGCATGGTGGTCGCCACCGATGGGGTGGAAGCGGCCGCCACCGACACCGGAGCGGACGTCGTGGGCGCACCGGACGCCGCCTGGCACCCGGCGAACAGGCCGGTGGCCAGCAGTAACACGGTCAGAGGGACCGACCTCGGCGGACGCACCAGCCGACGATACCCGTCACGGCGCGTCCGGTCTCACCAGGGGACCACTCCCCCGAAGCGGTCGAGGTACTGCAGGCCGCCGTGGCCACGCTGGTTGTCGACCGTGGTGACCAGGTGCGGGATGGTCTCCTCGATCGACAGCGGTGCGTCGGAACTGCCGAGGCTGGTCCGGACCCAGCCCGGGGCGAGCAGCAGCAGCGTCCGCGGATCGTCGACGTGGCGCGCCGCGTAGCTTCGGACGAGCTGGTTCAGGGCGGACTTGCTCGCCCGGTAGACGTCGAAACCGCCCCGGCTGTTGTTCGCGACGCTGCCCTGACCCGACGACATCACCGCGATCGTGCCGTCCGCGCCGAGCAGGTCGCCGAGCAACTCGATCGCGCGGAGCGGACCGAGCGCGTTGGTGGTCATGACGCGGTTGAACTCCTCGTCGGTGATGTCCGCCGGGTCGGAGTTGGTGGCGATGCCGGCGTTCACGAGCAGCAGCTCGAAGCTGCACCCCTCCAGCCGGCGCCGGAGCGCGCGTACCTGGCCGGGGACGGTGACGTCGACACCCTCCTGGATCTCCAGGCCACCGGATTCCTCCCGGAGCTCGTGCAGGGCAGTGCGTCCGGAGCCGCGGACGGTGGCTACGACGCGGGCGCCGCGCGCCACGTACTCCGCCGCGATCGCCAGCCCCAGGCCGCGCGAGGCGCCGATCAGCAGGACGCTGCCGTGCGTGGTTCGAGTCGCCATGCTTCTCCTCGGGTCCGAACGCCCCGAGCGTAGTCGCCGGTAGTAGATCCCTTCTCCGCCCGCGTCCCGTCCGCAATTCGAGCCATTGTCGCGCCCGCGGCACCCGATCGATATTGGTGCCCTTGGGGGGCAGATATGGCGGGGGATCTGACTGCCGTCGCGGTCGACGTGGAGCGGCTGCGGCAACGTGCCGAGGCCAGCATCGCCGAGGCGTCCTTCGTTGTGGCCGACGAGGCCTACGCAGAACTGCACCGGCGCGGTGCGCTGAACCGCGCGGACGCGGCGAACTGGCTCCGCGTGCTGCGCGAACTCGGCACCCGACCGCAGCGTCCGAGCCTTGCCGATCTGGTTGAAAGCTTCCCCGACGACCAGGACATCCTCGAGTTCGTGGCCGCAGAGCTTTGGCAGCGGGCAGAGGCTCGGGCGGAGGAGACCGGCGTCGAGGAGGATGACGCCCTCGCCCGACAGGCGTGGGCCGCCGCGCTGCAGATGGCCGGCCCGGTGCCCCGCACGGACGCGGACGGCGTGCGCCTGATCAGCCTGCTGGACCGCTTCTTCCAGGCCGGACGACGACAGCGCACACCGATCGGAAGCTATCCCGAGTTTGAGCAGGCGCTGGTTCGGTTCGCCGCGGCAGGGCCGACCTCCACCCTGCGTGCCGCGGACCTGCTCGCGGCCGAGAGCCCTGCGCTCGCCATCGAGCTGGTAGCCGGCCTCGAGCTCAGCGCGGCCTGCGTGCTGGTGCGCGCCGTGGCGTCCGCCGAGCTCGACGATCACGCCACCTCCGCCGCGCTGTTCGACGAGCTTGCGGGCCAATGGGGGGTGAGTGTCCGCGACCTCGACGTGGAGGATCGCTCCCGCTGGATCCAGGCCATGACCGATGTGGGTCGGTTCACCGAGGCGCAGCAGGCCTGCCTGCGCACGATCGCCGTGATCGAGGGACGCCCGGCCGAGGCGGACGGCTGGGCGGCAGCGGGCATGGGCGCCGACTCCTTCGAGCACTGGCGGCACGTGTACCGGCTGCTGGCCCACCGGCTTGCCATGCAGCAAGGTGCCTACCGCGAGGCGTGGGACCACCTGCGCAAGTCGGTCGAGGTGGACGAGACCGGGCTGCCGCCCGAGTTGCAGCGCTCCATCCTCCGGGTCCGGCTCCTCCTGGCCGACCGGTCGATGGCGCGCTCGATCCTCGAGGACCTGCGCCGGCTGGACACTCCCGATCCCTACGACACGGTCTACGCCGAGGCGTGCCTGTGGGCGGGGACGGAGTGGGGGACTCCGGAGTCCGAGGGGCGCCTGCTCGACCCGGAGAACCCGTTCGCGGGCGCGAGATACGCGGGCCAGGCCGCCGCCCGGGTGTTGCTGACCCGGGCCGGCGCCGAGGTGGACAGCCGCCAGCTCGTCCGGCTCGCCCTGCTCGCCGGTGACGACGATCGAGCCGCGGCGATCCTCGCGGCCGAGCCGCTCACGGCGTCCGATCCCTGGTCGGTGAAGGTGCTCGGCGCGATGCTCGCGCTGCGCAAGGGCGACGACGCGGAGGCGGACGCGCTGCTCGCCCAGGTCCTGCCGCAGCGCCGGCACGACCTCGACTTGCGGGTGCTGGACGCGCAGGCGTCCCTGATCGCCGGACGCTACAAGGAGGCGCTGCGCGAGGCGATGGCGATCACCGAGAGCGTCGGGGAGCACATCCTGGCCCGCGTGATCCAGGCCGAGAGCGAGTTCGAGGCCTCGCTGGCGATGGCCGAAGAGGGGGAGGGCGGCAGCACCGGATCGGCGGAGAACGCGCAACAGCTGATGATCGCGGTGGCCGACTACCGGATGGTCGCGGACCTGCACCGCGACACCACCCACTACCTCGAGACCGGACGGGCCCGTCCAGGATCTCGGATCGGGTCGGAGCCGCTGGCGCCGCGGCTGTTCAGTGAGGTGTGCCGGCGCGGGCTGCACGCGGCGATTCTCGCCCAGGAAGCCCTGGATCGGCTGGGCCTGAAGGGGGACGCGCAACTGATCGACGATGCACAGGACCTGATCCAGCACCTGCGGTCGGTGACCAGGCCTTGTTGCCGCCGCTGGGGTTCGCGCCAGGCCAGGCTGCTGCACCAGCTGCGTCATCTCCCAGACCGGGACGAGGCGTCCCGGTTGGCGCTGCTGATGATCGCCTACCGGTGGGCGAACTGGCGCAAGCGCCTCCAGAACGGGGCCTTCCTGCTCCTCGGCGTGTTCGTGGCCTGGCTGGGGTTGACCAATCAACTCCCTGGCCCGGAGTCGGACACGATGCGAGTGATGGTGGTGGGAGTCGGGATCCTGCTCCTGCTGATGCCGTTCGCCCGCAGCCTGAAGGTGGGTGTGGTCGAACTGAGCCGGGACGCCGACGCCGTGCCGCTGTCGGGACGGTCCAAGTCGCTGCGCACCAGCCGGCTGCTGCTCCGGGCGAACCACCTCGGCACCTTCTCCTTGCCGTCCCCGCCCGAGAAGGGACGGCGCGCGCACGCGCGATCTCGGCAGGACACCACCTGACCCACCGATCCGGCGCTCAGCCTCGGAGCAGGCGTTCCTTCTCCGGCCCAGGCAGGAAGGACGCCCGGATGCTGTTGGCCGCCAGGGTCTCCACCTGAGCGGCGCTCAGGCCGAACTCCCGTTCAACCGCGGCGATGTTGGCGTCCAGGTAGCCGCCGAAATAGGCCGGGTCGTCGGAGTTCACGCAGACGAGCAGGCCAGCGTCCAGCATTGTGGGCAGTGGGTGCGCGGCCAGGTCGGGCACCGCCTTCAGCTGCACGTTCGACAGCGGACACACCGTCAGCGGGATCTGCTGATCGGCGAGGTGCGCGACCAGCCGGGGATCGCCGATCGCGTTGATGCCGTGGTCGACCCGCTCGACCTTCAGCGCGTCCAGCGCCTCCCAGACGTAGCTGGCGTCGCCCTCCTCGCCGGCGTGGGCCACGGTGCGCAGGCCGTCCGAGCGGGCGCGGGCGAACAGGTCGCCGAAGGGTGCCGCGGCGTAGCCCACCTCGGTCGAGCACAGTCCCACGCCGAGCAGCTCGACGCCGGTGGCGAGCGCCGCCTCGTAGGCGAGTTCGGCGTCCGCGGCAGGCAGGTGGCGCAGGAAGGTCAGGATCAGCCCCGAGCTCACGCCGTGATCGGCTTCGGATCGCGACAGCGCGTCCGCGACGCCGGCGAGCACGACCGGGGCGGGGACGCCGCGGGCGGTGTGCGCCTGCAGATCGCAGAACACCTCCGCCCGCACCACGCCGGTGGCCGCGGCACGGGCCAGGTAGGCGTCGGTCAGTTCGGCGAAGTCGGCTTCGGTGCGCAGTACCGCCATGTTCGCGTAGTAGAGGTCGAGGAAGTCCTGCAGGCACGAGTAGGAGTAGCGTCCGCGGAGGTCCTCGAGGTCTCGCCAGGGCAACCCGATCCGGTTCCGCTCGGCCAGCTCGAAGACCATCTCGGGCTCGAGTGTGCCCTCCAGGTGCAGGTGCAGTTCCGCGAACGGCGGCATCGGGACCCTCCTTCGTCCCCGCGATGCTACCGAGTTGTCAGAATCTCATTCGCCTATAGCCGAATGAGATTCTGACAACTCGGCGAGTGGAGTGGGGGAGGGGGTCAGGCTTGCCTCAGTTCGATGCCGATCTGGTCGGCGTCCAGCTGGGCGAGCGCCGCGTCCAGCATCCCGGACGGGTAGGTGCCCAGGTCACGGATGGCCATCAGCTCGTCGCGCTGCGCGGCGATCAGCGTGAGCCGTAGGGTGCGGTAGCGACCCATCAACTCCTTGTTCGCCGGGCTGTCCGGACGGAAGTCCTCCTCGGACTGGGTCAGCCGGTGCAGGCGCTCGCGGGCCCGGTCGACCAGCTCGGCGGGATAGCCGTCCAGCTCACCGGACAACCGGTCCAGGGCGGCCCGATTGAGCTCTTGCTGCAGGGCCGCCCACTGCACGGGATCGGAGTCGGTGGAATGTCCGGTCAATCCCAGTCGTCCAGCCAGCCAGCCCAGCGTCCCCCCTTGCACCAGCAAGGTGCCGACGGCGACCAGCGCGGCGGCGAGGACGAGCAGCGAGCGGTGCTCGGTGCCGGACGGAAGAGTCTGCGCGGCAGCGACGGTGACGGCACCACGCATGCCCGCCCAGACCAGGACGAGACCCTCCCGCCAGCCGAACGCCTCCGCCGCGAGGTAGTCGAGATCGGCCAGGCGCTGGTCGACCATCCGCTGCCAGATCCCGATCCGCGCCTCGTCGGAAACGGCGGACGCCCCGGCCCGCTGCGCCAGCCGGCGGGTGCGACGCTCCTTGCGTCCGGGTCGATCGGAGTTCCCCAGCTGCGGCACCTCGCCGTCCGCGAGTCGTTCCTGCAGCTCGGTCAGGTGTTGACGGACTGCGGGTGTGCGCTGGTTGCGTCGGGCCAGCCACCACACCGACGCCGCCACGAACGCCGAGCGCAGGATGATCGCGACGGTGGTGGCGCCGACCGCCACCATGAGCGCGATGCCGAGGCCGCCGCCCTGCTCGACCAAGTCCTCGGCCAGGGCCGGGGCCTCCAGCCCGACCATCAAGAACACCGCGCTCTCCAGCAGCAACTCGATCGTGCGCCAGACCGCCCGCTCGGTGATCCGCTCCTCCGCGCCGAGCTTGCGCGGCGACCCGTATCCGGTGACCAGCCCGGCGGTGACGGCTGCGACCAGCCCGGACGCGCCGAGCTGTTCCGCGGGCAGATAGGCCAGGAACGGCACGACGAGGGAGATCGTGACGCTGCTGGTCACCGGGGTCACCCGCGCTCGGACCGCGAGGTTCAGCCGGCCGACCACGTAGCCGATCGCCGCAGCGCCGGCCACGGCCCACAAGAAGTCGAGGGTGACCTGCCACAGGCTGACGGTCACGCCGATCGCCGCGACCGCCGACCGCAGCAGGACGAGCGCGGTCGCGTCGTTGAGCATGCTCTCGCCCTCGATCACGGTGACGATTCGCTGCGAGACGCCCGCCTGCCGGATCACGGCGGTGGCGACGGCGTCCGTCGGGCTGATGATCGCGCCCAGGGCGATCCCGATCCCCAGCGGCAGGCCCGGCACCAGCGCGCACGCCAGCAACCCGATCACCACGGCGCTGACCGCGACCAGGACCACCGAGAACAGCGAGATCAGCCGGAAGTCGCGACGGAACTCCATGGACGGGGTGTTCACCGCAGCCGAGTACAGCAGCGGCGGCAGGATCCCGCCCAGAATCAGGTCGGGCGGGATCGTGATCGAGTCGACGATCGGCAGCGAGGCCACGCCGAGCCCGAGCACGACCAGGACCAGGGGTGCGGCCACCCCGACCTTCGGGGCGAGCACGGACACGGCCACCACGAGCAGGACGGCGGCGATCGCGATCAGCTCGAACTGTGCCTCCATCGCGTCATCTCCTCTCTACCTCCCCGCGCCTGCGAGTGGTCAGAATCTCTGCATGGTCCGGCGTTCCTGAGTCGCAACTCGGCGGGCTGGGGTCAGCCCAGTCGCGTCTCGGGGTGGTCGGCGAGGGCAACCCGAATCTGTTCGGAGTGCCGAGCATCCATGGACGGCAGCCGTCCGAGCGGGAAGAAGGCGGCTTCGCTCGCCTCTCCGTCGGCGGGATAGGGATCGCCGGACACCCAGCGGCAACGGAAGACATGGTCGATGTACTGGGTCTCGTCGCCGTTGGCGTAGGTGATCACCTCGGTCACGGTGAGCCAGACCAGGCGCTCCACCTCAACAGTGACCCCGGCCTCCTCGGCCACTTCGCGGACGGCGGCCGCGTGCGGCTGTTCACCCGGGTCGACGATGCCCGCGACCGGTGCCCACTGACCGTTGTCCGCGCGCCGGACCAGCAGGACCTCGGTGTCGTCCCCGCTCCCGCGTATCACGACCGCGCTCGACCCGGACAGCCACAGCCGAGCGTTGCCCACCTTCTCGCGCAGGGTCAGGATGAACTCGGGAGTCGGCACCTGAGGAGCCTACCGAGGAACAGGGCAGCAGCGGCCGCGGTTCAGCGGACGCCGTCCCTCCGACGTGCCGGAGTCTCAGCCGGCCATGACGGGCTGGGGCTGCGGCGACTCCGCGGGCTTGCGCAGGAATGCGATCGCCACGATCCCGACCAACCACAGCGCGCCGACGGCGAGGAACGACACCCGGGCCCCGGCGGCGAGCGCGTACTCCGGGGACGTCCCGGCGGGCTGCATGGCAGCGACGCTCGACATCACCGTGACGAACAGTGCCGTTCCGGCTGCCCCGGCCACCTGTTGCACGGTGCCGACGGTCGCCGAGCCATGACCGTACAGGTGCGGTGGCAGTGAGCCGAGCGAGAGGGTGAACAGGGGCGTGAACAAGAACGCGAGCCCGAGGCTCAGCAGCACGTGGGCGATCAGCAACTCCCACCACGGGGTGGTGGCCGAGATCTGGGTGAACAGACCGAAGGAGGCGAGCACGGACAGCGAGCCGGGGAGCATCAGCCAGCGGGGTCCGGCCCGGTCGTACAGGCGTCCCACGACCGGACCGAGCAGGCCCATCACCAAGGCGCCGGGCAGGGTGAGCAGACCCACGAACAGCGGCTTGGCGTGCATCACCTGCTGCAGGATCAACGGCAGCGCGATGATCGTGCCGAAGAGCACCGCCATCGCGATGGCCATCACGGCGATCGCGACGGCGAAGGTGGGATGGGTGAACGTGCGCAGGTCGAGCAGTGCGGCGTCGCTGCGTTGCAGCACGAGCTGGCGCCAGACGAAGAGGCCCAGGCCGATCACACCGACGCCCAGGGCGACCTCCATTGCGACCGCGTTGGGACTGCCCACTTGGCTGAGCCCGTAGACCAGTCCGCCGAAGCCCAGGGCGGCCAGCGGCACGCTCAGCGCGTCCAGCTTCACCGCGACTGTCTCGTTCAGGTTGGGTACCTGCCGCAACCCGAGGACCAGGATCGCCAAGGCGATCGGCAGGACGAGGACGAACACGAATCGCCACGGGAGGAACTGCAGGATCAGCCCCGACAGGGTCGGACCGATCGCCGGCGCGGCCGAGATCACCAGGCTGATCGTGCCCATCACCCGGCCGCGCTGGCCGGGTGGGACGAGTTCCATCACGGTCGTCATCAGTAGCGGCATCATGATCGCGGTGCCGCTGGCCTGAACCAGTCGGCCGGCGAGCAGGCCGGGGAACCCCCAACCCAGCGCGGCGATCAGGGTGCCCAGGCTGAACAGGCTCATCGCCAGGCCGAACACGGTGCGGGTGGGAAGCCGCTCCATCAACCACCCGGTGATCGGGATCACCACGGCCATGGTCAGCATGAACCCGGTGGTGAGCCACTGGGCGGTGCGCTCGTCGATGCCGAGGTCGGTCATGATTCCGGACAGGGCGACGTTCAGGGCGGTCTCGTTCAGGATGACCACGAAAGCACCCACCAGGAGGACGGCAAGCACCCGGACGGATTGTGCGGGCAGGCGATCGGACGCAGCGTCGTGCACGCGGTCTTCGGCAACGGTCATCAGGCGGCTCTCCAGTGGCAGATGAATGTGGGGTATGCAGCCGAGGGCTCGGATGTGCAGATAAAGCGATGGCCGGCCCGGGGTATTCCCAGGCCGGCCATCGGTATTGCTTCTGCGGCGGCGCCCCTGTGGATAGATCCGGCGTGGCGCCGCCGCCTTGCTGTCAGCCTCCCGGTAACCCCCGTTCCCGGTTGGCCGGAGTACCCGCCCGTCCAGGTAGCCTCCGGATCCAAGAAATCATCATGTGTGGCGCGCGAGCCCGGCCGTAGATGCCAGTCAGTTGGTCGTGACCCGACGCGAGAACCGCGACATGTGCTGATTCCCTGTGTACTCTCCCCCCAGTTCGTACGTGATCCGATGGCTACCCGATTGGCGGTGCATCCCCCTCGGTGAGAATTCATCGTATTGGGTCCGCGATGCGGGATTCGCACGTTTTGCGCCAATATCGATACGCACTATTGCTCCCATGTGCGCAACCATGGCCTCAGGAGGAGGCGCAATGAACTCAGTGGAACTGCGTCCGATGACCGCCGACGATGCGGACGCGGTGCTGGCCGTCCAGCGCGCAGCCTTCGCCGTGGAGGCGATCCGTTATGGGGACGCCGAGCTGCCTCCCCTGCGGGAGGACCGGCCCGGCCTGATCGACGACCTGCGCACGTCGCGGGGCTACGTGGCACTGGTGGACGGGCGGCTGGTCGGTTCGGTCCGGGTGCGGTCGAGCGGGCGCAGCCTGCACATCGCACGACTCTCGGTGGCTCCGCAGGAGCAGGGACAGGGCATCGGGATGGCTCTGCTGATGCAGGCGGAGGCGTCCGCCCCTGCGGATGAGGCGCTGCTGTTCACCGGTCACCTCAGTACCGGCAACCTGAGGCTGTACGCCCGCGCCGGGTACGAGGAGGTCCGCAGGGAACGCGTGGACGACGCCGTCGTCCTGATCTACCTGCGCAAGCCGCTGGTGGTGCCCACCGAGGGCGCCGATGGGACGGGTCCGGCTCGGCAGCCGTCGGAGGGTCAGACCAGGTAATTCTCGATCCGCACCAGATCGGCGGCGTCGAGTTCGAGGTCGGCGGCTGCGGCGGAGTCGATGATGGACGCCGGCCGGGACGCGCCGGGAATCGGGATCACGACCGGCGACAGTGCGAGCTCCCAGGCGAGCACGACCTGATACGGCGAGATCTCGCGGGCCAGCGCGATCTCCGACATCACACTCTGGGTGCTGCCCACCTGGGCCGCCCGCCGGATCCCGCCGAGCGGGCTCCAGGGCAGGAAGGCGAGGCCCAGCTCTGCGCAGTGTTCGAGCTCGGGCAGGCTGGAGGTGAACTGGGGGCTGAACTGGTTCTGTACCGAGACCAGCCGGTTGCCGAGGATGCTGCGCGCCTCGTCGATCTGGGCGACCGAGGCGTTGGAGATGCCGGCCATTTCGATCACGCCGGCCTCGAGCAGGTCCGAAAGGGCCCCGATCGAGTCCGCATACGGCACCCGTGGGTCGGGCCGGTGGAACTGGTACAGCCCGATCGCCTCGACGCCGAGCCGTGCCGCCGACGCCTTTGCCGCCTCCTTGAGGTAGGCCGGATCGCCGTTCTGCGTCCAGCTTCCGTCGCCGGGACGCAGGTGTCCGCCCTTGGTCGCGACGAGCACGTTGCTGGTGTCGGATCCGTAGGACCGCAGGGCTTCGGCGATCAGGATCTCGTTGTGCCCGACCTCTTCGGGTCCGAGACAGTACGCGTCCGCGGTGTCGATCAGGGTGATCCCCGCGTCCAGGGCCGCATGGATGGTGTGGATCGATTGCTGCCGGTCGGCCGGGCGCCCCTCGATGGACATGGGCATCCCTCCCAGTCCGATGGCGCTGACCTGCCGAGTTCCGATGGTGCGGTTCTGCACGATGCTCCTCCTCGTTGGTGCCTTTACCGTACGACCATCGAGGCTGGGGCTCCGGTGGTTCACGAATTCACGCCCGCGCGCCCGCGGATCAGCGCACGGCGACGATCTGTTCGGCGAGCGTGCGACCCCAGGCGGTCGCGCGGGCCAGTTCGCCGTCCGCGAGCGGGCCCTCCATGCCGGTCACCCAGAAGGACGGCCCGACTGTGGTCCGGGCGCCGCGCCGACGCAGCGCACGCGCTGCCGAGCGGGCGGCCGTGCCGAGCTGGATCCGGGTGTGGATGGAGGTGTCGAACGTGGCCACCGCCATCGCATCGGGGATCTGCACGGTCTGGATCCACTCCCTGATGCCGGCCGGCGCCGGCGAGGGGGCGCCCTTGCGGGCGGCGTCGCTGCGGGTGCCCGCGTTGGGCATGGACAGGGTGTGCGTCGGCGCGCCCACGACGAGCAGGTCGATCTCGGCCGAAAGGACGGCCGGAGCCAGCGAGGCATGGATCACCTGGACGCTCGCCCTGCCGATCGTCTCGGCGATCCCGCCCCCGATCGCCTCGGCAATGGCGAGGGTGTTCCCGAACAGAGATTCGGTGACGATCAGGGCGGTCATGATGCGCCCACCCTAGACGCCAAGCGCCACGGGCGCGCCAGCGTCCGGGAAGCGCGAAGTCTGGACGAGTGGTGAGGGACGAACCACGAGGAGGGGGTCGTGGGACCCGTGAGCCCGTGGATCGACGCCGCGCACGCGGCGCTCCTGGTTGAATACGCAACAATGCGTAGGTTAGGCTGCCCTACAACCGACGCACAGTTTTGTGGTCGGTACACCACAGAGGAGTGCGATATGTCCAACAGTCCCGCCGGACCCGCCAAGAAGGTCAGGGCCCTCGGTCTCGTCACCATCGTCATCGGCCTGATCTTCGTGGTCGCCGGCGCCGTGACCTGGGGGATGGTCAGTACCAAGCTGGCCGCGGAGAAGATCACCGTCTCCGCCGATGCGCCGATGCTCGCCGGAGCACCCGTCACCGGGCCCATCGAGGCCTACATCCAGGCAGATATGATCAACCACCACGCGCTTGCGGCCACCGATGGCAAGACCTACGCCGAGCTCGGCAAGGATGACCCGCTGCGCCAGACCGCGATGACCGGGTCCTTCCTGCGGGCGTCGCTGTTCACGTCGGTGATCGCCTTCGGCGTCGCGCTGTTCGCCGTCGGTGTCGGCGTGATCGCGATCCTGATCGGCTGGGCCCTGCGGCTGACCGGAGCGTCCGCCTCCCCGGCCGCCGCTGCCGTCCAGGAGCGAGTCGCCGCGGCCGAGTAGCCCGGCGCACGGACACTTGACCATGCGGGAGGGCCGGGACGGGATATCCGTCCCGGCCCTCCCGGTTTCGTTCAGGCCTCGACGATCTCCGCGTCGGGGGCGTTCTTCTTGACCGACTCGATGCCGGCCTTCGCGTTGGCCTTGCTCGCGTAGCCCTCGCCTCCGGTGGCGATGACCTGGCCGTTGGTCGCCTTCAGGCGCCAGCGGTATTCGCCCTTGGCGTCGGCGTACAACTCGAACTTCGCTGCCATGACATCCTCCTGTCCCGGTCGGACGCCGCCGTCCGCCGACGCTCAGGCTAGTCGGCGGATCAGCCGAGCCGCAGCCACGCCGTCGAATCGGGGGCGAGCCGTCCGCCGACGAGCTCAGCGCTGGCGAGCAGCACGCTGGCACCCTCGGGCAGCGGAATCGGGTCCGTGCCGACGTTCACCCAGCAACCGAAGCCGGGTTCGCGGGTGAAGGCGAGCGCGTCACGCCCTGCGTCCACCCAGGCCAGCTCGCCGTCCCCCAGCGCGGGGAGGTGCGCGCGCAACGCCAGGGCCTGCCGGTACAGCGCGAGCGTGGATGCCGGGTCGGCCTCGGCGGCTTCGGCGCTGTAGCGGCCCCAGTCGGAGGGCTGCGGCAGCCAGGGCGCGGCGGACCCCTCCGGGCTGAACCCGAAGGACGCACCGCCGATCGTCCAGGGCAACGGGACGCGGCAGCCGTCACGTCCCACGTTGGCTCCGCCGGTACCGGTCACGATCGGGTCCTGCCGAGCCTCGAGCGGGATGTCCTCGACTTCGGGCAGCCCCAGCTCCTCGCCGGCGTAGATGTAGGCGCCACCGGGCAGGGCGAGGCTGAGCAGGGCCGCGGCGCGCGCCCGGCGGTGCCCCGTCGGCAGGTCGACCGGCAGCCCGAGGTAGGTCTGCAGGTTCGGGAAGCTCGGCTCGACGAGCTCTTGCGGACGCGCGTAGCGCGACGCCGGCCGGCACACGTCGTGGTTGCCGATCACCCAGGTGGCGGGTGCACTGACCGTCGCGTGGGCGGTGAGCGTCGCGGTGATCACCCGGCGCAGGTCGGCCGCCAGCCACGGCGCCTGCAGGAAGTTGAAGTTGAAGGCGGTGTGCAGCTCGTCCGGACGCAGGTAGGCGGTGAGCCGGTGATCGCGGCCCACCCAGATCTCGCCGCAGAAGGCCTTCGGCTCGGCGTAGGAGTCGGCCACCTGCCGCCACTCCCGGAACACCTCGTGGACGCCCGGCTGGTCCCAGTGCGGGTGCTCGAGGCCGTCGGGAGCATCGTCGGGCAGCGGGAACGTCAGGCCGTCCAGGTCGCGCAGGCCGGGGTCCTTGACCAGGCCGTGGGCCACGTCGATCCGGAAGCCGTCCACGCCCCGGTCGAACCAGAACCGTAGGGTCTGGTCGAACTCGGCATGCACGTCGGGGTGGTCCCAGTTCACGTCCGGCTGTTCGGGTGCGAACAGGCGCAGGTACCACTGGCCGGGGCGTCCGTCGGCCTCGGTGACGCGGGTCCAGGCCGGTCCGCCGAACTCGCTCATCCAGTCGTTGGGGGGCTCGTCCCCGGCCGGACCGCGCCCGTCCCGGAAGATGAACCGGTCACGCTCGGGCGATCCGGGCCCCGCGGCGAGAGCCGCCTGGAACCACCGGTGCTGGTCGGAGGTGTGGTTCGGGACGATGTCGAGGATCACCCTGATGCCGGCGTCGTGAGCCTCGGCGAGCAGCGCCTCCGCGTCCGCCATGGTGCCGAAGACCGGCTCGATCGCGCGGTAGTCGGAGACGTCGTAGCCGGCGTCCTTCATCGGGGACGGGTACCACGGGTTGATCCAGATCGCGTCGATGCCGAGTGCCGCCAGGTAGGGCAGCCGGGCGCGGATGCCGTTGATGTCGCCGATGCCGTCGCCGTTGCTGTCGGCGAAGCTGCGCGGGTAGATCTGGTAGACCACGGCGTGGCGCCACCAGTCGCGGTCGGCGGCGATCGAGGCGGGAAGAGGCATCGGGGCCCTTTCTTTACCGATACAGTGAACCCTGTACCGGTAAAGATAGACTCGCTGCCGCGGCTCTGCAAACCCAAGGAGGGATCGATGGCCAAGGTGACCCTGCAGTCGATCGCCGACCGGGTCGGCGTGAGCAGGATGACGGTGTCCAACGCGTTCTCCCGGCCCGATCAGCTCTCCGAGACCCTCCGCGAGCGCATCCTCGCGGTCGCGGCCGAGCTCGGCTACCTCGGACCGGACCCGTCCGCCCGATCGCTGGCCACGGGTACCACCGGGACCGTCGGCGTGCTGTGGGCCGCAGACCTGCGCCGTGCACTGTCCGACGAGGTGTCGGCGCGATTCCTGGGAGCCGTCGCGGACGAGCTGGGCCGCACGGGCCTGGCGCTGACGCTCCTCCCTGCCGGCGTGGACGCCGCGGTGGTGCCGGCGAGGGACGTGGCGATGGACGGCGCGATCGCGTTCTCCTGCGACCCGGAACTGCCGGCCCTGGACTGGCTGGAGCGCCGCGGCCTGCCGCTGGTCTATGTGGACATGGACGCGCCCGAGGGCGGCGTCGCGATCACGATCGACGATCGTGGCGGCGCGCGGGCGGCGGCGCAGCATCTGGTCGATCTCGGCCATCGCCGGATCGCGCTGCTCACCTCCGGCTACGGTCCCGAACCGGGGGTGAGCACTGGCCCGCTCACCGCGTCCGCGGCACGGCATCGGGTGATCACGCAGCGATTGGCAGGCTGGCTCGACGCCTTGACCGCGGCCGGGATCGAGCCACTGGTGGTGAACCAGCCCGACAGCTTTCCCTCGGCGCCGCTCGCCGCCGAGCGCATGCTCGCCCGCGCGGACCGTCCCACGGCCGTGCTCTGCCTGACCGACGTGCTCGCCCAATCGGTGCTCGCCGCCGCGTCGGACGCGGGGCTGCGGGTGCCCGAGGATCTCGCGGTGGTGGGCTTCGACGACCACCCGCTGACCTTGCGCACTCGACCCACCCTGACCACGGTCAGGCAGGATGTCGATGCCAAGGGACGGGCCGCGGCCCGGGCACTGCTCGCGCTTGTCGCCAGCCGCGCGGACGCCACCTCGTCTCGTCCGCGCAGCCGGCGACTCCCGGTTCAGCTGGAGGTGCGAGAGAGCACCCGGGGGGTTCCCGGCTGAACCGTGTCGATCCGGTCACCCTTCGCAGGCGGAAAGCGAAGTGGTCACCGGCCGGGCAGGGCCTCAGCGCGGACGACCGAAGTCCTGCGTCCAGTACGTGCCGTAGTAGCCACCGGTGGCGTAGCCCACGCCGAGCTCGACGTACTTCTTGCTCATGATGTTCTTGCAGTGCCCGGTGCTCTTCAGCCAGGCCTTCACTACCGACGCGGGCGTCCGGAAGCCGGCTGCGATGTTCTCACCGGCGTAGCGGTACCGATAGCCGGCATCCTTCATCCGGTCGAACGGCGAGTCGCCGTTCTTGGAGTTGTGGCTGAAGTAGTCCCGCTTCGCCATGTCGGCACTGTGCGCGTCGGCGACGACGGCCAGGGTCGCGTCGTAGCGCAGCGGCTTTGCGGCCTTGTAGGTCTTCGAACCGCAGGTGCGCTTGTGTGCGCGCGCCTCGTTGACCAGGCGGAGCACCTCGTCCTCCAAGGTCCGCACGGTGAGCGAGGTTGCGGTTGTGGTGCCGGCCGCGGTGGTCACGGCCAAGCTGTAGACGCCGGCCTTCAACGCCGGGGTGATCGCCGTGATCGTGGAGTCGGAGACCACGCTGAACTTCACGGCCGGGGTGTCGCCGAACCGGACGCCGGTGGCGCCCGTGAACGACCGGCCGGTGAGTGTGACCACCATTCCGCCGGCGACGGTGCCGTTCGACGGCGAGACCCGGGAAATAGTGGACGCGACAACTTCGTCACCGGCGCTGTCGGCAAATGCCGGCATGGCTGGGAACGCCAGGGCGGCCATCAATGTGACGGCGCCGAGGGTAAGCGTGCGAGAACGCTCAGTACGGAAAGTCTGCATGGCGGTGCATCCTGTTCGTGTTCAGTTCTCCGCCGCGGGGGCGACGGGTACCCTCCCGTACGTTCCCCATCATGCACCAAATCGCGTAGTCGCGCCAGCATCTGGGGCACGAAGACTCCGAAACGCGGCGACCAATCCAGGCGCCAGCGCGACGTGGGTGCATAATGCGTGACCACGAAATTCGCGGCCGTGAGAAGCACGGCATGATGGGATCATGACCAGGCCCTCGTCACCTTCGGGTGAACCGCAACGTCCGGTGTTGCGCGTGGCGAATGCGGACTTCGTGACGGATCGGCTGGCCGTGGGTGGCGACCTGTCACCGAATTTCCGGCAGGCCCGCGCCCAACTGGACGAGTTGCTGGCCGCAGGGATCACCCACATCGTCGACCTGCGGGAGGAGTGGAGCGACGAAGGCCTGGTTCGCACCTGGGCTCCGCAGGTGCGCTACCTCCAGCACCGCGTGGCCGACGCCGGCCAGAAGATCGGCCCGGACTGGTTCGCCGGGCTGGTCGAGTGGGTGGACGAGGCGCTGGCGGACGATTCGGCAAAGGTGCTCGTGCACTGTCACATGGGCGTGAACCGAGCCCCGTCGGCGATGCTGGCGCTGCTGCTCGCGCAGGGCATGGGGCTGCGTCCAGCCCTGGACGCGATTCGGACGGTGCGTCCGGTGGCCGTGATCGACTACGCGCGCAGCGCGCTGGACTGGTACCTGGACAGCACCGGCGCGGATTCCCGGCAGCGCCGGAACGCCCGCCGGACGCTGGCCCGCTGGCGTCAGGCGAATCATCTCGACGTGTACCAGGTGATCCGTGCGATTCGGGACACCGAGCACCCGGGGAACCGCTGGCTGGTGCATCTGGGCCCGGACGACCCGCGGGCGCTCGCCGCGGTGGTGGACGGGTCGGCGGACGTGGCCGTCGGATTGGCCATGGACTCCGCGCCCGACGAGCTCAGCCAACTCGACGAGGTGCTCTTCCTCACCGCGGACGGGCTGGTCGGCCGTGCGCTGGTGGTCGGCCCGATCCAGCCGGCCGAACCGCATGCGTTGCTGCTTCCGGTGCTGGTCACCAACCTCTTCGACGCGGTACCGGTGACGCTCCCCGACGCGGTCTCGGACTGGCTCGTCGAGGGCACCAACCCGCGACTGCTCGTCCCCGATGAGTACGCCGGACTCGCGATCCGCGACGAGTAGGTTCACGCGACCCGATGCCGAGGGAGCGAACCCGCCGAACCCGAGGACGTGGGCCCAGCGAGGCGGCTCACCTACCCGACGCGGGCTACAGCGCGACCGTCTGGCCCAAGTCGGGCATCCGGGCGTCCAACCCGAGCCGGGTGCGCACCTCCTCGGCCAGAGCGGACGCGGAGTCCGGTGCGCCGTGCACGGTGAAGACCCGTTTCGGGGCGGGGGAGAGCGCGGCGAGCCAGTCCAGCAGTTCCGAACGGTCGGCGTGCACCGAGAACTCCTCGTCCTGCAGCACCTCCGCGCGTACCGCGACCTGGCGTCCGTGCATCTTCAGGTGCTTGGCGCCGTCGAGCAGTGACCGGCCGCGGGTGCCCTCGGCCTGGTAGCCGGCGAGCACGACGGCGTTACGGCTGTCCGGAAGCAGGTGTTCGAGGTGGTGCAGCACCCGTCCGCCGGTGGCCATGCCGGAGGAACTGATGATGATGCTGGGCACCTTGGGGTCGTTCAGTTTCATCGACTCCTCGGTGCTGCGCACCTCGTGCAGGTGGGGCAGGTCGACGAAGCCGCCGGGATCGAGGTCGGGTCGCAGCTCGCCGGCGAAGCGGCGGTCTCGATAGACGCCGAGCGCGGCCAGCGCCATCGGAGAGTTCACGAAGACCGGCAGGGTCGGGATCCGTCCGTCGTGGAGCAACTGGGTGAGCGTCTGCAGCACGACCTCGGTGCGGTCCACCGCGAACGCGGGAATCAGCACCGAGCCGCCGCGTTTGGCGGTGCGCCGGATCAGGTCGGCGAGCGGCTCGTGATCGGCCCCGGACGGCTCGAAGTGCTCCCGGGCGCCGTAGGTGGACTCGACCAGCACGGTGTCCGCGCCCGGAGGGATCTGCCTGGATCGCAGCACGGGGTGCTCGGCGCGTCCGAGGTCTCCGGAGAACAGGACGGACGTCGAGGGCGTGGTCACCCGGATGCTCGCCGAACCGAGGATGTGCCCGGCACGGGTCCAGCGGGCCGTCCACCCCTCGCCCAGGTCGACGTCGGTGTCGTAGTCGACGACCCGGAACAGCCTGATCGCGCGTTCGGCGTCCGCTTCGGTGAACAGCGGCAGCGGTTGCTCGTGGCGGGAGTAGCCGTGGCTCGCCGCGTGCTCGGCGTCCCGCTCGGCCAGGAAGGCGGCGTCGCGGAGCACGATCTCGGCCAGCTCGCAGGTCGCCTCCGTGGCCAGGACCTCACCCGCGAATCCGGCCTTCACCAGGGCGGGAAGGTAGCCGACGTGGTCGGTGTGGGCATGCGTGATCAGCACGAGCTCGATGCCGGACGGCGTCGCGGGGAAGGGCTGCCAGTTCAGCTCGCGGAGGTTCTTCTCGCCCTGGAAGACGCCGCAATCGACCAGGATCCTGCGGTCACCATCGGCAAGCAGATACTTCGAGCCGGTGACGGTGCCGGCACCGCCGATGAAGGTCAGGCTGGTTCCCATACCTCCAGCTTGCACCCGACGCGGCTCGGCCGGGTCAGCGCTGATGAATCCCGCGGGCCTTGACGGTGCGGTCGCACAACTTGGGCCGATCAGAGGCGCCGAAGCGGTAGTCGTATTCCTTGGCGTCCACGCTCACCACCACCTGCATGCCGCTCACCAGGGCCTGGGTGTAGGACTGCCCCGGCTTCGGGCAGCCGAGCGACCCGTCGTTCCAGGTCACCGACTTGGCGCTGACCAGCTGGACGGCGTCGGTGGCGACCCCTCGGGCGGCGAGGTCGGCGATGATCGCGGCCCACCGTTGCGCGGAGACGTCGCCGGTGCTGCCCGAGCTCGAGGACGCGGGAGTGCTGGGTGTGCTCATGGGGCTTCCTCCGGACGTGCACCCGGAGAGCAGGATCATCGCGATCGCCACGACGGCTGTCGGCTTCATCATCGTCCTCCTGGGGCAGTGACCCCTCCAGCGTAGGCGGAGCAGCCGGTGATCCGATGGTCGCCGCGACGAATCGGCGTCCGAACGGGCGGACCGACACGGCGATCGGCCGTCGACGCGCCGGGGGACTCAGCCGTCCAGCGTCCTCGCCTCGCGGGCCGCAGCGCGAGAGCCCGTCGCGTCGCCGAGTCGCCAGCGCAGCCCGACCAGGGCCTCGAGAGTGGCGACCAGTTCCTGGGTGTGGCTCGGGTCGGCGACAGCCAGCGGCCGCAGCACCTCGCCCAGATGCTCGTACGCGGCCGCAGCGCGGGCGAGGTCATCGCCGGCGCCACGGACGGCGTCCCGTGCGCGTTCGAGATCCTCCGCGGCGCGGCGGGCGGCGTCCGGGTCGACGTCCCTGCGGTGCGCCTCGGCCAACTGGCGGCGGCGTTCGTCGGCCGCGGCACGCGCTGCGGCCTCGTCCTGCCGGGCGCGCTCGGCGGCCCACTCCGACTCTCGCAACTCGGCGGCCTCACGCTCGGCGAGGGCCGCGGCAGCCGCCGCGGCCGACCGCTGCTCGGTCTGTGCGCGTTCGCGGGCACGTTCCGCGGCGTCCGCCTCGGCGCGGACGCGCAGCTCTGCCTCGTCGCGCTGGGCGCGGGCGCTCTGGGCCGCACCGGCGGCCAGCGCGTCCCGCTCGGCCTGTTGCCAGCGCGGACGCGCCTGTGCCGCCGCCGCGTCCGTGGTGAGGGCGGTGGTCGAGGGCAGTGCGGTCCAGGCGATCCGCTCGCCGGGGGTGGGCGCGTCGAGGCGTTCGGTCCCGGCAAGGGCGTCGCCGGCGCGGTGGGTGGCCGCCTCCTCCGTCCGTCCGACGGCAGCCAGTGCCTCGGCGAGGCCGGCGCGGGCGGTGTCCGCAGCGCCGGTTCCGGAGACCAGCTCCAGCATCGCAACCTCGGCTCGCCGGACGGCGATGCCCGCGGTCGGATCGCCGGTGGCGGCGAGCCGTTGGGCGTAGGGCTCGTAGAGCGCGGGGACGGGCGCGAGCGCGATCTTCGCAACCCCGGGGCGCGGATGGCGACTCAGCCCGGCGACGGCGCCGGAATGCGCGTCGAGAGCCAACCGGTGGTGCGCAAGAGCGGACTCCACCTGGCCGGCGGCCCACCGGCAGTCCGCGGTGAGCAGGTGGACGGCGACCGCGAGGTACGCCGGTGGCCGCGGGTCGGCGAACAGACGCAGTTCGGCCGCGTCGGCACAGGCGTTGGCGAGCGCGGCGTCACCGGTGAGTGCGGCGCGGGCTCGGGCCAGCAGCGCCCAGATCGCGACGGCGTCCGGCAGGTTCTCGGCGAGCGGCAGCCGGGACACCTGTTGGCGCCACGCGTCCAGGCCGTCCAGGGTGCGTCCGGCCGCCTCGGCCTGGCCCAGGCCCGCCTGGACTGCCGCCAGTTGCGCGGTGGCACTGACGTAGCGGACGGCGTCGGGAACCGACGCGTACGGCCCCGACGGGCCGCGCGAGGCGAGGATCCGTGCCGCCAGCACCACCGATTCGGGAGCATCGGTGGCGGCATCGGTGAAGTCCCAGGCCAGGAGCCGGTTCGCGGTCAACTCGACCAGCGCGTCGGCGAGTTCGTCGCCGCGTCGCGGGTCCGAGGTGGCGGCCACGCGCAGGCGTCGTACCGCGGACGCCAACTCCCTGCGTCGGCTCTCCTGGCTCTCCAGCGTCATTCGGCCTCCCGCTCCAAGCATGACGCATCGCGCGGGTGCTCAGGGTCAGGGGCCTCCCGGGGATCGACCCGGTGCACCGACCGGGCCTGCGGGCGTAGCGTCTGGGCGGAGGTGTTGTGATGTCCCAGTGGGAGAACCTGCCCCAGTCGGTGCCCGAGCGCCGGCCCGTGCCCGCGACCGCGTCCTGGACCGGCTTCGGTGCCGACCCGCGGATCCCGGCCAACCAGCCGCTGCGGGCTGCGGACGCCGACCGCGACTTCGCCGCCGGGCTGATCGAGCAGGCCCGTCTCGACGGTCGCCTGGACGCTGCCGAGGCCGTCGAACGGGCCGCACGCGTGGCGCAGTCGCGCACCTTCGGCGAGCTCGCCCCGCTGGTCTCCGACCTGATGGTGGCCAGCGCCGTGACCGGAGCGGCTCGGCCGGGGCCCAGCCGGGGGGCCCGCGCCGGGGTGACCGCCTGGGTGGGGCTGGCGGTTCTGCTCAACGCGATCTGGCTGATGACCGTGCTGACCGCGGGGCACCTGCTCTACTACTGGCCGATGTGGGCGATGGTCGGCACCGGCGTGCCGGTGCTGATGGCCACGCTCTGGGGGAGTTCGGCCGAGGCCCAGCAGCGACGCGAGGAGCGACGCGAGGCGCACGACCAGCGGCATGCGGTCCGGCACGCCCAGCGGGCAGAGCGCCGTGCGCTGCGCCACGGCGGGACGGTCGGACTGCCGCCGGCGTCCGCCCCGCGGCAACTGCCGCCTGCGGAGGAAGACCTGCGCTGAGGCGACCGCCTCAACCCGGATGCGTACCCGAACCTGAGCGAGGTGCCATGGAGATCATCGAACTGCCCGGACTGGTGCTCCGCACGATCGCGGTCTCGGAGATGGACAACAACGTCTACCTGCTCACCGCCGCCGGAGGCGACCAGCTGCTGATCGACGCCGCGGCCGAGTCGGAGGCGATCGAGGCGCTGCTCGCGTCCGCCGCCGACGACGCGGACGCACCGGTGCTGCGCCTGCTGCTCACCACGCACTCCCATCGCGACCACCTCGGCGCGCTGGCCGCGCTCGCGTCCGCCCATCCGGCTGCGCAGACCTTGGCCGGTGCCGCCGATGCGGACCAGATCACCGTGGCCAGCGGCGTCCCGATTGCCCGCACGCTCCGGCACGGCGACGTGCTCACCCTGGGCGGCCTCGACCTGGACGTGATCGGCCTGCGCGGCCACACCCCGGGATCGGTGGCTCTCGCCTACGCTCCGGCCGGCGCGCCCGTCCAGGTGTTCACCGGTGACTCGCTGTTCCCTGGCGGCGTCGGCAACACCGGACGCGACCCGCAGCGTTTCCGCAGCCTGTTCAGTGACGTGGTCTCGCGGATCTTCGAGGTCTACCCGGACGACGCCGTGGTGTGGCCGGGGCACGGCCTGCCGACCACCTTGGGCGCGGAGCGTCCGCATCTGGGCGAATGGGAAGCCCGGGGGTGGTGAGTGCCGCGACGTCCGACCCCGGTGACCCGGCTTCAGTCACCGCGGCCGAACAGGCGTCCGACCAGGTGCCAGGTGGACGGCGCGTCCGATCGGGTGAACGCCCACTCGGGGTCGGTGAGCATCCGGGCCCCGGCCAGCCCGGCCACCATCGCGATCACGGCCAACACGGTGGCCACCCCGTTCTGCATCGCCTGGACGACGTCGGCCTGGTCGAAGTAGATCAGCGTCCGTAGAGCGGACGCCCCGGGGATCGAGACCAGCACCGTCGGCACGGTCATGATGATCTTCTCCATGTCGAACAGCTTCGCCGCCAGCGCGCACAGCAAGCCCATGATGAAGCAGCCGACGAAGGTCGCCACGTGCGCCTTCACGCCGTTCTGCAGCATGAGCAGGCGCGGGATGTTGCCGATGATCGCGACCACGCCGGAGGCGAGCGCCGCCCGCCACGGCGAGTTGAACATCATCGCCCAGCCGAACACGGCGAAGAAGCTCGCCACCAGCAGCGCGGCCCAGACCGCGACCGGCGATCCGTCCAGGCCCGGGACGATGTCGGGCGAGACGCCGCTGAGGGTCGCGATCGTCCAGATCCCGATGGTGATCGAGAGCAACACCATGGCCGCGTAGGCGAGCCGCGGGACGCCGGCGAGCAGGTCGATCCGAGTGAGGTCGAGCCCGGCCGTGACCAGCGGAAAGCCGGGGATCAGGAAGATCGCCGCGCAGATCAGCCCGGCGGCCATGCGCGGGCTGGGTCCACCCAGGCCGAGATCGAGCAGCCGGGTGAACCCGAGATAGAGCCCGGTCGCCGTGGCCGCCGAGATCAGCACCACCGCGAGGTGATTCAACTGCCAGCGGCTCAGGCTGCGGTTCAGCCAGTAGCCCAGGGCCGAGGCGGGTAGCACCGCCAGCACCTCTCGCCAGCCGCCGTTGGTGAGCACCGTCACCGACGCGCAGGCCAGCGCGACCAGCAACACCAGCAGCCAGGTCGGATACAGGCGAGGGGTCCGCTCGATCTCGTCGAGCATCGCGTCCACCTCGGCGACCGTGGCTCGCTCGGGCAGGTTCTGGGCGAAGTCCTTCACCATCGCGATCCGGTGCGCGTTCACGCCCGGGGCGTTGATCTCGGCCACCTGGGTACGGAAGATGCCGCGGCGCTGCACCGTGAGCACGATGTCGGTGTAGGTCACCTGGGCCTTGATCTTCTTGATCCCGACCGTGCCGGCAACGGCCCGCATCACCTCGCGTACCCGCAGGCCGGACGTGCCGGCGCCGAGCATCAGGATGCCCGCGCGCAGGACCACGTCGGAGCGCCGGATCAGGTGCTTGGGCTCGAGCGCGTCCTCATGTTCGTGCTCGGGGAAGGGCTCGTTCTTCACGCGGCCAACGCTAGACGACGCATGCCAGGCACGCTGACGCGTCCGGGAAGCGCGGGCGGCGCCGCGATGGCACGGATCTCCTGCGTCCATTCATCGGGATTGACGATGAATCGTCGCGGTTCGACGATGGGGACGTGAGCGCAGCCGACGACTTCTGTGAGGCCTTCCCCGCCACGTTCCTGGCCTTCCACCGCAGGGACGGACGCCGCAGCGAGCTGACCAACGCCTCGCGCGCTGTCCTGCAACACCTGGCCGTTACCGGGCCGATTTCGATCGGCGAGGCCGCGCGGCACCTGGAGCGTGCACAGTCGGTGGTCAGCGACATCGTCAGTCAGTTGGAGGGCCACGGGCTGCTGGAGCGCGAACCCGACCCGGCCAACCGCCGGCGCACGCTGGTCTGGCTCACCGACGCCGGCCTCGCTCGACTGCGCGAGGACGCCGACGTGCTCGACCGCCGGCTGGTGGCCGAGGCCATGGCACACCTGGACGAGGCCACTCGGCGCGGCCTCATCGACGGACTGGACGCCCTGCTGCGGGCGTCGGGAAGGAACCGGACATGACCGACCAGAACAACTGCGAGAGCTGCGGCATGCCGATCGAGTCGGGCCACTACTGCCAGTACTGCACCGACGCGGACGGCAACCTGCAGGACTTCGACACCCGCTTCGCGACCATGGTCGACTGGCAGGCCCGCCGCAATCCGGGGGCATCGCGCGAACAGCTGGAGGCCGACACCCGGGCCTACCTGGCCACGATGCCCGCGTGGCGCAACCACCCGAAGCTGGTCGCGCCCCGCGCATGAACCGCGCCGACTACGCGGACGCCCTGCGTGCCCTGCCTGCGGACGGGGTCGCGTCCTACCTGGTCGCGCACAGCGGCCTGCCCGGGCCGCGGGCCAACCTGACCCTGCTGGACGCGGCCGGGGACGTCCTGTCCCGGGACCTCGCGCTCGACCTGTGCGGCGAGGTCGAGGAGTACCTGGCCTGCTGCGGGACGGTCGCTCTCGGCCGCCTCCTGCTCGAAGGCGACCAGAGCCAGGTTGCCCGGCTCACCGCGCTCGCCGCGGACGAGCGCTGGCGCGTGCGGGAGGCCGCGGCGATCGCTGCGCAGCGAATCGGCGACCGCGACCCTGTGCTGCTGCGCGACCTGGTCGCGCAGTGGACCGCAGACCCGAACCCGCTGGTCGTCCGCGCGGGCGTCGCCGCCATCTGCGAGCCGCGCCTGCTGGCCGTCCCGGAAACGGCGGCTGCAGCCATCGACGCGTGTCAGGTGGCCACCGATCACCTGGCTCGGACGCCGTCGGAGCACCGGCGGAGCCCAGCCGTCCGCACGCTGCGACAGGGACTCGGCTACTGCTGGTCGGTGGCGATCGTCGGCGACCCGGACGCGGGGCTGCCCGCCTTCGCTGCGCTCGACGTGACCGACCCTGACCTCGCGTGGGTGGTGCGGGAGAACCGGAAGAAGAAGCGCCTGGCCGGACTGGTGGACGCCCTCCCCGGCTGAGGGCCCCCAGACCCGGCGGGCTCCCGCCGCCGACGGGCCCTACGAGCCACTCACCTCCCCGGCCAGCCTGCGGGCCAGCCCGTCCAGGATCAGTTCGAGCCCGAAGTCGAACTCGTCGGCGAAGTCGTAGCCCGGCTTCAGCGCGTGGTTCAGGGTGAAGTCGACGAAGTGCCCCAGTTCGTCGGCGGGCAGCGCGGCCACCATCTGCTGCCCCAGTTCGGCGAGGTCATCGCCGGGGGTGAACGGCAGGGCGAGCTCCTGGACGAGGAAGCCGTACAGGTGGGCGTCCAGGACGGCGAAGGCGTGGCCGGTCAGGGTGAGGGAGAAGCCCGCGTCGCGCAGGCAGCCGATCACGGCGTCGTGGTGGCGCAGGTTGGCCAGCCCGGCGTTGCGACGCGAGTCCATCAGGCCGACCGCCCAGTGATGCCGGGTGAGCGCCTCGCGTCCGCTGGTCTGGCGGCGGGCCAGCTCGGAGCGCCAGTCCTGCCCGGGGGTGGGGGAGTAGAACTCGGCGAAGACCACGTCCACCATGCCGCTGAGGATGTCCTCCTTGTCCTGGACGTGGGCGTAGAGCGACATCGCCTCGACCCCGAGGCTGCGCGAGAGGCTGCGCATCGACAAGCGCTCCAAGCCGTCCTCGTCGGCCAGTGCGACGGCGGCCTCGATGATGCGTTCTCTGCTGAGAGCCTGTGCTCCCGAGCGTGGTCGGCCTGCCATGTGTCGTTCCTCCGAGCTCTCTTCTTGACAAAACTTACACCGTACTTCTAGCATCGAGATCATTCCATACGTCGTAAGTTTTCATGGTGACACACCCACCGACAGGAGAACCCGGATGACCACCATCGCCACCTCCACGACCGGGGCGGACGCTCCCCGCACCGGCAACGGGCGCACGACCGAACAGCGGGCGGCCGGCCTTGCCGCGATCGGCTACCTGGCGATCTTCGTGCTCGCGATCTTCGCGAACTTCATGGCCTTGGGGTCAGTCCTCGACCCTGGCGACGCCGTCGGCACCGCCCGGGCGCTGGCCGAGCAGGAGCAGTCCTTCCGCCTCGGGGCCATCGCCTTCGTGATCATCATGGTCGCCGACGTCGCCGTGGCCTGGGCACTCCACGTCGTGTTTCGTCCGGTCGGCGCCGATCTGTCGCTGCTGGCCGCCTGGATGCGGCTCGCCTACGCCGTGATCCTGGGGGCCGCGCTGTCCGGGCTGTACGTCGCCTTGTGGCTGACCAACCACCCCGACGCCTTCGGCGACTCCCACCCGGACGCCGTCCTGCTGGCCCTGCAGGCCTTCGACCTGACCTGGGTCATCGGCCTG
The DNA here is from genome assembly GCA_002441465.1 of Propionibacteriaceae bacterium UBA6238. Taxonomy (GTDB): domain Bacteria; phylum Actinomycetota; class Actinomycetes; order Propionibacteriales; family Propionibacteriaceae; genus Propionicimonas. The sequence continues at coordinate 44,499 of DJWE01000003.1, read as the reverse complement.
GCCGCCTTCGGAGTGCACCTGTTGGTGGTCGGGGTCCTGCTGCGTCGTTCAGCAGGCCCGGTCTGGCTGGCGGCCATCCTGATGATCGCCGGCGCCGCCTACGTCATCGACACCGTCGCCCACCTGGCGCTGGCCGACTACGAGGCCTGGTCCGACGGCTTTCTGGTGATGGTGATGATCCCGTCCGTCGTCGGCGAGTTCGCCTTCACCGTCTGGCTGGTGCTGCGCGCCCGGGTGCGCCGTGCGCAGCCCGCCGTGTGACGAGGCGCCGGCCGTGGCTCACCGCACGGTTCCGTCGCGCAGGATCGCCAGCACCTTCGCGTCGATCCAGGCGCCGTCGGGGGCCACTCGCATCTCGTAGTTCTCGGTGCCCACCCACGCGGCGAGGTCCGGATGCCCGGCGCGTTCGACGAGCCGCTGGAGCTCAGCGGCCAACTCCGGCGTGACGGACACCTTCTCGGCCTCGGTGGAGGCGGTCAGGTAGAGGTCGTTCAGGTCGAGCAGTCGGGCCAGTTCGGAGATCGGCGCCGGATGGTCGTCTACGCGCAGGTCGACCGCGACGTCATCGCGCCCGCCGTAGCCGGCGCCGTCGCGGACGACCAGCAGCGCGGCCGACTGCCGGCCTCGCTTGTCGCCGCCGGCCGCATCGCCCGCGGCGAGAGCGGTCAGCAGGCGGTGCGCCAGCGGGGACGCCGGGTCGCCGGCCAGCCATGTGCTCTCGACGGCCGCCACTACCTGCTCGCCGAGGAGGATGTTGCCCTGGATGGCGTAGCCGTCGCCGGTGCGTCCGCCGGCCCAGTCGAAGCAGGCCGAGCCGGTGTGGGAGGCGGCGGTGCCGGATGCGTCCACGATGCCGACCTGGCGGTGGTCACGGCCCTCGTCCTCGGCGAGCAGGGCGGCGAGTGTCTCCGCTGCGCTCAGCCCGGCATCGAGCAGCGCGAGCCCTTCGGGCTTGTAGGCGACGTTCGCGTCCGCCTGGGTGGCGATCGCACCGATGCCGGCGATGGCAGCGGGAACGGCGGAGCCCACTGCGAGGAACTTCGACGCCACGGCTACGCCCCAGCTGGTCCCGTCCGTGGCCACGATCGAGAAGGTCATGTCTGCAGGCTAGACGGTCGTCGCGACCGGTGGCCCGTGGCCCGGGAGTGTCTTCCGGTAGCTGCTCAGGTGGGCGGACGCAGCGAGCCCCAGTCGCCGAGAGCGCCCTGGAGCGCTCCGAGGGCCGCCTCGACGAGCGGGCCGCGATCGGCGGCGGGGCAGCCGTCGTCCACCCACTGCTGCGCGGCGGCGCCGAGGTAGCCGAGGAAGCCGACGATCGCGAGCTGCGCCCGCCGGTAGTCGGGGTTGTCCAGGCGCTCGGCGAGGCCGGCGGCGAAGTCCCGGCGGTACTGCCGGCGCAGGTCCTGCACGGCTGCCGGCTCGTAGGCGCCGGTGAAGAACGGCGACGCCCAGGCTGCGCGAAGGGTCTTCACATGATCGAGCACGGCCTCGATGGTGAGCCGAACCAGGTCGCGGGAGGATGTGTTGGGGTCCAGGCGCGCCACCACCTCCTCCTGGCGGGCGGCGAGCCGCTCGAACTGGAGCCGGACCACGGCCGTGTAGAGGCCGGGCTTGTTCTCGAAGTACCGGTAGACCAGGGCTTCGGACGCCGCGGCAGCGGCCGCGATGGCGCTCACCGAGACCTGGTCGTAGGTAGCGGCGGTGAAGGCAGAGGTGGCCGCGGCGAGGATCGCATCGGTGCGCGCCTGAGGGCTCAGCCGTTGTCGCGCGTGTCGATCCTGGGATCTCATGGTGGACAGCATAGCCGTTACTGAGTTACAGTCAGTAACTGTATTGAGGATCACTCACTTAGGAGGCCGGGATGAGTTGGACGGACGGCACGATCTGGTGGCACTGCTACCCGCTGGGGTTCGTCGGCGCCGAGCGCGAGGCGATCGACCACGTCGAGCATCGGCTGTGGCGGCTCACCAACTGGCTCGACTACGTGATCGAACTCGGCGCCAACGGGCTGCTGCTGGGGCCGGTCTTCGCGTCCCGCACGCACGGCTACGACACGCTCGACCACTACCGGATCGACCCGCGCCTGGGCGACTCGGCCGACTTCGCCGAGCTGGTCGGCCAAGCGAAGCGGCGGGGCATCCGGGTTCTGCTGGACGGCGTGTTCAACCACGTCTCGCACGAACACGAGATCGTCCGCCGCGCACTGGACGGCGGCCCGCGGTCCGAGGCGGGCAGCTGGATCCGCTGGGTGGGCGAGTACCCGCGCGGCTTCGAGGGCAACCTCGACCTGGTCGAGCTGAACCTGGACCATCCCGCCGTGCAGGACTACGTCGTGGACGTGATGAACCACTGGCTCGACCTGGGGATCGACGGCTGGCGGCTCGACGCGGCCTACGCGCCGGGGCCGGACGCCTGGCGTCCGATCGTCGCGCGCGTGCGCGCAGCCCACGCCGACGCCTGGATCCTCGGCGAGGTGATCCACGGCGACTACCCCGACTTCGTCGCTCGCTCCGGCGTCGACTCCCTCACCGAGTACGAGCTGTGGAAGGCGGTCTGGAGCTCGCTGAACGATCGCAACTTCCACGAACTCGCCTGGACGCTGGGCAGGCACGCCCAGTTCGCCGGACGGTTCCGTCCGCTGAACTTCATCGGCAACCACGACACGACCCGGATCGCGACCAAGCTCACCGATCCGCGAGACCTGCCGCTGGCGCACGCCCTGCTCCTGTTGTTGCCGGGGGTGCCCTCGATCTACGCCGGCGACGAGCAGGGGTTCACCGGCGAGAAGACCGACGGCCCGGGTGGGGACGACGCGGTGCGTCCGGCTTTCCCCGAGGACCCCTCCGGGCTGGCGGAGTTCGGCCGGCAGACCTACGAGCTGGAGCGCCGGCTGATCCACCTGCGCCGCACCCATCCGTGGCTGGCCTGGGCGGGGATGTCGGTGGGCGCGGTCACGAGTGACGCCATTGCCATCGACCTCGACGGCGGCGCGCAGCGGCTCACCCTCGGCCTGAACGCCGCCGACGAGCCGGTCGACCTGCCCGGCGTGAACGGGCCCCTCCGCGTGGGGCCGCACGCCTGGGTTCTGGGCTGAGCGGGACGGGCCGCCGCCGCGATTCCCGGGACGCCTCCGCGACGGGCTACGGCGCGCCGCGGACCATCCAGCGCGGCGAGCCGTTGAGCGCCTCGAAACCGAACCGGGCGTAGAGGCCGTGAGCGTCGCGGGTGCACAAGACGGTGCGGCGCAAGCCCCAGGAATCGATCGCGGCCACCACGCCGGTGATCAGCCCGACCCCCACGCCGAGCCCTCGGACGGCCGGATCGACGAACACGTCGCACAACCACGCGAAGGTGGCCCGGTCGGTGACGACGCGGGCGTGGGCGACCTGACGAGACGTCCCGGTGTCGATCACCGCGAAATTCGCCGAACCGTCGATGGCCTGCTCCTGGAGCTCCCGAGGACGTCCTTGCGCCCAGTACGACTGCTCGCTCAACCAGGCGTGCACCTGCGCTCGGTCAATGTCGGCGAGGTCGGAGCTGAATCGGAACCGGGGATCCACGGCGTCAGTCTGACACGCCCGGAGCGGGCTCTCTCGGAGGTCCGGCGTCGGCCGGGCTCAGGGCAGCAGCCCGACGCTCCCGTCCGCGTCCGTCATGATCGGATGGGCGGGGACGGTCGCCTGCATCACCGAGCCGTCCTCGCGCACGGCGCCGACGATGTCGCGGACGGAGGGCCGCCCGAGCAGCAGCGGCGGCGGCTCCAGCGGCACCACCAAGGACGTGCCCCGGGTGACCACGACCTCGCGTCCCTGTACGACCAGGGAAAGGGACGGCTCGGTCCCGGTTTCAAGGGCGAAGGTGACCTGGGCGTGCTCCACCTTCACCCGCAGCCGATTGCCCTGCAAGGTGAGCGGGAAAGTGAGCGAGGACCAGCCCGCGGGCAGGCGCGGGTCGAACGACCACACCGACAGGTAGTCGCGCAGTCCGCCGAAACCGGCCACCAGCGCCTGCCACAGCCCGCCGAGCGAGGCGACGTGCACGCCCGCGTCGGTGTTGTGGTGCAGGTCGGCGAGGTCGACCCACAGCGCGGTGTTGAAGTAGCGCTCGGCCAACTCCGCGTAGCCCACCTCCGCGGCGATGATCGACTGAACCACCGCGGACAGCGTGGAGTCGCCCGTGGTGAGCGGATCGTAGTAGTCGAAGTCCGCCCGCTTCTGCTCGAGGGTGAACTCATCGCCTTGCAGATAGAGCGCCAGCACCACGTCGGCCTGCTTCAGCACCTGGTGCCGGTAGATCACCAGCGGGTGGTAGTGCAGCAGCAGCGGGCGCTTGTCCGGCGGCGTGTTCGGCAGGTCCCACAACTCCTTGGACAAGAAGTCGGCGTCCTGCGGGTGGATGCCCAGCCCCTCGTCGAACGGGACGTGCATCGACTCCGCCGCGCGGGCGAACTCCTCGATCTCTCCCTCGGACAGCGACAACCGGATCAGCGCGCGAGCGTAGGCGTCCGCGTCGTGCTCGGCCAGCCAACGCAGGCTCCGGACGGCGGCGCGCAGGTTTGCGCGAGCCATCACGTTGGTGAACATGTTGTCGTTGACCACCGCGGTGTACTCGTCCGGGCCGGTGACGCCGTGGATGTGGAACAGGTTCGCGCCGGAATCCCCGTCCGTGCGGCGCCAAAAGCCCAGGTCGGCCCACAATCGCGCGGTCTCGACGAGGACGTCGATGCCCTCCCTGGCCAGGAAGTCGCGGTCGCCGGAGGCCGCTACGTACTGCGACAGCGCATGCGAGATGTCGGCATCGATGTGGTACTGCGCGGTGCCCGCCGCGTAGTAGGCCGAGGCCTCCTCCCCGTTGATCGTGCGCCACGGATACAACGCGCCGGACTGGTTCACGTCCTGCGCCCGGCGGCGGGCGGCGTCCAGCATCGTGTACCGGAACCGCAGCGAGTTCCGCGCGTAGCCCGGCGAGGTGTAGGTCAGGAACGGGAGCACGTAGATCTCGGTGTCCCAGAAGTAGTGACCGTCGTAGCCCGAACCCGTCATGCCCTTCGCGGGGATGCCGGTGCCCTCGGCCCGCGCGGCCGACTGGATCAGCTGGAACAGGTTCCAGCGGACGGCCTGCTGCAACGCCGGCTGGCCCTCGATGACCACGTCGCTGCGCTCCCAGAACTCGTCCAGCCAGGCGCGCTGGGCTGCGAAGATCGCCGGGTGGCCGTTCTCCCGCGCACGGTCAAGGGTGCGCCGGCACCGATCGACCAGCTCCAGCGGCGGAACCACGCGGGAGGTGTGGTAGCTGACCACCTTGGTGATCCGGGTGGTGGTGCCCATCGTGCCCTGAACCCGGAAGACCTGCTTGGCCACGTCATCGTCGATCTGGGTACGAATCTCGTACTCGTCGGTGGTCTGGATGGCGTGGTCGGCCGCGACGGCCAGCGTCATCCCGGACGCGGCCACGCGGTAGCCGAGCACCGAGCGTCCATCGCCCTCCCACTTCAGCAGCGGCTCGAGGACGCGACCGGAGAGCTGGGCGGCGCGGCGGGGGTCGAAGCCGGAGCCCATCGCCTCGCCATTGACGTGGAACTCGTCCTGGCCGTCCTGCCGGTTCAGGATCTCGCAGCTGATCACCACCGGAGCGTCGGCGTCGAGCAGGGTGATCTCGTAGTCCATCACCGCCAGGTGCCGCTCGGCCAGGGACACCATCCGGCGCGAGCGCAGCTGGACATGCTTGCCCGAGGGCGTGCGCCAGACCAGCTCGCGGATCAGCACGCCGTCACGGAACGACAAGACCCGCTCGTAGCGCTGCAGGTCGGCCACCGACAGCAGGAGCGGTTCGTCGTCGATGTAGAGGCGCATGATCTTCGCGTCCGGAGCGTTCACGATGGTCTGGCCGATCTTGGCGAAACCGAACGCGTCCTCGGCATGGTGGATCGGCCAGATCTCGTGGAAGCCGTTGATGAAGGTGCCGTGCGCGTAGGCGTCCCGGCCCTCCTCGACGTTTCCGCGTAGGCCGAGATAGCCGTTCGCCACCGAGAACAGCGTCTCGGTGCGGCCCAGGTCCGCGGCCTCGTAGCGCGTCTCCCGCAGGCTCCACGGGTCGATGGGGAAACGAGTCCGGTCGAGCGGATCGGCGATCACTTCACTGGTCATTCGGCCACCCCCAGAAGGCTTTCCGGCAGGTTACTGCCCGGCGAACCTCCGGGGAACCGACGCGGCCACGGCGTCACCCGGTGGTGTGATGCACGTAGCACCAGCGCCAGTCCTCGTCGGACTGGGCGGACTGCATCACCGGGTGCGTGGTCTCGCGGAAGTGCACGGTGGCGTGGCGTCCGGGTGAGGAGTCGCAGCAGCCGATGTGACCGCATTCCAGGCACTGGCGCAGGGCCACCCACCGCAGGCCCTCGTCCAGGCAGTGCTGACAGGCCCGGACGCCCTCGATCGCCACGACCGGATAGCGCTCGAGATCGGCGCAGCTGTCCCCGGTCTGGTGCCGCACGGGCCCTGACGGATCGATTCGTTCCGGCTGGGTGTCGTCGATCATCGACTCCTCGAGGTCGAGCATCGCGAGCACCTCCGCGACCACGTCCGAGGAGATCTGGCCGCTGGCGCGCACCTGCAGGACGCGCTCCCGCTCCGCGGTGATCATGTCGGTGCGGATCCGGGCGTACAGCTCGCTGGGCGTCTCGTGGTCGTCGGCTGTCCCGAGGCGCTCCCAGGCGGCGAAGTTGCGCTGTTCGCTGCGCTGCTTGATCAGGTCCACCACGCCATGGGGATCCTCGAACTCCAGTTCGGAGAGACGCTCCTCGGCCGCTTTCGACGCCTGCTGGAGCAAGGTGGCCCGTGCGAGCGCATCCTCCATCGGGTCGGGAGGACGGACGTGCAGCCGGCTGGCCAGCCAGGGCAGCGAGAGCCCTTGAATGAACAAGGTGCCGGCCACGACCGTGAACGCGGCGAGCAGCAGCACCTCGCGGTAAGGCGTCGCCGGCGGAATCACGAAGGCCGCGGCCAAGGTCACCACACCCCGCATGCCCGCCCAGCCGAGGATGAACGTGTTGGCTGCCGGAGGCCGGCGCCCGGTCGCCGGCTCGGGGCCGGGCCGGATCAGGAGATAACGGGCCGGGAACACCCAGACCAGCCGCAGGAGGATCACCGCGCCGAGCGTCGCCAGGCACACCCCCACCACGAGCGCCACGGGAACGCCCGAGCGAACCACGTCGCCGACGATCCATTTCGCCTGGAGGCCGATCAGCAAGAAGACCAGGTTCTCCAGCAGGAAGGCGATCGTCTTCCAATTCGTCCGCTCGGTGATCCGCGACTTCGCCGTCTGCAGCAGCGGGGCCTTGTGGCCGAGCAGTAGCCCGGCGACCACCACGGCCAGCACGCCGGAGGCGTGGATCTCCTCCGCGGCGAGATACGCCGCGAACGGCACCACGAAGGAGACGGCAGTATCCAGAATCGGATCGGTGATCCGCGGACGGAACCACGCCACCACCCGGAACAGCACGAATCCGACAGCAGCACCTCCGAGCGCGGCGAGCAGGAAGTCGCCCGCGATCTGCCACGCGGTCACCCCCGCGCCGATCGCGGCGATCGCCGTCCGGAGCGAGACCAGCGCGGTGGCGTCGTTCAGCAGCGACTCGCCCTCCAGGATCGTGACCACCGTGCGCGGCAGCCCGATCCGGCGCGCCACCGCAGTGGCGGACACGGCGTCCGGTGGTGCGACCACCGCGCCGATCGCGAAGGCCGCGGCCCAGCCCACGTCAGGGAGCAGGGTGTGCACCACGAGGCCGACGCCGGCGGTGGTGAACACCACCAAGCCGATCGAGAGCAGCAGGATGGGTTGCTTGTTGGCGGCGAAGTCCACCAGCGAGGTCTGCACGGCGGTGGCGTAGAGCAGCGGCGGCAGCAGGCCGAGCAGCACGACCTCCGGCTCCAGGTGCACCTCGGGCACGCCGGGGAGGAAGCTGGCCGCGACGCCGGTGACGATCAGCAGCAGAGGCGCGGGGAACCCCAACCGGCGGGCAAGGACGGTGCCGGCGAGGATGGCGACGACCAGCACCACCACGAAGAAGGCGTTCTCCACCCGGGCATTGTGGCCAGCCGCGTGGGTGAGCGGTCCGCTTTCTCAGTGGGTAGTTCTTGCGAGCGGGGTGGCGCGATCGATCCGGGACGCTCGTCAGGCGAGCTTGCGGGCGTGCACACGCTCGATCGCGCCGTAGGTGAGCCGGTCGCTGGCGACCACCTGGGCGCCGCGCGCGTCGAGATGGACGCTGGGACGGCGGGTGAAGTGCTCCCCGGACAACCGGATGGTCAGCGTCTCAAGGAGGTGCTGCCCGGTCCGCACCAGGGGATTGGTGGCGACGACGTGGTCGGCCAGCAGCAGACTGCCACCCGGGCGGAGCACCCGTAGCGCTTCCTCGATGGCGAGCGCGTCGTCGGGCACCTCGCACAGCGCGAACGTGCACACCACGGTGTCGAACGACTCCTGCGCGAAGGGCAGTGCCATCGCGTCCCCGTGACCCAGCGAGATCTCGCGCCCGATCGTCGTGGCTCGGCGCCGGGCGAAATCGAGGATTTCGGGATTGTGGTCGACCCCGGTGATTCGGATGCGGTCGGGGTAGTACGGCAGGTTCAATCCCGTGCCGACCGCGATCTCGAGGACGTCGCCGCGGGCACGTCGGCAGACCCAACTCCTGGTGTCGGCGAAAAACCGGCGTTCCAGGCGCAGCATCATCGCGTCGTAGCGCGCAGCGTCGTCCGCGGACATGCGGGCGGTGCTTCCAGCCATGCCGCTCATTATGAACCCAGGGCGGGTCTCCTCATTCGGACCTACCCGGCTCCCCGTCGCCGAACGCCTCCGCGGCGGTGACGACGCCCGCGTCGCGTCCGGGGGCGGACTGGTACTGCCAGTACAGGTTGGTGTGCGCGATCACCTTGTCGGGAGTCGGCGCGCCCCAGGCGGAGAGGTCCTCGGTGGTGTGGGCGTCGGAGATCAGGATGGTGTCGTAGCCGCGCGTGAATGCCCCGTGCAGGGTCGAACGGACGCACGCGTCGGTCTGAGCGCCGGCGAGGTAGAGCCGCCCGACCCCGCGTGTCGCCAGGACCTCCTCAAGGTCGGTGTCTTCGAATGCGTCGCCGTAGTGCTTCTCCACCCGCGGCTCCGCTGGGCCCGGGTCGAGTTCGGGGACGATCTGCCAGGCCTCGCTGCCGTGGGTGCGGTTCTCGGCCGCGTCCTGTACCCAGATGACGCTGACGTCGGCCGCCCGCGCCCGCTGCACGGCTGTGCGGACGTTCGCCAACACCTGTTCGCGGTCGTGCGCGTCGGCCACAACGCCGTTCTGCACGTCGATCACTATGAGCGCGGCGTGGGGCCGGTCGGTGAGAGTGGTCATGATCGCCTCCTGATCGTCTGCGCGGGACGCTACCCGGCCGCACTGACACTCGATCCGCGAGGCGCTCGCCGGCGGCGCGGTCGAAAAGGGATCTCAGTGGCCGAGTTCGGGAGGCGACCTCACTCCATGATCGCGTCGAGGAATCCGTGGCGGGCAAGCACCACGTCCACGAACTCCTTCAGCGCCGGCTTCGCCCCCTCGTTGGTGTACTTCACGCTCACCGATCCCTTGCCGCCGAACGCCCCCGGAATCGTCGCTTGCGCCGCTGCGACCAGGTCGAAGTCGATCGCGTGCACGGAGAAGTGGCCCTTCGCCGCGGTGAACATGACGTAGCCCTTCAGGTAGCTGGCCTCGAACCGGTACATCGGAACCTGGCGGAACATCACCGGCTCCAGCCGGGGAGCGCGGACGGCGAGGTAGTGCCAGAACTCCTGCAGCCAGGGCCGCCCGGCCTCGGGGGCCTGATCGAGATACTGCCGCGGGGTAGCCGTCTCTGCCATGGACCGAAGCGTAATCAGGACGGGTGGCCGTAGGCTGGCGGCGTGTCGACCCGAGCCGGAGAGACCCGCATGGATGAGTCGCGATTCCCCCAGTCGGTCTATGCCAGAGGGAGCGAACCCGACGCCCGGTTCAGCCTGGCCAACGAGCGCACTTTCCTGGCCTGGATCAGTGCCGGGCTGGCCTTGATCTCGGTCGGCGTCGGCCTGGAGTCGCTGGCCCTGAACCTGCAGGCCGGGCTGCGGCTCGCCGCATCGATCGTGCTCGTCGTGGCCGGGCTTGCCTGCCCGGTGCAGGCCTGGTTCGGCTGGGCTCGAGCCGAGGCTGCGCTGCGGGAGCGCCGTCCGCTGCCGTTCGCTCCGCTGCTGGTCGTGTTGCCCATCGCGCTCGGCCTGGCCGGCGTCCTCGTCCTGGCCGCCCTGGTCGTGCCGTAGGTGAGCAGTCCGAACGAGGTCTGGGACGCCGGCCTCCAGCCCGAACGCACCAGCTTGGCCTGGCAGCGCACGGCGCTGGCCTTCTTCGGCCTCGGCCTGGCCGTCCCCAAGCTCGCCTGGACGGCGCTGGGTGCCTGGTCGATCCTGCCGGCCGGTGTCGTCGTGGTCGGCGCGCTGGCCCTGTTCGTCGTCGGCCAGCGCCGCTACCGCCGTACTCATGACGCCCTCACCGGCGACAGCGGCTACCGCCACGACGGACGCCTCCCCCTGCTGGCCACCCTCGTCGGGATCCTGCTCGCCGTCGTCGCCTTGATCCTGGTCGCGGTCGCGGCAGGGACGGGCGGTGGCTGAGTTCATGGCGGGTGGACGCACCGGTCACGGCGCGGTGTGGTGCGGCGTACCGGCCGCGGCCGCGCTACTCGCCGCGAACATCGTCGTGGGCCGCAAGCTCAGCCGCAGTCGGTGGCTGCGTGAGCGGGAGACGGCGGCGATCCTTGCGCTGCAGGCACACCGAACTCGCGGACGCGACCGGCTGGCGACGCTGGTCTCGACGGCCTCGGACGTCCCGTCCAGCGTGGTCCACGGGCTGATCGCGGCGGTCCTGCTGCAACGGCGGACGCAGCAGTGGCGGACGGCGGCCGCGCCGGCCCGCGCGCTGGTGCTGGAGACAGCGATCTACCTCGGTGCGGGCGCACTGGTGAATCGCGATCGTCCAGACGTCCCCCGACTGGATCGCGAACAGCCCACCTCGTCCTTCCCGTCCGGCCATCAGGGCGCCACTGTCGCCTTGATGGTGATGTACCTGGGCCTGGCGCGCCGGATCCGGCGGCCGTGGCTGCGGGCTGTGGTCGTCGCGGCCTGCCTGGGCTACCCGTCGGTGCTCGCCTGGGCGCGGGTGTACACCGGCATGCACCATCCCTCCGACGTGGTCGCGGGCACCGTGAACGGCCTGGTCGCCGGCCTGCTCACCTGGCCAGATCTGGGGACGGTTCCGAACTCGGACCAGCTGAGAATGGGCTGAGTTCGGAACCGTCCCCAGCTCGGTGGGGGTCACCCAGCTTGGTGGGGGTCAGGAGCCCTTGAGGGTGTCCTCCCAGGCATCCACCGGCGAGACCGGGACGATCGGCAGGGGACGCGGCGGTTGCGGCTGCGCGACCTCGTCGAGCCGGAACCGGTCGGCCTCCGCCGCGGCCCGGTGCCGCTTGTGCGCGGTCGCGACCATCAGCTTGATCCGGTTCAGCTGGTTGGTCGCCGAGGCGCCCGGGTCGTAGTCGACGCTGACGATGTTCGCCTCCGGGTGGCGCCGCCGCAGTTCGGCGAACATGCCCTTGCCCACCACGTGGTTGGGCAGGCAGGCGAACGGCTGGGCGCAGATGATGTTGGGCGCACCGAGTTCGATCAGCTCGACCATCTCCGCGGTGAGCAGCCAACCTTCGCCAGCGCGGGTTCCGATCGAGATCACCCCGTCCGCCTTCTTGGCCAGGTCGGCCATCTTCGGGGGCACGTCGAACTTGCCGTTCGTCTTGCGCAGCGCGGTCACGACCGGTTGCTGGAACTTCTCGATCAGCCACAGCGCCAGCGACTTCAGATGGTGCGAGCGCGGTCCGATGCCGAGCGACTCCCACTGGTACTTCGAGGAGTACAGCGGCATCAAGAAGAACTGCAGGATGCCGGGCAGCACCGCCTCGCAGTCCTCCCCCTCGACCACGTCGACCACGTGGTTGTTGGCGTCCGGGTGGAACTTGACCAGGATCTCGCCGACGATCCCGACCCGCGGCTTGCGAGGGACGTCCCGCAGCGGGAGCGCGTCGAATTCCTTCACGATCCGCCGGATCAGGCTGGTGTAGCCGATGTTGCGACCCAGCGTCCTGCTGTAGCCGCCGTACTGCAGGAACTCCTGGCAGACCGCGTCCCAGGTGCGGTACAGGGACTGGGCGCTGCCGGCCTCGCGCTCGTAGGGACGCACGCGCAGCAGCAGCGTCTGGAGCAGGTCGCCCAGGATCAGCGCCTGCACGGCCGGCACCAGGAGGCCCGGGGTCATCGAGAAGCCGGGGTTGCTCTCCAGGCCCTGGACGCTGATCGCCAGCACCGGGACCTGCGGATAGCCGGCGTCGGCGAGCGCCTTGCGCAAAAGGCCCACGTAGTTCGTGGCCCGGCACATGCCGCCGGTCTGGGTGATCGCCACCGAGGTGTGGTCGGGGTCGGCCTCGCCGGTGCGGATCTTGTTCACCAACTGGCCGACCACCATGATCGCGGGGAAGCAGGCGTCGTTGTTGACGTACTTCAGGCCGATCTCGACGTCGTCGGCGCTGGCGTTCTCCAGCAACTCCACGTTCAGGCCGAGCTTGCGCATCACCGGCATGACCAGCCGGAAGTGGATCGGCGCCATCTGCGGGGCGTAGATCGTGTGGGTGGCCTTGGCCTGCTTGTCGAAGAGCCGCCGCTCGCCCAGCGGGCCGAACGTACTCACCGTGGCCGAGCCGCGCCGCTCCGCAGCGGCGGCCTTCATCGAGCGCAGCCGGATCGTGGCCGCGCCGAGGTTGGACACCTCGTCGATCTTCAGCAGCGTGTACATGTCGCCGGCCTGCTCGATGATCTCCTGCACCTGATCGGTGGTGATCGCGTCCACCCCGCAGCCGAACGAGTTCAGCTGGACCAGATGCAGTTCCGGCTCCCGGGCAACCCGGGCCGCCGCCTCGTACAGGCGGGTGTGGTACGCCCACTGGTCGCGGACCCGAATCGGACGGGCCAGCACGGGCTCGGCCGGCTCGACGATCGCGTCCTCGGTGAGTACCGCCATGCCGAGACCGTTGATCAGGCTGGGAATGCCGTGGTTCACCTCCGGGTCCACGTGGTAGGGACGCCCGGCCAGCACGATGCCCTTCACGTCGTGCTCGGCCATCCACTCCAGCGCCCGCCGGCCCTCGGCGCGGACGTCGGCCTTGACCTTCGCGTCCTCCTCATAGCCCGCCTGGACCGCGTCGGTGGCCTCGGCCAGGGTCACGTTCCAGTCGGCGAACACCTCGACCAGGCGCTGGGCGAGGAACTCCGGTTCGTTCAGGTTCAGCATCGGCGAGAGGTACCGGATCGCGGAATCCTGCAGCCGGGGCAGGTTGCGCTCGATCACCTGCGGGTAGAACGCCACCACTGGGCAGTTGAAGTGGTTGTCGGCGCCCTCGATCTCCTTGGCCTCCAGTGGCACGCAGGGGTAGAAGATCGTGGTGATGCCCCGGTCGAGCAAGCTCTCGATGTGGCCGTGCACCAGTTTGGCCGGGTAGCAGACGTTCTCCGAGGGGATCGACTCCATGCCGGCCTCGAACACCTCGTGGCTGGACCGGCCCGAGATCGTCACCCGGAAGCCGAGCCTGGTCAGGATGGTGAACCACAGCGGGAAGTTCTCGTACATGTTCAGTACCCGCGGGATGCCGATCTCGCCGCGGAACGCCTTGTCCTCGGTGAGCCGCCGGTAGCCGAAGATCCGCTTGTACTTGTAGTCGAACAGGTTCGGCAGTTCCGACTTCTTCGGCACCCGTTCGGTGCTGGCGCCCCGCTCGCAGCGGTTGCCGGAGACGTGCCGGGTGCCGTCGCCGAACGTGGAGATGGTCAGCTGGCAGTGGTTCTGGCACAGCCGGCAGGTGTCGAGGTGGGTGTCGATCCGGAAGCCGTCCAGCTCGTCCATCGTCAGCGCCTGCGAGCGCTCGCCCTCGGACCAGTTGCGCCGGGCGGTGAGGGCGGCACCGTAGGCGCCCATCAGCCCCGCGATGTTCGGACGGATCACCTGGGCGCCGGTCTGCAGCTCGAAGGCGCGCAGCACGGCGTCGTTGAGGAAGGTGCCGCCCTGCACGACGACCTTGTCGCCGAGCTGGCCGGCGTCCTTGAGCTTGATCACCTTGTACAACGCGTTGCGTACTACGGAGTATGACAATCCGGCGGCGATGTCGCCCTGGCTGGCCCCCTCGCGCTGGGCCTGCTTGACCGAGGAGTTCATGAACACGGTGCAGCGGGTACCCAGGTCGACCGGCGCGCCGGACTCGAGTGCGGTGCCGACGAAGGTCTGTACGTCGGTGCCCATCGATGCGGCGAAGGTCTGCAGGAACGAGCCGCAGCCCGACGAACAGGCCTCGTTCACGGCGATCGAGTCGACCACGCCGTCGCGGATGCGCAGGTACTTCATGTCCTGGCCGCCGATGTCGATCACCGAGGTGACGCCGGGGCAGACCGTCTCCGCGGCCCGATAGTGGGCCATCGTCTCGATCTCGCCGTCGTCAAGCCGCAGGGCCGCGCGGACGAGGCTTTCGCCGTAGCCGGTGACGCAACAGCGGGCGAGGTAGGTGTGCGACGGCAGCGCGGCATGCACCTGGCGAAGGATTCCGATCGCGACGCTGACCGGGTCGTTGCTCCCCTGGTAGTGGGAGAACACGATCTGGCCGTCCGCGGTGAGGAGTACGGCCTTGACCGTGGTGGACCCGGCGTCGATGCCGAGGAAGACCGGCCCGGTGGTGGCGGCGAGGTTGCCGGTGGGGATCGTGGTGGCTGCGTGTCGGGAATCGAACTCCGCCCGCTCGGCGTCATCGGCGAACAGCGGACGCAGCCGCGCGCTGCCCAGCGGGATCAGGGTGCGCTCGCGCAGGCGTCCGAACAGATCCTCGATCCGCTTCTCCTGCTGGGTGCCGCTCGAGGCGCCGGCCAGCAGCGCCGCCCCGATCGCCACGTACAGGTGGGCGTTCTCCGGGGTGGTGAACGATTCGACCTGCTCGGCCAGGGCGCGCTGGTAGGCGACGCGCAACTGCGGCAGGAAGTGCAGCGGGCCGCCGAGAAAGACCACGTTGCCGCGGATCGGGTGCCCGCAGGCCAGGCCGGCGATGGTCTGGGTGGCGACCGCGGCGAACACCGAGGCGGCCAGGTCGGTGTGGGCCGCGCCCTGGTTCAGCAGCGGCTGCAGGTCGGACTTGGCGAACACCCCGCAGCGGGACGCGATCGGGTACAGATGCTGGTGCTCGGCGGCGAGCGCGTCCAGCCCGGCGGCATCGGTGTGCAGCAGGGTGGCCATCTGATCGATGAACGCTCCGGTGCCCCCGGCACAGGTGCCGTTCATCCGCTGCTCTACGACCGGGTGCAGGAACGTGATCTTGGCGTCCTCGCCGCCGAGCTCGATCACCACGTCGCCCTGCGGGATGAACCGCTCGATCGCCGCGGTGGAGGCGATCACCTCCTGGATGAACTCCACGCCCATCACCTCGGCCACGCCGAGACCGGCGGAACCGGTCACCGCGCAGCGGAACGAGGCCTCGGGGAAGCGGCCGGCGATCTCACCGAGCAGGTCGCGCAGCGCGCCGCGGGCGTCCGCGTTGTGCCGGCGGTAGGCGCTGAAGAGCAGGCTGGTCCCGTCGAGCACGACGGCCTTCACGGTCGTGGAGCCGATGTCCAGGCCCAGCGCTGTGGCTGTCCGCATGCCTGCCCTCCGTCCAGAACGATCGTTCTGTTCTGAGCCTCACAGTACAGGAAGTACGCATGATTGCGGATAGTCTGTGTCGGTGGACGAAGGTCGACGACGTCCTCCCGCGGCGCGGGAGGCGATCATCCGGGCGGCAACGGAGCTGATCCGGATCAACGGGGTGGCCGGGACGTCGATCTCCGACGTGATCACCCGCTCGGGCACCTCCGCCGGCGCGATCTACCACCACTTCGGCAGCAAGGAGCGGCTGGTCCTCGAGGTGGGTCGCAACGCGATGGCCGTGCCGATGACCATGATCATGCGCACCTCGACCGGGCTCTCGCCCGCGGAACTGTTCAGCGCAGCGTTCGACCGGGTCACCGGGGACGACGACACTCCTGAACTGTTGCTCCAGATCTGGGCCGGCGCGAAGTCCGACCCCGGGCTGTGGAAGCTGCTGATCGGCGAGGTCAGCACCGTGAAGGGGAGCATCATCGTGTTCATCGGCGGTTGGTGTGCGCAGCACGCCCCGGCGTCCGACGCGGGCGCGATCGCCAACGTGATCATGTCGCTGATCACGGGGTACTCCGTGCAGCGCGGGCTCGGGCTGGCGGTCGACCAGCAGGCCTACCGCGCCTGCGGCGTCCGGATGCTCGATGCGCTCGTCGCCGAGGGGGCCCTCCCCCAGCCCTGATCGCGCTCAGCCCAACCCGAGGAACTCCCGCCAGCGCGGCACCTCGCGTCCGGCCTGAGCGAGCCCGGCCTCGAAGCTGGCCTGCAGCCGGGCGACGTCGCGGGTGCTGTTGCCGACCGGCATCTGCTCGGGGACGAACAGCAGCGCGTCCCCGGAGGTCTCCAGGTCGAACAGCTCCTCGCGGGTGGCGTTGTAGTTGCGGTGCCGGACGTCGAGGGCGTCCACGACCGCCGGGTAGCGGCGGAACCAGCGTCGGTAGAGAGCGGGGGAGCGGGTCGGGGTCTTGATGTAGTCGCGCTCCTGGGTGAGCACGACGAAGAACTTCGTGAAGCCGCCCGCGCGGGCGGCGTCCAGCGCGATGCCGCCGGACGGGCCGAGCGCTCCGTCCACGTAGACATGCCCGTCCAGGTGCACCGGGGGCATGATCATCGGCATCGTCGAGGACGCCCGCACCCGTCGCATCAGGTCGGGCAGGGTGGCGAGGTCGTCCTGGGTCCAGTAGACGGCGCGGCCGGTGTCGCACTCGAACGACCCGATCCGGACGGACGCCGGGTTCGCGCGGAACCGCTCGTAGTCGAACGGCAGCGCCTGGTCGGGGCCGGCGGTTTGCTCGTAGATGTAGGCGGCGTTGAACAGCCCCTGTCCGCGCAGGAAGGTGGCGATGTTGCCGAATCGCGGGTCGGCGGCGAACTCGACGAAGGACGCCCGGGCGCGCTCGGAGTCGCGGGACAGGTAGTTCACCGTGTTGCTGGCTCCCGCGGAGATGCCGGCGACCCAGCCGAAGTGAATGCCTTCGGCGAGCAGCGTGGCCACCACCGCGGCGGTGTAGCTGGCCCGCATGCCGCCGCCCTCGAAGACGAGCGCGACGTCGTGCACGTTGCTGGTCAGCGCCTCCGGCACGCCCGTCCTCCTCTCGTCCCGGCTCGCACGATAGCCGTACGACCTCCGTTGCGGCGCGCTCCCGCCGCAGCACGGACGCCGGCCGGCCCCGGCCGTACGACAGGAGGCGACACGATCACCGGGACGCCGGCTCGATGGCAGGATGCCTGTGATGTTCCGGCGCGGCCGCCCTGGAGATTCCTGCGCTGATGTCCCTGGGACGGCTCAGCACGCGCTTCCCGCTGACCGGCCTGATGGTGGTGGGCTGCGTGGCCGGGGTGGCCTACTACGCCGGCATGGCGCTGGTCACCGAACCGATCGCGCTGATCGCCCTGCAGGCACTGAACGCGATCTTCTTCGCCTCGGTCGCCGGGGTCGGGCTCACGCTCTTCCAGGAGCTCATCCCCGGCCCGGGCATGGCGACCGGGCTCAACACGAACACCCGCCGGATCGGCACGATCGTCGCCGGCCCGATCATCGGCCTCGCCGCCGGCCCCTGGGGTTACCACGGTGTGTACATCGCCTGCGCGGCGCTGACCGTCGTCGCCGCCGTGGCGATCGGCCTGGCCGGACGGCGTCCCGCAGCCTCGCGTCCGGCCGCCTGAGGCTCACTCCGGAACGCGCAGGGCGATCCGCGTCTGGGTCTGCGCGGCGCCGGCCTCCTTCTTGAGGCGGCGCAGCAGCTGGTCGAGTTCGCCGGTGTCGCGGACGTGCGCCCGCACCAGGTAGTCGTAGGGGCCGGTGAGGTGGACGGCCTCGCTGATCGCCCGGTCGGTGCCGGTCCAGGCGAGGAACGCCTCGGAGTCGCGACCATCGGCCAGGCGGACGTCGATGAACGCCTCCAGTCCGCTGCGGGCGATCGGGGCGTCCCCGGCCAGCACGGCGCGGTAGCCCAGGATCACCCCGGAAGCCTCCAGGCGGCGCACGCGGGCCGCGGCAGCGTTCGTGCTGAGGCCCACCCGGCGTCCGAGTTCACTGAACGAAATGCGGCCTTCGGCACCGAGAATGCCGAGAATCATCTCGTCAACGCGGTCCATGCAGACAATCTAGCCGTTCTGCGGTGGGATTCTCCGTTGCCCGCCGCGGCCTGGGGCAGGCTTCTCGCCTATGGACGTCCTCGCGATGCTGGCCCGCGGCGCGCTCGCCGGGCTCGGCGTTGCCATGCCGCTCGGCGCGATCGGCGTCCTGCTGCTCGGTGAGGGGATCAGCAGGGGCTTCCGCCGCGGTGCCCCCGCCGCCGTCGCCGTCGGGGTCGTCGACACTCTCTACAGCGCTGCCGCCGTGCTCTTCGGCGCGGTCGCAGCCCCGGTGATCGGCGGCTGGGGGAGCTGGCCGGCGGTGATCGGCGGGGGGGTCCTGGTCGGGATCGCCGTGCTCGGACTGTGGCGGTTGGCCGCCCGGCCGGCTGCCGACGGCCCAGCCCCGGAGCCGACCGGGAGCGGCTGGCAGCGCTTCGTCCTCTTCCTCGGCCTGACCGCGGTGAATCCGGCGACGCTGGTCTACTTCGCGGCGATCACGGTCGGGCTGACCGGACGGCTGGGCACGACAGCCACGGCGTCGGCGTTCGTGATCGGGGTGGGACTCGCGTCCGTGTCGTGGCAGCTCGTGGTGATCGGGACGGGTGCGATCCTGCGTCACCGGATCACTGAGCGCGCGCGCCGGCTGAGCGTGCTCGCCGGCAACCTGGTGGTCGCCGGTCTGGGCGTGGCGATGCTGGTCGGCGCGCTGCGTTGACCGACCCCGGAGGCTCTCGCTGTCTCCCGAGCGCCCGGACGGCTCCCCGGGGCTGGGCGCGGCGCGGTCGCGGTGCGATCATGGTCGGTATGCGCCAGTCCTCCCCCCGCTGGTTCGCCAGTCTTGCGTCCGTTCCGCTCGCCGTCGCGCTGGCCCTCGGACCCGCCGTCACGCCCTCCGCCGCGTCGATTCCGGCCGATGGGACCAGCCCGGTCGTCGCGACCGCAGCGGAGGCCGCTGCACCGCTGCCCGACCCGGTCGTCCTGGCGACCAAGCTGAAGAAGATCTCCACGAAGGGCATCGGCACGGTCGGGCTCCTGGTCACGACCACGGACGGCACGGTGCTGGCCGATCGGGCCGCCGATGTGCCGCTCACCCCCGCGTCCACGATGAAGGTGCTCACCACGATGGCCGCGCTGGACGCGCTCGGGCCGGAGCGCACGTTCGCCACCCGGGTGCTGGGCTCTGCGTCGAGCCGGATCTACCTGGTCGGCGGCGGCGACCCCCTGCTGACCGACAAGACGTCCACCTCGTCGTACAAGCCGGCCTCGCTGCAGAAGCTGGCGAAGGCGACCGTCGCGGCGCTGAAGGCGGCCGGACGCACCAGTGTGCGGGTGCGCTACGACGCGTCGTTGTTCACCGGGCCGACCTGGAGCAGCCACTGGAAGTCGAAGTGGAAGGGCTGGGAGGCGAAAGTCGCAGCGCTCGAGATCAACTCGGGCAAGCTCAGCTCGGGTCGGGCCGCGTCCAGCCCGGCGAAGACCGCGGCCACGGCCTTCGCGAAGCGGCTCAAGGCTGCCGGCGTCAGGGTGATCTCGGTTGCCTCAGGGACGGCGCCGGCGGACGGCCCCGAACTCGCCCGGGTCACGTCCACCACGGTGAGCCGGATCATCCATCGCACACTGCTGATCAGCGACAACGTGGCCGCGGAGACGCTGTCCCGGCACGCCGCGATCGCCAGGGGAGCCGACCCGAGCTTCACCGGCGCGGCGGGCGCCGTGCAGGCGTGGCTCGCCGCGCGCGGGCTGTGGACCTCCGGTATGAGGATCCTCGACGGCAGCGGCCTTGCGCCGGCCAGCAAGCTGACCCCGACCGTGCTCGCCTCGGCGATCCGGCTGGCGCTGGCCGAGCCGGAGTTCGCGCCGGTTGTCGGTGGGCTGCCCGTGGCCGGAAAGAGCGGCACCCTCAAGCACCGCTTCGACGACGCATCCGAGAAGGCCGGACGCCGGGTCGTGCACGCGAAGACCGGGACGCTGAGCGGCCTGGCCGCCCTGGCCGGCTACGTGACCACCGCGGACGGCGCGGTGCTGGTGTTCGCCGAGATCGGCAATGACTCCTACAGCTACTACCGCGTCTACGACTGGCTCGACCGCGAGGCTGCGGTGCTGGCCGGATGCGGGTGTCGCTGAATCGCCAGGCCCCGGCGCCGGCTCAGCCGTAGCGTTCGACGAGCAGTGCGGACGCGCGCGCGGAGCCGTCCGCCCAGTCCTTGATCGACTCGGCGTAGGCGGCGGCCCGCTCTCGCGCCGTGTCGTCGGCGAGGAGTTCGGCGATCGCGGACTGGACTTCGCTGACCAGCTTGGTCCGGTTGCGTGACTTCCCCACTCTCCGCGCGAATCCCTTGCGGACCAGGCAGGAGATGTTCGCGACCTGCTCGGGTTGCATTCCGACGCCGACCACGGGGCGTCCGGCGAGCGCGGCGGTGAGGACGGTGCCGATGCCGCCGTGGATCAGTGCGAGGTCGGCGCGGCGGTTCATCTCCAGGGCCGGCAGCCAGTCGGTGACCAGGACGTTCGGGGGCACGTCCACGTGCTGGTCGGCGATCAGGGCCTTCACCGGGGCGACCACCTGGTAGGGCGTGTCGCGGAAGCTCTCGAGCAGGTCGGCGACCACGTGGCCCACGCCGGAGGATCCCATCGCGAAGTAGATCAGGGGGCGGTCGTGGGGCAGCGCATCCACCTGCGGCGGCAGGGAGAACTCTCCGGTGGGCAGCAGTGCCCCGATCGGGAAGTGGTCCTCCGGCAACGGGATGTCGGTGAAGCCGGGCGGCTCGGCAACCAGCGAGGTGTGCCCGTGGAAGTAGCTGAGGACGGGCCGGAAGCCCGGCACACGGTAGTGCCGGGCCGCTTGGTTCACCGGGTGGATGAAGCCGTACCACATCCAGGCGCGGAACAGCGGGTAGAGGAGGGCGTCGACGAGCCGTTTCAGCGCCGGTGGGCGGAGGTCATCGGTGGTGCCCGCACCGGTGGCGAAGAACCCGGGCAACCAGGTGGACTGGACGGCCCACACGACCGGGATCCCGCGCAGTCGGCACGACAGGGGCATGCTCAGGTAGGAGCCGGTCACGACCGCGACCGGGTGCAGCCGGTCCAGGACGACCAGGTCGCCGGCCACCTTCTCGATCATCTCCGCACCGGAGTAGGCCGGGGCGAACTTCTCCTCGTCGTTGACGGCGAACACGTGCGCGATCTTCTCCGGGGTGAGCTGCGGCTCGACCCGTTCGAGCGGGAAGTGGTTGTCCTCGATCAGGGACTCGAAGTCGCCGCCCTCGGAGATGAAGCGGATCTCGAACCGCTGCGACGCCACCGGGTCACGGGCCACGCCCTTGGCGATCTCGACCATCCGGGAGGTCTCGGCGAGGCTGAAGGCCGCCGGCGCGAACAGCAGGACCTTGCGGTTCATCGCGTCCCCCCGCCCGGGCCGGCGTCCTTCGGGATCTCGTCCAGGATTCGATCCACGATCCCGCTCGCCTCGGTGAGGAAGCCGCGCCAGGCGGTGAAGCGCTCGATGAGGACGCGGTTGTCGTCGGCGCCGGCCTGCGCCAGCCCGAGCCCGGTGGCCCGCTGGAGGATCTCGAGTTCGGGCACGAGGGACGTCCGGAGCCAGGTCTCGACCACTGCCCACGGCGAGTCGGACACCGTGTAGAAGCTGCGCCGGTCGGTGCCGGTCGGCAGCCTCCGCGCGAGCCGGGCATCGACCAGGCGACGCAGGGTGATGCTGGCGCCGCTCTTCGCCAGCCCGGCCCGGTCGGCGAGTTCCTCCAGGGACAGCGGCCGGTCGGAGAACCACAGCAGGGTCCACAGGAGTCCGGCACTGGGTGTGCCGCCCGTGAGCTCCGCGAGGCGCGCCAGATCCTCACTCACCGGGGTGGACACAGCTGATTGCACATCATTCACATCATTCACAATAAGCTGAACGATGGGCTAGGTCAAGCGTCCCGAGTCCTTGCTGCCAGGCTTCGGAACCGCCGCGGCGGACCGGCTTGGCGTCTAGGCTGAAAGTGCTCTCAGGAGTGGTCAAAGGAGATCAGAGAGATGAACACGACAGTCAAGCAGATGGTCGAGGCGGCCGACGCCGTCGTGCCCCGAATCAGCCCGGCGCAGGCGAAGGAGATCATCGCCCGCGGGGATGCCCTCGTGGTGGATGTACGGGATGCCAGTGAGGTGGCGAAGGAGGGCAAGGTCGCCGGTGCGATCAATGTCTCCCGTGGGCTGCTGGAGTTCAAGGCCGATCCGTTCGCTGCGGGTTACGACCCCCAGTTCCACAAGGACCATCCGGTCATCGTGTACTGCGCATCCGGTGGACGCTCGGCGCTGAGCGGCAAGGCCCTGAAGGAACTCGGCTTCAGCGAGGTCTACAACCTCGGCGGCTTCAAGGACTGGGTCGCAGCCGGCGGCGAGATCGATCCACCGACGGCCTGATCCGGTATGCCCCGGCGTGGTGCCGGGTCAGTCGCTGGGCGCCGCGATCCTGCGGCCGACGACGTATCCGTAGCCGAGCACGCCGCGGCCACGCCGGAGCAGCGCCTCCCATCCGGCCAGGTCGCGGACCAGGCCGGGCCGGGCCAGCAGCTTCCCGGTGAGCCGTGCGACCCCGGCGACGCCGAGATCCTTCACGAACGTGCGGCCCAGGTGCTCCATCCGGTCGGAGAAGTCCTCGACGTGGGTCACCTCGAAGCCGTTCGCGACGAACAGGTCGCGCCAGCCGTCCAGCGGCATGGTGGTGAACCCGCCCCAGGCCTCGCGCAGGTCGGCGTCGAACCCTGGCGGCGGCGTGACGCGGTAGGTCATCTCCAGGTCACCGAGGTGGCCACCGGCGGTCAGGACGCGCCGGAGCTCGGGGAACGCCCGGGCCCGGTCGAGCATCGTGGTGACGCACTCGATCAGGACCGCGTCGAAGCAGCCGGACGCGAAGGGCAGCGCGTGGGCATCCGCCTGGACGACGCTCACGTGGTCCTGCAGGCCGCGCTCGTGCACGAGGCGCAGGGCGGCATCGACCATGTCCGGTGAGGTGTCGATCGCCACCACGTCGCAGCCGTAGGTGTGGGCGAGGTAGCAGGCGGTCGTGCCGCGTCCCCCGCCGAGGTCGAGGACCCGGCTGCCCGGGCCCACCTGGCAGGCGCGAGCCATCTCGTCGGTCTTGTCGCGACCGCCGGGGTGCAGAACCTCCACGCCGCACTCGTACATCACCCGATCGGCGTCCGAGACGGTCACCCTCCACCGCCGGGGGCTGCGCCGCGGCGAGTGAGGGCGGCGGCGGCGAAGCGCAGATTCCGGGGCGATTCGCCCACGCGGCGGACGGCGTAGGGGAACCAGTCGGTGCCGAAGGGGAGGTAGACCCGCACCCGGTAGCCGCGCCGGGCCAGTTCGCGCTGCAGGTCGGGACGGACGCCGTAGAGCATCTCGAACTCGTAGGCGTCGGCCGGCCAGCCCTGCGCCTCGGCCTGGGCGATGATCTCCTCGATCAGGCGGTGGTCGTGGGTGGCGAAGGACGGGTACACGCCGGCCTCGCGCGCGGCGCGTCCGAGCAACCGGGCGGCGCAGCGACGGTAGCGGGAGTCGCGATCGGCAGCGCTGCGCACGGCAACCTCGGCGGGTTCGGCGAAGGCCCCTTTGACCAGTCGCACCCAGGCGCCGGCGGCGATCAGCTTGGCGAGATCGGCCTCGGTGCGGTGCAGGTATGCCTGGATCGTGATGGCGGTGGGCAGATCCTCAGCGCGCAGCGACCAGTACAGGTCGATGGTGGCGTCGGTGACGCTCGCGTCCTCCATGTCGATGATCAGGGCGTCGTGGCCGGGCCGCGGCTGCGGGGCGGCGGTGCGCACGGCGCGGGCGAGGTCGAGGGCGTTGGACGTGCAGGTCTGCGCGTCCACCATCAGGCCGATCTGCGTGGGGTCGACGGAGACGCACACGTCGAGGGAAGCCTCCGCGGTGGCGGTGATCGCGGCCTTCAGCTCGGTGAGGGTGGCGGCGATCAGCTCCGGGTCGCTGACGTACTCGCCGAGGTAGAACAGCGTGGCCGTGATGCCGTCTCCGGCAAGCTCGGCTGCTCTGTTGCGGGCCTGCGTGATGGTCGCGCCGCCGACGAATCGGTCCGCGAGCCCAGTGAGCCAGGGCTGGCGCTGGGCGAACGCCGTGACCTTTTCGGAACGGGCCAGCCGGATCATGCCCTCCTGCCAGATGGTCATGACCCGACCATAGATGACCCGACCCGCCTCGGCTGCGGGGAGCCGACTCGCGACCGTCCGGCCGGGCGTCGATCTGTGGCCTGCGCCGGCGACGGGAACCGACACCGAGCAGGGCAGGGTGGTGTCACCGCCGCGGCATAGGCTCCTCGCGTGATGCGCGAGGTGGTGGACTCGATTCCGGTGCTGGTCGCCCGTCCGGACCCTGCGGTGGACCGGCGCCGGCTGGCGATCTGGCTGCCGTACTTCACGGGCACGAAGGAGGCGATGGCGCCGACGCTCGAGCGCCTCGCCAGGCGCGGGTTCACCGCGCTCAGCCTCGACCCATGGCAGCACGGCGAGCGGGGCACGGAGACCGGGGACGAACTCAGCGGGCGGGTCTTCGCGGGATTCCGGCGGGGCATGTGGCCGATCCTTGGCCAGACCACTTTGGACGCGCTGCGCGTCCTCGATTGGGCGATCGATCAATTCGAGGTCTCCGCGGACGTCGTGGCCGGCGGCATCTCGATGGGCGGGGACATCAGCGTCGCACTGGCCGGCGCGGACCACCGGGTGCGCCGGGTGGCTGCGGTCGTCGCTACGCCGGACTGGACGCGTCCGGGCATGGCGAGCATCGCTGACGCGTCCGAGGTGCTCGACCAGGGCGAGCCGTCGGGCTACGCCGCGTGGCTGTATCGGGCGCTCGACCCGATGACGAACCTGGCCCGGTTCACGCACGGCCCGGCGATCCGCTTCGAGCTGGGTGCCGCCGACACCCACGTCCCACCGCATTCGGCCTTCGCTTTCGTGGACGCGCTGCGCGCGGTAGCGCCGCTGGCCGCGGATCGCGTGCAGGTGATCGCCCACGAAGGCATGGGCCACCTCGATGCGGCCCGGGACGAGACCGTCCTGGCCGCAGCGATCACCTGGCTGGCGGAGTAGCCCGCGTCGGCTGGTTGCGCAGGCCCAGGGTCCTTGTGCTGGGGGTGCGGGACTGCCGGGGACGTCCGGTGGGGGCAGAGTCTGGCGTGGCCAACTCGTAGCGGCTGGTTGCCGGCCCGGTGCGGGGTCGCCGCAGCGCAGATTCGATGCCGGGCACCCTCGAACCGGATGACCATCTCCTCGAGGGTGATCGCGCCTGTCGAGAGTGCGAAGACGGGCGTGCAGGCGGCCTCGAACGCGGCCTGGTAGCGAATCTGCTTGTCCTTGGTGAGCAGGGCCATACCCGCGGGGAGGCTGTGGCTCCTCGAGGCTCCTGGCCGGCGTCAGTCAACGCCGGTGAGGTATCGGGTGTGGTGTCTGGGTCGTTGTCGTGGGTCGACGCGTGTGGGAGGGAGGACTTCGGGTTGACCGTTGTCGCGGAGGCGGATCTGCCACCGGTCGGCGGCCGGGTCGCGGCTGGGTTCGATGATGCCGTGGTGGTGTGGGCAGAGGAGGACGAGGTTCGTGAGGGCGGTGTCGCCGCCGTTCCACCAGGGCCTGATGTGGTGGGCGTGGCAGGCCTGGGGCGGTTTGTCGCAGCCGGGGAAGGCGCAGCCCCCGTCCCGTTGTTCGAGAGCGGCCCGGATCGCGGGTGTGACGAGACGTCGGGTGCGTCCGACGTCGAGCGTTTCGGATTCGCCACCGAGGACGATGGGGATCACGTCGGCGTCGCAGAGGAGCTGACGCGCCACTGTGGCCGGGAGCGGATAGCCGGTGCGGGTGAGGTGTGCGCCGAGGCCGTGGTCGGTGCACTGCTTGAGGAGTTTGTCGTAGGACAGGGTGACCACAATCCGGGGCCGGTCGCCGCCAAGACCGGGGGCGAGGGAATCCTGGGCGTGCCGGTGGGTCATGGCGATCAGGGCGTCGGCCCGTCGCATTGCCGGGGTGATGTGCTCAGAATGCGGGTCGAGGACGTCCAGGGCGCGTTTCTCCGCCTCGGCATACGCGTCGATGATGGTGATGAAGGGTTCGGCCTGCGCGACGGGCAAGCTGCCGCGGATCAGCACAGATCCGTCGCCGTCGCCGCGGAAGTCGAGGAACCGGCGCGACTGTGCGCGGCGGTGCTGCTGTTCGAGGCGTTTCTCCTCGATGGCGTCGGCGGTGTCGGGGGAGAGGACCTCGATCAGGTGGCTGGTCAGGCGGCGCAGTTCGGCTGAGTTGTGGGTGGCGGCGAACCCGACCATCAGTTCCTGGGCTTCGCTCACCGTGTCGGTGGGGAAGTCATCGGGCAGTTCCCGCAGGACGGAGGTGATCGCCTCGGCCTGGGCGGGCAGCACGGCTCCCGACGATGCCGCCTCTCGAACCACGTCGAATCGGTCGAGTTCTTGTCCGGCCCGGGTCAGGCGGCGAGCCTCGCGGGGGGTCAGGTTGCCGGCTTCGGCGAGCCAGGTTGTGGTGGAGGTGCCGTGTTCGCGCCAGGCGACCTGGTCGGACTCGATGCGGGCGAGGAGACGGGACTGCCAGGTGCGCAACCGGGCGTCCAGCCGCAGTGAGGCCAGTGCCAGGTGGAGGCGTTCCTGGTCGGACGGCAGCCGCAGACGGTCATCGGCCAGGGCGTCGAGGGCGGCGTCGATCACGGCCAGCAACTCGCCGTCCGTCCGGTGCTCGAACCCTGCTTCCATGATTCAACACTAGGGTCTGCCACTGACACTTCCAGGCTCACGAAACCGATATCCACAAGGCAATTCGATCTCATACAGATATCCACAGATCCGCCTACAATCCCTGGCGGAGAGGCTGCAGAGGGCCTGTGCAGAGTGGCGTCGCGGTCCAGAGGATCGGCGGCGGAGAGCGGCGCGGCCAACACCGACGCCCGCCGGTACTCCGGTCGACCGACCGGAGAGACGGACTCGCCTGCTGGACGGGTGGTCGGTGGGCGTCGACGCTGCGCGGGCGCGCCTCGGTGCGGCCCAGCGAGCGCAGCACCCGAGCTCGCACGCAGCAGTGGCCGTGCGGGCCTCCAGGGACGCGCAATGGGCGCGACGGTAGCGCCTCGGCGCCCTCAGGCCATTGCCGTGAGGCGGTGCCGGTCGATGGTCACCGTGCGAGTCGCGAGTGTCTCGACGTCTTCACTGGCCGCTCACCTGAACGTCCACCCATTGGAAGCCGTCGGTGAACTTCAGACGCACCCTATTGCCGTGCGCGACCAGGTTCCACAGCGCTACGCGGCTGCCGTCGTTGATGGTCTTGGTCCCTCCTAGGCACCAGGAACCGGTAGCGCCGACCAGACAGACGTTGGCCGTGTAGTTGCCTCCGACCGAAGTGGAGACGACTTCAGCGTTCTGGTCGTCGATCGTCTTGGTCTGGCTCCCCGAGTAGCCCGCGCCACCGAAGGCGCCAATGGTGGTGTTGTACGAGGAGTAGTAGGTGCTCGCGTGTGCAAGCGCCGCCGTGCCGAGCAGGATCGTGCCCGCCGACACAACGCCGAGAGAGGTACAGATCAGTGTGCGCATGGTTGCGTCCGAGACAGTTGGGGATGGGCCTCTTGGGGGGGGGAGCGTAGCAACACTCCGGGTTGGCGGGTAGGTGAGGCCGCAACTCCGTACAGCTGAGCAGACCGCGGACGCGGAGTTGTCGCCCGGATTCCGGTTTGGGGGCACGCGTCGGCATGCCCGCCAGCGCCGACCTCAGTGCTGCATGTCGACGAAGCGGCTGTAGTGGCCCTGGAAGGCGACGGTGACGGTCTTGGTCTGGCCGTTGCGGTGCTTGGCGACGATGAAGTCGGCCTCTCCGGAGCGCTCGGAGGCGTTGTTGTACATGTCGTCGCGGTGCAGCAGGATCACGACGTCCGCGTCCTGCTCCAGCGAACCGGACTCACGCAGGTCACTCAGCATGGGCTTCTTGTCGGTGCGCTGCTCGGGACCACGGTTGAGCTGCGAGAGCGCCACCACCGGCACGTCCAGTTCCTTGGCCAGCAGCTTCATCTGCCGGGAGAACTCCGAGACCTCGAGCTGGCGGCTCTCCACCCGCTTGCCCGAACTCATCAGCTGCATGTAGTCGACGATCACGAGCTTGAGGTCGTTGCGCTGCTTGAGCCGGCGCGCCTTGGCCCGGATCTCCATCATGGTCAGGTTCGGCGAGTCGTCGATGAACAGGGGCGCGCTGGAGACGTCGGCGGTCTTGCGGGCGATGCGCGCCCAGTTCTCGTCGCTCATGTGGCCTTTGCGGATGTCGTGCAGCGGCACCTGCGCCTCGGCCGAGATCAGGCGCATCACGATCTCTGTCTTGGTCATTTCCAGACTGAAGAACGCCGAACACAGACCGTGCTGGATCGCGGCTGCCCGGGCCAGATCGAGGCCGAGCGTCGACTTGCCGACACCGGGACGCGCCGCGACGATCACCATCTGCCCTGGGTGCAGCCCGTTGGTCAGCTCGTCGAGCTCGATGAACCCGGTTGGCACCCCCGCCATGATGCCGTGCGCGCTGAGCGCCTCGATCTCGTCGAGCGTGGACTCCATCAGCGCGCTCAGCGGCTCGTAGTCCTCGCTGGCCTTGCCCTCGGCCACCTCGTAGATCGCCTGCTGGGCCGCGTCGACGATGCCGGCCACGTCACCCTGGCCGGCGTAGCCCAGCTGGCTGATCTTGATCGACGCCTCTACCAGGCGGCGCAGGATCGCCTTCTCCCGAACGATCTCGGCGTAGTAGGCGGCGTTCGAGGCGATCGAGACCGTGGAAAGCAGGTCGTGCAGATAGATGTGCCCACCGACCCGGCCGAGTTCGCCGCGCTTGCTCAGCTCGTCGGCGACGGTGATCGCATCGGCGGGCTCACCGCGTCCGTACAGGTTGAGAATCGCGTCGAAGATCGTCTCGTGCGCAGGACGATAGAAGTCACGGCCCTTGACCAGCTCCGCCACGTCGCCGATCGCGTCCTTGCTGAGCAGCATCGCGCCCAACACGCTCTGCTCGGCGGCGACATCCTGCGGAGGCGTGCGATCGGGACCTCCGTACTCGGCCTCGCTGTCGTAGGGTACGACCTCCGCGAGTGACACCTGCTGTCTCCCTCCAAGGCTCGTCTGACTGGGGTTCGTCAAGCACCCTACGACGGGCCTGTGACACTGCCGAGTGGAGGGCTTCGACGGCCTCCGTCCTGCATCCCGACCCGGGTCAACCTAGACCTATCCGACGCGTGCCTCAACGGCTCTATCCACAGGCCCTGTGGATAGTCTGGGGACAAGTGTGGAGGCGCGCCGGGGGGCCTGTGCACGACGCGGTGTCGTAGCTGTGGATGCAGGTCATGAAACGTTCTCATTCCCTAGCTGACAAGGGGAAATGATCTCGCAGGCTTGTGGACGCAGAGAATTTCGACCGAAATCTCGCGCCTGTCCACCGACTTGACAGGCCACGCTCACGGGGGTGTATAGGGTCCGGCTGGACGACGTTATGCACACGGTTTCCACACCCTCTCGGACTTGTCTCGGATACCCTTGGGGGGTATCGTGACAAGGGTTGATGGAGGTAGTGATGCACCAGGAAGAACAGCTGTCACACGAGGCCGACTGCCAGCACGACTCGGGTCACGGCTATCTCGACCACAAGGCCGAGTATCTGCGTCGGCTGAAACGGATCGAGGGGCAGGCTCGCGGGCTGCAGCGGATGGTCGACGAAGAGAAGTACTGCATCGACATCCTGACCCAGGTGTCGGCCATGACGAAGGCGCTGGAGTCGGTCGCCTTGGCCATGCTCGACGAGCATCTCAGCCACTGCGTGGTGCGCGCTGCCCGCGCAGGCGGCGAGGAGTCCGAGGAGAAGATCCGGGAGGCTTCGCAGGCCATCGCCCGTCTCGTCCGCTCCTGAGCCCGCCGAGGCGACATCGGCACAGGCCCCGCCGTCCGCAACGACGGCTGGGTTGAGAACCAAGACCGCCCGCGCCCCGGTCGAGACCAGGCGAACGACGGCGGCAAGAAATGAAAGGGAGAGCAATGATCACCAGCTACACCGTGTCCGGGATGACCTGCCACCACTGCGTGCACGCCATCACCGAGGAGGTCTCGGCCGTGCCGGGCGTCACCGCGGTCGACCTCACTCTCGAGGGCGGCAAGCTCGACATCACCTCTGAGACCCCCGTCGACTTCGACCGCATCGTCGAGGCCGTCTACGAGGCCGGCGAACAGTACAGCGTCGCCTGAAACCGGCGCCGGCCGAACCTTCGGCGTGCTCGTGGGTTTCGGCCGGCTCCACCACCACGAAGGCAGCAGGGAAGAGCAATGACCACGCAGCAGCGGGAATCCGTTGAACTCGACATCTCCGGGATGACCTGCGCCTCGTGCGCGGCCCGGATCGAGAAGAAGCTGAACAAGCTGGACGGGGTGCAGGCGTCGGTGAACTACGCCACCGAGAAGGCCCTGGTGCTCTTCCCGACCGCGATCCCGGTGGACGATCTGATCCAGGTGGTGCAGAACACCGGCTACGGCGCCGCCCCGCACAGCGAGGACTCGGTGCCGGTCGACCACGCGTCCACCCTGCGCACCCGCCTGATCTGGGCTGCCGTGTTCGGCGTCCCCGTGATCGCGCTGTCGATGGTGCCGGCCTGGCAGTTCCCGGGCTGGCAGTGGGTGAGCCTGGCCCTGTCCGTCCCGCTCTACGCCTGGGCGGCCTGGCCGTTCCATCGTTCGGCGCTGGTGAACGCCCGGCACCGCGCCACCACGATGGACACCCTGATCAGCCTGGGCACCACCGCGGCTTTCTTCTGGTCGTTGTACGCCCTGATCTTCACCCCGGCCGGCCGACTCGACTACACCCACCCCTTCGAGTTCGCCCTGATGCGCGGACACGGCGCGGCGAGCGTCTACTTCGAGGCGGTCGCCGGCATCGTCATGTTCCTGCTGCTCGGCCGCTACACCGAGGCCCGCTCGAAGGCGGCTGCGGGCGAGGCCGTCCGGGAGTTGCTGCACCTGGGTGCCACCGAGGCCACGCTGCTGAAGGACGGCCGGGAGAGCCGGGTCCCGGTGGACTTCCTCAAGGTCGGCGACACCTTCGTGGTGAAGCCCGGAGAGAAGGTGGCCACCGACGGCGAGGTGGTCGAAGGCTTCTCCGCCGTCGACAACTCCCTGGTCACCGGCGAGTCCGTGCCGGTCGACGTGATCGCGGGGGACGCCGTGATCGGCGCCACCGTGAACACCACCGGACGCCTTGTCGTCCGCGCCACTCGGGTGGGCAGGGACACCCAGCTCGCTCACATCGCCCGGTTGGTCGAGGAGGCCCAGACCGGCAAGGCTCAGGTGCAGGCGCTGGCCGATCGGATCTCCGCGGTCTTCGTTCCGGTCGTGATCGCCTTGTCCGTGCTCACCTTCTTCGGCTGGCTGCTCGCCGGCGAGAGCCTGTTCTTCGCCGTCGCCGCCGGTGTGGCGGTCCTGATCATCGCCTGCCCGTGCGCGCTCGGCCTGGCCACGCCCACCGCGCTGCTGGTCGGAACCGGACGGGGCGCCCAGCTCGGCATCGTGATCCGGGGCGCGGAGGCGCTGGAACGCGCGCGCACCGTGGACACGATCGTGCTGGACAAGACCGGCACGGTGACCTCCGGCGAGATGGCGGTGGTGGCGATCCACCCGATGGGAGTCACCGAGGCCGAGTTGCTGCGCTACGCGGGCGCGGCCGAGTCCGGCTCCGAGCACCCGGTCGCTCGCGCGATCGCAGGCCGGGCAGCGAGCGACCTGCGGGTCTCCTCGCTCACCAACATCCCCGGGCAGGGCATCCGGGCGGTCGTCGCAGGCCGCGAGGTGCTCGCCGGGCGTCCGGGTTGGGTGCGTGAGGCGGTTTCGCAGCCCGCTGCACGGGCGTCCGATCTTGCCGCGGATTCCTCGCACGCCAGTGCGGCTACCCAGGTCGCCATCGCCTGGGACGGGGAGTTCCGCGGCACCATCGAGGTGGCCGATACCGTCAAACCCGGCTCCGCCGAGGCCGTCCGCCGCTTCCGGGCGCTGGGGCTGACCCCGATCCTGCTCACCGGCGACAACCGGGCCAGCGCGGACGCGGTGGCCGCAGAGGTGGGCATCGACGAGGTGGACGCCGAAGTGCTGCCGCAGGACAAGGTGGCCCGGGTGCTGCGGCTGCAGCAGCAGGGCCGCACGGTCGCGATGGTCGGCGACGGAGTGAACGACTCCGCTGCGCTGGCCCAGGCCGACCTCGGCATCGCGCTCGGCACCGGCACGGACGCAGCGATCCAGGCTGCAGACCTGACCCTGATGCGCGGCGACCTGCGGGTGGCTGCGGACGCGATCCGGCTCTCCCGGGCCACCCTCGGGCGAATCCGCAGCAATCTGTTCTGGGCCTTCGCCTACAACGTCGCGGCCATCCCGCTGGCGGCGCTGGGCTTCCTCAACCCGATGATCGCGGGCGCGGCGATGGCGTTCTCCAGCGTGTTCGTGGTGCTGAACAGCCTCCGCTTGAGGGGGTTCCGTCCGCTCGCGAGTTGATTGCGGCTCACAGGAGACTCACAAGCTGACCCGGTGAACGGGACAAGAACGACGGGCTAACTGGAGGGGAACCACACCCGATCCAGCAGGAGTCGACCGATGTCTCTCATCCTTATCGCCGCCGATCTTGTCGCCGTGACCGTCCTGGTCTTCGGCCTGTTCGTGCCGCGACACCGGCGCCGCGACCTGATCGTCGCCTACCTGGTGGTGAATGTCGGTGTGCTCGCCCTGATGGCCACCTTGTCGTCGGTATCGACGAGCATCGGCGTCGGGCTCGGCCTGTTCGGCGTCTTGTCGATCATCCGGCTGCGATCCGAAGAACTCGCCCAGCACGAGGTGGCCTACTACTTCGCGGCGCTCACGCTCGGCCTGCTCGCGGGCAACACCGCCCTCGACGTCGCCTGGACGCTGGGCCTGATGGCCGCCGTCCTGGTCGCACTGTTCGTCGGCGATCACTCCCTGGTCGCCAAGCGCACCTCGAAGCAGCAGATCACGCTCGACCGCGCGATCGCCGACGACGCCGAGTTGCGCGCTCGGGTCACCGAATTGGTCGGTGGACAGGTGCAGTCGGTGACGGTGTTGAGGACCGATCTGGTCAACGACACCACCGTGGTCGATGTCCGCTACTCCGCTCTGCCTGCGGCCCGAACCCACGAGGCGATCCGATGAGCATCCAGACCTCGGCCGCAGCGTCCATCGGTATCCGGCACGCGCTGGACGACCTTCCCGGCACCACGCTGGAGACGGTGCTCAGCCTGGCGGCCCTGCAGACCCGGGTCGACCGCAAGTACGTGATCGATGCCGGTGACCTGCCGTACCTGCTGGGCCGTGTCGAGGGGACGCTGCACGTGCTCCGGATCGACGGACGCCAGAGCTTCGGCTACCACTCCACCTACTTCGATACCCCCACTCGGGAGGCCTTCCATCGCGCGGGCCGCAGCCGGCGCCGCCGGTTCAAGGTGCGCACCCGCGTCTACCGCGATTCCGGGGAGGCCTGGGTGGAGGTGAAGACTCGCGGGCCGCGCGGCGTCACGGTGAAGGACCGGACTCCCTACGACCTGGCCGACGCCGGACGCCTGACCGCCGCCGCGCGCGGCTTCGTCGAACGGACGCTCCGCGAGCGAGGGGTGAACGGGCTGGAGGTCGACACGCTGGTCCCGACCCTGCATACCAGCTACGTCCGCACCACCGTGCTGCTCACCGAGCCGGTCGGCATCAGCCGGGCCACGCTGGACGCCGGTCTGGTCTGGCGGCGACCGGGCTCCACCGTCACCTTGTCGGTGCCGCGTCACATCATCGTGGAGACCAAGGCAGGCGCCTCGCCGTCCGCACTCGACCGTGCCCTGTGGCGCATCGGCGTCCGACCGGACCGGATCAGCAAGTACGGCGCAGGCCTGGCCGCGCTCGACGACGACCTGCCCAGCCTGAAGTGGCACCGCCTGCTGAGCCAGAAGCTCGATCCCGCCACGGCCTGACCATCAACCCGAGAAGGAAACGACCATGCAGACCGATCACACGATCATCCACAAGGTGAGCGCCGCGATCGTGGCCATCGTGGCCGGAGTTGCGCTCACCGCGTGCACCGCCGCCACCACGACGACCACGGGCACGGCCACCTCGACCGGCACCTCGACCTCCGCTGCGGCCCTGTTTGCCGACAACGTCGACAGTCACGCCGACAGCAACGACGTCGACTACGACGCGTCCGATGCGATCACGATCACGCTCGCCGACGGCGCTTCGGCGACCACATCGTCCGACGGTGTGAGCATCGAAGGCGACACCGTCACGATCACCGCGCCGGGCACCTACCTCCTGTCCGGCACGCTCAGCGACGGCCAGGTCGTCGTGAACAGCCCGGACGACGGCACGGTGAAGCTCGTGCTGGACGACGCGTCCATCACCAGTGGCGCCGGCTCCGCCCTGACCGTCAGCGAAGCCGATGAGGTCGTGGTGATCCTCGCCGACGGCTCGTCCAACAGCCTGGTCGACGGCACCGGCTACGACACCTCTGCCGACGACGCGCCGAACGCCGCGCTGTTCTCGATGGCCGATCTCACTATTGGCGGCAGCGGAGAGCTGAGCGTCACCGGTAACACCAACGACGGCATCGCCAGCAAGGACGGTCTGGTCATCCTGTCCGGCACGATCACCGTGACCGCCGCGGACGACGGCATCCGCGGCAAGGACTACCTGATCGTGGCCGGCGGCACGGTGAGCGTCACCGCTACCGGTGACGGCTTGAAGTCAGACAACGAGGAGGACGACACCGTCGGCTACATCCAGATCACCGGTGGCACCGTCGAGGTGTCTGCCGGGGACGACGGTATGCACGCCGAGGGCGACCTGTCCGTCGAGGGCGGCACCGTCACGATCACCACGTCGAACGAGGGGCTTGAGGGCGCCAACCTGCTGGTCTCCGGCGGCGAGATCGCCGTGACGTCCTCCGACGACGGCCTGAACGCCACTCAGGGCTCGACGACCGATTCCGGTCAAGGCGGTGGGGGCGGGGGCATGAGCGTCGACGGTTCACTGCTGTCGATCAGTGGCGGTAGCCTCACCGTGGACGCTGAGGGCGACGGCCTGGACTCCAACGGCACCATCGAGATCAGCGGTGGCACCACTGTCGTCCACGGCCCGACGAACAACGGGAACGGGGCGCTCGACTCCAACGGCGGCATCACGGTCAGCGGAGGCACTCTGCTCGCTGGCGGCAGCGCCGGAATGGCCGAGACGCCCGGCACCGATTCGGCGACCGGCTGGGTCGCGGTCACATTCAGCAGCCAGGTATCGGCGGGGCAGACCGTCACGATCGTGAAGGACGGCCAGACCATCGCCACCTACACCGCCACCAAGACGATCGGCTCGCTGGTCGTCGCCGACTCCTCGATCACGACAGGAGAATCCTACGAGGTCCAAGTGGATGGCGGCGCGGTGAGCACCGTGACCGCAGGCGAGGGCGCCTCCAACGGCATGGGCGGCGGCCGGGCCGGCGGGCCCGACGGCCGAGGGTGATCGCGCCATGACCGTGATGAGGCACACCCGGCGGGCGTTCCTGGCCGGTGGCCTCGGCACCCTGTTCGTCGTGGGCACCGGCACCGCCTGGGCCCTGGACCGCTACGTGATCGAGCACGTCGAGGCCACCAACACCTCCACGATCGAATCCGACGTCGCCGCAGCGGAGGAGGCCACCAACGGTTCGTTCAGCTCGGACGGCTACCGCTCCGACACGGCGTCCATCTCCGTCACGAAGCACACCAGCGGGTCGGGCGGCGACGCCCTGGCATGGTTCGTGGCGGACATCACGGTCAGCGACGCGACCATCGTCCGCTCCGCGTTTGCCCAGGACGAGTTCGGCGAGAACATCGTCGCCGACCCCTCTGACATCGCCGAGAAGGCCGGCGCCGTGCTCGCCATCAACGGCGACTACTACGGTTTCCGCGACACCGGGATCGTGATCCGCAACGGCGTCGCCTACCGCGACCGGGGCGCAAGGCAGGGTCTTGCCTTCGGGGTCGACGGCTCGATCCGGCTCTACGACGAGACCACCACCAACGCCGCTGAGCTGCTTGCCGACGGGGTGTGGAACACCCTCTCGTTCGGGCCAGGGCTGGTGCAGGACGGGGCGGTGATCGCGGGCATTGACGAGATCGAGATCGACACCAATTTCGGCAACCATTCCGTCCAGGGGCGCCAGCCTCGAACCGGCGTGGGGATGGTGGCCGGCAACCATTTCCTCTTCGTCGTGGTGGACGGACGCAGCGCTGGCTACAGCCGCGGCGTCACGATGAGCGAGTTCGCCCAGCTCTTCGCCGATCTCGGCGCCGTCGTCGCCTACAACCTGGACGGCGGCGGCTCCTCGACGATGATCTTCAACGGAACGCTGGTCAACGACCCACTGGGCCGCGGCGACGAGCGGGCCACCAGCGACATCCTCTACGTGGCCGGGTGAGCCCGGTGATCGTGCTCATTCCCAGCTACGAGCCCGA
Source organism: Propionibacteriaceae bacterium UBA6238 (assembly GCA_002441465.1). GTDB lineage: Bacteria > Actinomycetota > Actinomycetes > Propionibacteriales > Propionibacteriaceae > Propionicimonas. The sequence goes on along the minus strand of DJWE01000003.1, from coordinate 7,613 downwards.
CCGGCGCCTGGTCCAGCTCGCCCACGACCTAGCCTGGGTCGACGACGTCGAAGTGGTGGTCGTCGACGACGGCAGCGGGGCCGGCTACGCTCCGCTGTTCGCCCAGGTCGGGCGATCTGGCGCCGAGGTGCTCACGCACCGGCAGAACCGAGGCAAAGGTGCCGCGCTGCGCACCGGCTTCGCCCACATCCGCGCCCATCACCCCGGACAGGCGGTGGTGTGTGCAGACAGCGACGGCCAGCACACCCTGCTGGACATCTTGCGAGTCGCGGCCGCCCTCGACGATCCCGAGGTCGACCTGGTGCTCGGCGTGCGCCGGTTCACCGGACGGGTGCCGTTGCGCAGCCGCTTCGGCAACCGCGTGACGGCGGCCCTGTTCGCGCTGGCTACCGGTGTGAAGGTCGTCGATACCCAGACCGGATTGCGGGGCTACCCGCACCGCATGCTGGCGTGGTTGGCGCAGGTGCCGGGCGAACGCTTCGAGTACGAGTTGAATCTGCTCCTGCGGGCCGGTCGGGAGAGCCTCGAGCTTCGCCAGGTGGAGATCGCCACGGTCTACCTGGACCAGAACGCGTCCTCGCACTTCCGTCCGTTGCGGGACTCGCTGCGGGTGCTGCGTCCGCTGTTCGGCTACGCCGCGTCCTCGCTGGGAGGCTTCGCGCTCGACGCCGCCCTGCTCTTCCTGCTCGTCCCGGTGCTGGGCAGCCTCGCCGCCGCGATCGTGATTGCCCGGCTGGTCAGCGCCACCGCGAACTTCCTGGCCAACCGGCACCTCGTCTTCGGGGCCAGGACGGTGCCGCTGTGGCGGTCCGCCCGCCGCTACGCCCTGCTCGCCGGGGCCATCCTGGCGGCCAACCTCGTCCTGATGGAAGGGCTCACACCACTACTCGGGCTGGTGGTGGCGAAGCTGGTGACCGAGGTCAGCTTGTTCGTCGTGGGCTACGTGGTGCAGCGCCAGGTGGTGTTCGAGCGCCGCCCAGGGGCTCGTCCTGGGCGGCGCGGTCGGTCGGACCACTGGGTTCCCGCGAGGACGGGTCCCGCCGGGACGGGGGCCTACTCGAGCCGGTCGTAGGGGAACGGGGCGGTCACCGTACGTCCGGGGAACACCCGGCGCCCGTAGTCGGGTTCGAGGCCTTCGGTGAGCGGGACGGGCCGGCCTGCGGCGAGGGATTCGTAGATCTCCACGAACTCCTTCGACTGGTTCGCGATCGTCCAGCGCGCGGCCATCTCCCTGCTTCGCGCGCTCGCGGCGGCGGCGAAGGCTGGATCCTTCAAGGCGCCCAGCATGCTGATCATCGCCCCGGCGAGCGAGACCGGGTTGGGCCGGGCCAAGGTGGCGTTCACCCCCGGGTCGATAACCAGCCGCAGCTCGTGATCCACCATCACGAACGGCAGGCCCGCGTGCGCTGCCTCGTGCAGGACCAGTGCCTGGGTGTCGGTGAGGGAGGCGAACACGAACGCGTCCCCGGCCGCGTAGTAGGCGCCGAGCTTCTCCCGCTGGATCTGCCCGGGCAGCTTCACCCCGCCGAATCGGGCTGCGCGCTGCAGACGGTGGCGCAGCTTCCGGGGGGTCTCCTTCCAGTCGCCGACGATCATCAGCTCGGCGTCGGGAATCTGGTCGCGGACGAGCTCGAACGCGTCCAGCATCAGGCCGATCCCCTTCTCCAGCGAGATCCGGCCCACATAGATCAACCGGGGGCCGCGTCCCTTCGAGATCGGGGGCAGTTCGGGCAGGGCGTCGGTTCCGTTCGGCACCACCCGGACCTTCGCCGACGGAGCGATCTCCAGCACCCTTTTCGCGGTCTTGTCCGACGGCGTGGTGACCAGGTCGGCGTCGGTGAGCATGTTGGCGGCCAGGGTGAGCAGCTCCACCTGCGCCCGGCCTCGACGTGGCGGCTTGACCTTCATCTTCTTCAGCTGCGCCCAGCTCTTCTCCAGGTGCATCGCGTAGACCTTGTAGGCCGCGTTCAGGAACGGCACCACGTGCCAGTAGTGCTCGGCGTAGGCCTCCAGGTCGGTGTGCCAGGTGATCACCAGCGGTTTGCCCGTGCGTTGCGCCGTCCACATGCCCAGCAGGCCGATCGCGCCCATGCCGTGCACGTGGATGATGTCCGGCGGGTTCGCCACCATCTGGGCCAGCCGGTAGTCGAAGTCCTGGCCCATGCTGAGCCGGATCTGGGTGCCCGGGATCGGCACGCTGGGCAGCCGGATCTCGCGCCGGTTCGGGTTCTTCGCGTGGGGATTGGGCCCCTTCGCCTCCGGCGCGACCAGGAGCACCTTGTGGCCGGCGGCCAGGACCTGCTCCTCCAGGAACTGGACGGCGTAGAGCAGTCCGCTGTGCGCGGGGCCGTAGTTGTCGGTGAACTCCGCGATGGTGAGCGGTTTGGTATGCGTGAGCGGCTCAGTAGCCGGGACGACCTCGTCCTGAACGTCCTGCGTCATGCTGCTTCGGGACACCTTCCTTCGCGGCGGGACCACGATTCACTGTAGTGGTGAACCGTGCCCGACCGAAGGGCGCCCTGCGGACCGGCCGGTTCAGGCAGGTGCCGCGCCGCGAATCGGACGGGTGGCGAGCAGTGTGCCGACCACGTGCTCCGCGTCCTCGCCGACCCCACCGAGCAGTGGGGAGGCGAGCCGGGCCTGGAACGGCATGCCGACGAAGCCGAGTCCTGGCGGGTCGCCGGGGATCCCGAACGGCGCGATCGGGTAGCCGCGTTCGTCGAACTCCAGGCCGGCCAGGTCGAGCCAGCCGAAGTCGCCACGGAACCCGGTGCACCAGACAATGGCGTCCACGTCGAGCGGCTCGCCGTCGACAACGGGCTTCCCGTCGATGGTCGTCTCCAGCCGGCCTGCGCGCTGGACTCCCGCGTCGCGCAGCAGGCGTGGCGAGATGCCGATCAGGGGTGCGCCGTGCGCGGTTGCCACGGGCGCCATCCGACGCCCGATCGGTGTCGCGCGGGTGAACACCCGGGTGAGCAACAGCCACCACAGATCGCCGGCGACGGCAAGCAGCGGGCCCGGGATCACGGGCGTGGGGCGTCCGGCCAGGACGACTTCGCGGCCAGACTCGGCGAGTTCGAGCGCGATCTCGGCGCCGGACGTGCCGAACCCAACCACCAGCGCACGGGCGCCGGGGACGCTGCCGGGGTTGCGGTACCCGCTGGAGTGCAGCTGGGCGATCCGCGCCGCGCAGTCGGTGGCGACGTCGGGAATGTGGGGGACGGTGGCGGCTCCCGTCGCCACGATCAGGTTCGGGCTGCGGAGCTGGTCGTCCGGGGTGGTCACCACGAAGTCCGCGCCGTCGTACGAGACGTGGCTGACCGGGCATGCCGAGCGGATCGGCAGCTGCCATCGGGCGGCATAGCCGGCGAGGTAGGCGGCGGTGTCGTCCTTGCCGGGACGATCCGACCCGGGTCGTTGCCAGGCGGCGCCCGGCAGTCCGGAGTGCTTCGCGGGAGTGAACAGCCGTAGCGAGTCCCAGCGCCGCCGCCACTGGTCGCCGACGTGGGCTTCGGCGTCGAGGATGAGGAATCCAACTCCGCGTCGGGCCAGGTGGTGGCCGGCGGCGAGTCCCGCCTGTCCGGCTCCGATCACGATGACCTCCGGTTTCTTCGTGGACATCGAGCACCTCCTCGCGTTAGAACTGCGTTCTAATATTTAGAATGCTATTCTAAGGCCGTGCCCTCGAACAATGGCCCGAAGTACGCATCGGACACCGCGCACGCCCGGCACACCGCCAGCACCAGGGCCCGAATCGTCGAGGCTGCCGCGGAGCTGATGTTGCGCGACGGCTACGTGGGCACGTCGATCTCCGCGATCGCGGATCGTTCGCAGGTGGCCATTCAGACCGTGTACAACACGGTCGGCTCGAAGCGGGACGTGCTGGATGCCGTGCTGGACCGAGCGGCGTCCGGGCCACGAGCCCCGCGCCCGGTGCCGGAGTTCCTGGCCGAGCGAGGGGACGAGACAACCACGGCGGCGGAGTTCGTCGGGATGCTGGCGGACTGGTTCGCCGACGCCCACCCTCGGGTGGCGCCGGTACTTCGGCTGATCCACCAGGCGGCTGCGGTCGACGAGGCGGTGGCCGAACTGGAGCAGGAACGGGCGTCCCGGCGGTTGGCGAACTACGGCCTGGCGGCCCGCCAGCTCGGAGCCAAGCCGGGCGCGCGTGATCTTCCCCAGCACGCGGTGGCGGCCACCATCTGGAGCCTCGGCCACCCGCAGGTGTTCAGCCAGCTGGTCGGCGTCGAGGGGTGGAGCGTCCCGGCTTACCGAGAATGGCTGGACGCAGCGCTGCGCGCCGCGCTGGTGGAGTGACCCGGTGGGGTGGACCGAGTTCGGAACCGTCCCCGGCCCGGACCGACCTGGGGACGGTTCCGAACTCGGTCCACGCTCAAGCGCGCAGCGACCCGTAGGTCGACTTCGCTCGCTCCAGGGCTGCGACGTAGCCGGCTCGCGCCTGCTCGCTCGCGTCCGTCGCGGACGGCACCGCGAGCAATCCGCGGAAGTCGGCCACCGAGGTGAACTCCTTGCGGGTCATCCAGTCATCCAGCCCGGCGAGCAGCTTGCGCGCATAGCCGGCGCCGTGGCGGACCAGCGAGGACGTGGTCATCACCACGTCGGCACCTGCCAGCAGGTAGGCGGCGACGTCGTCGGCGGTCTCCACGCCCGAGGTGGCCGCGAGCGACACCGGGGTGCGGTTGCGCAGGGTGGCGATCCAGGTGCGCGGGACCTTCGCGTCCGCCGGCGAGGACAGGCTCACCCCCGGGACCACGGCCAGCTGCTCGACGTCCACCGAGGGCTGCAGGAAGCGGTTGAACAACACCAGCCCGTCCGCGCCGGCCTCGACCAGCTGCAGCGCGAAGTTGCCCACGCTGGAGAAGAACGGCGACAGCTTCACCGCGACCGGGATGTTCACCGCCTGCTTCACCGCTGACACGATCTCCAGGTGCCGAGCCTCCACGTCCGCTCCGGGCAGCGTCACGTCGCCGGGGACGAAGTAGATGTTGAGTTCGAGCGCCGAAGCGCCCGCGTCCGCCAGATCCTGGGCGAAGCTCACCCAGCTGCCCGTCCCGGTGGCGTTCAGGCTGGCGATCAGGGGAATGTCGATCGCGGCGGAGGCGCGCTCGACCAGGCTCAGGTAGGCCTGTGCCGGACTGGTGGCCTCGGGATCGACGATGTCGGGGAAGTAGCTGGTGGCTTCGGGGAACGACTCGGAGTTCAGCTCCTCCAACAGCGTGTCCCGTTCGGCCTGGGCCAGCACCTGCTCCTCGAACAACGAGTACAGCACCACCGCTCCGAGCCCGGTGTCGGCGAGCTCCTTCACCCCGTCCACGGTCTGTGAGAGCGGGCCGGCGGAAGCCACCAACGGGCTGCGCAGGTCCATTCCGAGGTACGTCGTGTCCATCTCAGCCTCCTGCCACCTCGGCGAACCGCTCGGCGCCGCGGGTCGCCATCTCCTCGTATTCCGCCCAACGCCGGTTCACCTGCTCCTGCCCGAGGGCGAGCAGGCGTTCGGCAGCTTCGGGGTCGGAGTTCATCAACATCCGGAAGCGCAGTTCCTTCGTGTGGTAGTCGCGCAGCGGCATCCGCGGACGCGGCGAGTCGAGCAGGAACGGATTCTTGCCCGCAGCGCGCAGCACCGGGTTGTACCGCATCAGCGGCCAGTGGCCCGACGCCACCGCCGCGTACTGCTGGTCGAGGCCCTTGCGCATGTCGATGCCGTGGGCGATGCAGTGGCTGTAGGCCAGGATCAGGCTCGGCCCGTCGTAGGCCTCGGCCTCCCGGAACGCCTTCAGGGTCTGCTGCGGGTCGGCGCCCATCGCCACCCGGGCGACGTAGACGTTGCCGTAGGCGGTCGCCTGCAGGGCCATGTCCTTCTTGTTGGTCGGCTTGCCGGCCGCGGCGAACTTNNCCTCGGTGTCGAGCACCAGGATGTTCACGTTGCGACCGGACGCCAGCACGTGGTCGACGCCGGCCGAGCCGATGTCATAGGCCCAGCCGTCGCCGCCGACGATCCACACGCTGCGGCGCAGCAGATGGTCGGCCACCGAGCGCAGGTCCTCCACGCCCGGCCCCGACATCGTGTCGAGCAGGGCCTTCAGCGCGTCCACGCGGGCCCGCTGCTGGCTCAGTTCCGACTCGTACTGCTGTGGGGCGTTCAGGATCGCGTCCACGGTCTCGTCGCCCAGGTCGTCCCGCAGTTCCTCCAGCCGGCGCCGTGCGGTGTCGGTGTGCAGGTCGGCGGCGAGCCGCAGCCCCAGCCCGAACTCGGCGTTGTCCTCGAACAGGGAGTTCGACCAGGCCGGTCCGCGCCCGTACTTGTTCCGCGCCCAGGGCGTCGTGGGCAGGTTGCCGCCGTAGATCGACGAGCACCCCGTCGCGTTGGCGATGGTGGCGCGGTCGCCGAACAGCTGGCTGAGCAGCTTCAGGTACGGGGTCTCGCCGCAGCCCGCGCAGGCGCCCGAGAACTCGAACAGCGGCTCGAGGAACTGGGCCCCGCGAACGGTGCCGAAGTCGACGCGCGAGCGCTTGTTGACCGGCAGCGTCTCGAAGAACTCGACGGCGGTCTTCTCCTTCTCCCGCTCGACCAGCGGGGTCAGGTTGATGGCCTTGCGCGCCGGCTGCCCAATGGGGCGCACCGGGCAGGCCTCCACGCACAGGCCGCAGCCGGTGCAGTCCTCCACGTAGACCTGCAGCGTGTAGTTGGAGTCCGGCAGGCCGGCAGCGTCCAGGGGTGCAGTGAGGAAGCCCTCGGGGGCACCGTCGGCCAGTTCGGTCGGGTAGTACTTGGCGCGCAGCACCGAGTGCGGGCACACGAATGCACAGTTGCCGCACTGGATGCAGGCCTCCGGGTCCCACTCCGCGACGATCTCGCTGACGTTGCGCTTCTCGTACTTCGTGGTGCCCGACGGGTAGGTCCCGTCCGCCGGCAGCGCCGAGACCGGCAGCAGGTCGCCCAGGCCGCTGAGCATCGTCGCCGTCACGGTCCGGACGAACTCGGGCGCACCGGCAGGCACGGGAGCCAGCAGGGTCGTCGACGACGTGGCCGTGAGCGGAACCTCCACCTTGTGCAGGTGCGCCAGTGACGCGTCCACCGCAGCGTGGTTCTTGTCCACCACCTGCTGGGACTTGCGGGCGTAGGTCTTGGTGATGGCCTTCTTGACCTTGGCGATGGCGACGTCTGGCTCCAGCACCCCGGAGATCGCGAAGAAGCAGGTCTGCAGGATGGTGTTGGTGCGGCTCCCGAGCCCTGCGGCGCGGGCCACCGAGGAGGCGTCGATGCAGTACAGCTTGATCCCCAGCTCCACGACCCGGCGCTGGACCGGTTCCGGCAGCCGGTCCCAGATCTCGTCGGCCGGGTAGGGGGCGTTGAGCAGGAGCGTCGAGCCGCGCCTGGCGTCGGCCAGGATGTCGACGCGCTCGAGGATGGACCAGTGGTGGCAGCCGATGAAGCCCGGGGCGGTCACCAGGTAGGGCGCCTTGATCGGGTTGGGCCCGAACCGCAGGTGGCTCGTGGTGCGGGAGCCGGACTTCTTGGAGTCGTAGACGAAGTAGCCCTGCGCGAAGCGGTCGTCGTCGTCGCCGATGATCTTGATCGTGTTCTTGTTGGC
>DJWE01000028.1 GCA_002441465.1 Propionibacteriaceae bacterium UBA6238 | reverse complement strand
GACCAAGCCCACCCAGCACTCGGTCGCCGCCCTGCGCCAGGTGGGCATCCAGCCGGACGCGATCGTCTGCCGGGCGAGCATGGACATCCCGACCGGAGTGAAGCGCAAGATCGCCCTGATGTGCGACGTCGACGAGGAGGCGGTGATTTCCTGCCCGGACGCGCCCAGCATCTACGACATCCCACGGGTGATCCACACCGAGGGCCTGGACGCCTACGTGGTGCGGCGGCTCGGCGTCTCCTTCCGTGACGTCGACTGGAGCAAGTGGAACGACCTCCTCGAGCGCGTGCACCACCCGAAGGAGGAGGTCACGATCGCGCTGGTCGGCAAGTACATCGACCTCCCCGATGCCTACCTGAGCGTGTCCGAGGCCCTGCGGGCGGGCGGTTTCGCGAACTGGGCCAAGGTGAACGTGCGCTGGGTGGCCTCCGACACCTGCGAGACGCCAGCCGGCGCCGCGGCCGAGCTGGGCGATGTGGATGGTGTCTGCGTCCCCGGTGGGTTCGGCATCCGGGGCGTGGAGGGCAAGCTCGGCGCCCTGCGGTACGCACGGGAGAACCAGGTGCCCACGCTCGGGCTCTGCCTGGGCCTGCAGTGCATGGTGATCGAGGCCGCGCGTAACCTGCTCGGGCTGGAGGACGCCGCGTCCACCGAGTTCGAGCCCGAGACCAAGGCGCCGGTGATCGCGACCATGGCCGAGCAGGTGGCGATCGTGTCCGGTCAAGGCGACATGGGCGCCACGATGCGGCTGGGTGCCTACCCGGCCGACCTGGTGCCGGGATCGCTGGTCGCGCAGCGGTACGGCAGCACGCGGGTCAGCGAGCGGCACCGCCACCGCTACGAGGTGAACAATGCCTACCGCGACGAACTGGAAGCCCGCGGACTCAAGATCTCCGGCACCAGCCCGGACGGCAATCTGGTCGAGTTCGTGGAACTCGATCGCGACCAGCACCCCTACTACGTCGGCACCCAGGCTCATCCCGAGCTGAAGTCCCGGCCCACCCAGCCGCACCCGCTGTTCGTCGGTCTGATCGACGCCGCGCTGCGGCGGAAGCTGTCCGCGCGACTTCCCCAGGACGAGGACTGAGCCGTGCGCGAACTCAGCCCGTCCGAGGTCAGCGACGGCCCGCTGGCCTGGCCGATTCTCGCCCACGCGGTGCTGGCCCGCGGCCGGGTCTCCGACTTCGTCAACGACACGGTCGAGGTTCCCGGTGACGGGCCGATGGAGCGGCAGTACCTGCTGCACCCAGGCGCCGTCGGTGTGATCGCCTGGGACGAGGACGACCGGATCGCGGTCGTCCGCCAGTACCGTCACCCGGCCGCCTACCAGCTGGTCGAGCCGCCGGCCGGGCTGCTGGATGCCGACGGCGAGAGTTGGGTCGCCGCCGCGGCGCGCGAACTGGCCGAGGAAGCGGGACTGAAAGCCGAGCGCTGGCAGCTGCTGGTCGACCTGTTCACCTCGCCGGGGGCGTGCCAGGAGAGCTTGCGGATCTACCTCGCCCGCGGGCTGTCCCCGGCCCCTGCGCCGGATGGGTTCGTGGCCCACCACGAGGAGGCGCACATGGAGGCCTGCTGGGCCTTCCGTGCCGACTTGGTGGACGCGATCCTCGCCGGGAAGTTGCAGAATCCCACGATGGTCTCCGGCGTGCTGGCCCTCGAGGTCGCCCGGCTGAGCGGGCGCCTGGACGACCTGCGCGGACCTGACCAGGCGTGGCCGGCCCGCACCGCCTGGTCGCAACGCAACGACCTGCTGGCCGGACTCGATGGCCGCGCCGGCTGAGCCTGAGCCCGGCCCGGTCCTGGGGGAGGCGGATCCGGCCCGTCCCACGCGCACCCGTGTGGAGCGGTTGATCCGCGGTTTCCTCGACCACCTCACCGTGGAACGCGGCGCGTCGCCGCACACGGTGGCGGCCTATCGGCGCGATCTCGCCCGCTACGCCGACTTTCTGGCCGCCCGCGGCATCGACGATCCCGCAGGCGTGACGGACGCGGACATCTCGGCCTTCCTCGCGTCCCTGCAGGCACCTCTGGATGGTCATCAGCCCTTGTCGGCGGCGAGTGCGACCCGCGGTCTGGTCGCCGTCCGGTCGCTGCATCGTTTTGCCGCTGCGGAGGGCATCACGCCGCTGAACCCGGCGGCGGCGGTGAAGCCGCCCAAGACGGGCCGGCAGCTGCCGAAAGCGCTGGACATCGGCCAGGTCCAAGCGCTGCTGGATACGCCGGATCCGAACACGACCACGGGCTTGCGGGACGCGGCGCTGCTGGAGCTGCTCTATGGCACGGGCGGGCGGGTCTCTGAGATCGTCGGGCTCGATGTGGACGACGTGACCGCGATCCTGGCTGACCCGGACGCCGGGCTGCGCCTGTTCGGCAAGGGCCGCAAGGAACGGTTGGTGCCGGTGGGGTCCTACGCCAGGCGGGCGGTGGAGGCGTGGCTGGTCCGCGGACGCCCGGATTTCGCCCAGGCGTCCACCAGGCCGAGTCCGGCTTTGTTGCTGAACAGCAGGGGGCAGCGGCTGAGTCGCCAGAGCGCCTACGGCGTCCTGCAGCGTGCGGCGTCCGCCGCTCAGCTCGGTGTGGACGTCTCGCCGCATACCCTGCGACACTCGTTCGCGACGCACCTGCTCGACGGCGGCGCCGACGTCCGGGTCGTTCAGGAGCTGCTGGGACACGCTTCGGTCACCACCACCCAGATCTATACGCTGGTCACCGTGGAGCACCTGCGCGAGGTGTTCTTGTCCGCGCATCCGCGGGCTCGTTGACCTGACGGTCGACGCCCGCACTGCGGAGCTGCCAGGGCCGGCGCCCGAGGCAGCGCGTGGAGATTCCGACAACTCGTCCACGGCGGCGCGTCGAAGGAGACTTGTCGACATTTCGACCTAGGATCACGGCGTGAGCAATCTCGAAACCCCGACTCTGGTGGATCCCCAGCCCGGTGTGGGCGCGGGCGAACTCGGTCCGACCGGACGCCCCCTGCCGGACCTCCCCGAACCGACCCCGCCCGATCCGGCCCGGCCCAAGCGCGCCCTGATCATCGCCATGTGCAACCAGAAGGGCGGAGTGGGCAAGACCACCACAACGATCAATCTCGGTGCGGCCCTGGCCGAGACCGGGCGCAAGGTCCTGCTGGTCGATTTCGACCCGCAGGGCTCGCTGTCGGTGGGGCTCGGGGTGAACCCGCACACGCTGGAGACCAGCATCTACGACCTGCTGCTGAACAAGCACACCGCGGCGGAGGACGTGATCACACCCACAGTGGTGGACGGGATGGACCTGCTGCCGTCCAACATCGACCTGTCCGCGGCCGAGGTGCAGCTGGTCTCCGAGGTGGCCCGCGAGCAGACTCTGCGCCGGGCACTGACCAAGGTGCGGCACAGCTACGACGTGATCCTGATCGACTGCGCTCCCTCGCTCGGCCTGCTCACGGTCAACGCGTTGACCGCCGCGGACAAGGTCCTGATGCCGCTGGAGTGCGAGTTCTTCGCTCTGCGCGGGATCGCGCTGCTGACCGACACCATCGACAAGGTGCAGGACCGGCTCAACCCCGAGCTGGAGATCCTCGGCATCCTCGGCACCATGTTCGACGCCCGCACCCTGCACAGTCGCGAAGTGCTCGAACGGGTGGTGCAGGCGTTCGGCGACACGGTCTTCCACACCGTGATCCGGCGCACCATCAAGTTCCCCGAGACCACGGTGGCGGGCGAGCCGATCACGACGTACGCCACATCCTCGCCGGGAGCCGCCGCCTATCGGATGCTCGCCAGGGAGGTGCTCGCCCGATGCCCCGGCGTGTAGGCCTTCCGGGGGCATCCGAACTGTTCCGTCCGACGTCGGCAGACGTCGAGCGCACCCCGTCCCCGTCCTCGCGACCGGCGAAGGAGGAGGCGACGCCGCAGGGTTCGGGTCGAGTTCGGCATGAGGAGAAGATCACGGTCTACGTGAGCAGCGACGAGCTGCTCGCTCTCGAACAGGCTCGGCTCACCTTGCGTGCCCAGCACGGCGTGGCGGTCGATCGCGGCCGGATCGTGCGGATCGCGATCGGCCTGGCGATGGCCGATCTCGCCGTTCGGGGCGCCGAATCGGATCTGGTGCGCGGCCTGGGCCAGTCATGAGCCTGATGTCCGCGACGGAGGAGTTCACCGTCCACCTGACCAACTTCTCCGGCCCGTTCGACCTGCTGCTGCAGTTGATCTCCAAACACAAGCTGGACGTCACCGAGGTTGCACTCTCCCGGGTTACCGACGAGTTCGTCGCCCACATCAAGCAGATGCAGGCCAGCCAGGGGGCGACCGCCTGGGATCTGGACCAGACCAGTTCATTCATCGTGGTCGCCGCCACTCTGCTCGACCTCAAGGCTGCGCGGCTGCTGCCGCAGGGCGAGGTCGACGACGCGGAGGATCTGGCCTTGCTGGAGGCTCGTGACCTGCTCTTCGCCCGGCTGCTGCAGTACCGCGCGTTCAAGATCGTCAGCGGCTGGATCGCGCAGACCTTGGACACCCAGGCTCGTCGCCACCCGCGTCCCGGTGGGCTGGAGGAGCGGTTCGCCAGCCTGCTGCCCGACGTCGAGCTGGACGGATTCGCCGACGTGATCGCCGTGCTGGCGGGCCGGGCGCTCACCCCCAAGGAGCCGCCTCTGGTCGGCCTGGAGCACCTGCACATGCCGTTGGTCAGCGTGCGGGAGCAGGCCGAGGAGATCGTCCGCCGACTGCGCGAACACCCGGCGCTCACCTTCCGCTCCCTCGTTGCCGACGCCGCCGATCGCCTGGTTGTGGTTGCGCGCTTCCTGGCCTTGCTGGAGCTGTTCCGCGAGAAGGCGGTCGGCTTCGAGCAACTGACGCCGCTGGGGGAGTTGACCGTCCGCTGGCTCGGCGCCGAGGTGGACGCCGAGCGGATCGGCGCAGAATTCGACAACATCACGACATCGAACGAGGAGACGCCACAATGAGCAGGTTCGCCGGAGCCGTCGAAGCGTTGCTGCTGATGGCCACCGAGCCGGTGCCGGCCTCCGACCTCGCCGAGGCCGTGGACGCGCCGGTGGCCGAGGTGGAGGAGTGCCTCGCAGAGCTGACCGAGTTCTACGACGAGACCGGACGGGGTTTCGAGTTGCGTCGGGTCGGTGCGGGCTGGCGGTACTACACCCGCGAGGAGCACGCGGATGTGATCGGACGCTGGCTGCTGGAGGGTCAGCGCGGCACGCTCAGCCAGGCCGCGTTGGAGACCTTGGCCGTGGTCGCCTACCTTCAGCCGATCTCGCGGGGCCGGGTGTCTGCGGTGCGCGGCGTGAACGTGGATGGCGTGATCCGAACGCTCGCCACCCGCGACTTGATCGAGGAAGTTGGCCGGGATGAGGAGACCGGGGCCCGGCTGTTCGCGACCACGAGCTACTTCCTGGAACGGATGGGGTTGACCAGTCTCGACCAGTTGCCCGCGCTGGCGCCGCACCTGCCGGACGCGTCCGCCCTGGAGGCAGAGCTGGCCGGGCTGGCCGGTCACGGTTCGGAGGAGCCGCTGCCGCTGGTCGAGGAGACTGCCGCGGCCAGCGAAGCTGTCACGGACGGGGAGTCACGGTGAGCGAGGCGGAGGGCGTCCGGCTGCAGAAGGTGCTCGCGCAGGCCGGGGTCGCGTCTCGTCGTGCGGCCGAGAACCTGATCGCGCGCGGACGGGTGGAGGTGAACGGCGAGGTGGTGCGCGCACAGGGCGTCCGGGTCGACCCGGCGGCCGACACCATCCGGGTGGACGGCAAGCGGATTCCGCCGCAGCGCGCCCATGCGTACGTGGTGCTGAACAAGCCGCGCGGGGTGGTCTCGACGATGGAGGATCCGCAAGGCCGCCCGACCGTCGCGGACTACCTGGGTGAGCGCGGACGGTTGTTCCACGTCGGCCGGCTCGACGCNNCTGCTCACCAACGACGGCGACTTCGCCCAGCGGATGGCGCACCCGTCCTACGAGGTGTCGAAGACCTACCTGGCCGAGGTGGCCGGTCAAGTGACCCCGGCGGTTCTGAAGCGGCTGCGGGCCGGAGTCACGCTGGAGGATGGGCCCGTGCAAGCCGACCAGGCGACCCTGGTTCAGCAGGTCGCCGATCGCAGCCTGGTCCGGGTCACGCTGCACTCGGGACGCAACCGAATCGTGCGCCGGATGTTCGATGCCGTCGGGCACCCGGTGCGCAAGCTCTCCCGGACCGCGATCGGTCCGGTGCGACTCGGCGACCTGAAGCCCGGAGCCGTACGCGACCTCACCCGGGAGGAACTCGGCGCGCTGCTCGACCTGGTGAAGCTGTAGCGATCATGGACCGCGTGCTGGGTGTCGAGACCGAATACGGGCTGAGTGCCCGCTCGGGCGGACGCCGGCTGAGCGCCCCGGAAGCGGCCGAGCTGCTGTTTCGTCCGGTGGTGGCCGAGTATCGCTCGGCGAACGCCTTCCTCGGCAACGGCGGACGGCTCTACCTGGACGTGGGCGCCCATCCCGAGTACGCCACCCCCGAGTGCCGCACCGCGCGTGACCTGCTGGTGGCCGAGCGAGCTGGCGACGACCTGCTCGCCGGGCTGGCCGTCCGGGCGTCGGGGTTGGCGGCGGAGACCGGCGTCGAGGTGGCGTTCCGGTTGTTCAAGAACAACACCGACAGCTTCGGCAACTCCTACGGCTGCCACGAGAACTACCTGGTCGATCGCCGGCTTGACCTGGCGTCCGCGGTGTCGCTGCTGACCTCGTTCCTGGTGACGCGGCAGGTGCTCTGCGGGGCGGGGCGGTGGCACCGGGGCGAATTCACGATCAGCCAGCGCGCGGACCATCTGTACGCCCAGCTCTCCGCGTCCACCACCCGCGCCAGACCACTGGTGAACACCAGGGATGAGCCGCTCGCCGACCCGAGCCGGTTCCGTCGCCTGCACGTGCTGGCCGGGGATTCGAACCTTGCCGAGCCGTCCGCGTGGCTGAAGGTGGGTTCCACACTCGCAGTGCTCGAGCTGCTCGATCGTCCCGAGGGACCGGACGCGCGCTTGGCCCACCTGCAGCTCGCCGATCCGGCCGCGGCGTTGCGTCAGGTGGCTCGCGACCCGCTGGCGAGCCTTGAACTGGCCGACGGACGCCGGGTCACTGCCGTGGATCTCCAGCGCGCGTACCTCGAGCTGGCCGGATCTCACGCCGAACCGGACCTGGCCGCGCTCTGGACCAGAGTGCTCGACGCCCTCGCTGCCGGCGAGCCCGAGCGAGTGGCCACCGAGGTGGAATGGGTGGCGAAGCTGCGGCTGCTGGAGGAATTCCGCGATCGCCACCACTTGGGCGCCGACGACCTCCGGCTCGCCCAGCTGGACCTCGCCTTCCACGAGTTGGGTGGCCTGTCCCGGGTGCTGGAGGAATCCGGCGCCCTCGCTCGGATCACCGAGCCCGCGGACGTCGAGCGGGCCAAGACCCAGCCGCCGGTGGGCACCCGTGCGAGCGCCCGATCGCGGTTCATCGGCGCCGCGGCCCGGCAGCACCTCCGCTTCAGCGTGGATTGGCAGACCTGCACCGTGCACGATCGTCCCGATTCACAGGGACGGCCCACCGAGAGGACGGTGCTGCTGCCCGATCCGCGATCCGACCAGTCCGCCGAGCTCGACGACCTGCTGGCGACCCTGCACCGTTCGGCCGACTGAGCTGGTCGGATGCCGTCGGCGTCGAGGACTCGGCGATCCCCGCCGACCGGTCCGGCGGGTTCGGCGCGGCGGCACAGATGGGTTCGGTATCCTCTCGGGCGTGTCTTCAGCCCGTGTGATCCCCGTCCTGGCCTGTGTGCTGGCGCTCGCCGCGTGCAGCAACCCGTCCGCGACCCCCTCGCCGACGGCGAGTGCCACTCCAACCGCGTCCGCGACGCCGACTGCCACCGCGAGTTCGACGGTGAAGGTGCAGGACTCCCTGGACGGGATCACGGTGAGCGGCAAGCGGCTGAAGAAGCCGACGGTGAAGGTGAAGACCCCCTTCGCGATCGACAAGACCCGGGTGAAAGTGCTCGCCAAGGGCGATGGCTACAAGGCGGTCGCGGACGGTTACGTCACCGTGCACTACTACGGCGTCAACGGACGTACCGGCAAGAGCTTCGACGAGTCCTATTCGGGTGGCACGCCGGTCACGTTCTCGCTGGCCCAGGTGATCACGGGGTTCACCGACGGCCTCACCGGCCAGCGGGCCGGGAGCCGCGTACTGATCGCCATGCCCGGCTCGGACGGCTACGACGCGGCGGGCGGCAGCTCTGACGCAGGAATCGAGGTCGGCGACACCTTGATCTTCGTCGTGGACATCCTCGCGGTGTCGGTGAACCAGCCCGAGGGCAAGCAGCTCACGCCGCCGTCCGGGCTGCCGAAGGTGAGCGGTTCGGCCGCGGACAAGCCGACCGTGACGATTCCTTCGGGCAACCCACCGAGCAAGATGTCGACCACCGTGCTGATTCAGGGCACCGGGGGCAAGGTCGCCAAGTCCGACGCGATCACGGCTCGCTACGTCGGCTACTCCTGGAAGACCGGCAAGCTGATCGACGACGGCTTCGCGACCCCGACCAGCGGAGCCGTGACCGGCCTCATTCCGGGCTGGCAGACCGGCCTGGTCGGCAAACGGGTCGGCTCGCGCGTGCTGCTGGTCCTGCCGCCTGCTGACGGCTTCCCCGAGGGCAGCAACAACCCGCCGGTCGAGGCCGGCGATACGGTGGTCTACGTGGTGGACATCCTGTTCAGCGCTGCGTCCACCTCGGGGTAGCCGGAGGGGTCGACCAGCCACGGTTCGCGCGGCAGCACGCCTGCGTCGAACCGGTCCAGAAGCTCGACCATCGTCACCGTCTCACCGCTCGCGGCCAGGCCCAGCGAGTGAGCGAGCAGCCCTCGCACCTGGGTGGGGGTCCAACCGAGCGAGGTCAGGTCGGCGAGCGTCACCGCGCCGTCTCGCTTGGCCAGGCGACGGCCAGCGCGATTGACCGCGAGCGGGACGTGCGCGTAGCCGGGGACGTCCCCGCCGAGTTGTCGGGCCAACCATGCTTGACGGGGTGCGGAGGAGAGCAGGTCGTCGCCACGGCAGACCTGGTCGATCCCCATCGCCAGATCGTCCACCACGACGGCTAGGTTGTAGGCGGGCACGCCGTCGTTGCGAACCACCACGAAGTCGTCCACCGTCGCGGTGACGTCGCCGGCCCACAGATCGTGGATCGTGCTGGATGCGCCCTCCGCGCGCACGCGCAAGGCGGGACGCCGGGTCGCGGCCAGCTCCGCTCTCCGGTCCGCCGACAGCCGCAAGCAGGTGCCCGGGTAGGGCCGATAGCCATCGCCGTGCGGGGCGGACGCCGCCTCGGCGATCTCACGCCGGGTGCAGTAGCAGGGGTAGGTGTCGAGCCGGGCCACCGCGTCCGCATAGACGTCCAGGCGTTCGGACTGCCACACCACTTCGCCGTCGAAGCCCAACCCGATCGCGGCCAGGTCGGCCACCTGGCGCTGGGCGACCTGTGGCGCGGCGGCGACGCGGGAGGTGTCCAGATCCTCGATGCGTAGCCGGAACTCCCGATCGGAGGTCCGGGCGAGCAGCCAGGCCACCATGGCCGTGCGCAGGTTGCCCAGGTGGAGGTCGGAGGTGGGGCTGGGCGCGAATCGTCCGGCCACAGGCGAACCTCCCTCGACGACCCGTGAATGTGCGCATCTCAGTGAAGCAGATCGGGTAACGTCACCGGCGTGTCGCCGCGCAAGTCCGAACGGATCATGAACCTGGCGATCTGCCTGCTGATGGCCCGCCGGTTCATCGAGAAGAGCCAGATCCGCCAGGTGGTCGAGGGCTACCACGATCTGAGCGATGCGGCGTTCGAGCGCACCTTCGAGCGTGACAAGGACGAACTGCGGGCGATGGGCGTTCCGGTGGAGACCGGCAGCAACAACCCGCTTTTCCCCGACGAGGTCGGCTACCGGATCCGGCGCAAGGATTTCGAGTTGCCCGCGATCGAGTTCACCCCAGCGGAGACCGCGGCGCTCGGCTTGGCTGCCACCGTGTGGGAGTCCGCCACCCAGGCGGAGCAGGCGGTGACGGCGCTGGCCAAGCTGCGCGCGTCCGGGGTGGATCCCGATCCGGCCCGCCTGGATGCGCTGGCCCCGTCGATCGGAGCCCGAGAGCCCGCTTTCGCCAGCATCTGGGCTGCGACGATCGAGCGGGCACCGATCCGCTTCGGCTACAAGGGTCGGCCTCGCCGCGTGGAGCCGTGGGCGATGACCTACCGGCGCGGAGCCTGGTACCTGCTTGCCCGGGATCGCGACAAGGCCGAGCCGCGCATGTTCAAGGTGGCCCGGGTGGACGCCGCGGCCGAGCGGATCGGCAGGCCGGGAAGTTACGCGGTACCCGAGGTGGATCTCGAAGCGTCCTGGGGGAGCCTCGAGCCGAAGCAGCCGGACGCCGAGGTGGTGCTGGGGATCCGGCAGGGCAGGGCGCCTGACCTGCGCCGACGGGGACGCCCGGTCTCCACGCAGCAGGAGGTGCCGGCCGGTTACGACGTGCTGGCGGTCAGCTACGCGCGCGCCGGTGATCTGGTCGGAGAGGTGTGTGCCCACGGCGCGGACGTCGTGGTCTTGGCACCCGCGCCGGTGCGCCGTGCCGTACTCGCGGAGCTACGCGCGACGGCGGGGGGACGGCCATGACCTCCGCCGATCAGGTGAACCGACTGCTTGCTCTGGTGCCCTATCTCCAGTCGCATCCGGACGCCGAGATGGGCGCGACCGCGGCCGTGTTCGGCGTGACCGCGGAGCAACTGCTCGACGATCTCAACGTGCTGTGGTACTGCGGCCTTCCGGGCGGGATGCCCGGCGACCTGATCGAGATCGACATGGAGACCGTCGCCGAATCGGGCCGGATCCGGCTCACCAACGCCGAGTACCTGAGCCGGCCGGTACGGTTCACTCCCGACGAGGCGATGAGTTTGGTGGTCGCGTTGCGGGCCGTGCGCGAGCTTGCCGGTGGTCATCTCGCCGAGGGCATCGAGACGGCCCTGGCGAAGCTGGAGCGCGCGGCGGGCGCTGGCTCTTCGACGCCGCAGGTAGCCGTCGCCGGCGGATCGGAGGAGATCCGAGAGCAACTGGCCGCCTCGATCGAGGCCGGGGAGCTCGTCGAGCTGGACTACATCGGCGCCGGCCTGGCGCCGTCCACTCCGCGCGTCGCTCCGGTGAAGCTGATCACCAGGGACGGATACGGCTACCTGCAGGCGTGGGCGCTCGACCGGTCGGCGTGGCGGACCTACCGGCTGGACCGGATCGGAGCCGTCCGTCGGACGGGCACAGCTGCCGGTGAGGTGGGCACACCGCCGCAGTTCGGTCCCGGCTGGCTCGAACAGCGTCCGGACGCAGCCGAGGTCACCCTACGTCTGGCTCCGGCGGCGTCCTGGATCACCGAGTACTACCCGATCCGCGAGGTGCGTACCGAGGAGGCGGCGATCGAGGTCGATCTGCTGGTCGCCGATCCGGCGTGGTTACGTTCGCTGCTGCTGCGGCTGGGGAGCGACGTGCTGGACGTGCGGCCGCCCGAGGCGGCGGCTGCGGCGCGTGAGGCCGCCGCGGATGCGCTCGCAGTCTACGCGGCGGAGTAGGGTCGAGCCATGCTCTGGGTGCTGATCTTCGGCGGGATCGCTCTCGCCGGGCTGGTCATGGTGATCAGCTACGGCGTCTGGCTGTGGCACAAGGCGTCCGATCTGTTCTCCGAGCTGGAGATGATCGGTAAGCGTGCCGAGGAGTTCGCCGACCTGCTCGGCCAGATTCAGCCGCAGGCGCCCGTGCGCGAGCGGAGCTGAGCCGGAGATCGGCCGGACGAACGGGGGCTCGCCGCGCCGTCGTCGGGATCCCGCATAGGTTCGGAGCCGATCCGATGAGCAGATCGGTCGCAGCGTGCGCTATGGCTTCTGACTGGGAGCTAAGGTTGCGCAGAGCACTCCAAACCGGAAGGAGAGTGACGTGCCGAGTCTTGGTGGCTGGGAATGGGTCATCCTCGCCCTGATCGCACTGTTGCTGTTCGGCGGCTCGCGCCTCGCCGGGATCGGCAAGAACACGGGCAGGGCGATCCGGGAGTTCAAGGAGGAGACCAGCTCGCTGCGCTCCGGCGCAAGCCCCTCGGAGCCGCCGGCCGCGCCGGCACAGCCGAGCCAGCCCGCGTCGCCGGCGAGCCCCGAGCCCGGCGCAGACAAGCCCTGACCTTTCATGGCCCAGCGAAAGCGCCGACGCTTCGCTTGGCTCAGGCCGCCGGAGGCCGGGCCGGGCGGGACGATGTCGCTCGGCGACCATCTGCGCGAACTGCGCTACCGGCTGATCGTCTCTGTGATCGCGATCACGGTGACCAGCCTGCTGGCGGCGATCTTCTACGACCAGCTCTACCAGGTGATGCTGCGGCCTTACCTGTTGGCCCGCCAGATGCTGGCCGACAGCAATCCGAATCTCGACCCGACCACCGTGATCACCGGGGTGACCACGCCCCTGATCTTGGCCATGAAGGTCTGCGTGGTGGCGGGGTTGGTCCTGGCCAGTCCGTTCTGGCTCTACCAGGTGTGGGCGTTCATCGTGCCGGCGCTGCTGGCGAAGGAGAAGCGCTACGCGCTGGGCTTCCTGTCCGCCGCGATCCCGTTGTTCCTGCTCGGCGTGCTGATCGGCTACTACATCATGCCGCAGGGGATCTCAGTGATGCTGGCCTTCACCCCGTCCAGTGTCCCGGTGCTGAACCTGATCGATGTGGAGGGCTTCTTGGAGTTGACCATGAAGCTGATGATCATCTTCGGACTCGGCTTCCTGATCCCGGTCGTCGTGGTCGGCCTGAACCTGGTCGGCGTGCTGAAGGCGACCCAGCTGGCCAAGGTCCGCACCTATGTGATCTTCGGCATCTTCGTGTTCGGCGCCGCGGCCACGCCGTCCACGGACCCGTTCTCGATGCTGGCCCTGTCGATCCCGATGACGCTGCTGTACCTGGGCGCTGAGCTGGTCTGCAAGGTCCACGACAAGCGCAAGGCCAAGGCCGCGCTGGTTCCGGCAGGGGCCTGACTTGGCCCTCGCCTACGACGGGCCCACCCTGACCGTGGTGGTGAACCCGGCGGCAGGACGCGGTCGGGCCCGGCACCTGCTGCCGCACCTCACCGCCGGCCTGGTCGCGGGGCTGCCGGGAGCGAACCTGCACGTGCACCAGACCACCTCCTTCAGCGATGCCAGGCTGCGCTGCATCCAGGCCGTCGAACAGGCCCGTCCGGCCGTGGCCGGGCATCGGCGCGACGCCCTGATCGTGATGGGGGGCGACGGCATGATGCACCTCGGCCTGAACGCCTGCGCGGGCACCGACGTGCCGCTCGGGCTGGTCGCCGCCGGGCGTGGCAACGACTTCTGCCGCGGGATCGGGGTGCCGAACGACCTGCCGGGCGCGATCCGCACCATCGTGGCCGGACACACCCTGCGGATGGATCTCCTCGAGGCCACGGGGCGACTCGTGGACGGCGCCGAGCGGCGCTGGGTCGGCTCGATCGTCAGTACCGGCTTCGATGCCCGGGTGAACTATCGCACCAACCACCTGCGCTGGAACCTCGGCCAGCTCAGCTACACCTGGGCTGCGCTGGCTGAGCTGAGCCGTTTCGAACCGCTGCCGTACCGGCTGCTGATCGACGGCGAACCACGCGAGCAGACGGCGATGTTCGTCGCGGTCGGTAATGCCGGCTGGTTCGGCGGCGGCATGCAGGGCTGCGTCGGTGCGGACGTGACCGACGGCCTGCTCGACCTCACCGTGATCCACCCGGTCAGCAAGGTCACCTTGCTGCGGCTGCTGCCGCGGATGTTCGACGGTGGCTACGTCCGAGATCCCGCGGTGGAACGGTTGCGCGCTCGCGAGGTGGTGGTGGACGGCGACGGCCTCTACGGCATGGGCGACGGCGAGGAACTCGGCGCCGTCCCGCTGCGGCTGCGTGCGGTGCCGGACATGCTCAGCGTGTTCGTGCCGGAGTCCGTGGCCACCTCGTAAGTTGGCGGGTGTGGATCTCCTCGACAGCTTCCGGGCGCAGTACCCGTTCGCACTCGACGACTACCAGGTGAGCGCGTGCGGCCACGTCGCCGCGGGCCACGGCGTCCTGGTCGCCGCACCGACCGGCGCAGGCAAGACCGTCGTGGGGGAGTTCGCCGTGTTCCTCGCCCTGGCCAGCGGGCGCAAGTGCTTCTACACCACTCCGATCAAGGCGCTGAGCAACCAGAAGTACCGCGACCTCTGCGCCAGGCATGGCGACGCCGCCGTGGGCCTGCTCACCGGCGACACCAGCATCAATGGCGAGGCGCCGGTGGTGGTGATGACGACCGAGGTGTTGCGCAACATGATCTACGCCGGTTCGCCCACCCTGGCCAACCTCGGCTTCGTGGTGATGGACGAGGTGCACTACCTCGCCGACCGGTTCCGCGGCGCGGTGTGGGAGGAGGTGATCATCTCCTTGGCCGAATCGGTCCAGCTGATCGCCCTGTCCGCGACGGTGAGCAACGCCGAGGAGTTCGGAGACTGGCTCTCCGAGGTGCGCGGCGGGGTCGAGGTGGTGGTCACCGAGCGCAGGCCGGTGCCGCTGTATCAGCACGTGATGGTGGGCCGGCGGTTGCTGGAACTGTTCGCCGCCGATGAGGTGAACCCCGAGCTGGTGCGGTTGTCGAAGGAGGAGTCCCGCGGCGTGCGCGACGACAGCCGGCGACCCCGCGGACGCTCGGGCAACGGCCGGCGCACCACCGCCTACGGTTCGGGACGCTACGGCGGCGCGGCGGCGAGGGAACGCGCGGACGCCAGCCGGCACCTGGTGCCGCGGCGGGACGCCACGATAGAGCGGCTCTCCGCCGAGGGATTGTTGCCCGCGATCTACTTCATCTTCTCCCGGCAGGGCTGTGACACTGCCGTCGGCCAGCTGGCGCACGCCGGAGTGCGGCTGACTACGCCGGCCGAGCGCAAGGCGCTGGCCGAGATCGCGTCCCGGCACACCGCGGGGCTCAGCCCGTCCGATCTGGCCGCGCTGGACTACGACCGGTTCCTGGCCGCGTTCACCGATGGCATCGCCGCCCATCATGCGGGTCTGCTTCCTGCTTTCAAGGAGATGGTGGAGGAGGCGTTCGGTGCCGGATTGGTGAAGGTGGTCTTCGCCACCGAGACCCTCGCCCTTGGCATCAACATGCCGGCGAAATGCGTGGTGCTGGAGAAACTGGTGAAGTACAACGGCGAGACCCACGCCGACATCACGGCAGGGGAGTACACCCAGCTCACCGGACGGGCCGGCCGGCGTGGCATCGACGTGGAGGGGCACGCGGTCGTGTGCTGGCAGGCCGGCCTCGACCCCAGGGCGGTTGCCGGGCTCGCGTCGCGGCGCACCTACCCGTTGCGGTCGTCCTTCCAGCCCACCTACAACATGGCTGTGAACCTGGTCGCGACGGTCGGACGGGAGCGCGCTCGCGGCCTGCTCGAACAATCATTCGCCCAGTACCAGTCCGACCGGTCGGTGGTGGGCCTGGCGCATTCCATCGGGGCGAACAAGACGCGGATCGAGCAGGAGTGGGCCGCGGCGCGGTGCGACCGCGGCGACGTCGAGCAGTACTTCCGGCTGCGCGGACGGATCTCCGCGGTCGAGGCACAGGCCGCACGCGAGCGCCGCGCGGACCGCAGGGCGGAAACGATCGAGGTCCTCCAGACCCTGCGGGTGGGCGACATCATCGACGTGCCGGGCAAGCGGCATCGGCACTGGGCCGTGGTGGTGGACGCGGGGCTGGGCGGCAACGGGCCCACGCCGACGGTGCTGACTCTCGATCGACAACTGAAGCGGCTGGCGGCCACCGACTTTCCCGACCCGCCGAGCGTGGCCGCACACATGAAGGTGCCCAAGCATTTCGACTCGCGCTCGGCGTCCTTCCGGCGCAATCTCGCCGCAGCGCTGGAGGCGAAGCTGCGGCGCGATCCGCCCTCGCGCGGTTCGAGCTCGGACGTGGCCGACCCCGACGCGGTGGCCCGGATCGCCGAACTGCGCGAAGAGCTGCGGGCACACCCGGTGCATGGCTGTCCCGACCGCGAGCAGCACGCCCGTCACGCCGAGTCGGCGCTGCGCCTCGAACGCGACACCGAGGCGGTGCAGCGCCAGGCCGATCGGCGCACCAACACCATCGCGGTGCGGTTCGATCGGATCTGTTCGGTGCTGGAGTCGCTGGGCTATCTCAGTCCCGACGGTGGCCAGCAGGTCACCGAGCAGGGCCGCCGGCTTGCCCGGATCTACTCCGAACTCGACCTGGTCACCGCCGAGGCCGTGCGCGACGGGGTGTTCGACGGGCTGAGTGCGCCGCAATTGGCGGCCGTGGCGTCCAGCCTGGTCTTCGAGGCTCGTGGCGACCGCAGAACCCCGGCTCGGATGCCCGATCGCCGATCCGAGGACGCCCAGATCCGGCTGCGCGCGATCTGGCGCCAGGTGTCACTGGCCGAGCGAGACCATCGGCTACCCAGCCACGACGAGCCCGAGATCGGTTTCGCCGAGGCGATTCACGCCTGGACGGCCGGTGCGGAGCTGGCCGACGTGCTGTACCTCTCCGGGCTCACCGCCGGTGACTTCGTCCGCTGGGCCCGGCAGGTGGTGGACGCAGTCGGTCAGCTGGCGGAGGCCGTCGGGGCCGGCCCGTTGCGGGACACCTGCCGAGAGGTGGTGTTCCGGGTCCGCCGGGGCGTGGTGGAAGCCGCACCCTGGGAGGACTGAGCCCGTCCGCTCGATCGCCCCTGATGGGTCGGCCGGAGGCTGTCCGCGCGTGAGCGCCGAACCGAGGGCAGGGCATTTGCGGGCGATAGCCTGTGCCCATGACGCTCGCCATCCGGGTCATTCCCTGCCTCGACGTGCACGATGGCAGGGTGGTGAAGGGGGTCAACTTCCTCAACCTGCGGGACGCCGGCGACCCGGTCGAGTTGGCCGCCACCTACGGCGAGCAGGGTGCGGACGAACTGGTCTTCTTGGACATCTCCGCGTCCGCTCAGGGACGCGCGACGACCTACGACATGGTCCGGCGCACCGCGGAGACCGTGTTCATCCCCCTCGCCGTGGGCGGCGGGGTGCGCGGCGTGGAGGACGTCGACCGGCTGCTGCGCAGCGGTGCGGACAAGATCGGCATCAACACCGGTGCGATCGAGCGCCCGGCGGCGATCGGCGAGATCGCCCAGCGGTTCGGCAACCAGGTGTTGGTGCTCTCGCTGGACGCCCGGCGCGAGGCGGGCCGGCCGTCCGGTTTCGGTGTGACCACCCACGGGGGACGTAGGGCCGCCGGCCTGGATGCGATCGCCTGGGCGAAGGAGGCGGTCGAGCGGGGTGCCGGCGAGATCTTGCTGAACTCGATGGACGCCGACGGGACGACCGACGGCTTCGACGTGGACATGATCGCTGCGGTGAAGGAGGTCGTGGACGTGCCGGTAATCGCCTCCGGCGGTGCCGGGACGGTGCAGCACTTCGTCGAGGCCGCGCAGGCCGGAGCGGACGCGGTGCTGGCCGCGAGCGTCTTCCACTACGGCACGCTGAGCATCGCCGAGGTCAAGCAGGGCCTCTCCGAGGCGGGATTCCCCGTACGCTGATCGTATGGATTGCCTGTTCTGCCGCATCGTCGCCGGGGAGATCCCGTCCAAGCAGATCTACGCCGACGAGCACGCGGTCGCGTTCCTCGACATCAACCCCTGGCACGTCGGGCACACCCTGGTGATCCCGCGACGTCACGTGGACGACCTGCTCGGCGAGCCGGAGGCGTTCACCGAAATTGCGCCCGCGATCAGCGCGGTGAGCCGGCTTCTGATGGATCGGCTGGCTGCGGACGGGCTGAACCTGCTGCACAGCACCGGCGTCGCCGCCGGCCAGGAGGTCTTCCACCTGCACGTGCACCTGGTACCGCGCTACGCGCACCGGCCGGGTCTGCGCGAACTGATGGTGAGGGAGCAGGGGATCGACCTCGACCGGGTGTACCGCCAGATCACGGCCGACGGAGACTGATCGCGCGGAGCGTCCGCTGGATGCTCAGCCGAAGCTGACCACGCACGCCTTGCCGGTCGGGCAGGTGATTCGGCCGAGGGCGAAGTCCGCGTAGGTGCCGCTCGAGGTGGTGATCACTGCGGACTTGGGCGCGCCGAGTGTGGTCGCGTCCGCCTCGCTGAGCGCGTTGTACGCCTTCAGCACTGCGCCGGTGAGAGAGGTGCCCGACGGGTCGGCGGTGGTGCTGGTCGCCGTGGCGGTGGCTGTCGCGGTCGGTGAAGCGGTCGCGGTGCTGGTGGCGGTCGCCGTTGCCGTGCTGGTCGAGGTAGCCGTCGCGGACGAGCCTCCGCCGAGCACGGTGAACAGACGCTCCTTGAGACCGAAGGTGCTCTTGAAGGATCCGCCGGTCACGCTCACCGAGCCCTTGGAACCGGTGACCTTGATCTTCTCCACACGCCCGCCGTAGGTGCCGTCGCCGTCACGGCTGGTGACCTGAACGGTCTTCAGCGTGCCGATGCTGGAATAGGCCTTCTGGATCTTGGACGAACTGAGCGTCACCGACCAGGACTGGTCCCGCTTGACCCCGTCATAGGGATCCTTCTGGGCCTTCAGGTAGGGGTAGTCGGAACCGCCGGACGCCGACCAGCCGCCGTTGGACGCGGAGAACATGGTCAGAGCCAGGGCGCCCTTGTACTCGACGACCTTGTTCTCGGTGCCACTGACCGCCTTGTCAGAGTTGGAGTACTCGGTGGAGATGCCCTTGTAGACCTGGCAGGCGGAGGTGTCGCAGAGGTCGTAGATGGATCCTGCGGTGGAGCGGAGCTTGGCCGCGTAGGTACGCGCCGCAACCGACTGGGCCTTCAGCGCCTCGATGGCCCAGCTGCCGGGCATCTCCGAGGGCACGACGGAGCGGAGGTAGCTCTCCATCGACACATAGTTGACCGTCTTCATCGTGCTGCCGGAGATCCGAGCCGCCAGCCGACCACGGTAGGTTCGGGTGGCGCCGGGCAACGCCAGTCGCACGGTGCCGGTCTTCGGATTCGACACGAACCAGATCCTCTTCGGGTCGAGCTTCGTGGCGTACTTCACATAGGCGCCGGATGCGTTGCGGTAGTAGAGCACCCGGCCGCTCGACTTCTTGCTGATCCGCCATTTCGTGTACGTGGAGCCGTAGGGGAGGGTGAGCGTCTGCCCTCCAGCCTTGATGACAAGTCCCTTCACCGGACGGAAGTGCAGGGCGTTGTCGTTGTCGCTGGTGATCCACACGCGCACTCGATTGCCGTCGTCGAGGCTGGCCAGCTTGGTGCCGGGGTAGTAGAAGCTGACGATCTCCTTGTAGTCCAACCCCTTGCTGGCCGCGCCGTAGGCGCCCCACTGGGACATGCCCTTGCCGTGGCCCCAGCCAGCGCCGCTGATCGTGACCGCGCCACTGGCCGGAGCGACTGCGGAGTCCGCCCGGGCCGGGATGGTGGATCCCCCCAGGCTCGAGAGCAGAGCTGCGGCGGCGGCCGTGGCGACGGCAGCGCGCGCAAACGTGACTGGCGCAGCGTTGGTCAACATCGGGGGGTCCCTTCGATCTGCGAGCTGGTCCTCATCGTCACCCAGTAGCAGGCCCGACGGCCACCCCAAGGCTGAGAATCCTTCAGAATTGGGGCCGAAGTCGAAGGGGCGGGTTGAGCCTTGGCCGCCGCGGCGACACGGACGGCTCAGCATGTGAAATGGCGAGACCATGTGTTGACATTGCCGGGGCTGGGCGGTCAGGCTAGCTCCGTGCAGAAATCCCTTCTCGTAGTTAGCCAGCGTGTCGGCTGAGTCACGGCTCGATCACCGACACGCTCCCTCGCCTGCGCTAGCAGCGGGGGTTTTTTTCTGCATCCGTACAGCCGACGTCAACGAAGAGAGGTAGAGATGCCCGGGGAGTCACCGACAATCCTGACCGGGGCCCAAGCGCTGGTGGAGTCACTGGAGCGGGTCGGCGTCGATGTCGTCTTCGGCATCCCCGGCGGCGCGATCCTGCCCGCCTACGACCCGCTGTACGACTCGAAGGTCCGGCACATCCTGGTCCGCCACGAGCAGGGTGCCGGTCACGCCGCCGAAGGCTACGCGATGGTCACCGGACGGGTCGGCGTGTGCATCGCCACCTCCGGGCCGGGCGCGACGAACCTGGTCACCGCGATCGCGGACGCCTACATGGACTCCGTCCCGATCGTGGCGATCACGGGCCAGGTGGTGAGCGCGGCGATCGGAACCGACGCCTTCCAGGAGGCTGACATCCGCGGCATCACCTTCCCGATCACCAAGCACAGCTTCCTGGTCACTGATGCCGCGGAAATCCCGCACGCCATCGCTGCGGCCTTCCATCTCGCGGCGACCGGCCGGCCCGGCCCGGTGCTGGTGGACATCGCCAAGGACGCGCTGCAGTCGACGACGGAGTTCCACTGGCCCGAGGAGCTCGACCTTCCCGGCTACCATCCGGTCGCCAAGCCGCACAGCAAGCAGCTGCGCGAGGCGGCGCGGCTGATCGGCGAGGCCAAGCGTCCGGTGCTGTACGTGGGCGGCGGTGTGGTGAAGGCGCAGGCTTACGATGCGCTCGCCGAACTCGTCCGGATCACGCGGATCCCGGTGGTGACCACGCTGATGGCGCGTGGCGCGTTCCCGGACAGCCACGAGCTGAATCTGGGCATGCCGGGTATGCACGGCACGGTGGCGGCTGTGGGGGCACTGCAACGTTCCGACCTGCTGATCACGCTCGGCGCGCGGTTCGACGACCGGGTCACCGGTCGGCTGGACTCCTTCGCTCCCGAGGCGAAGGTGATCCACGCCGACATCGATCCGGCGGAGATCTCCAAAAACCGGGTCGCGGATGTGCCGATCGTCGGACACCTCGCCGAGGTGATCGCAGAGCTGAACAGCCTGCTGCGTGCCGCGGACCTGCCCGACTACGGCGAATGGGTGCGTTACCTGACGGGGTTGAAAGCCAAGTACTCCTTCGACCCGCAGCCGTTGCAGGACGATCTGCTCAGCCCCGAGTACGTGATCAAACGGATCGGGGAGATCGCCGGTCCGGACGCCATCTACGTCACCGGCGTGGGTCAGCACCAGATGTGGTCCGCGCACCTGCTGCCGCACGAGCGTCCGGGGCGCTGGCTGAACTCCGGCGGGGCCGGGACGATGGGCTACTGCGTCCCGGCAGCGATGGGCGCTCAGGTCGGGCGCCCAGGTGCGGTGGTCTGGGGGATCGACGGCGACGGGTGCTTCCAGATGACCAACCAGGAGTTGGTCACCTGCGCGCTGAACGACATCCCGATCAAGATCGCGGTGATCAACAACCGCAGTCTCGGCATGGTGCGCCAGTGGCAGACGCTGTTCTACGGCGAGCGCTACTCCAACACCAATCTGAAGACCCACTTGGTGCCGGACTTCCCGAAGCTGGCCGAGGCGATGGGCGCGGTCGGGTTGCGGGCCGAGACGCCCGAGGACGTGGATCGCGTGATCAACGAGGCGATGGCCATCAACGACCGTCCCGTGGTGGTCGAGTTCGTGGTGCACAAGGACGCCATGGTGTGGCCGATGGTCGCGGCCGGCACCAGCAACGACGACATCAAGATCGCTCGGGACCTGGCTCCCGACTGGGAGGGAGAGATCCTGTGAACACGCACACCCTCAGCGTGCTGGTGGAGAACAAGCCCGGCGTGCTTGCCCGGATCGCCGGGCTGTTCGCCCGGCGCGGGTACAACATCGAGTCACTCGCCGTGGGCCCGACCGAGAACGAGGACTTCTCCCGGATCACCGTGCAGGTCTCGGTGGACAGCCAGCTGGTGCTGGAACAGATCGTGAAGCAGTTGAACAAGCTGATCGAGGTGCTCAAGATCGTCGAGCTCGAGGACGCCCAGGCGGTGCGTCGCGAACTCGTCCTGATCAAGGTGAAGGCAGACCCTGCCACACGGAGTCAGATCATCGAGATCGTGCAGCTGTTCCGCGGCAAGACCGTGGACGTCCACAACGATTCCATGACCATCGAGGCCACCGGCTCGCCCGACAAGCTGGAGGCCTTGCTGGAGATGCTGAAGCCCTACGGCGTGCGCGAACTGGTGCAGTCGGGGCTGGTGGCACTGGCCAGGGGCAGCAGATCCCTGTCCGATCGTGCCAAGATCGAGAAGACCCGTCCGGCCGCTCGGCTGGCCAATTAAGTGAGGAAGCACATCCAGATGGCACAGATGTTCTACGACGACGACGCTGATCTCTCGGTGATCCAGGGACGCAACGTCGCCGTGATCGGCTACGGCAGCCAGGGCCATGCGCACGCGCTGTCGCTGCGGGACTCCGGCGTCGACGTCCGCGTCGGCCTGCGGGAGGGCTCGAAGAGTTGGGCCAAGGCCGAGGCTGAGGGGCTGCGGGTGGTCACCCCTGCCCAGGCCTGCGAGGAGGCCGACCTGATCATGGTGCTGGCGCCCGACCAGGTGCAGCGGCACCTCTACAAGGAGGCGATCGAGCCCAACCTGGTGCCTGGTGACGCCCTGTTCTTCGCGCACGGATTCAACATCCGGTTCGGCTACATCGTGCCGCCGGCCGGCGTGGACGTGTGCATGGTCGCGCCGAAGGGCCCAGGTCACCTGGTTCGGCGCGAGTACACCGAGGGCCGCGGCGTCCCGGTGATTGTGGCCGTGGAGAAGGACGAGACCGGCAACGCCTGGCCGCTGGCGCTCAGCTACGCCAAGGCGATCGGCGGCCTGCGGGCCGGCGGTATCAAGACCACCTTCACCGAGGAGACCGAGACCGATCTGTTCGGTGAGCAGGCCGTCTTGTGCGGGGGCATGTCCGCCCTGGTCGAGTCCGGGTTCGAGGTGCTCACCGAGGCCGGCTACCAGCCCGAGGTAGCCTACTTCGAGTGCCTCCACGAGCTGAAGCTGATCGTCGACCTCATGTACGAGGGCGGCATCGCCAAGCAGCGCTGGTCGGTCT
>DJWE01000072.1:88365-95343 GCA_002441465.1 Propionibacteriaceae bacterium UBA6238 | reverse complement strand
GCACCGAGTTCGCCCTGCTGCAGACCTTCCTGGAGAACCCGCGTCGGGTCCTGGAGCGGAGTTGGCTGCTGAACGAGGTGTGGGGCTTCGACTTCCCCACCACCGCCAACTCCCTGGAGGTCTACATCGGCTACCTGCGCCGCAAGACCGAGGGCGAAGGTGAACCCCGACTGATCCACACCGTGCGCGGCATCGGCTACGTGCTGCGCGAGACCCCGCCGTGATCCGCTGGTTACGCTCCGTCCTCTCGGTCAACAATCGACCGCTCCATGATCGGCTCGCGGCACTCGTGTCCGCGGCGGTGGCGGGCGCGGTGGCGATCACGGGCGTGGCCGCGTACATCATCACCACGGTCGCGGTCTACAACCAGCTGGACGGTGAGTTGTTCGACATCGCCCAGGTGACGGCGAACTGGATCCGTGGGGACGCGGAATCGATGGGCGGGCTGAACAGCGATGCCCTGGCCACGGCGAACGTGACCATGATGCTGGTGCGCTCCGACAACGACAAGATCTATCCTCCCGGACCCGGCAGCCACCTGGAGCCGAGCGCGACCGAACGCGCGATCGCCCGCACCCAGATCGGGTCGTCGGCTCGCACCGGTGTGGACACCGCAGGCAACCCGTACCGGATCGTCGCGATCCCCCTCACCGACTCCTCGCCGTCGGGAGAGAAGCACTACGCGCTGTTGCTCGGGCGTCCCCTCGGGCCCACCGACCAGATCCTGCGCATCCTGGCGTTCTCGCTGCTCACCTTCGGCCTGCTGGCCGTCCTGGTCGCCGGCGCCATCGGCTGGGTGATCGCCCGGTCGGGCCTGCAGCCGATCCAGCGGCTCACCGACGCGGTGATCCGGGTCACCGAGACCGACCAGTTGCAGGCGATCGAGCTGGGCGGCATGGACGAGTTGACCGACCTGACCCGCTCGTTCAACACGATGACGAGCAGCCTGAACTCCTCCCGCGATCGGCAACGCCGGCTGATCGCCGATGCCGGACACGAACTGCGCACCCCGCTCACCTCGCTGCGGACGAACGTCGAACTTCTGATCGCCGACGAGCGACAAGGCATGCTGCCGCCGGGCGCGCGCGCCGAGATCCTGCGCGACATCGCGGCGCAGCTGGGCGAGTTCACCCAGCTGATCGGTGATCTCGTCCACCTGTCCCGCGAGGACAAGGTGGAGGCCCATCCGGAGCCGATCGACCTGCGGGACGTGGTGAACAGCGCAGTGGTGCGGGCAAAGCGCCGCGGACCGGGCCTGGATTTCGACGTTGCCCTCGACCCGCTCTACCTCGTGGGCGAGCCGGACAGCCTGGAGCGCGCGATCACCAACCTGCTCGACAACGCGGTGAAGTTCTCCCCGCCGGGCGGCACCATCACCGTCCGCCTGGTCGGCGATCGGCTTCGGATCAGCGACCAGGGCCCCGGCATCGCCGAAGGCGACCTGCCCCACGTGTTCGACCGCTTCTACCGTTCCGACAAGGCACGCACCACCCCCGGCTCGGGCCTGGGGCTGTCGATCGTCGCGCAGACCATCAAGGCGCACGGCGGCTGGGTGAAAGCGGGACGTGCGGAGTCCGGCGGCGCCGAGTTCACCATCCGCCTGCCGGGTTCGAGCGTCCCCCCTGAGGACGAGGCGGAGATCACCGACGGCGAAGGCACCGTCCTGCTGCCTCGGATCTCCGGCTGAACCCCCTGGCCACCTTCACTTGAGGAAGCCAGACCCGGGGGCAGTGGCGGCCGGGAGGGGTTTCGGCCGCCACCGCCGACCGTGGGGACCAGAGCGTCCAGGGGGACCAGACGACGATGGCTGGATAGATCTTCTCAGGTACGGACTCGTCAGCTCAGTAGCCGCGCGACGTGTCGGCCGAGGCGAGTTCGCCGGAAAGCGCCTGAGTGAACTCTGCGGTGGTGATCGGCTTGGAGAACATCGGGTAGTCGAACTTGATCGCGTTGGCGTGCTCCTCCAGCGAGGTCGCCCCGACCGCGTCGGTGAGGGTGTAGACCTCGAAGCCCTTCTCGTAGGCCGAGCGCATGGTCGACTCGACGCAGCAGTTGGTCAGGAACCCTGCCAGTACGATCGTCTTGATCCCCTTGCTGCGCAGGATGAAGTCGAGGTTGGTCGACGCGAAGGCGTCCAGTCCCCGCTTGCCCTCGAGCACGATGTCCTCTCCGCTCGGCGCCACGTCGCCGACGATCTCGCAGCCCCAGGTTCCCTTGACGAACGAGGTGGAGTCCACGACGCCCTTGAGGATGCCGTAGGGGTGGGCGCTGATCTCGTAGTAGCCCGGCTGGAACGAGATCGGGCTGTGGATCACGGTGGCGTCGGCGGCATGTGCCGCGGCCAGGGCGGTCTTGGCGTTGGCCAGGGTTCCGGTGGCCTCCATCACGTCGGCGACCGCTCCGTGGAGCGTCCCGCCCTCACTGGTGAAGTCGTTCTGGAATTCGATCAGGACGAGCGCGGTTGTGCGGGGATCCATGTGTTGCTCCTTTGCGTCGTGGCCGAAGCGGCGATCACCCCCGGCGGAGGCCCGTCCGGGGGTGATCGGAGTACCGCTGTCTCATACTCTGGCCGCTCGAGGTCGCCTAGCCAAGAGCTTGCTCCGCCAGAAGTTCGAGAACGTGTCGGTACTGCTTACCCGTCGCCCTGGTCATGCCCAGTTCGCAGGTGCGGTTGCAGCTGGCGTGGGCAGCCGCGTCGAGCCGGTTCACCTCCGCCGCCTCTGCTCGGGTAGCGGACTCGGTCAGCTCGGGATGCAACATGCCGCGATCGCCGGCGAAGGCGCAGCACCCGGTGTCGATCGGCACGTTCACCGTCTCGGCGACCGCCTTCGCCACACTCACCAGATCCGGATTGAGCCCCAGCTGGGTGGACGAACAGGTCTGGTGGATGGTCAACGACTCGAGCTTGCGGTACTCCCCGAGCACCGGTAGCACGTGCCGCGCCACGAAGCTCACCGCGTCGATGATCTCCACGTCGAGTTCGGGATCGGTCTCCACCATGTGCCGGAAGCCCTCGGTACAGCTGGACGCGTCGCAGACCACGGTCAGGCGTCCGTTGTCGCTGGCCTTCCGGATCGCGGGTAGCACCCTCTCGCGCATCGCCTCGTACCCGTCCGGGATGCCCTTGCTCGACCACGGTGTGCCGCAGCACAACGAGCTGATCTCCTCCGGCACGAGCAGGGTGAGTCCGGCCTTCTCGCACAGTGCCTCGAAGCTGAGCTGGACACCCACGCCGCCGTCCGCGGGCCCGAACATCACGTTCACACACGCCGGGAGGTACACCGCCACCACCGAGTTGTCAGACTTTGCTGCGGCTATAGGCGCAGCAGATTCTGACAACTCGGGGGTGGGGGTCGGACGGGGGCGCTCACGGGACGGACCGCCGCCGGGCAGCTCGGGCGACCACAGCGGGATGTTGTCGGTACCGAGCATCCCCCGACCCAGCCGGTTCACCCCGACCAGGGCCGACTCCAGCGGGCCGGGCAGCGCGTCGGTGATCCCCATCACCGTGGAGAAGGTGGCCGTGGTGCCCTTCCAGTGCTTCGCCAGAGTGGTCCAGACCGCCTTGGTCGCCTTCGGCGTGGTCTGCTCGCGACGCAGCTTCTTCACGAACAGCCCGGTGTTGATCAGCACCGGGCAGGCAGTACCGCACATCCCGTCCACGGCGCAGGTGTGCACGCCGGCGTAGGTGTAGCCGGCCTCCAGCTCGTCGGCCAGCGCCGTGTTGCCCGCCGCGTCCGCATTCGCGATCTCCCGCTGCAGCGCGATCCGCTGTCTGGGCGTCAAGGTCAGATCGCGGGACGGGCAGACCGGCTCGCAGTAGCCGCACTCGACGCAGCGGTCGATCTCGGCGTCCACGCTCGGCGGCAGCTTGATGTGCTTGAGATGCAGTTGGGGATCGTCGGTGATGATGGTGCCGACGTTCAGCAGCCGGTTCGGGTCGAACAGGTCCTTGATGCCGACCATCACCTCGTACAACTCGTCGCCGTACTGACGCCGGACGTAGGGCGACATCACCCGTCCGGTGCCGTGCTCGGCCTTCAGCGAACCGTCGTTGCCCAGAATCAGGTCGACCATGTCCTCGGTGAAACCGGTGTAGCGGCTCATCTGCTCGTCGTTCTCGAACCGATCGGTGAGCATGAAGTGGATGTTGCCGTCCTTGGCATGTCCGAAGATCACCGAGTCGCGGTAGCCGTAGGTGTCGAACAGGACGGCCAGGTCGGCGCAGGTGCCGGCCAGCTTGGCGACCGGCACCACGACGTCCTCCAACAGCGCGGTGGTGCCGGACGTCCGGGCACCGGCCACCGAGGTGTACAGGCCCTTGCGCAGCTTCCACAGCTTGCCGCGCAGCACCGGGTCCTCGGTGAGCTCGACCGGACCGGTCACCGGCAGGTCGTCCAGGGTCGGACGGGCCGCCTGGGCCAGGTGCTCGAGTTCGGCCCGCGTGGTGGCCTGGTACTCCACCAGCAGCGCAGCCTGCTTGCTGACCTGCAGGTCCTTGATCAGCTTCGGGGTGTCCGGGAACGCCTGGCCGACCCGCAGGCTCGTGGCGTCCATCAGTTCGAGGGTGGCCGCGCCGGTGGCGACCAGCGCTGGCAGGGCGGCGTTGGCCGCGTAGAGATCGTCGAAGACGACCAGCGCCGAGGTGACTTCTGTGCGCAGCTCGATGGTGCGGAAGGTGGCCGAGGCGACGAACGCCAAAGTTCCCTCGCTGCCGACCACGAGGTGAGCCAGGATCTCGGGGACGGTGTCGAAGTCGACCAAGGAGTTGAGGCCGTAGCCCATGGTGTTCTTCATCGAGAACTGCTGGGTGATCTTCGCCACCGACGCCGGGTTGCTGACCACCCGCTGGCGCAGCCGAAGCAGGCCCTCGTAGAGGTCGGGTTCCAGGGCGCGCAGCTTCGCGTCGGCGTCGGCGGCGCCAGTGTCGATCACGGTGCCCGAGGGCAGGACGGCGACGACCGACTCCAGCGTCCGGTAGCTGTTCTCGACGGTGCCGCAGGCCATGCCGGAGGAGTTGTTGGCGACCACACCGCCGATCGTGCAGGCGGCCTCACTGGCCGGGTCGGGGCCGAACTTGCGTCCGTAGGGGGCCAGGTGCGCATTCAGCTGCTTGACCGTCACCCCTGGCTGCACCCGCACTCGAGCACCGTCGTCCAGGATCTCGACGCCCTTGAAGTGTCGGCGCACGTCGGCGAGCACGCCGGTTGTCCCGGCCTGGCCGGACAGGCTCGTCCCGCCGGAGCGGAACGTGAGCGGAACCCCCGCAGCTGCTGTGGCCCGAAGCAACCGGGCCACCTCGTCGGCGTCGCGAGGGGCGACGACGGCCGACGGCAGCAGCAGGAAGTGGGACGCGTCGTGTGCCATGGCGCGGCGGTCCAGCTCCGAGGTGCGGATCTGGGATGTGTTCGCGACGCAGGTGGCCAGCACGCCGGCCAGGTCGTCGCGGGAGATCGTCGCGGTCACGGAACCGGCACCATCCCGATCAGCACAGTGGACTGCAGCACCACCAGAACCGCGAAGACCGCCAGCAGCAACACCGACCAACCGACGACCTTACGGAAGATCTCGCCTTCCTGGTTGAGCATGCCCGTGGCCGCCGCGGCAACCGACAGGCTCTGCGGAGAGATCATCTTGCCCATCACACCACCTGTTGAATTAGAAGTCGCCATGAGGATCTCATGGGCGACCGAGCCGGGCCAGACGCCCTTGGCCGCGGCGACCTGCATGCCGCCGAACAATGCATTGGAGGAGGTGTCCGAACCGGTGATGGCCACGCCGAGCCAGCCCAGCACCGGAGACAGCGCAGCGAAGGCCGCACCGGCCGCGGCGAGCGCGGAACCGAGCGAGATCGTCATGCCAGAGCCGTTCATGATGTAGGCGATCGCCAGCACGGAGGCGACGGTCACGATGGTGAAGGCGAGGCTCTTCACGGTCCTGCCGAACACGCCCGCGGTCTCCTTCGGGCTCATCCGGTAGACGGCCGCCGTGATCAGGCCGGCGATGAACAGCAACGAGCCGGTGGCGAGGACGCCGTACAGGTTCACCTGGCCGAGGCTGCAACTGGTCAGGGTCTCTGCCTTCGCCTGGCCCGCGGTCACGATGCCGCAGAAGTCGAGCGGCTGGGGGACGATCGTCCCGTCCGCGTTCTTGGCGAAGTTCGCCGGCTGCAGGCCCGGCCAGTTGAACACGAAGGCGAACGTGCTGGCCAGCCAGCTCTTGATCACCGGGATCTGGCTGAGCGCGAACACCGTCACGACGATCACGTAGGGCGCGATGGCGCCCCAGACACGGGCGCCGCCGGTGGAGGACGCGGCCTTCAGGTGATCCTCGACGCTCACCTTCGTCGCCACATGGTCGGCATGGGTGTCGCCGCTCTTGCGGAACCGCAGCAGCACGACGATCACGACGATGGTGAGGACGGACGCGATCACGTCGGTCACCTCGTAGGCGATGAAGTTGGACGCGAAGAACTGGGCGCCACTGAACACGACGCCGGCGGTCAGGGCCACACCCCAGGTCTGCTTGAGACCGCGGACGCCGTCCACCAGCGCCACCAGGAACAGGGGGATGATCAGCGCCATGATCGGCGACTGGCGTCCGGCCATGTGACCGAAGGTGATGGACGCCTGGTTCGCGTTGGCGAACACGCCTTGGGTAAGGATCGGGAAGGTCGTGGAGCCCAGCACGGTGATCGGCGCGCCCATGGCGCCAAACGCGACCGGCGCGGTGTTGGCGACCATGCACACCACGGCGGCCCGGATCGGCTTCATGCCGGCCGCGACCAGCATGGCCGCGGTGATCGCGACCGGGGAGCCGAAGCCCGCCAGGGCCTCGAGCAGCGCGCCGAAGCAGANNTGATCGCGACCGGGGAGCCGAAGCCGGCGAGCGCCTCGAGGAGTGCACCGAAACAGAAGGCGATCAGAATCGCCAGCACGCGCATGTCGGTCGAAATCGACTGGAGGAGCTCACCGAGCA
>DJWE01000072.1:0-88273 GCA_002441465.1 Propionibacteriaceae bacterium UBA6238 | reverse complement strand
CGATCTTGAACACGCCCAGCATCACAAACAGCGCGATCAGGGGCAGGGCGGCGACCAGAGCGGACAGGGCAGCGCTCCCACCGACGGGGGCAAGCGGCTGGATGAACAGAGCAGTCATGGGTGGTATCTCCTCACTGAGATTGACCGACAGGTAGGATTGTCGAACAAGTAGACCAACTCTGCAAGAGGTTCTGGCTAACTTGTTGGCGTAGAATTCCCACAACACAGTGAGACTGGGGTGGGGATTGGTCCGGAACATCGTGGTGACGTCGGTGATCGACGCCGTGGTCGAGGACCTCAAGGAGCAGGTACTCTCCCGAGAACTCGCACCGAACGCCGCCCTCACCGAAGCGGAGGTCGCCGCTCGCTACGACGTGGCGCGGGCGACCGCGAAGGCCGCCATCGAACGGCTGGTTGCCGAGAAGGTCTTGGTGCGCCGGAATCACAAGACCGCCCGGGTGGTGCAATTGGGTCCCATCGATGTGCGCGACATCTACAACACCCGCATTTACCTGGAGTCCGAGGTCTTGCGGCGGCTGGCCGCCCGCCGCGACGTGCCCGAAGCCGCGCGTGCGGCCAACGCCGAGATCGCGGCACTGTGGCAGCAGGGCAGCTGGAACATCGTGGGGCCTGACATGCGGTTCCACTCGGCCCTGATCGACTCCCTCGGCAGCGACCGGACGAGTTCGGCGTACGCGTCGCTGGCCTTCGAGGTCAAGCTGTGTATGGCTCAGCTCCAAGGCAGCCAGCGGCTCAGTCCCCAGATCATCGTCGCCGAGCACGCCAAGATCCTGGACCTGATCACGTCCGGGGAGGCCGAGGCCAGCGCGTCCCTGCTGGACGAACACCTCGCCCGGGCCCGCGAGCTCCTTGCCGGCGCGCTCGGCGGAGAGCCGGGACCGGAAGCGTTCCTGCCGTCGTCGGCGTTGCCCGCCCCGACGTCCGCCTGACGCCCTTCGGGAGATCCGCTCGAACCGGGATTCCCCAGGCGCGACCTGCACTCAGGGAAACGGCCAGGGGTTCGGGGTGCAGCCGCGTAGGTCGATCTCCTGCGACATCATCACCGGCGCCGGCTTGCCCTGCTTGGCACAACTCTGGTGGCGCTCCCCCAGCAGATGACCGACCGCGTGGTTGACCAGATAGGCCTGCCACTGGGCTCGGCTCGGGTAGTAGTCCGGCGGCGCCGCCAGCCAGTAGGACGCGTCGATCACCACGTCGCCGCTGCTTACGCAGGTACTCGGCTCGGGCTTGCACATCCCCTTGGCCGTGGCCGGCGCGGCGATCACGATGGTGAAGTCCGCCTTGGCCAGATCGGCCACCAGAGCGAAGCGGACGTTGCCGCTGCCGGCCCAGCTACGCGGATCGTTCAGGACGCCGGCCAGCTGGGTGCCCACCTTGTCGGCGTCCAGCTTCGCCGAGGTCTCTACCTGCACGGCGTAGCGCTGCAATGTGCCGGACGAACCGGACGCCGCCACTTTCACCCCGGCGGTGTCGAACTTCCCCGATGCCTTGATCTTCGGCAGGCTCGAGCTCGGCGTCGGACCGCTCGAGCTGGGTTCCGCACTCGGCGAGGCCGTCCCCGCGGTGGCTGTCGGAGTCGGGGTGAGGGCGGGAGTCGTGGGCGCGGGCAGCGGCGACACCGAGGTGGTCGGACGGCCCTCGCGATGCACCGGGACGGTGAGCGCGTTCACCCACAGCGCCAACGCGACCAGCAGCACGATTCCGATCAGGACGGACGCGATCACGAACGGATTGAACCGAGATCTCCCCGGACGAGGTCCAGAACCGTTCCCCAACCGATCCCTGAACGTCGACCAGCGGTTCGGCCGGGTGGGTTCGCTCACCCGACCAGACTAGGCGACGCCTTCGGCGCGTCCGGCCAGCGCCACCCCCGGACCGAGTTCGGAACCGTCCCCATCGGGTCCGGCCACCCTGGGGACGGTTCCGAACTCGGTCCACCCGTCGAGGACGCAGCAGCGCCGGCCGCCTCAGGCGACCGGCGCTTCGGGTTCTGCGACTCAGGCGGCGACGACACCCAGCTGGATGTGCGCGACCACGCCGGAGGTCAGCTTGATGCCGACGGTGTGGGTGCCCACGACCTTGATCGGCTTGCCGATCTCCACCGAGCGCTTGTCGATCGCCGGACCACCGGCCCGCTTCACCGCCAAGGCGATATCAGCAGGAGTGATCGCACCGAACAACTTGCCGGACTCGCCGGCCCGCGCGGGCAGAGTGACCTCAAGAGCCTCCAGCTGCTCACGGATCTGCACGGCATGCTCGACGCCGCGGATCTCGCGGGCGTCCTGCGCACGCTTGATCCCGTCGATCTGCTTCTCCGCGCCGCGGGTCCACGAGATCGCGAAGCTGCGCGGCAGCAGGTAGTTGCGGCCGTAGCCGTCCTTTACCTCGACGATGTCGCCGGGCACACCGAGGTGGTCAACAGGGGCGGTCAGAATCAGTTTCATCTGCGTTCCCTTCTCAGCGTGCGGTCGAGGCGTAGGGCAGCAAGGCGAGCTCGCGGGCGTTCTTCACGGCGATCGCGACCTTGCGCTGCTCCTGCACCGACAATCCGGTGACCCGACGAGCGCGGATCTTGCCCCGCTCGGAGATGAACTTCCGCAGCGTGGCGGTGTCCTTGTAGTCAATGTGGCCGATGCGAATGCTCTTCGCCGGCGCCACCTTCTTCGATTTCATTGGCTTGCGCGGTGAGGCCATTGTGGTGCTCTCCTTGGTTTCGAAAGCCCGGCTGACGCCGGAATGACGTGGATGAAGTGCCGTCGTGCGGCCGGCTCAGGAGCCGATCGGTGGACGGCGGGATTGGATCAGAACGGGGGTTCCTCGCTCTGGGCCGAGGCCCAGGGGTCGGCACCACCGGACTGCTGCGGCGCGCTCGAGGACGACTGGCCCCAGGAGGAGCCACCGCCACCGGAGGAGCCGCCGCCGGAGTACGAGCCGCCGCCACCGCTGGAGCGGGTGACCTTCGCGGTCGCGTACTTCAGCGCGGGGCCGATCTCCTCGACGTCCACCTCGAAGACGGTGCGCTTCTCGCCTTCGCGGGTCTCATAGCTGCGTGAACGCAGTCGGCCCTGAACGATGACCCGCATCCCCTTGGTGAGGGACTCGGCCACGTTCTCGGCCGCCTGTCGCCAGACAGCGCAGTTGAGGAACATGGCGTCGCCGTCCTTCCACTCGTTGGTGGTGCGGTCGAACGTGCGCGGCGTGGAGGCGACCGTGAAGTTCGCCACCGGAGCCCCGGACGGGGTGAAGCGCAGTTCCGGGTCGGCGGTCAGGTTGCCGACCAGGGTGATGATGGTTTCGCCAGCCATGTGTGGATGTCTTTCGGATCGGACGTGTGCTTGATGACCGTCCCAGCCTGTCAGGTGGTACTGACACCCGGCTAGGGGTCAGCAGGCGATCAGTGCAGGTCGGGGCGGATGACCTTCGTCCGCATGATCTGCTCGTTGAGGGTGAACTGGCGGTCCAGCTCCTTCACCACGGCCGGCTCAGCGGTCACGTTGATGACGGCGTAGATGCCCTCGGACTTCTTCTGGATGTCGTAGGCAAGGCGACGCCGGCCCCACACATCAATGTTGTCCACGGTGCCGCCGGCCTTGGTCAGTCCGGACAGCGGCTTGTCCAGCAAGCCGCTCACCTGGCGATCGTCGACGTCGGGATCGATGATCACCACGACTTCATACTTGCGCATACGCGAACTCCACCTCCTCTGGTCTCGAGCGGCCATGGGCGCTTCCCATGGCAGGAGGGCGTAGCAGTGGCCATCGTGGGACGGCCGAAGAGCAAGACTACCGGTCCCGGCGCGTCCGCGGCCAATTGGTGACGGGTCGTCAGGTCCGACCGGTCAGTAGCCACACGAGGGCAAGGAGAAGCAGCACCACCAAGGCGCCGAGCAGGCTCGCGGCGGTCTTCCAGCGCGCCAGGAGGCGGCGTCCGGCCCGGTCGGCCTCACCGGCCCGCGCGAAGTGGTCGTCACAGGCGGCAACGAACTCGCGCTCCGCGTCGGTCAGCAGCCGCTTGCGACTGCCGCGGTCGAGCCACGAGGCGAACAGTTCCAGTCGTCGCAGCGGGATCAGGGCGGCCGGATCGCGTCCCGAGGACAGCCAGATCTCCGCTGCGACGCGCAGCTTCTCCAGCACCGACAAGTCCTCACGGTGCTCGGCCAGCCATTCCTGCAGGCGCCGCCAGTGGGTGAGCAGCGCCTGATGGCTGATCTGCAGATCGTCGCCCACCGTGGTCAGCATCCGAGCGGCCACGAACGCCTCCATCGCCGGACGGGTGGTGGCGTCGATCTCGGCCAACGCCAGCGTCTCGCGGACGGTCGAGCCTCCGCTCACCCGCACCAGGCGCAGGAACATCCGCTCGGCCGCCGCCTTCTGCGCCGGCTCGAGGGAGAGGTACACCTGCTCGGCGAGCCGCTCCACGGCCCGTGCGACGCCCCCGGCCGTGTGGTAGTCGGCGAGGGTGAGCCGCCGCCCATTGCTCACCGCCCAGATCAGGAGCAACGCGTTCGACAGCAACGGCAACGCACCAGCACCGACCCGATCGCCGGATCCGGGAGCGAGCTCCTCCAGCAGCACCCGCAACAGGTCCTCGTCCACGGCGATTCCGAGAGTCTCCGCCGGGCGGACGATCACCTCGCGTAGATCGTCGATGGTCATCGCCGGCAGCAGGATCGGGCACGACATCGCTGCCTCGA
This sequence comes from Propionibacteriaceae bacterium UBA6238, assembly GCA_002441465.1. Taxonomy (GTDB): domain Bacteria; phylum Actinomycetota; class Actinomycetes; order Propionibacteriales; family Propionibacteriaceae; genus Propionicimonas. Next base: position 83,559 of record DJWE01000072.1, on the reverse strand, counting down.
GGACGGGCTCGGCCAACGCCGCGGCGAAGGCGTCGGAGCGGACGCCGAGGACCACGATCGCCTGCTCGGCCAGCGCGGACAGCGCGTCGAGGAACTGCAAGCGGGGACCGTCCGGCAGCGCAAGGGCATCCTCGACCTGGTCCACCACCACGAGTTGGTGGGGCGGCTGGCCGGGCAACGCCGGACGCGGGTCGGCGAGCAACCCGATCACCGGGATCGGGATCGCCTCCCACTCGCTCAGGGCGCCACCGCTCACTTCCCGTCCGAGCAGCCCGGCCGCGAGCAGCGAGGACTTACCACTGCCGGAAGGACCGACCAGCGCCAGCATTCCGCAGCCGGCCCGTTCGGACAGATCGAGCACCGCGGAAGCGATCCGGGCACAGACGGCCTCCCGTCCGAAGAAGAGCGCCTGGTCGGAGATCCGGAACGGACGCAGCCCGAGGTAGGGCGAGAGCCCGTTCTTCAGCACCGGGCCCAGGCCACCCCAGGTCAGATCCCACAGATCGCGGGGGACGGCGTCGACCAGACCCAGGTGATCGAGCAGTTTGACGTAGTTGCCGCGCAGGGCGGGAGTCGGGAAGTGCTTGCCGTTCAGCCAGCCCTGCGCCGTGGTGGGCGGTACCTCGGCGATCCGAGCAACCGCGCGGATCGAGAGATGCTGGCGACGCCTGGTGTCGTTGACCAGTGCCGCGAACTCCTGTCGACTCGCGGGGGCAGTCATAATCGGATTGTCTCAGCGACCCTCGGCAAACCGTGGGCTATTCGGAAATCTCACGCCGAGGCGGATCGTCCAGCCAGAGTGCGGGATGCAGGTGGTCGCTGAGTTCAAGCGCCTCGACCAGCCGCAGGAGTTTCGGTCGCAGTGCCGGCGTCGGGAAATGCCTTCCGGAGAGCCACCCCTGCGCGGTCGCCGCGGGGACTCCTGCGATTCGCGCTGCGGATCGGATGGAAATGTGCCGGTCCAACCTGGCCTGGTTGATCAGTTGGATCAGTTCGCTACGGGTGGGCCGTTGATGCACGAAGCTCCTGTCGGGGGTGGGCTGATGTGGTTGACCACATCAACGCGGACAGACGAAAGCGCAGGCAGGCACCAGGGTATGAAGCGTTCAACCGCACCAACGTCTGACTGCGATCACCGCCATGACCGCGTGTCCCCTCTGAAGCTGGCCCGGTGAACCAGCGCCCCCCAGCCCTGGTAGCCGTGCCTGCGTTACCTAGTCAACCGTCCCGCGAACGGTAATGCCGTCAATGTTCACCTAGTTCGTACAGACTCATACACTTTCGGTGCCCTCAGATGCGGGCCCACGTGCGGTATCCGCCGTCGAGATTGCGTACGTGGCGACCGTGCTGGGCGAGAGTTCGTGCAGCAAGATAGCCGCGCAACCCCACCTGGCAGTGCACGATCACGTCGTCGGCAACCTCGTCGAGCCGCGCGCGCAGGTCGTCGACCGGGATGTTCACTGCGCCATCGACCGTCCCGCGGGCGTACTCCGACGGGGTGCGCACGTCGATCAGCTGGACGCCCTTGGCCACCTCGTCCGCGACCTCGTGCCACTGGATGGTCTCTGTGAGGCCGTCGCGCAGGTTCTCCGCGACGTAGCCCAGCATGTTCACCGGATCCTTGGCCGAACCGAACTGCGGTGCGTAGCTGAGCTCCAGATCGGTCAGCTCGGAGGCGGTGATTCCCCCTCGCATCGCGGTCGCGATGACGTCGATGCGCTTGTCCACGCCGGCGCCACCGACCCCCTGGGCACCGAGGATCGCGTCGGTCTCCGCGTCCACGACCAGCTTGAGCGACATTCCCTCCGCACCCGGGTAGTAACCGGCGTGGTTGGCCGGGTGAGTGTGGATGACCCGGATCTTGCGACCCGCGGCCAAAGCGCGCTTCTCCGTCCAGCCGGTCGCGCCGGCGATCTGCCCGAAGGCCCCGACCACGGCGGTGCCGAGCACGGGCGCCGCGGACACCGGGCGTCCGGCGATCACGTCGGCGACCAGCCGGCCGTGCCGGTTGGCCGGTCCGGCCAGCGGCACCAGGGCCTGGCCACCGGTGAGCGCGTCCCGCTTCACCACCGCGTCGCCGACGGCGAAGATCGACGGGTCCGAGGTGCGCTGGTGCTCGTCGACCAGAATGCCGCCGCGCTCGCCCAGCTCGAGTCCTGCGGCCGCAGCCAGGCCGGTCTCCGGCCGGACGCCGATCGCGGCGATCACCAGGCTCGCCGCCAGGCTCTGCCCGGTGGACAAGGTGACGGTGTCGGCTTCGACCGAGGTCACGGAGGCTCCCGTGATCACGGTGACGCCGTGGGCGACCAGGTTCTTCTCGACCAGGGCGGCCATCTCCACGTCCAGCGGCGCCATGATCTGGTCGGCCAGCTCGACGATCGTGGTCTTCAGGCCGCGGTCGGTGAGGTTCTCGGCGAGCTCGACGCCGATGAACCCGCCGCCCATGATCACAGCGGTGGGCGTGGTGTCGGCGACGTCCTCGTCGACAGCGGCGCGGATCCGCTCGCGTTCGGCGCGGGAGAGGAGCTCGTCCACCGCATCGGCCATCTTGTCGGTGTCGGCGATGTTGCGCAGCACCAAGGCGCGCTCGACGCCGGGGATCGGCGGCACGAACGGGGCCGCGCCGGGGGCCAGGACGAGGCTGTCGTAGCTCTCGGTGTACTCCACACCGGTGCTGAGGTTGCGGACGCTGACGGTCTTCGCGGTCCGGTCGATCGAGGTCACCTCCGACTCGACGCGGACGTCGATGCCGAAGCGCGCCTTGAGGCTCTGCGGCGTCTGCAGCAACAGCGCGGTGCGCTGGGAGATCACGCCGCCCACGTAGTAGGGCAGGCCGCAGTTGGCGAAGGAAACATGGCCGGATCTCTCCAGCACCACGATCTCGGCCTTCTCGTCCAACCTGCGCAGCCTCGTCGCCGCCGACATGCCGCCTGCGACCCCGCCAACAATCACCGTCTTCATGCGTGCCACCATACCCCCCGGGGTATTCGTCTGAGAAATCCAAGCACCACCCAGCCAACCACGTGTCCACCCTTCTCGGGGCGGAAATCACGAAAGCCGGGGCTCGCTCGGACGTGTGCGGCCGAGCCCCCGGCACCGCCCTCAGGCGATCGGGACGAGAGTCACTTCTTCGACTTGCCCGCGCGGGCGTACATCTCCTCGACGATCTGGGCGAAGCGGCGTTCGACCTCCTTGCGCTTCACCTTCAGCGTGGGGGTCAGCAGCCCGTTCTCCTGGGTGAACTCCTCCACGAGCAGGCGCAGGTCGCGGATCTGCTCGTGCGCAGCCAGCTTCGCGGTCAGCTCGCCGGCGCGGCGGCGCAACTCCTCGATGATCGCCGGGTTGGACAGCAGCTCGTCGCGGTGCGCCCAGGTGAGCTGCAACTGGCGTCCGATGTCCTCCAGGTGAGGCAGCGACGGGGCGACCAACAAGGTGAGGTAGGGCCGGTTGTCCCCCAACAGCAGGGTGTACTCGAACAGCGGGTCGGCCGCAAGCAGCGCCTCGATCGGGGACGGCGCGACGTTCTTGCCGTTGCTGGTGACGATCAGATCCTTGATCCGATCGGTGATGAGGAGGAAGCCGTCCTCGTCCAGGTGCCCGATGTCGCCGGTGTGCAGCCACCCGTCCACGAGGACGGCGGCAGTCTCCTCGGGCTTGTTCCAGTAGCCGAGCATCACGTTCGGCCCGCGGTAGCAGATCTCACCCTCATCGGTGATCCGCAGTTCGCCCCCGTCCACGACGCGCCCGACCGTGCCGAACCGGTAGCCGGCGGGGGACGGAAAGGTCACCAGCGGCGAGGCTTCGGTGAGCCCGTAACCCGAGAGCAGCAGCAAGCCGCAGGCGAAGAAGAACTCCTGGATCTCCGCACGCAGCGGTGCGCCCCCGCAGGCCAGCACCTTCTTCGGCCCGCCCAGCGCCGCTCGGATGCTGCTCAGCACGAGCTTGTCGGCCAGTTTGAACCGCACGATCAAGGACCTGCTCCGCGGGCGGCCCTCGACGACCGAGGTGTGGAACTCGGTGCCGACCCGCAACGCCCACGCCATCAGCCGCTGCTTGATCGGGGAGCCGGCCACCTTCTCCGACGCGGCGGAGTACACCTTCTCGTACAACCGGGGCACGCTGACCAGCAGGTTGGGCCGCACCCGCACCATCGCCTCGGCGATCGTCCGCGGATCGGTCAGGTAGGTGTTCAGCGCCCCGCTGCTGAGCACGACGTAGGTCCACGCGCGCTCGAGGGCATGGCTGAGCGGCAGGAAACACAGCGAGGTGTCGGTCTCGGTGATCGAGAAATAGCGATTGAGCACGTCCACCTGATGGGTCAGGCCGCGGTGGCTGAGCATCACGCCCTTCGGCTCACCCGTGGTGCCCGAGGTGTAGATGATCGTGGCGAGGTCCTCGGCCGAGACGGCGGCGAGACGATCGTCCACCGCGGAGGAGGAGCCTCCGGCGGCGAGTTTGTCGGCCAGGCTCGTGGCGTCCGCACCGTCGGGCTCGTCGAAGGCCACCACGCGCTCCAGCGCAGGCAGGTTCGCACGTGCGGCGTCCAGTTTGGCCAGTTCCACCGCGCCGGCGACGAACGCGACCCGGCAGCCCGCGTCGGCCAGGACGTAGGCAGCCTGGTCGGCGGTGCTGGTGGCGTACAGCGGCACCGAGACCAGGCCCGCGCAGGCACAGGCGAGGTCTACCAGCGTCCACTCCGGCCGGTTGGCCGAGAAGATCGCGACTCGCTCGCCCGGAGCCAGGCCCAGCTCGATCAGGCGAGCGGCCAACCGGCGGACGTCGGAGTGCAACTCGGCGTAGCTGCGCACCGTCCAGCCGTCCCCGCATGCAACCCGGGTGGCCGGACGCTGTGCGTGCCGCGCGGCCGCTGCGACGAACCTGACGGCCAGGTGCCCAGCATCCATCGACGCTCCTTCGCAACGAATCTAGATCAAACCTACTCCACCGTAGGTAGGTTTCCCAGCGCCACGGAAGGAGCAGACTGTGGCGTGAGGAGGCATCGCGATGAATCAACCCGCGCTGCGCGATCTTGAGGAACTGCTGCGCACGCTGGAGCCGGTGCGACGACCTGGGGAGTTCGTCGTCGTGAGCACCACGAACGAGGACACCCTGCCCGCACAGGCGACTGTGACCGAGGACGAAGGCACCACCTTGGTGCTGGAGCGACACGAGGCGGACGCGTTCCGGCTCGGTCATTCCGGCACTTTCGCCTGGATCACGCTCAGCGTGCACTCCGCGCTGGAGGCGGTGGGACTCACCGCCGCCGTGGCCGGAGCGCTCGCCGAACGGGAGATCCCCTGCAACGTGCTGGCCGGATTCCACCACGACCACTTGCTGGTGCCGAGTGATCGCGCCGAGGAGGCGCTCGCCGCCCTGCGCGAGCTATCCGCGTCGGTCGGTGCGGTCGTCGACCGACCCTGACTCCACTCGAAATGACGTCGTCTAGTCTGCTGCCATGGTGTTGATGGGCGGACACGTCGACCAGGAGAATCCGATCGCCGAGGCTCAGGCGCGCTCGGCCGGGCTGAGCCAGTTCTTCCTCGGGGATCCGCAGGCCTGGAAGGGCCCGCAGGTCGCCTATCCGGGCGGTGCCGCCGCCCTGCGGCAGGACGCGGCGGACGCAGGAGTGGCCCTCTACGTGCACGCGCCGTACGTGCTCAACCTCGCCTCGACCAACAACCGGATCCGGATCCCGAGCCGACAGCACCTGCAGAAGCAACTCACTGCTGCCGCGGAGATCGGAGCGGCCGGGGTGATCGTGCACGGCGGCCACGTGCTCGCCTCCGACGACCCCGAGGTGGGCTTCGACAACTGGCGCAAAGCGATCGACGGCCTCACCATCGACGTGCCGCTACTGATCGAGAACACCGCCGGCGGAGCGAACGCGATGGCCCGTCAGCTCGACCGGATCGCCCGGCTGTGGGACGCGATCTCCGCCTCGCCGAACGCCGACCGGGTCGGATTCTGCCTCGACACCTGCCACGCGCACGCCGGTGGGATCCAGCTACACGGGCTGGTCGACAAGATCCTCGCGATCACCGGACGGATCGACCTCGTCCATGCCAACGACTCCCGGGACGCCTTCGACTCCGGCGCCGATCGGCACACCAACTTCGGGCAGGGCGAGTGCGATCCTGAGGGGCTCGCCGAGGTGGTTGCCACCGCGGGTGCGCCGATCGTGGTCGAGACCCCGGGCGGGACGGCCGGCCAGAGCGCCGACCTGGACTGGCTGCGCGAGCGCGTGGGCTGAGCCGTCCACCGGTACCGGGATGGCGTCACCGTCCTGGGCCGAGCCGCTCCCGGACCCGAGATCCTGGTCAGACCGACTCTCCGGCGGCGATAGCCTGACCCTCGTGAGCAACAGCATCTACGTCGCCGCACCGGAGGGGCGCACGGGCAAGTCCATGGTCGCCGTCGGCATGATCGAAGCCCTGACCCGCACGGTGAGTTCGGTCGGTGTGTTCCGTCCGGTCGTGGCCAGTGGGACCGAGGACGCCATCCTGCACACGCTGATCAGCCAGCCAGGTGTCGAGCAGACCTATGCCGACGCCGTCGGCGTCACCTACGAAGAGGTCCACGACGATCCGGACGCCGCGCTGCACCAGCTGGTCGAGAAGTACGCCCTGATCAAGGAGCGCTACGAGTCCGTGGTGATCCTGGGCTCGGACTACACCGCGACCACCTCCCCCACCGAGTTGACCTTCAACGCCCGGGTGGCGGCGAACCTCAACGTCCCCGTCGTTCTCGTGGTCTCGGGACGCAGTCGGACGCCCGAAGACATCCGCTCGGCAGCCGAGGGCGGGCTGGCCGAGTTCCGCGCCCACCACGCGAAAGTGATCGCGGTGATCGCCAACCGGGTGTCCACCCTCGAACGCGCGGCCAGCGAAGAGGTCGATCCGGCCGATCTGGCCGCCGTCCGAGCCGAGCTGGCGAAGCTGCCGGACGTGATCACCGCAGCGCTCCCGGCCGACCGGCTGCTCGCCGCGCCGACCGTCCGCGCTCAGTTCGACGCCGTCGAGGCGAACCTCGTGCTGGGCAATCCCGACCTGCTCGACCGGGAAAGCCAGGACACCCTGGTAGCCGCGATGACGCTGCCCAACGTGTTGCGGCGGCTCACCCCCGAATCGACCGTGATCATGCCGGGCGACCGCTCCGATCTGCTTCCGGGTCTGCTGCTCGCGCACCGGTCCGGCTCGTTCCCGCCCCTGGCCGGGATCATCCTGTTGGGCGGCTACGAGATCCCCGACACGATCGTGAAGCTGATCGACGGCATCCACAACCAGCTGCCGATCGGGATGACGAACCTGGGTACCTACACCAGTTCGGACCGGATCTTCCGCCTGGAGGGGGCGATGACGTCCAGCCCGCGCAAGGTGGAGGTCGCGCGCCGGCTGTTCTCCGAGCACGTCGACGTGGCGGCGCTGCTGAACGCGCTCCAGGTGCACCGCTCCGACGTGATCACGCCGCTGATGTTCGAGCACCAGCTTCAAGACCTCGCCCGGTCGGACCGGCGCACGATCGTGATGCCCGAATCGAGCGACGACCGGATCTTGACCTCGGCGGACATCCTGCTGCAGCGGGGCGTGGCCAACCTGATCCTGCTCGGCGACGCACAGGCGATCAAGCAGCGCGCGACCCGGCTGGGGCTGAGCCTGCACGGCGTGACCGTGGTCGATCCGACCGACCCCGAGCTGGTGGAGAGATTCGCCGAGGAGTACGCCCGATTGCGCGCGCACAAGGGCGTCACCGTCGAGCAGGCCCGGGAGAAGCTCACCGACCTGAGCTACTTCGGCACGATGATGGTGCACCTGGGCATGGCCGACGGCATGGTCTCCGGGGCGATCAACACCACGGCGAACACGATCCGGCCGTCCCTGGAGTTCATCAAGACCAAACCGGGCGTGAGCGTGGTGTCGGGCTCGTTCCTGATGTGCATGCCCGACCAGGTCGTGGTGTACGCCGACTGCGCGGTGAATCCCGACCCCAGCGCCGCGCAACTGGCCGACATCGCGATCAGTTCGGTGGAAACGGCGGTCGCGTTCGGGATCGAGCCGCGAGTCGCGATGCTGTCCTACTCGACCGGGACGTCGGGCTTCGGCGCGGACGTGGACAAGGTGCGCGAGGCGACCGAGATCGTCCGGGCGAAAATGCCGGACCTGGCCCTGGAAGGGCCGATCCAGTTCGACGCCGCCGTCGACCCGACCGTCGCCCGGACGAAGCTGCCGGACTCGCCGGTGGCCGGCCAGGCGACCGTGTTCATCTTCCCGGACCTGAACACCGGCAACAACACCTACAAGGCCGTGCAGCGCTCGAGCGGAGCAGTGGCGATCGGCCCCGTCCTGCAGGGCCTGAACAAGGCGGTCAACGACCTGTCGCGGGGAGCGCTGGTCGAGGACATCGTGAACACCGTGGCCATCACCGCCATCCAGGCGCAGGCCGACAACCAAGGAGTGAACGCGTGAGTACCCCCGTCCTGCTGCTCAACTGCGGCTCGAGTTCGATCAAGTACCAGGTGATCGACGCCGACACCGAAGTGGTCGTGGCCAACGGAATCATCCAGCGGATCGGCGAAGCCTCAGGCAGCCTCGATCACCGCCTCGACGGCGAGATGGTGCACGTGGATCGCGGCTTCCCGAACCATGCCCGTGCGCTGAACTACCTGGTCCGCGTGTTCAACGCGCACGGCCCCGACCTGGAATCGATCCAGGCGGTGGGACACCGCACCGTCCACGGCGGCGAGGCGTTCCGCTCCACCGTGGTGATCGACGATGCGGTGCTGGAGAAGCTGCGCGAGTTGAGCCCGCTGGCGCCGCTGCACAACCCGCCGGGCATCGCCGGTATCGAGGCGGCCCGGGAGGCGCTGCCGGACGTGCCGCACGTGGCGATCTTCGACACCGCGTTCTTCTCCACGCTGCCGCCGGAGGCGTACACCTACGCGATCCCCAGCGAGATCGCCGCCGAGCACGGCATCCGCAAGTACGGCTTCCACGGGACGTCGCACAGCTACGTGTCGAGGCGGGCCGCCGAGTTCCTGCACCGCGACTACAGCGAGTTGAAGCAGATCGTCTGCCACCTGGGCAACGGCGCCTCGATCTCTGCCATCGACGGCGGTGTGGCTGTGGACACCTCGATGGGCCTGACGCCCCTGGCCGGGCTGGTCATGGGCACCCGCTCGGGGGATGTGGACCCGGGCCTGCATGCCTTCCTCGGCCGCGAGCTGGGCATGGACCTGCAGGAAGTCGACAACCTGCTGAACAAGAAGTCGGGCATGCTCGGGCTCGCCGGGGTCACCGATTTCCGCGACCTGAGCGAGTTGATCGAGGAGGGCGACGAGGCGGCGAAGCTCGCCATGGCGGTCTACTGCCATCGGCTGATCAGCTACATCGGCGCGTATATCGCCGTGCTCGGTGGCGTGGACGCGATCAGCTTCACCGCCGGCGTCGGCGAGAACGACGCGCTGGTGCGTGCCACGGTGATCCGTCGGCTGGCCGGCCTGGGCGCGATCCTGGACGAGAGCGCCAACGCCGTCCGCGGCAAGGATGCCCGGGTGATCTCCACCCCCGACTCCCCGATCACGGTGCTCGTGGTGCCGACCAACGAGGAACTCGCCATGGCCAGGGAGACCAAGGCAGCGATCGGCGCCTGAGCGCGCTCAGGCCAGCGCGAAGTCGACGGCCGCCTGCGCGTGCAGGCGGGTGGTCGGGAACGTGGGCAGGTCGACGTCGGTGGGCCGGATCAGTAGCTCGATCTCCGTGCAGGCGAGGACGACGCCCTGGGCGCCGCGCGCGGCGAGGCGTCCGATGATCTCCACGTAGGCGGCGCGGGACTCCTCGCTGACCTGGCCGAGGACCAGTTCGGTGTAGATCACGCGGTCGACGAGCGCGCGGTCGTCGGCATCCGGGATGAGGACGGTGAGCCCGCGCGAGGTGAGCCGGTCGCTGTAGAACGACTCCTCCATGGTGAACCGGGTGCCGAGCAGGGCCACGGCGTCGATGCCGTCGGCCACCACGGCGTCGGCGACCACGTCGGCCAGGTGCAGCAACGGGACGGTGATGGCGTCCGCCACGGCGTCGGCGACCTTGTGCATCGTGTTGGTGCAGATCAGCACAGCGTCGGCGCCGGCGGCTTCCAGACCACGCGCCGTGTCCGCAAGGAGACGGCCCGCGTCATCCCAGCGCCCCTCGGACTGCATGGCCTCGATCTCGGCGAAGTCGACGGACGCGAGCACGCACCGTGCCGAGTGCAGGCCGCCGAGTCGCTCCGCCACCCCCTCGTTGAGGAGTTGGTAGTACAGGGCCGAGCTCTCCCAGCTCATCCCCCCGATCAGCCCGATGCACCGCATGGACAAGAGGCTAGCGCCGGTTGCCGCACGTTGGTCGGGCTCGTCCAGACCCGGTTATCCACAGCCGTCATCCACAGTGGGGATAACTACATGCGTGTGATTCCAGCTTCCCCGTTCAGCCGGTGAGGGACGGCGCGACGGCGATCCCGCGCAGCACCCGCTGCACCGACCTGGTTTCGTTCACCCCGGAGATCACGACCACCGGGCCGCCTTCGCCGGTGAACGCGTTGCGCCGGTACAGCGTCATCGGTCGGCGCTGGTCGTCGTTCGGGACGTCCAGCAGAAACACCCACTTGCCCTCGAACAGCACGTGCGTGTCGTTGTCCTGATCGACCGGCAGCCCCGAATCCCACAGCTCCTCGGTGACACCCGTCTCGGGATCGGTCGCCAGCACGCGGCCGTCAGCGCAGAACCACACCAGCCGGCCCTCCTCGTCCAGTTGGGATGCGATCGTCGAGGTCGAGAACTGGTCGCTGGTCAGCTCCAGCGCCGAACCGTCGGGTCGCTTCAGTTCTGTCCGGGCCCGCCGGCCAGTGCGCGTGTCCCAGCGCCAGACCTCGAAGGTGTTGGCGCCGCCGGGTCTCACCAGATCCGCCAGGTGGGTGATCACCCCGGCGGGGCAGGGTGCCATTCCGCGCGGGTAGTCCAACTCCGCCGATGAGGGCACGGCCGCGATCAGGGTCTGGCTCGCGGTCGCCCGCTTCGGATGGAGCCAGGTGAGCATCTGCGGGAAGTCGTTGCTGGTCCGCTTCACCGCTCCCGAACGAGCGGCGAGGACGGTGAGTTCGGCCCCGGTCACCTCAGCCAACCCGACCAGGCCCCCCTCGCACAGTGAGAACAGCCGGTTGAACCCGGCAACCTCACTCAGCGTCGAGCGACCATCCGTCCTGAGCACGACCTGCTCCACATAGCCCGAGCCGTCGTTGCCGTCGTTGTACGATCCGAGGACGCCTTCGGGCGTCTGGACAAGGATGTCCTGGAAGTTGGTCTTTGCGCTGGCCCAGGAACGCAACTGGTCGTTGAGCAGGTAGTCGTGCTCGGTGTCGGCGAAGGACAGGCCCGAATCGGTCCACAACAACTGGCCGTTGTCCATGCCGGAGGTCCGCACGCTCGCCGTGGAGCCGTCCGGCCGCACGATGAGTACCTCGCCGGGGCCTTCGAAGGCATAGGTCTGGGGACTGAGGTACATCGCCAGAACCGCGTCGCCCAGCGCTGAGGCGCTCACCGCAGGTGCCGAGCACGCCGACACCACGAGCAGCGGGACGGTCGCGAACAGAACACCCAGGCGGCGCGGGATCCCCGCGCCGCCCGCGCGCTTCCCGCTGATCAACTCAGCGTCGAGTAGGTCGAGGTCAACGACGAGTCCTGAGCACTGTCTTGAGCATGACTGTCTCCCTTGGTGGCTTCTGGTCCGATCGGGGTGGGTGGGCGTCGACTCCGGGTCCGAAGCTAGCAGGCCGCGGGCCCGAACCCCGGCCCGTTCGGCAAAGTCATGCATCGCGGAGGGAACGGGCCATGCTCTGCAGGATCCAGTAGGCGTCCGACTGCTCGTCCTTGCTCAGGCCGGACAGCATCCTGACCTCGACGGCACCCACCACCGCGGTTGCCTTCTCGAGCTTCCTCCGGACCCGGGGGTGAGCCGGGTGGGGAGTGCCTTCCCGACACGGTCCGAGTAGCTCAGTTTTCTGAGGCCGTTCACGACGCGCTCCTCGCCGACAACCACACCATCGTCTCCGCGCCCATCGACGGCCCGTTCGGCCGGACCTTCACCTTCGCCGATCCCGACGGCTACCGGATCACCCTGCACGACCGCACCTGAGGGACCGGCCCGCCGTCCAAGATCCCCACGTGGATGGGTCGTCCAGGCCCGCGATCCGCTGCCTCAGGACTCGACGGACAGCCCCCGCCGAGGGCGTCCCGCACCGGATCCTAGGATGGCTCAGTGACCACGACAACGGGATTTGCACAGACCAGGGACGGCAGCTCGATCTGGTACCGGATCGACCGCCCGAATGCGCCCGTTGACCCCACCAGACCCCCGGTGGTGCTGATCTCCGGTCTCGGTGCGGACGAGACGATCTGGGAACCTGCCCTCGAATCGCTGGACGGCTCGACCATCGTCCGGCTGCACAATCGGGGCATCGGCCACAGCGCGGACATCCCCTCACCGGCCTGGACGACGCGCGACGCGGCCGCAGACGTCGCCGCCGTGCTCGACGCCGCCGCTCTGCCCAGGGCCGCCGTGTACGGACACTCACTGGGTGGACGGATCGCGCAGTGGGTGGCCGCCGACTTCCCCGACCGCGTCACCCGGCTCGTGCTGGGAGCCACCACGACGGGAGACGTGCACGGATTCCCCCGCCCGGAGGCGGCGACCCGCGCCTTCGAGGCCGGAAACCCCGTGGCAGCCCTCGAGCTCATCTTCAGCCCGAGCTACCTGGCCGCCCACCCCGAGGCGGCGGCGACGACCGAGAGCCGGGCCACGAGCCCTGAACAGGGAGCCCTGCAACTGGCGATGAGCACGGCTCACGACGCATGGGAGGCGCTGCCGCGAATCCGGGCCCGCACACTCGTCGTCCATGGGGTCGATGACGGCGTCACCGACGTTCGCAACGCGTCCGTCCTGCGTGACCACATCGCCGACGCCGACCTGTTGCTGCTCGCCGGGGCCCGGCACGCCTACTTCTGCGAGCGCCCGGACGCGAACGCGATCATCGCGGCGTTCCTCGCCGGATAGGGGCACCTCCGGCCGCGGCGAACCCTCCGGAGTCACGGTGTCGGCGTCCGGGTTCACCGGCACCGCCTACCCGCTTGGCCATCAAGCTGACAGACTGGGGCCGACCCCCCACCGAGAGGATTGAGATGTCCGCCAATTCCTTCGAACAAGACCTGCAACAGCTCGACAAGACACTCGTCAACGGCATCCGGGCCGCGCTTGGCATGAGCGGTCTGGTCTCTGTGATCGTCGGCGTCCTCATCCTCGCCTGGCCGGCGAAGACCGCCATGGTCGTGGCGGGCATCATCGCCGTTTACGCTCTGATCGCCGGCGTGGTCAACATCGCGGTCGGCATCTTCTCCCGCAAGCTCGGCACCTGGCCGCGGATCGGCTATCTCGCGCTCGGCGTCGTGTTCCTGATCGCGGCCGTACTGTCCCTGACGAACCTCGGCACCGCGGCCGCCGCGTTGGGCTTCCTGCTCGGCGTGGTGGTCGGCGTCTCGTGGATCGTGGAGGGAGTGGTCGGTCTCACCATGATCGGCGACGCTCCTTCGAAGGTGTGGACGATCGTGTACGCCGTGATCACCATCGTCGCAGGCATCGTGCTGCTCACCTCACCGGTGTGGGGTGCGGCCCTCCTGTTCCTCCTGCTCGGTGTCTCGCTGGTGGTCCTGGGCCTGGTGCAGATCGTTCGGGCGTTCCGCTTCGCGTCGACCTCGGCCTGAGGGCTCAGTTCACCGGCTGAGGCTCCACACCGAGGGCGCCGCCGGGAAGGTACACCGTCCTGGACCGCGACCAGGCCGCGCACAGCGGCGATGAGGGCAGCCTGGACGCCGGCTGGAAGGCGGTGAACCAGTCGGGCATTCGATCGCAGCCCTAGTTCACGCCGTGCGGCAGCCGGACGATGAGTTCCCAGGTCTCGCCGTCCTGGACGGTGCGCGACGATCCTCCCAGGAGGGCCAGCCGCTCACGGATCCCGGTGAGTCCCATGCCCTCGGTCGAACCGCTCGACCTCGATCGCGGGTTCTGGAACCGTGCCACGACATCGTCGCCCTCGTCATGAATCCGGATCCGGCAGTGGCCCCCCGGCCGCGCGTGCTTGCGCATGTTGTTCATCGCCTCCCGCGAGACGGCGGCCAACGTCCGGGCCCGCGCCGCGCTCACCGAACTCACCGCGACGTCCACCTCGACGGTGAAGCCCGCCTCCCGCAACAAGGCAGCCTGCTCCTCGAGGTCGTCTCGCAGGGTTTCCGCGGTGGTCACTGCCATCATCCGCCCGGCTGGCATGCCCTGGCTGCGCAGGCCCGCCAGCAGTTGCCTCAGGTCGTGCGCCGACGAGCGGCACTCCGCCGCGATCCGCTCCAGCTCGGTGCGGGCGCCCGCTGGCAGTTCTGGCTCAGTCAGCGCCAGGTTCGCCCCGATCGCCGCCCGCGAGAGGGTCTGGGCGACCGTGTCGTGCAGGTCGCGGGCCAACGAGAGACGCAGCTCGGCCTGCTCGAGCGCCGCCCGTGCACGCTCGTGCTCGAGCAGTAACGCGCCCCGCTGCCACACGGCACCGCCGAGCCACGCCAGCGCCGCGAGCGAGATGATCAGCGCCGCTGGTCCGGGTCGGTCCCCAGGCTGCTGGACGGATCGTTCGACCAGCACCAGATACGCCAGCACGGTGAGCCCGATGGCGAGCGGGACCCGCCAGGCCAGCCCCTTGCGTGCCGCGGCGAAGATGTTCACCACGAAGGCCAGACCGCTGGCGCCTGGCCAGACCCCTGGCATCAGGAACCAGGAGGAGAGGCCGCCGGCGACTACGAGCGCACCCAGGACCGGCCGTCGATACGACAGCGCGGCGCCTGCGCAGGTCAACAGCTCGGCCGCCCAGAGCCCGACCGAGTGCTCCTCACGGTTCAGCACTGCCGTCAGCACCACCAGCAGGGCGGCGATCGAAGGCTCGAGCCACAACGACTCGCCCACGCGCCGGCGCGACCCGGTCACCACGTCCGCGGACTGGCGATCGGGCCGTGACCGGCGGCCTTCGATCAGCGGCACATCTTCAACCACGGCATCAACTCGCAGTACCACGGAGAGTTGCCGAGCGGGACCACAGCCTCGACGATCGGGAGCGACCATGCGGTCGTGTACGCGGCTAGCAGGACATCCTGAAGAATGAGCATCAATGTCTCCTGGGGTGGGATTTCGCGCCGCAGTCTAGGCGGCGGCCCGTCCCGACAGGACGGCGTCCACCCAGATCGTCACCCTACGGGGACAGCGCACCCTCCCGAAGTCGACCCGGTAGTCAACGTGAGGAGAGAGTCCCGTCGCCGGAAGTTGACGATTCAGCTCCAGCCGTGGCCGCCACCGAACGGATCGGGTCGAGTGGTGTCACCGCCCGGACCGACCGGGTGGACCCACCCCCGAGGAGATACTCATGTGGAGCTTCATCTACAAGGTGCTGCGGCTGGCCTGGAAGTACGGCGCGTCCGCGATCCAGAAGGTCGTCGCCTACATCAAGTCGCACTGGGACACCATTAAGAAGTGGATCGAACGCGGGCTCACCGTCGAGGCGATCATCGAGCTGATCCTTCGGCTCCTGGGCATCGGCTGACTTCCGGTGACCTGGGTGGCGATGCCGAAGCCCAACCGGCACGACACCCAGGTCGCCCGAAGGCCGCCAAGCTACTCTGAAACAACCCACCCGAACGAGGCACACGTGAACCGATCTCCCCAGGAGACCGCCGATCCGGCGGACGCGGCGCGGCCTGCTGCCCCTGCCGAGCCCGGGTTCCAACTGCCCAGAGCTGCGCTCACCTACCTGAACCTCAGGGCGCTGATCGTCTGGGCCGCGGTCATGGCCGCCGGCCTGTTGGTCCACCTCGTTCTTGCCGGGACGATCCCGGTACCGCTATTGATCGTGGCGGCCGCCATCGCCACGATCACCTTGATCACCGACGTCGCGTTCGTGCACCGCTGGCACTGCCGGACGTATCGCTACCACCTCACCACCGAGGCGACCCGGATCTCGTACGGCCGGATCTTTCTCCGCCAGCGTTCGATACCCGTCAAGCGGACCTTCGGGGTCGAGCTCGTGCAGGGACCCCTACTCCGGGCGTTCGGCCTGGCGGAACTCCGGATCGTCACGGTGGTCGGAAGCCATCCTCTGGGCCCCGTCCCCCGGCGCGAGGCCGAGCGGCTCCGCGCCACCATCACCGGTGCCGCGGAGCCGGGGGACCATGACTGACGAACCCCCGCTCCGCTGGCGCGACTCACCGCGGCTGATCCTCGCCGACTACCTGGCGAGTCTCCCCACGACCCTGGCCATCGTCGCCGGATTGTGGGCGTTCAGCACCCGGTCCACCGGGATGCTCGGGAGCGTCCTGACCGCCCTCGCCATCGGGTACCTGGCGCTCGCGGTCATCGAACCCGTCTTCCGGCAGGCCACGCACCACTACGAAGTGACCCGGGACTCCCTTCGTCACGAGGCGGGCCTGGTCGAGCAACGCCGACGTGACTTCCCGTGGCGGTCGATCGCCGCCATCAACACCGAACGTCCGTGGGCACACCGGGTTCTCGGGCTCTACCGCCTCACCCTCACCCAGGCCGGCGACGAGTCCACCCGGGTCGTCCTCCGCGGCGTCACCCGACCGACGGTGGATCTGGTGCTCGGCCGCGTCGAGGCCGCCCTGCCTGCCGGGCACGCACCCGCACCGGCGGGTGCGGAGCAGAGCGACCGCACGATCTATGCGGCGTCGGTCCCGGAACTGGTGCTGATGAGCTTCGTGTACGGCCAGGTCGTGGTGCTCGCCGCCGCTGTCGCCGCCACTTTGTGGGACCTGCTGGAAGAAGCGGGGCTGCTCGAATCGCTCGGGTTCGCCGCCGGGCGACTCCCCGTCTGGGCGCAGGTCCTCGGCGCGATCGCGGTCGGGCTCTTGATCGGTGTGTGCGCCACCCTCGTCCGTTACTTCCGGTTCCGGGTCGGCGTCAACGACCGCAGCCGACTCTCGATCCGGTTCGGCCTGCTGGAGCCCCACGAGCGCCGGATCGATCCTGCGGCCGTGGAGGGGCTGGTACTCCACCGCAACCTGGTCGAGCAGTGGAGCGGACGGGCGCGGCTCGCCCTGCTCACCACCGACTCGGCGGCCCAGCTCCGGAGCAACCTGTTGCTGCCGTCACTACCCGTGGACGTGGTGCGGTCGATCGCCGAGGAGTACTTCGCCGACCTCGTCCCGGCCGACTCACTGCTGGATCACCGTCCACGGCGCGTTCGGGCCGTGCTGGTGTCGCTCGGCGCGCTCGGCGTCGCGGCGGGCGCCGGCCTCGCGCTGCACCGGTGGACGGGGCTGCCGGTGTGGGCCGCCCTGCTCGCCGGTCTCACCGTCCTGCTCGCCGCCCTCGTCCTCGGCACCTCCTCGACGACCCGGTTCTCCAGCGAGGACGCCCGCAACCTCACCCACGTCACGACCCGGTTCGCGTCCGAACGGCAGACAACCCTGCGCACGCGAGCGGTCGGCCAGGTCGCCACCGTCAGCTGGCTCCGGCCCCGGCCGCGCTTCCTCTGGGTGGCACTCGGCGCCTACGCGGGGCGCCCCCTGCACTGGTTCGCGCTCGGCCACCCGCGCGCTGCGGTCGACGACCTCGCCCGGCAGATCCGGTCAGGGCTCGGAACGGACGGGCACCGTGCACAACCCTGGGGGTTCACCCGGTGATCAGGGTCGACCGTGTCTCCAAGCGCTTCGGGGAGGTCGTCGCGGTGTCCGAGGTCTCGCTGGAGGCGCCCGACGGAGAGGTCACCGGCTTCGTCGGGCCGAACGGGGCCGGCAAGACCACGGTGATGAAGATCATCTGCGGGCTGCTCCCGGCCGACGCCGGCGTGGCCCACGTCGACGGCGTCCCGTTCGTCCGGTCGCCGCGTCCGGGCAGGGCTTTGGGCGTCCACCTCGGCGGGCAGTGGCTCCCCGGCAGCACCACGGGGGAGAACCTGCTCCGGAACGCCGCGGACGTCCAGGGCGAACCCGTCCGCGACGTGGGCGAACTGCTCGGCCTGACCGGTCTGCGGGACGCCGCCCGGGCCCGGATCGGAACCTACTCGCTCGGCATGCGGCAGCGCCTCGGCATCGCGCTCGCCCTGTTGGGCGATCCGCAGAACCTGGTCCTGGACGAGCCCGTCAACGGGCTGGACCCTCACGGCGTGATCTGGCTGCGCTCCCTGCTCCGCGCGGAGGCCGCGGCAGGCAAGGCCGTGCTCCTCTCCTCACACCTGATGTCGGAGCTCGAACTCGTCGCCGACCGGGTGGTCATGCTCGACGGCGGTCGGGTGCTGCGCGAGGGCCGCCTCGGCGATCTGCACGACGGCGCCACCACCCCGGTACTCCTCCGCTCGGACGAGCTTCCCTCGGTGGTCGCCCTGCTGAATGGCCTTGGCCACGTGCTCCACCAGGTTCCGGGCGGCGCGCTCGTCGAGGATGGTGATCCCGCGACGATCGGACGGATCGTCTTCGGCGCCGGCCTGACCCTGACCCATCTCGAGGTGCAGCAGCAGTCGCTCGAGGAGGTCTTCCTCAGCTCAACCACGGATCGAGCCCGGATCGAGGCAGCCCAGCCATGACCACGACTCCCAGCCAGGGCCGACAGACCACCGGCACGGTCATACGCGCGGAGTTCCGCAGGCACCTGCGCAACCGGCGCACGCCGGTCGCGCTCGGCATCGCGGCCACGACCGCGGTGTTCAGCGCCTTCGGGTTCTTCATGTTCGTGGGCGCGATCGACGACACGCTCGGCGCCGCCGCATTCGCCCTACCGCTCGGTCTGGAGATCGCCGCAGGCGTCGCCGGTCTGGTGCTCAGCCTGTACGCGCTCTCCACAGTGACCGGCGAGACCGGAGACGGCACCGTCCTGGGCGCGCTGCTCCTGGTGCCGAACCGTAACCGCCTGCTCGGTGCCCGCGCAGTGGTGTGGCCCGTGCTCGGCGCCGGAGTGCTCCTTGCGATAAGCCCGATCGTGTTCGGCCTGGGTCGCGTGAGCGGCCTTCCCGGACCGATCGACATCGGCGCCTACCTGGTCGGTGTCGGCGTGGCCTGCATCACGCTCGGGCTCATCATGGTCCTGTCCTTCCTCGCCGCCACGGCGTTGCGGCGTGGGGCGATGACGATGGCCGTCGCGGTCGGTTGTCTCCTGGTTCTGCCGCTGGCCGTCGTCGTGCTCCAGGTGGCCGCGCCCGACCTGCCCCAACCCGTCCTCACCGCGTTCCTGGATGCCCTACCCGGTGTCGCCGCGATGAAGGCGCTCAGTGTTTCCGGTACGGCGGTGCAGGGCTGGACCCCGGTTGGGCAGGGTCTGCTCGTCCTGGCCGCCTGGGTCGTCGCGACCGGGCTGGCCGCGATCCCCCGGTTCTGGCGCGAGGGGGCCACGCCGGAGTGATGACGGAAACCGGCCATGCCGCGAAACAGAGCAAGGAGAACACCATGAACCGACCGACCGCGATCGTCCTGGGCGCCGTGCTGATCGGCGCAGGGCTGGCAAGCCTGTTCGTCCGGGTCCGGATGGCCGACGACCTGTCGGTGCCGCTTCAGCTCCTCGCCACGGCGCTCGGCGTGGCGGGGATCCTCGCCGGCGGCGGAGTGGTCTGGCGCACCATCCGGAAGACTCCCCCGGCCTGAGCGGCGCGCTCAACCCACCAGGCCCCACTCGTGCGCCCGAGCTGCCAGCTGGGCGCGGCTGCGGCAGTCGATCCTGCGGAGCAGTCGGCTGAGGTAGGTCTTCACCGTGCTGGGCGCCAAGGAGAGCTCCCGAGCGATCTCGGCGTTGTCGAGCCCCGCCCCCCACCAGCCGCACCAGTTCGATGTCGGTGGGCGAGAGCTCGGACGGCGGACTGCCACGCCGGGTGAAGGCGCTGAGCACGCCGGCCAGCAGCTTCGGGGAGACCAGCGCCTCGCCGTCGTTGGTGATCCGGATGGCCTGGACGAGCAGGTCCGGGGAGTCCACCTTGAGCAGAAAGCCGCTGGCCCCGGCCTCCAGTGCCGCGCGCATGGTGGGTTCATCGCCGAGCGCGGTGAAGCAGAGGGCCCGCGGCGGCTGAGGCAGGCCCAGCGCCTTCTCGATCAGTTCGACGCCGTCCATTCCGGGCATGTGTACATCAGTGAGCAGGACGTCCGGGGTGAGCTCTCGGACCAGGCTCAGCGCACGCTGGCCGTCGGCCGCCACACCGACGATCGAAATGTCGGCAGCCCGGGCCAGGTAGGTGACGATCGCACGTTGCGCGAACGGATCGTCCTCGGCCACCACGACCCGGATCTGTAGCTCCGCCATCGGTCACCTCCGCTCCTTCGGCTGTGATCCATCATGGTGGAACCGGCTCCAGGAGAGTGGACCAACCGCCACGCAGCAGCGCTGCCCACACGGGTCCGTACAGTTCCATACACCGTCGGCCAGCGGGGCCGGCCACCGAGGATGCCGCCGTACCGGACGCGGCTAGCGGACCGGGCCTCGATCGCGGGCTCAGCGCTGCGGCGCCGCGAGGCCGCCGTCCCCCGCGCTCACCACCGATTCACCGCCCGGTGCCAACGCCGGCAGGGAACGGAAGCCGCGGATCGCCAGCCACAGGCCGAGGAACAGCTCCCAGCAGAAGATCGGGGCCACGGCGATCGCCGACCACACGGAGAGCTGGTCGTTGACGCCGAACACCGTCGCCACCACCGAGGCCAGCTGAAGCGGCGCACCGATCAGCCCTAGTAGTGGGATCAGCCGGGGCACCAGCCGGGAGCGGTACATCAGCCACCCCAGCAGCAGTGCGTTGACGCCGGGCATGAGTCCGGGACCGAGCAGGAAGGTCCAATCCCGGACCGCGACCAGCCCGCGCGCGACGGCCAGTTCCGCCTCGCCGCCCGTGCCGTCGACCCGAAGGGTGACCACCGCGAACAGGCTGATCACACCGATTGCGATGATGGCCGCCTCCAGCACCCGGGACGTGACGAACCCCAGCGCCCCTGCCTCGCCCCAGCGCCGCACGAGTGGGTAGAGCACCACAGCCGTGCCCACGCAGGCTGCGGCGTTGACCAGGTCGAGCAGCCCGCCGGCCAGCACTCCCGTGGCCGGCCCCGGTGACCGGACGAAGAGGGGGTCGTCCAGGACCGGGGCCAGCAGGGGAAGCGCCGCGATCGACGCCACGAAGGTGAGCAGGTAGAGCAGCCCCGCGAGCAGGGCGGTTCGTCGGGTGGGTGTCATTGCAGCCTCTCTAGGTGTACGGCGTACACCATGTCGAGAAGGCTAGGGTATACGGCGTACACCCGTCAAGGGAGGGACCGTGGCCGACCAGACCCGACGCGAACGGCTGAATCGTCCACGCGTCCTCTCGGCTGCGGTGGCACTCGCCGACGTCGAGGGGCTGGACGCGGTCAGCATGCGGCGACTCGCCACCGAACTCGGTGTCGTGCCGATGGCCCTCTACAAACACGTCGCCGACAAGGACGAACTCCTCGATGGCATGGTGGACGTGGCCCTGGGCGAGGTGCCCGCGGAGATTCCCGACCGAGCCCAGGACGACGCCGGGGACGGCACGTCCGCCGAGGACGGCTGGCGATCCGCCGTGCGCACCCGCATCCTGGCCGCACGACGAATCCAGCTGCGACACCCGTGGCTGCGCCGTGCGCTGGAGACCCGGACCACCCGGACGCCCGCGGTGCTGGTCTATCTCGACGCCCTGATCGGCAGCTTCCGCGCCGCGGGGTTCTCCGATCCGCTCACCCACCACGCCATGCACGCCCTCGGCAGCCGGATCTGGGGCTTCACCCAGGATCTGTTCGAGGACGCCAACCAGCCTCCGCCCGACCCCGCGTCCCTGGCAGCGCTGGCCCAGCACTTTCCGAACCTGGTCGCTGCCGCGAGCGTCGCCGTCCACGACGACGGAACCGTGGTCGCGAGCGGCTGCGACGATCAGTTCGAGTTCGAGTTCGCCCTCGACCTGCTGCTGGACGGCATCGCCGCCCTGCACCGACAAGGGTGGCTGCCGCCTCGACGGTGAGGTCCGCGGCAGCCGGGAATACCGGTGGGTCCGGCGGACTTGAGGAACTCGAACGACCTGGAGGACAAGATGACAAGCCTGGACAGTTTCGAGGCCACCACGATCGCCGGCGCGAACCAGCGCCTCGGCGACTACCTCGGCCAGGTGGTGCTGGTGGTGAACACGGCGTCGAAGTGCGGATTCACCCCGCAGTTCGAGGGCCTGGAGAAGCTCTACGCCGACCTCGGCGAGAAGGGCCTGATGGTGCTCGGTTTCCCGTGCGACCAGTTCGCCCACCAGGAGTTCGACGACGACGCGGAGACCGCCGAGTTCTGCCGCCTGAACTACGGCGTGACCTTCCCGATGTTCGCCAAGGTGGACGTGAACGGGCCCGCCGCGCACCCGCTGTTCGCCTGGCTGCGCGCCGAGCGCGGCGGAACACCCGACGACTCGATCACCTGGAACTTCACCAAGTTCCTGCTCGATCGCTCCGGACGGGTCGTGGGACGCTACGCCCCCGAGGTTCCGCCCGCCGACATCGAAGCCGACATCCGCGTCCTGCTCGACGCCTGATCCCCGCGCACGCCGCAGCGACGGCCGACCTCAACCACGCGACCGAGATCGGCGGGTTATCGGGCCCACAAGGACGGCTGATTCGGGTCAGAACCGAGTTGTGTCGGTTATGCACCTGCGAAACGGCCCCATAACCAGCACAACTCGGTTCTCGCCCGCCGCTCCTCCGAGCCGCCCAGCCAGAACCGGCAGAACTCGGGCCGGATCGGCAACCGACCGGACTCAGCCCGGCTGTTCCATGTCGGTGGTGACCCGGGCGATGTGGAGGGCGAGGTAGGAGATCTCGTCCTCGGTGAGGGCGGCGCCGAGCCGCAGTTCCAGGAGTTCGGCGAGCCGGCGGGCACAATCGGCGGCCTGCGGGTAGGCGTCGCGGATCGCGGTACCGATCGCCGAATGTTCCTCGTGCAACTGGCGGTGCTGGTGGATCCGGACGAAGAGGTAGCGCAGGTGCGTGACGAACCGGCCCACACTGACACTGCCCGAATCGAGGTGCAGCCCGTAGAGCTGCTCGATCACCGTCACCATCTGCTGGATCACACCGGTCATCGTGTAGGTGTAGGACAGGTCTCCCGTGGCGAATCCTGCGTTGACCAGGTGCAATGCCAGCCCGACCGCCTCTGCCGACGGCAGCTCGACGCTGCTGCGCTGGTTGATCGCTGCCAGTAGCGCCCGAGCCTGGGCGTACTCGTCGGCGTAGAGGTGCTGCACCTCGGCGAGGAGCGGATACTCCAGGTCCATCCCGATCGCCACCCGGCGCAGCGCGAAGCTGACGTGGTCGGCCACCGCGATCACCAGTGCCGGGTTCTTCCCGACGGCGTCCAGGCCGACTTCGGAGAGCGCGTCGCTGACCAGCTGGATGTGCTCGGGCGGAATCCCGGAAAGCAACTCGGCCAGGTGGTCGGGGTCGCGGCCATCGGAAGGGACGAAGGTTCGCACCACTCGGGTCTCGTCGATGACCTGGCCCGGCCGGGCCTGGAAGCCCAGGCCGCGGCCGGTCAGAATCACCTCTCGACCCTCCTCGTCCAGTGCCAGGACGAGGTTGTTGTTGAAGACGCGCGCGATCTCCATGTCAGGCCTGGTCGGCCCTGCTCGCCGATCCCGGAGCGAATCCGGGACGGAACCGAGCGCGGCGAGTCGCGGTCGCCATCCAACCGAACACCGGGCGCGCTCCTCTCAGGGGGTCACATCAATGATGGCGTCCCCGAGGGCAACCAGGTCGGCCTTCCGTGGGGTGACCGCGGTCAGCGCCATGGTGTTGATCACCACGACGATCGTGGTGGTATCGAAACCGGCGTCCCTGATCGCGTTCAGATCGACCTCCGCGAGCACGTCCCCGGCCCCGACCCGCTGATCCTTCGCGACCGCGACGTCGAAGCCGCGACCGTCGAGACGGACGGTGTCGATACCCACATGCACCAGCACCTCGATCCCGTCGTCGGTCTTGATGCCGAAGGCGTGACCGCTCTCGGGCACCGTGACCAGGGTCCCCGAGACCGGGGCGACCACGCGTCCGCTGGTCGGCTTGATACCGACGCCCTCGCCGAGTGCCTTGGACGCGAACACCTTGTCGTTGACCTGCTCGAGCGCGACCACCTCACCGGCCACGGGCGCGGTGATCACGTCCGTCCGCACCAAGGTGGCCACGCCACCGCCGGCGGCGGACGCCGCGAGAGGGGCGGCGGACGACCCGGACGACACTCCCGCACCGCCCTGCGCCTTGCGCTCACGCTCCATGGCCAGGTCGGCCTCGGCCTGCTCGCGCTCGGCGGCTTCCTCGGCCTTCTGCTCCGGCGTGCGGTAGTCGGAGATCAGTACGAGCACCATCGCGGTGACGAACGCCGCGGCGATCGAGATGACGTAGACCCACATCGGGCTGAACACCGGAATGGTCAGCAGCGAGGTGAAGGCGAAGACATCGGTCTTGACGCCGCCGCTGGACCAGCCGAGCAGACCGGTCAGGATGCCGCCCACCGCACAGCCCACCAGCATGCGCGGGTAGATCCGCTTGTAGCGCAGGTGGATGCCGTACAGAGACGGCTCGGAGATGCCGCCCAACAGACCCGCAGCGAGAGCGCCGGTCGCGATCTCCTTCATTTCCGTATTGCGATTTCGCCAGGCGATCAGCAGCACGCCGGCGGTAGCGCCGAAGCAGGCGAAGTTCCACGAACCCATCGGGCCCTGAATGAAGTCGTAGCCGAGGGTGTTGATGTTCACCAACATCAAGGCGTTCAACGGCCAGTGCAGACCCAGCGGCACCAGGAACGGGTAGATCATCGGAATGATGATCGCGAACAGGATCGGCGCGCTGCTGTTCAGCCAGGCGAGTCCGGTGCCGAGGCCGTTGCCGAGCCAGATTCCGAGCGGGCCGATCAGGAAGGCGGTCACCGGAATCATGATCAGCATCGAGAAGAAGGGCACGAACACCATCTGGATGTTCTCCGGGAAGATCTTCTTGAGCAGCTTGTACAGCGGAGAAAGCAGCGCGACCATGATCAGCGGGACGAACACCTGGCCGCCGTAGTCATTGAGCTGCATCGGGAAGCCGAAGATGTTCGCCACGCAGGATTGCGTGCCCAGCAGCGGGTTGGTCGTGCAGACCGTGCCCAGCTTGGCGACCGCGTCCGCGGAGGAGAGGCTGAGGAAGTTCGGCGTCATCAAGGCGGCCATGATGGTGGCGCCTACCCACGGGTCGACGTTGAGCTTCTTCGACGCGTTGTAGGCCACCATGATCGGCAGGAAGTAGAACACGGCCCGCCACATCGCGTCCCAGAAGATCCAGCCGGCCGCCTTGTCGGCGGAGCGGAAGTCGACCAGGCCGATGGCGTCCAGCACCGCAGCGATCGCGATGATCAAGGACGCGCCGAGCAGCACGCCCAGCAGCGGCCGGAACGAGTCGGACAGGTACTCGAAGAACGCGTCCAGCCAGGCCACCTTGCCGCGGGCCTTGGCGCGCTCGCGAGCCTTCACGTCCGCATCGGAAAGGCCCTTGCCCACCCCGGCCATCTCCGGCAGGTTCATGATCTGGTTGAAGGTGTTCTGGACGCCGCCGCCGATCACCACCTGGTAGCGGTCACCGCTTTGGGGCACGGCGCCCATCACGCCGGGCACCTTCTCCACTACCTTTGCCCTGACTCCCGAGGCGTCCTTCAGTTCGAACCGCAAACGCGTCGCGCAGTGGGTGAGGCTGAGCACATTGTCTGCCCCTCCGACCGCTGCCACGATCTGTTCTGCGGTACTCGGTTTCGTTACCGACTCCATTGTCTGTCCTTCCCGGAAAACTGCCCGAAAACACAAAAAGACCCGAGGCGCACTCTCTGTGCTCCTCAGGTCTTGCCCCGTTACCGGGTAACAACCCTGTCTGTCTTGCTAAAGGCAGGGTAGCACCACTTCCGGGCGTCGGCGCAAACTCCCTGATCACGGGCTGTTCTCACGGCCACGGCGCCGCCGCCGACAGCGTGAAACCGCGCCGTCGTGGCGCCGATCAGCTGGGCCGGGCCACCCTGAACAGCTCGCAGGTGAGCCCGTAGTAGCGATCGGTCTGCCCCAGTCCGGTCATGCCCAGCCGGGCACAGACCGCCTGGGACGCGAGATTGGCCGGGTAGGTGACCGCGAAGACCTCCTCGATCCCGTGCATCCAGGCGTGCTCGAGCAACCGCCCGCCGGCCTCGGTCGCGTAGCCGCGTCCCCACACCCGCGGATGCAGGTGCCAGCCCACCTCGGTGTCGGGCGAGGTCTCCCCGCTGCTGTACGGCAGCAGCTTGAGCAACGCGCTACCGACCGGATCGTCCTCGTCGTGCGGCACGATCGCCCATACCCCGTACCGGGGTCCCTCGAAGGACGCCCAGCGCGCCAGGGCGGCGTGGGCGTCGGCAGGACCGGTCCACGCCCGCGGCGTGCGTCCGAGGTAGCGAGCCACCTCCCCGTTCGAGTAGATCTCGACGGCGGCGTTCAGGTCCGAAGTCCGCCAGGGCCGCAGGCGCAGCCTGGACGTCTCGAGCTCGGGCACCATGGCTGCACGCTACCGCCGCGCGACCGGATCGAAGCCTCCCGGCCGGGCCGATCTCGCCGGGGCCACCGGCAGCCCTCGGTCGAGCCGGTCAGCTCGCGTCCTGCACGAGCGCGTACCGGGGCCGATCCGCCCAGCTGCGCCGATAGACCTCGATCTGCGCGACGACCTCTTCGGCGTCCGGCAACCCGGCCGGATTGATCCAGACCGGCACGCCGAACATGCGCAGGTTGGTCCGTGCGGAGATCCGCCGGAACCAGCTCAGCGATGCGATGAACGTCTCCGGGTCGCGCAGCCGGACGCCGATCATCGTGGCTCGCGAGATCCGCTCAAGGCTCACCCCGGCGACCTCACTCCACGGCACGAAACCCACGGCCGTGAGCGAGGAGTCGTCGGTGAGCCCGTCCGCGGTGAGCCGGAGCGCGGCCCGTCTCCGCGTCGAACGGACGGCGAGGTAGGCGGTGGCCGGCCCGAACAGGAGCAGACCCACGCCGCCGACCCACTGCTGCACATCAGTGAAGGCCAGATTCCCCGACGGTGGAAAGGCCACCATCATCAACGGCATGGCGACCATGACGAGACCGAAGGCGACCAGGTTCACCCGTGCCCTGAGCACGGGAACCAGATCGACGGTCTCCGGATAGCGGGCGAGAACACGCCCATAACCTGCATACGACAAAGTCAGCCGCCCCCCAACGGTTGTGACAATCCCCTCCGCCGAACCGCGCCCCCACGCGGTCGGTCAGTCGTCGGGATCCATCTTGCCAGTCCCGGCCACTCCCCCGCTGTCCCCCGAACGGGGACTGGATCAGCCGTGGAAGTACTTAGTCCCGGGTTTGGTCTTGCCGAGCAGGGTGCTCACCGTGACGAAGGTGAAGCCCTTCGTACGCAACCGGTCGATGATCGGGCGGACCGCCCTGACGCTGGTCGCGTGGATGTCGTGGAGCAGGATGATCGAGCCGCGAGTGGCCTGTCGCACCGCGACGGCAACGGTTCGCCGGACGTTGTGCGTCCGCCAATCGAGGGTGTCGACGCTCCACAGTGCGAGGGCCAGGCCCGCGTGCCTGGCAGCCGCGTGGACCTTGGCGTTCATCGCACCGTAGGACGGTCGCAGATAGCGTGGGTCGACTCCGGCGTCGCGCCTGATCACCCGGACGCTCGCACGCAGCTGGTGATCGATCTGGGCACGCGTGAGCGTGGTCAGATCGCGGTGATCCCAGGTGTGGACGTCGATCTCGTGACCCGCCGTGGCGATCGCCTTGGCCACGCCGGGGTAGGCCGCAACTCGCTCGCCGACCACGAAGAAGGTAGCCGGCGCGGTGGCGTCGGCGAGGCGCGTCAGCAGCGCTCTCGTATACGGGCCGGGACCGTCGTCGAAGGTCAGCGCAACACACTTCTCCTTGGCGCAGTTCACCGCCCGGGGCTTCTCCTTCGGGACGGGCGGAGTAGAGCCGGGTGCCGACGCGGTCGTCTCCTCGGCGACCGGCGAAGCGGACGTGGCGGGCACGCTCGGCAACGGAGCCGCGACGGTGCTGGACGCCGAAGGTCGACCGGGAGCGATCGGAGGATGCTCGAGCGCGCACCCGGCAAGCAAGCCGAGCCCGACGATTCCCGCCCCGACGGCGCGGACGATTCTCATCAGTTCCTCCTGGGGGTGAGCGATGTGACTGATGTCGCCCGACGGTACCCGGCCGCACTGAGCGGTTCCGGAGAGCGGTTCAGGTGTCGTTCAGACGGCCTGGTCAGGTCCGGTTTGACGGATCTGAGATCGATGTCGCACCCTGGAGGCATGTGGAACTGACCTCTCGCCGTGTCCCAACCAGCGATCGAGGTCTTCCATGTCGACAACCCTGTTCCTTTCCGGCGTCGCCGCGTCCTTCGGCGCCCACCCGCTCTTCTCCGGGCTCGACGCCACCGTCGCGCCGGGCGACGTCACCGCGCTCGTCGGCCCGAACGGCTCGGGCAAGACCACGCTGCTGCGGATCGTGGCCGGCGAGCAGGTCCCGGACGCCGGTTCGGTCCGGTTCGCCCCGCCGGACGCCGCCGTCGGCTACCTGCCCCAGTCGCCGCCCGCCCCGGAGGAGTCGATTCTCGGCTACGCCCGGCGCCGCACCGGGGTCGGCCCTGCACAGGCAGCCTTCGAGTCCGCCGCCGCGGCACTCGCGTCCGTCGAGCCCGGATCCGATGAGCGCTACGCCCGCGCCCTCGACCGCTGGCTGACCCTCGGCGGCGCCGACCTCGAGGCGCGACTGGCCGAGGTGCTGGCCCGGCTCGACCTCGTCATCGACGCCGGCCGGCCACTGGGCACGCTGTCGGGCGGACAGGCCGCGCGAGCCGGATTGGCGTCCATCCTGGTCAGTCGCTACGACGTGCTGCTGCTCGACGAGCCGACCAACAACCTGGACGCCGACGGTCGCGAAGCCCTCGCCGCGTTCGTCGCCGGCCAGTCCGCTCCGGTGCTGGTGGCCTCCCACGATCGGGCGTTCCTGGACGCCGTGGCAACCTCCGTTCTCGAACTCGACTACCACCAGCAGGCCGTGCACGCCTACACCGGCGGCTGGAGCGACTACCGTGCGGCGAAGTCGCTCGCCCGCAGCCAGGCCGAACAGGCCTACGCGACCTACGCCGCGCGGCGGGCCGATCTGGTCGAGCGCGCCCGGCGGCAGAACGAGTGGGCCAGGCAGGGCCGGAGCAAGGCGGGACGGCTCGGCCCGCACCAGCAGCTGGCCAAGAAGTACGCCGAGGACTCCGCGCGCAAGCTCGACCAGCGTGCCGCCCGCGTGCGGGACGCGGTGGGCCGACTGCCCGAGGTCGAGCAGCCGCGCAAGGAGTGGGATCTGCGCTTCAGGATCGCGGCCGCAGCCGAGTCCGCGGAAGTGGTGCTCGCTCTCGACGGCGTCGTGTTCGGCGTCGGCGACTTTCGGGTGGGGCCGATCTCCGCACAGGTCGTCCGTGGCGATCGGGTCGCGCTCACCGGAACCAACGGGGTCGGCAAGTCCACCGTGCTGGACACCCTGCTGGGGGTGCGTCCGCCGGTGTCGGGACGGATCTCGTGGGGAACGCGAGTGGCCCTGGGCACCCTCGACCAGGGACGCACGGCGATCAGCGGCCCGGACAGCCTGCTCGCGGTGGTGGCCGGGCTGCTCGGCGAGGACGATCCGGCCGCCGTCCGCACCTTGCTGGCCAAGTTCGGCCTCGGAGCCGAACACATCGTCCGCGCCTGCGACACGCTCTCTCTCGGCGAGCGGACGCGAGCGGCGCTGGCCGTCCTGCAGGGTCGCGCCGTGAACGTCGTCGTGCTCGACGAGCCCACCAACCATCTCGACGTCGCCGCGATCGAGCAGCTCGAGGACGCTCTGGTCGCGTTCGCCGGCACCGTGCTGATCGTGACTCACGACCAAGCCCTGCGCGAAGCGCTGGCGCCGTCGCTCACCTGGGAGTTCCGGCGCCACGCAGATTCGGCCACGGTGGACGTGCGTCCCGAGGGGCCGGCCCGTAATGCGGCCGCTCGATTCCCTGGCTGAAGCTGGTCGTCGGCGTCCGGCGTCCCCCTCCGACCCGGACTCCGACGACCAGCTTGCCGACAGCCGGGACTCCTCGGCCGCACGACGGCACGGCTCCCGGCCGCCGTTCCCCCTCCCCCGCGGGAACCGCGCCCTCGATGCGCGGAACTCGCCGAGGTGTACCCGGTCGCCGCCCTCCCTCCTGAGCGGCCCCGGGCCCCTCGACAGGGCCCGCATGTCACCGGTTCAGAGCCGACCGTCCCGGCCCTGATACACCGGCGCCGAATCGAGGTCGATTCGAGGCCGGCGGAGGTATCACGTGCGCAGTTGAGGCCTCTAGCTGAATGAAAGGTCACTGCATAGGCTGTGACCGCCCGCGCAGGAGGAGCTTCGCCGTGATCCGTGTGCTCGACCCCGCCACCGCCGTGATCAGTCCCGGCGCCAAACCGCCGAAGCCGACGCTGTACGTCGCCGAGGAGCTCCTGGTGCGGGCGGGCCCGGCCTTCGACGCCGTCCGCGACGACGTTCGCGCCGCACTCGCCGAACTCGGCTGGACGCTGCAGCCGGTCGGCGAACCGCGCCGCCGTCGCGAGGTCGACCTGCCGCTGAAGCTGGAGTCGCGACCGCCGCAGGTGTTCGGCCTGCAGGTGAGCAAGGACCGCACGCTGGCCGGCCCGCCGGACGCCTGGGTGGCGCTGCAGCGCATTCGCGCCGCGATCGGAGCCGACCGCGCGGCGGTCTTCGAGCTCAACCATGTGCTGCTCCCCGCCGGCGGTGGCGGCTACTGGGGCGGCATCGGCGGTGGCGGCTACTGGGGCGGCATCGGCGGAGGGCCGGCGCAGTACCAGGTCCCCGGGCTCGGCGGTAAGGCACCGGTGGCGCTGGTCGTGGCGGACCCGGCCCGAACCGCACCCGAGCTCGCCCGTCCGCCGGTCGTGGTGATGCCCGACACCGGGATCGGACCGCACCCGTGGTTCGCACGACGGCTCACCTCCGACGCCGGCGATCCGCAGACCCAACTCGCCCCGAAGGGGGTGGTGACCGTGGTCGGCACCACCGTCCCCGACGACTCCTCCGGGCTCGCCGACCCGCTGTCCGGGAGCGGATCGCCGCTGGCCGGGCACGGCACGTTCATCGCGGGCATCGTCCGCCAGAAGTGCCCCGCGGCACGGCTCGAGGCACACGTCCTGATGGACGCCGACGGCGTGATCGTCGAGTCGGACCTGATCGACGCGCTGCACACCCTGCTCGAACGCCAGCTCAAGGCTCTCGCCACGCACGATGCGAACCTGATCGTGGACGTGCTGTCGATCTCGGCGGGCTACTACCACGAGGACGCCGACGACGACCCCATCGACACCAGCGTCGAAGCCGTGCTCCGCGACCTCGGACGCGCCGGCGTGCTCGTCGTGGCCGGAGCGGGCAACGACGCCACCGACCGGCCCTTCCTGCCGGCCGGCTTCGCCGCGCATGCGCTGCCGGACGGGCTGGCCATGGTCAGCGTCGGCTCGCTCAACCCGAACGCTTCGACCGTCGCTCTCTTCTCCAACGCCGGCGAATGGGTGACCACCTACCGCACCGGCGCCGCGGTCGTGTCCACGCTGCCGCTGCCGCAGAACGCCGCCACCCAGCCGGGTTCGGAGGTGCCGGGGATCAACACGCTCGCGCCCGCCCAGCAGCAGGCCGTCCGGGCCGGCACCCGTCCGGCCCCGCTCGACCGGGCCACGATCGACCTCGACGACTTCTCCGGCGGCTTCGGGGTGTGGAGCGGCACCTCGTTCGCCACCCCGATCGTCGCCGGGGCGTTGGCTCAGAACCTGGTTGCGCTCGGCACGGACGACGTCAGCCTCGAGGCGATGCTCAAGCGCGGCCGTGCCGCCCTCGTCGGCGTGGTTCGGTCGTGAACGCCATCGCGCCGCTCGGCGTGCAGGCGGCAGCGGCCTTCAGCGACTACCGGGCCGGGGACCGCGAAAGGCTCCGCGACCTGGTCGCGTTGCTGACACCGCTGCTGTGGCACACCGCGCGAAGCCAGCGGGCGCCCCAACAGGTCGCCGAGGACGCGATCCAGACCGCGTGGCTGCGCCTGGTCGATGGTGCCGACACCATCACCGATCCCAGGGGCGTGGTGTCGTGGCTGGTGATCACCGTGAAGCGGGAGACGTGGCGGCTGCTCCGGCTGGCCGGACGCGAGACCGTCCCCGATGCCGGCGTCCCCGAAGCCGTCGACCTGACCACACCGGAGGACGAAGCCATTCAGACCGATCAGCAACGAGTGCTGTGGCGACACGTGAGCGAGCTCTCCGAACGCTGCCGCGCCCTGCTGCGAGTGATCGCGTTCGCCGCCACCCCCGACTACGCGGGCGTCGCGGACACCCTCGGCATGCCGGTCGGCAGCATCGGCCCGACCCGCGGCCGTTGCCTGGCCAAGCTCCGCACCGCACTCCTTTCCGACCCCAGCTGGGAGGCCTGAGATGGCTGACGAACTCATCCCCGGCGCCGACGAACTCCTCGACGCCACCGACGAGCGGATTCTCACTCACCTGGCGACGCTCTACACGAGGATCGACCCTGTGCCCGCCGACCTGCTGGAGCGGATCGACTTCCGCCTCGCCGTGGCCGAACTGGAAGCCGACATCGCCGAGCTCACCCGTGGGGAGCTGGTCGGCGTGCGCGGCGAGGAGACCGACTCGGTCACCTTCACCAGCGGATCGCTCAGCCTCATGGTCACCACGGTCGTGTCGGCCCACCGGGCCCGGATCGACGGCTGGGTGACCAGTCCCGGCGCCGAGGTGGATGCGGTCGCCGAGGGCGTGACCCGCAGCGTGGTCGCCGACGACGACGGACGGTTCTCCCTCGACGACGTGCCGCGAGGCCACGTCCACTTCGTGGTCCGCAGGGACGGCTACCGTCCGGTGATCACGCCGTCGATGGAGATCTGACGACAGCAGCGCCGGTGAGCGAGGAAACGCTCGCTCGAGCCCGGGAGCTGCGGCTCGCGGGCCTGGCGCACCACTCCGCCGGACGCCCCGTCCGGGCAGCCCGGGTGCTGCGCGCCGCACTGCGCAGCCTGCCGCCCGCCGACCAGCTCAGCGACCCCGCGACCAACGCGGTCCGGGTCTCGTGCCTGCTCACCCTCGCCCTGACCGAGTTCGCCACCAGCGGCCTCGAAGCAGCCCAGACCGTGCTCGCCGACGCCCGCCGGTTGGCCGCCGACGATCCCGAACTGGTCGCCCGGTACCGCTGCCAACGCGGTCATATCCTCGGCCGCAGCGGCGACTTCGCCACCGCGGCTGCCGAACTGCAGGTGGTGGTGGACCAACCCGGCTGGTTCACCGCGCTGGAGCAGTCCTCCAGCCACCTCACCCTCGGCATGATCAGCTTCGAGCTCGGCCGTCCCGACGATGCGGCCGACCACTTCGCCGTCGCCGGGCGCCTGGCCCGCGAGGCCGACGACGCGCGCCACGAGTTCATGGCCGAGCACAACCGCGGCTACGCGCTGTACCTGACCGGAGACCTGCCCGGCGCGCTCGCCGCAATGGCGGCGGCCGAGCAGATCCCCGCGGACGTCTTCCGCGGACCCTCGCTGTTCGACCTGGCCCGCGTGCTGGGTGAGGCCGGACTGCTCGACGAGGCGATCGAGACCCTGGATCGCGCGCAGGCGATGTGCCGTCCTCGCGTCGATCGGATCCTGCGCGCCGAGATCGACCGCGAGCGCGCGCTGCTCCTCCGTCTCGCCGGAAGCATCGACGAGGCGGCCGTCTCCGCGCGGGCCGCTCGCGCCCGCTTCCAGCGGCTGGGTGCCTCCGGGCCGGCGGCGCGGGCCGGCCTGATCGTGGTCGACTGCGACCTCAGCCGGGGTCGGCGCCTGCCGGACGTGCTGACCAGCGCGCTGGCCCACGAGGAGATCGCGCGCCGGCTGGGCGACGGCGAGCTACGGGCGCGGAGCATCGCGGTCGCGGTCGAAGCCGCGGCCCGGCTCGGACGGACGGACCTGGCGAGGGCGGCGCTGCGGCGCTATCCGGCCGAGACCTTCGGGCTGGTGGTCCACCTGCGCCGCGTCTATGCCGCCGCCATCACCGACGTGGCGTCGGGACGCTCGCCGCGTCCTCGCCTGGCCGTCGCGGCCACCGATCTCGCGGCCAGCCAGGCGGTGAGCGCATCCCTGGACTCGCGGGCCGCCCGCAAGGTGCTCAGCCTGCGGCTGGCCGATCTGGACCTCGACCTGGCCGTCCAGCGGGGCCCGTCCGACGTGCTCAACACCCTGGAGCGGTGGACCAGCCTCGGCCTTCCCCTCGTCCGGCCACCGCTCGACCCCAGACAGGCCGACCTCACCCGACGGCTGCGCGCGCTGTCCCAGGTTCTGCGCGACGAACCCACCACCGAACGTCACGCGCAGGCTGCCCGGTTGCGCCGCGAGCTGACCGATCTCGGACTCGCGCAGCGCCAGACCGCGACCACCTCCGACGCCCTGCCCGCTCTCGGCGAGGCGCTGGCCGCGCTGGCCGGCGCCGATCGCGACCTGCTGTGGCTGTTCGGGCACGCCGGCGGGCTGTGGGGTGTCGCCGTGGTGGGTGGCCGGCGGCGGCTGGCCCGACTCGCCGATCTCGATCGTTGCCTGGAGACCTCGCGACGCCTGCAGGCCGACCTGCGCACGGGTGCCTACGCCGCGGCCGGGCCGCTGCACGACGCAATCGGCGCCTCGCTCGCGCGCGGCCTGAGCTGGCTGGACCAGATCGTCGTCCAGCCCTGGCGACTGCGGTCGTCCGGCCTGGTGGTGATCGGGACGCACGCGGTCTCCTCGGTCCCGTGGGGCCTGCTGCCTTCGCTGGCCGGTGTTCCGGTCACCGTGGCCCGCTCGGTCACCGAGTGGGCCGGACGCCGGGGCGGGACCCCGTCCCCGTCGGTGCGCGTGCTGACCGGGCCCGACCTGCGGCACGCGAGCACCGAGGCCGGACGCGTCGCCGCGGCCTGGCGGCAGCCTCGGCCGGTCGCCGACGCCGGGGCGGCCGACCTGATCGCCGCTCTGGCCGGGGCGGATCTGGTCCATGTGGCCGCGCACGGACAGCATCGGCCGGCCAGCCCTGCGTTCTCGTCGCTGCGGATGGCCGACGGCGACGTGTACGCCCACGAGCTGCCGACCGGGGAGATCCGGGCCGGACACGTGGTGCTGTCGTCGTGCGACGTCGGCACGTCCCAGGTGCGTCCCGGCGACGAGCCGCTGGGGCTCGCCCACACCTTGGTGTCGCTCGGCGTCGGCTCGGTGGTGGCCGCGGTGGCGCCCGTCCGCGACGAGGAGACCGCGCAAGTGATGGCCGACTACCACCTCGCCCTGGCTCGTGGCCTGGCCAGCGACGAGGCGCTCGCCCGCACCGGCGCCGGCTCGCCGTTCGTCGTACTGGGTTCCAGCTGGCGCGTCGCTGGGCCGAGTTAGGAACCGTCCCCGCGTCCGCCGAGACACCGGGGACGGTTCCTATCTCGGTCCATGAGTATTACCCTGTACTACATGGCCTCATCGCAGCGTCGCACCCTCGTCTATTCCGTCCGGCTCAGCCCGCAGGAGAGCAACGCGATCCAGAAGATCGCGGACGCCAGACACCTCCCTGCGTCCACCCTCGTCCGAGCCTGGATCCTCGATCGGCTGGAAGCCGAGCAGAGTGCCTGAACTCCGACTGCTGTTCCTGGGCGCCGGCGCGATCGGGAGCTACGTCGGCGGTTCGCTGGCCGCCGCCGGCCACAAAGTCACCTTCATCGAACAACCGGACGCCGCCGCGACCATTCGCACCCAGGGGCTGCGGCTCACCCGGGACGGCCGCACGGCCGCGGTGCGGGACTTCCTGCTCTTCGACTCCGCAGCAGAGGCGCTCGCCGCAGGCCCCTACGACGCGTGCGTGTTCGCGCTGAAGTCCTTCGATACCGAGTCCGCCCTGGACGGGCTGCTCGCCACCGGGGCCGCGGTGCCACCGGTGCTGTCGCTGCAGAACGGCGTCGACAACGAACCGCTGATCGCGGCGAAGCTGGGCGCGAACCGGGTGATCACCGGCACGGTCACCACGGCGGTGGGCAAGCCCGGAGTCGGCCAGGTGGTGGAGGAGAAGCGGCGCGGCATCGGCATCGCGCTCGACCACCCGCTCGGACGGCGTCTGGTCGGTGCCCTCAACGATGCCCGGCTCAACGGGATCGGCTACCCCGCCCCGGGCCCGATGAAGTGGTCGAAACTGCTCACCAATCTCACCGGCAACGCCACCTCCGCGATCCTGGACGAACCCGTCGGCACGCTGTTCTCCGATCGGCGCACCTACGAGGTCGAGATCGCCGTGCTGCGCGAGTGCCTGGCCGTGATGGACGCCCTTGGGCACAAGCCGGTGGACCTTCCCGGCACCCCCGTGAAGGCGCTCGCTCTGGGTGCGTCCAGGCTGCCCCGGTTCATCGCCCAGCCGGCGCTGGCGAAGATCCTCGGCGGCGGTCGCGGCGACAAGATGCCGTCCTTCCACATCGACCTGCACTCCGGACGCGGCCGCACCGAGGTGCGCTATCTCAACGGGGCAGTCGTGCGCTACGGCGCCGAGCACGGCGTCCCCACGCCGGTGAACGCTGTCCTCACCGACACCCTCGAGGCACTCAGCTCGGGCACGCAGAGCGTGGAGACCTACCGGCACAACCCGGACGCGCTGCTGGCGCTGCTGTAGGGCGTCGCGACGGCGCGTCCCACCTGCCGACTTGTCAGAATCTCGTTCGGCTATAGGCGAAGGAGATTCTGACAAGTCGGCGGTGCCGCGCCGCTCAGTCCGACCAGCACGGCTCGAATAGGCTGAGCCCATGCCAGCCGCCGCATGGATCCTCCTGGGGCTCGCCGGCCTGGTGATCGGTGCCGAGCTGATCGTGCGGCACGGCGCGAAGCTCGCCGCCCGGCTCGGCGTCCCGTCCATCCTGGTCGGGCTGACCATCGTCTCGCTCGGTACCAGCGCCCCTGAGCTGGCCGTGGGCATCGACGCCGTCCGCAACGGCTCCGGATCGCTGGCCGTGGGCAATATCGCCGGCACGAACGTGGCCAACCTGCTGCTGATCCTGGGACTGTCGGCGGCGATCCGTCCGCTCGCCATCCACCGGCAGACCATCCGGATCGACCTGCCCGGAATGGCGATCGCCTCGCTGCTGCTGCTGGCGCTGAGCCTCGACGGCGAGCTGACCGTGCTGGACGGCGCGGTGTTGGCGCTCGCGGCGCTGGTCTATGTCGGGCTGCTGATCCGTACCGCCCGCAGGGAACCCCCCATGGTGGTGGCAGAGTACGAGGCCGAGTTCCCGCACGATCGACCCCGGCACCGGATCGGCGACCCGGTCCTGCGGCTGCTGCTGGTGGTGGCGGGCATCGCGCTGGTGGTGCTCGGCGCGGAATGGCTGGTGCGCGGCTCGGTCGACCTGGCGTCCTCGCTCGGCGTACCCGACTCGCTGATCGGCCTGACCATCATCGCGCTCGGCACCAGCGCGCCCGAGTTGGCCACCACCGTGGTCGCAACCGTCCGCGGCGACCCCGACATCGCGATCGGCAACCTGATCGGGTCCAGCACGTTCAACGTCACCGCGATCCTGGGCACCTCGCTGCTGTTCGCCCATCAGCCGGTCGTGCTCGATCCGGAGTTGATCCGGTTCGGACTACCGGTGATGGTCGTGGTGGCGCTGATCTGCGTCCCCGTGTTCATCACCGGACGCCGGGTCTCGCGGCTCGAGGGTGGCCTGTTCGTCACCGGCTACCTCGGCTATCTGACCTATCTGATCGCCACCACCATGTGATCCCCCCCCGACGCCTCCCACCCGCCGAGTTGTCAGAAGCTCATTCGGCTATAGGTGAACGAGCTTCTGACAACTCGGCGGGTGGGGTCAGAAGTCGGAGATCCGGACGGGGATCCGGCGCGGGCCGAAATCACCGGCGGACGCGGCGAACCGACCGGCGAGCGCGAACCCGCACCGCGGGCAGCGGGCGTCCGGGGTGAGCCGGTAGTCGAGGATCCGGTACCAATCGCGCGCAATCAGCGCCCCGCCGCAGTCGGGACACCAGGTCGTGTCCGCCTCGACATCGTGGACGTTGCCGGCGTAGACGTAACGCAGTCCGGCGTCCATCGCGATCCGCCGGGCCCGACGCAAGGTCGCCGGCGGCGTCGGCGGGACGTCCCGCAGGTGGTGGTCGGGATGGAAAGCCGAGAAGTGCAGCGGGACGTCCACCCCCACCTCGGCCGCCAGCCAGCCGGCCAGTCGCGCGATCTCGGCGTCGGAGTCGTTGTAGCCGGGGATCAGCAAGGTGGTCACCTCGAACCACACCGACGTCTCGTGCGCGAGGTAGGACAGCGTGTCGAGCACAGGCTGCAGGTGCGAACGGGTGATCCGCGCGTAGAACTCGTCGGTGAACGCCTTCAGGTCGACGTTGGCCGCGTCCAGGTGCGCGAACAGCTCGCGGCGCGGCTCGTCGTGCACATAGCCCGCCGTGACCGCGACCGTCCGGACACCCAGGTCGCGGCAGGCGTCGGCCACATCGATCGCGTACTCGGCGAAGATCANNTCGTTGTAGGTGAAGGCCACGCTCTCGCACCCCAGCTGTTTCGCCGCCCGTGCGATCGCGTCCGGGGCGGCCGCGTCCTGCAGCCGTTCCACATCGCGGGAGGTGCTGATGTCCCAGTTCTGGCAGAACTTGCAGGCCAGATTGCATCCCACCGTCCCGAACGACAGCACGCTGCTGCCCGGATAGAAGTGCGCCAGCGGCTTCTTCTCGATCGGGTCGACGCAGAAGCCGGACGCGAGCCCGTAGGTGGTCAGGATCAGTTGCTCGCCCGCACGACGCCGGACGAAACACGCCCCGCGCTGCCCTTCGCGCAGCTTGCACTCCTGCGGACACAGGTCGCACTGGATCCGGCCGTCGTCCAGCCGGTGCCACCACCGGGCCGGGTGCACGACCGGCGCCGCGGCGGTCATGTCCGGGTCAGCGGGAGCTCGTCCGGCTCGTGCCAGGCGGTCACCGTGAAGCGGTGCGCGACCACGTCCTCGCTCCAGAACACCACCGGCAGCCCGGCCTTGTGCAGCAGGTGCTCCACGAAGTCGTGCGGGTCGGGCAGCTGTTCCCACACCTGCGGCAGGAAGGTGCCGCGATGGCCGTGCCAGGACAAGATCAGGCCGTCGACGCCGGGCCGCAGGCTCGCCAGCAGCTCGTCTCTGGACGCGGCCGGGATCGGTTCGGTGGCCGACAGCAACGACACCTCGATCCGTACCCCCGGCAGCTCCTGCGCGGGCAGTGGAGGGAAGCGGGGATCGTGGAAGGCCGCCGAGCACGCGTTGCGGATCACGTCGTCGCCGAGTCGTCGGGACGGGTGCACCGAGCCGATGCAGCCGCGCAGCCGTCCGTCCTGGGTGAGGGTGACGAAGCTGGCGCCGGGCTCGCCGAGCCACGCCGGGGCGTCCGATGCCGAGGCGACCACCCCGCGCGAGGCGATGGCGGTGCGAGCGAGGCCGAGCAGGACGGGGCCGGCGCTCGGGTCGTCCTGGGGACGCGGCGGCGCGGGTTGCTCCCGAGCCGCAGCCGGGCCCGGGTGCGCGGCGGCGGGGCGGGTCCGCGAGTCGAGGTCAGTCATCGTGGTCACCTCCTGTGGGAATGCCGGTGAAAGTCGTGAACGACACGGACGCGTAGCCGACCACCCGGGCCCGGCCGCCGGCGGTGTCACCGGAGTTGCGGGCGTCGATCAGGGTGGGTGTGAGGTCGTGGTTGCGGGCGGCGAGGAGCATGCCGTTGATGCCGCGCGCGCCGCAGGCGCTTCCATCGGGTAGCGGCCAGGCGAGGGCGAGGATGCGGCGGATCGTGTCGGCGTCGGTGACGCGTGCCTGGTCGTAGGGCAGGTAGTGGGATAGGTCGGAGCTGATCAGCAGGAGCGTCTCCGGGCCTCCCCAGGCCTCCTCCAGGGCGGACGCCACCGACTCGGGGTCCGCGTCCCCGACCAGCAGCGGGACCACGGCGAAGTCGGCAAGCACCGTCTGCAGGAAGGGCAGCTGCACCTCCAGCGAGTGCTCGGGCGCGTGGGCGGCGTCGGAGTGGATCACCGCAGGCAGTGTGCAAAGGCCCGGGGTGGCGGTCCGGTCGACGGGGACCTCGCCGAGCGGGGTGGCGAACGCGTCCGCATCGGACAGGGCCAGGCCGCGGAATCCGACGTGGTGGGCCGGCCCGACCAGCACGACGGTGCTGATCGACGCCGCGAACGGCTCCAGCAGGACGTAGCCGCGGGCGGCCGTCGGTCCGGAGTAGATGTAGCCGGCGTGGGGGACGATCAGCGCCTTCGGGCGCTCGAGGATCGATCCGGTCGCTGCGCGCGCACTGTCGAGCAGGCCGTCCACGCTGGCCCGAAGCTCGTGGGCGCGGCCGGGGTAGAAGCGTCCCGCTACCGCGGGCTGACGAATGGTCCGCATCGACATCGCCCCCACCAATGACGCTAGATCCGTGCGAGGGCGTCGTCAACGGTCGAAGCGGGAGTGGTGACGCCGGGCCGGGAGCGCCTCTCGGCGCGTGGCCGCTCGTAGCGGCGAAAGTTGGAGCCCGGGGCTACCACGGCCCGGCGTCTGGTGAAGGATAGGCCGACCGGCCCGCGGATCCAAGCTGAACCAAAAGGGGACAGGTACTTTTCGGTTCGCTGGGCTGAACTTGAAGGGGACAGGTACCTTTCGGTTCGCCGCGCTTCGCCGGTTCGCCGGTTCGCCCGGTTCGCCCGGTTCGCTGAACGAAAAGGTACCTGTCCCCTTTTGGTTCGTGGGGACGGGGCGCAGTCCTCAGACCAACCGGCCGGCGCGCCACAACCGGGCACAGGCGGTGAGGTCAGCAGCCATGGTCTGCAGCCGCTCGGCCTGGAACACCGCGCGCTCGCCGACGGTGACGTCCGCCCGTCCGGACGCGACCACGTGGCAGAACGCCGCCGCCCGCTCCAGCGCCACGGCGAAGTCTCCGGAGAACACGCCACGAAGGATCTCATCGGCTACCCGACGCACCTCGTCGGGGCCTGGCGGCTCGACCCCTGCCACCGCGTGGTTGGGCTCGGTGAACCGAATCCCGGCCGCGTATTCGCGAGCGGCGCCGTGGGGGTCCATGCCCACCCACTCGCGCAGCAGGTACAGCCGCCACAGCGCACCGGGCAGCGTCCGGGCAGGCCGGGACGCCCACAGGTCAGCCAGCGTGACCAGGCCGATCTCGTCGGTGAGCGCGACCAGGCGCGCGGTCACCGCAGGGTCGTCGGCGGAGCGTCCGGTGTGTAGCAGCGCCGCCGCGGTCTCGTGCGCGGCGTGCAGCTCGGCGATCGGGTCGGATCGTTGTCCGAGTGCCTCCAGCGCGGCCGGATCCCGGAAACTCGGCCGTCGGGGCTTACGCTGCTCGCTCACGCGGACAGGGTAGTCGGACGCGGACCCGCCCTCGACGGGCGGTCCGGCCGCGCGGGCACGCGTCCGGGTCGATGAAGCGCACCGGGATTGGACCGAGATAGGAACCGTCCCCAACGCCCGGCGGACCAGGTTCGGAACCGTCCCCGGGGATCCGCCTGGTGGACCGAGATAGGAACCGTCCCCGGGGACAGAAAGGAGCCGTCCCCAGCCTGAGGTGGGGACGGCTCCTCTCGAGCAGCCCGTGGATGTTGGACGGAGTGTCAGGCTGCCAGCACCTGGGCGACCGGGGTGAACGCGTGACCCCAGGCCTCGGCGACCGGCGCGCTGGTCAACGTGCCGCCGACCGTGGACAGACCGCGAGCCAGCGCCGGGTCCGAAGCCAGGGCGTCCCGCCAGCCGAGGTCGGCCAGCTTGGTCGCGTACGGCAAGGTGGCGTTGGCGAGCGCGTAGGTGGACGTCACCGGAACCGCACCCGGCATGTTCGCGACCGCGTAGAAGACCGCGTCGTGCACCCGGTAGGTGGGCTCGGCGTGCGTGGTGGCGTGGGTGTCGGCGAAGCAACCGCCCTGATCGACCGCGATGTCGACGAACACCGCGCCCGGCTTGGCCCCGGCCACCATCTCGTTGGTGACCAGCTTCGGCGCCCGCGCGCCCGGCACCAGCACCGAGCCGATCACCAGGTCGGCGTCGCGGATCGCGGCCTCGATCGCGTACGCGGTGGACATCTGGGTCTTCACCTGGCCGGCGAACTCGGAGTCCAGGGCGACCAGCCGTTCGGTGGAGATGTCGAGAATCGTCACGTCCGCGCGGAGACCGTGGGCGATCTGGGCCGCGTTCTGGCCCGCCACGCCGCCGCCGATCACGACCACCTTGCCAGGGGTCACACCGGGCACGCCGGGCAGCAGGACGCCGTCGCCACCGGCGTGCTTGAGCAGCGCGCTCGCGCCGGCCAGGACGGAGAGCCGTCCGGCCACCTCGCTCATCGGACGCAGCAGCGGCAACGCACCGTTGGCGGTCTGCACCGTCTCGTAGGCGATCGCGGTGGTGCCGGAGGCCAGCAGCGCCTCGGTCTGCGGCCGGTCGGCCGCGAGGTGCAGGTAGGTGAACAGCACCTGGTCGGCGCGCAGGTAGGGGTACTCCGCGGCGATCGGCTCCTTGACCTTCAACAGGAGGTCGGCACCGCCCCACACGTCCGCTGCGGTGGGGACGACGGTCGCGCCGGCGAGCGCGTACGCATCGTCGGTGATCGCCGAACCGAGCCCTGCGCCCGCCTGCACGAGCACCTCGTGGCCACGCCGGACCAGGTGGTCCACGCCGGCCGGGGTGATCGCCACCCGGTTCTCCTGGCTCTTGATCTCTGTGGGAACGCCGATCCTCATGAATGCCTCTCGCCGGACGGGCCCACGCCGTCCCTGCGAAAAAGTCTGGGGAACCCGCCGGACGGTGCCCACCTCAGGTAACACAATCGAAAGGATCCTCGGCTAGCGTGCAACATGTGACCGGCGACGGTGTTACAGGGGGGCCGAGACGGCCGAAGAATCCTCGCGACCTCGATGCGATCGATCGTCGCCTGCTTCGCCTACTGCTGCGCAATGGACGCATGTCCAACAGCCGGCTCGCGAAGAGTGCGCAGGTCGCGGAATCGACGGCGCACAACCGCACCCACGCCCTGATCGAGTCCGGCGTGATCCGCGGTTTCCACGCCGACATCGAGCTGGCCAGCGTCGGATGCCCGATCCAGGCGCTGATCCTGGTCCGCCTGCAGGCGTCCGCCCGGCCGCGGCTGCGGGAGGAGGCGCAGCGGCTGGCCGGTTGCCGCGGCGTCCTCGAGGTGCTGTTCCTCGGCGGTCAGTACGACCTTGCCGTCCGGATCGCGGCGGAGAACACCAACGACCTG
Source organism: Propionibacteriaceae bacterium UBA6238 (assembly GCA_002441465.1). Lineage (GTDB taxonomy): Bacteria > Actinomycetota > Actinomycetes > Propionibacteriales > Propionibacteriaceae > Propionicimonas. The sequence continues at coordinate 40,139 of DJWE01000072.1, read as the reverse complement.
CGCGACTTCGTCGTGAACGAGCTCAGCCGCCATCCCGAGACGGCCAGCACCGAGACCTGCCTGATCCTGGAGGACCTGCGCGGAGAAGTCCCGCCGTTCAGCTGACCGGCGTACCCGACCACCCGGGGACGGTTCCTAACTCGGCCCACCCGGGGACGGTTCCTAACTCGGCCCACCCGGGGACGGTTCCTCACTCGGTCCACCTTCGGTCGACCCCTGCGCGCGCAGCGACGGCCGGGCCAGGGTCAGGTAGCAGATCCAGGACGCGAACACGCCGAACAGCATCACCAGCACCATCGGCACCGCGCTGGTGCCGCCGCCGGCGCTGGCCAGCGGAGCGCCGAGCCCCATCGCGAGCGCCGTGGCCACGCCTTGAACCGCGGACGCCGCCCCGGCCAGGTGCAACGCGTTGCGTACCGCCAATGCACCGGCGTTGCCCGTGATGAAGGCCTGCGCGCCCACCAGCATGACGAAGCCGACGCAGGTGAGCAGGAGCGGCGTCCCGAGCCCGAACACCCCCACCGCCAGCACCGCGACCGCGACGGCGGTGGCGACCATGCCCGCGAGCATCAGGCGCTCGGGCCGGAACCGTCCGATCATGCGGGCGTTCAGCAGCGACAACAGCACCTGCAACAGCGCGTTGCCGCCGAAGAAGAGCGCGAACTGCATCGCGGTGAGCCCCTTCATCTCCTGCAGCACGAAGGAGGACGCGGCGATGTAGGCCAGCATCGCGAACATCCCGAGCGCCTGGGTGAGCATGAACCCGAGGTAGGGCCGGATCCGGACCACCTCGACGATCCCGCGCACCGATTGCCGCAATCCCCCGCTGTGGCGCTGTTCGGGTGGGAGCGTCTCGGGCACGAACGCGAACGCGGACAGCAGCATCACCACGCCGAAGCCGGCCAGCACCCAGAACACCGTCCGCCAGTCGCCGACCATCAGGACGCCCGCGCCCAGAACCGGGGCCACCATCGGGGCGATGCCGCCGATCGCCACCATCACCGACATCCACCGTGCCAGCGCGTCGCCCTTGGCCACGTCGATCAACACCGCGCGCGCAGAGACGGACGCGACGCCGCCGCCGATGCCCTGCAGGAGACGGGTCGCCACCAGCAGCCAGATGTTCGGCGCGAGCGCGCAGGCGATCCCCCCGAGGGTGCAGATCACACCGCCGACGAGCATGGGCCCGCGGCGTCCGCGCTGGTCGGAGATGGGCCCGCCGACGAGCTGACCGGCGCCGAAGCCGAGGAAGAAGGTGGTCAACGTCATCCCGACCAGCGCCGCCGTGGTGTCCAGATCCGCGGTGACCTGGGGGAACGCCGGGCTGTACATGTCGGTCGCGAAGGGCGGCACCGCGTTCTGCACCGCCAGTGCGATCAGCAATCCGGCCGTGATCGGGACCACCGACCCCGAGTTCGCTCCGTGCGCGTCCGCGGGGGTGGTTGTCATGGGCTCAGCCTGCCCCATCGGGCTGTGTGCGCTCCCCGCCGTCCACTCGCTCGCGCGAGGTGGGACTCAGAGTTCCCTCAGGCAGAGGATCCGGCCGGTACCGCCCTGGGTGCCCTCCCAGTAGGACGCGTCGGCGTCAGCGACGTCCTGGCAGGGATTGGTGAAGTCGGTCGGCTCGGCACTGTCCTCGAGCACAGCCACCACCTGGTAGTCCGCGGACGGGTCGTCGCACTTCACCGTCTTGACCGAGTCCGTCCCGTCCTCGACGAGGCAGTCGCCGACCCGGACGTTCGCCACCTGGAATTGCGACAAGGTCCAGATCAGGCCGATCACGAGCAGCAGCACCGGGATCCCGATCCGCAGGGCAAGCCCGATCGCCAGGCCCTTTCGGTTCGAGCCCTGCCGCACCGGGGCGGCCGCGGAGAAGGCGTCCGGAGCGGTCCGGTAGGCATCCGGGGCGACCGGCTGATAGCCCGGCAACGAGTACGGTCCGGCAGTCGGCTGGCCCGGCGGCGGATACGCCTGACCCGCCGGCGGATACACCTGACCCGCCGGCGGATACACCTGACCCGCCGGCGGATACACCTGACCCGGCGGCGGATACACCTGGCCCGCCGGTGGATAGGCCGGCGGCGGCAGGTAATCCCAGGGCTGCGGAGAGTCGGGCTGCTCCGGTTCGGGATGCTGCGGTGTGGTCATGGATGCCCCTCTCGATGCCTGGTTACCCGCGCCGGACCAGGCCGGTCTCGTAAGCGAACAGCACCAGCCCGACCCGGTCGCGGATCTGCAGTTTGGCCAGCAGGCGGGTGATGTGGGTCTTCACGGTGCCCTCGGCCATGTAGAGCGTGCGGGCAATTTCTGCGTTGGTGGCGCCGGCAGCGATCTCCACCAGCACCTCCTGTTCGCGGTCGGTGAGCACGTCGAGCCGCGGGTCGGGACCGTCCAGGTTCGTCGGCAGGGTGGGTACCACGTGGTCGAGCAGCCGCCGGGTCGCGGACGGGGCCATCACAGCCTCGCCTGCGGCGACCGTCCGGATCGCGTTCAGCAGGTCCTCGGGACGTGAGTCCTTCAACATGAACCCGCTCGCCCCGGCCTTCAGCGCACTGAACACGTACTCGTCGAGGTCGAACGTGGTCAGCACGAGCACCCGGGTCGGCACGCCGGACGCCACGATCCGGCGGGTGGCCTCCACGCCGTCCATCACCGGCATCCGGATGTCCATCAGCACCACGTCGCAGCGCGCGGCGAGGACCCCGGCGACCGTCTGCGCGCCATCGGCGGCCTCGCCGACCACCTGCAGGTCCTCCTCCGCCTCGATCAGCATGCGGAAGCCGCTGCGCACCAACTCCTGGTCGTCGGCCAGGAACACCCGGATCGGACCCATCCCTACTCCTTCTCCAGACCGGACGGACGAATCGGAAGCACCGCCGTCACCTGGAACCCGCCGCTCGGCCGCGCCCTGGTCAACAACCGTCCGCCCATGGACGCGACCCGCTCGTGCATGCCGCGCAGGCCGTGGCCCGGGTTCTGCGGCACCGCCGACGGGCTCGCGACGCCATTGTCCAGCACGTCGATCGCGATCTCGCGCATTCCGTAGGTGATCGTGACCATGGCGGTCGCCTGCGGCCCGGCGTGTTTGAGGAAGTTGGTCAGCGCTTCCTGCACGACCCGGTACACGGTCAGTTCCAGCGCCGGGGAGACCCGGGGCGGCTGCCCGTGGACGGCCAGCTGGACGCGGTCGCTGGTCCGGGCGACGAGCTCGGGGATATCGGTCAGCCGCGGCGCCGGCGCGAAATCGGCGTGCCGGCCGGCGTCCGGACCCTCGCGCAGCACGCCGAGGATGCGGCGCATCTCCGAGAGCGCCTCGCGTCCGGTCTCGGCGATCGTGGTCAGCGCCTGGGTGGCGGCCTCGGGTCGTTTGGCCGCCATCGCCTTGCCACCCTCGGCCTGGACGATCATCACCGACAGCGAGTGGGCCACGATGTCGTGCAGCTCGCGGGCGATCTGGGTGCGCGCCCTCGACTCGGCCAGCCGGGTCTCCTGCTCGCGCTCGAGCAGCATGGTGCGATACCGCTCCTCCGCCACCGCGACCCGGTCCTGGTGGGCCTCGCTCGACTCGCGCACCCGGCGTCCCATCGCGTAGGGCGTGATCACCAGGCCCATGCAGACGAACCAGGCCAGCCCGAGGGTGATGAGCTGACGCAGGCTCGGGTTGCCCAGGTCGTCCAGCACCCAGCGCATCGGGCCCAGCACCGAGCCGATCGACCCGATCACGACCACGATCCGGGCCGGCTGACCCGGAATCCAGCGGGCCACGGAGTACGCCACCACCGGCACCGCCACCAGCGTGGCCATCGGCTGGTCGGTGGTGACGAGCTGCAGCAACCCGGCCGTGGTGACGCCGACCAGGGCGAGGAGCGGCGCATGGCGCCGCAACACCAAAGAGCCGATCATGAGCACGGCGCTCAACGGCTGGCCCACGGCCAGCGCGAAATCGGCGACCGTCGGGTAGCTGGAGAAGCCCCGCACCCCATAGGGCGGGATGGTGAGCAGGCCGAGCCCGGCGGCGAGCGCGGCGTCCAACACCCAGTCGTGCCGCGTCGCGCCGGGTGGAAAGAGCAGGTCACGATGCATCGGTGCCCAGCGTAGGGCCCGTTACCATGGCTGGAGCCGAGGAGGGGGTGCGAATGCGTCGAGGAGTGGCCGCCATGGTCGTCGCGGTCGCGGTTGTCCTGGCTGGATGCGCGATGGTCCAGCCCCAGGTCACCTGGCTCGGCGAGATCTCGGAGAGCGCAACGCCCGACAGCTCCGATCCCGCGGCTTCGGCGACCACCGCGTCCGCGACCCCGGTCCTCGGCGGGGTCCCGCTGGCGGTCGGTGAATGCACTGGCGCGGTCGACTTCGCTGCGGGGTCGTTGGTCCAGGTGCCGACGGTGCCCTGTGCCCAGGCCCACTCCTGGGAGGTGTCCGCCGTCATCGACGTGCCGTCGCCGACCTTCCCGGGATCGGACGCGATCGCCTCGATGGCGGAGACCTCGTGCGAGGACAGCTTCACCGACTACGTCGGAGTCGCGCGCACGTACAGCCGGTATGCCGCCGCCTACCTGGCCGCCGACGCCGCCGCGTGGGCGAATCCGGCGCTGCGTACGGTGACCTGCCTGGTCGGCTCGGCGGACGGCGGGCTGGTCGGGTCCGCGCGGGGCGACACCAGGCTGTTTCCCGTGGAGGGCCAGTGCACCGGCCCCCAGGACGTGGCCGCGACGGAGGTCGAGCTGATCGATTGCGCGTCCCGCCACTACTACGAGGTGTTCACCAGCAAGCAGGTCAGCGGCAAGAAGGCGCCCACCGCCGCGGAGGAGCAGAAGCTGTTCACATCGGTGTGCCTGGCCGGCTTCACCACGTTCGTGGGACTGGACTCCGGCAAGTCGAAGTACGAGGTGACCTACTTCCTGGCGGACGCCGGCCTGTGGAAGAAGGTCGGCGACCACCGGATCGTGTGCAGCGCCGGTTCTCCCGACGGCGGGATCAAGGGCTCGCTGAAGGGAAAGAAGAAGTAGGGCTGAGCGATCCCGTCCAGCTTTCGGGCTTGGCCGACTCGCGAGCGTCCGCCTGCCCGGCAGGCTCGGTGACGTGTGGCGCTCAGCGCGCACTCAGCACCTGGACGGATCCGTACGACTCCTCTGAATCGGCCTCGGCCCGGTCTTGTGTGAAGTATGTTCGCCGACACAGCCCAGCCACCCAAAGAGGAGACAACCATGAAGAGTTCCCACCGAAGGCTCAGCTGGGCGGGCTGCAGGAACGCGGGCGCCACTCAGCTGATCAAGGTCAGTTGAGACCCGATCACCGCACATCGGACAGAGTGCGGTCGGACGGCCGAGCCGGCAGCGTCCTATCGCTGTTTCTACCCGAGCTGATCAGGCTGGCGGCGAGCGTACTGCTCGGCGCCAGCCTGGCCGTATCGTTGGGATTTCTGTATGCAGTCCAAAGGGAGATTGATCTCGCCGCCTATTCGGACGCGGAATATCAGGTTCGCAGCGAGATCGCGGTGTCTCCCGCAGACGAGACCGATGCTATTCGCGATTTCGGCGGCCAAGTGTTCCTCGACGCCATGTGGCGCAGCCGCTTCGTCGGCCCGAGCAACGCCGAGATCGGCGTGACAGTCGTGATGGCGAGCGATCATTCCGTCGAATCGTCTTCCTATTTCCCGAGTTCGGCAAGGGTAGTCGGTCCCGATCCCGCCGTCGGGTCGAACTGGGTTGACCTGTCAGCCGACCTGGCACGCAGCCTCGGGGCGCACGTCGGGGATCGCGTCACCATGCCCGTACCGGACTCAGTGAATGGTGTCGAATATCGAGTCCGCTCCGTTTATGCGGCACGGCTGTTCGGCGTGCAGAACGTGGCAATCGCCGCATCCGCACCAGCATTCGCTGCGATACCAGGTTCGGAGGAGGAACAGTTTCTCGAGATTCTGGTCGGCGGCAAGTCGCCGGCAGAAGTGGCTCAGATACTGAGTGAGCCCAGCTACAAGAAGCTCCTGGAACGGGGCAAGACCTATCCACCGGTGATTACCTCCCGCGACGAGAGTCTTCGCGTGGCAGAAGCCGGCTCGGCCACGTCGCTCGCCCTGGTGGGGGCCCTCGCCATCGTGGCGATCGCCGGCGGCGTGGCGCTCGTCGCGCGCGAAGTTGACGTGTTTCGCCGGCATGCTGACCCCACGCTTATGCTGTTGGTACGGCTCGGAGTGAATCCAGGGGCGCTCATCCTCCGCCTTGCTCTCACAACCGGTGGGGTGTTGGCAGTCAGCATCGCTTCGGGCTGCGTGATCGGGGTGCAGTTGTTCCGGCTGGGAGTGCTCGCACCTTGCTTTCCGCCAACGCTGCTGCCGACTCTGGCCCTTACCGCACTCGTCGTGAGCGTGGTCGCCGAGGTCTTCCTCGCTTTCGCTATGCGGCGCTCAGCTCGAAAGCTCGTGGAGCGGTGACCGGCCCGGTCGTACTGCTTCGCCACGTGCGGATCGCCGACCTGGTGCGGGACCTCGTCATGCTTGTTCTGGTGGGAACGCTCGGTGCATTCGCGATGCTCTTCTCCGCCAGATCGACGTTCGACAAAGTCATCTTCGAGGCCGCTCTGGACTACGAGTGGCGGTCCTCCGCCCCCGCGGTGTCCGACACGACGGGCGCGCTGACTCTCGAACAAGTCTCGTCGGTCAGCGTGGCGCGCCTGAGTGACACGCCCACGGGAGGATCCCGGATCAGCGACTTCGAGCACTCCGTCGACGTTCCGGCGCTCTGCTACGACCCGGCCAGCGCGACGCAGGTGAACCAGTTGTTCGCTGGCGTTCTGGCCGATGGCGTCCTCGACGCCCGTGGCGTGACCCTCGACGAGGCGACCGCGTATCGCTTCGGCCTCCGTGTCGGGGACGAGGTCGGCCTTGCCGTCTCCACCAACGCCGGGCTCGTGGAACGCCGCTACCCGATCTCGGCCCTGGTCCTTCCCTATCTGCCCCCCACGGCGAGCCAGTCGAGCGGGCTGGTGATCCTTCCGCAAACACTGTTCGAGCCGATGCGTTCCGGTGCGGGAACGGGGACCGCGGTCACGTACACCAGCACCCCTGTACCTGGCGCGCTTTCCCATGACGACGCGATCTACTCCGCTGCGTTCGGCGCTCCCGACCTGACCGCCTTTGTTGGTGTGGTGCTAGCGCTCGGAATCGGCATCTGGGTCATCGGAAACGTCCGCGCCGTCGGCGAGCTGGCCCAGAACCTGGCCGGATGCGCCCGGACGCTGTTCGCGATCGGGTTGCCCCGGTGGAAGATCCGCGCGACGGTCCTGCTCATCGCACTCGGGCTCGGGATCCTCGCCGCGATCTCCGCGGTCGCGGCCTCGGCGGGCCTGGTTACCTACTGGGCGAGTTACTACATCCAGTGGCGCGAAACGGTCACTGTCGCGGTCCTCCTCGCGGCGACGTCGGCCCTCGTTGTCATTCCCTTCAGTCGAAGAGCCTCTCGGCAACTTGAGGAGAGCAGATGAGCCCAAGCCCACACATCGATGAGCAGCCAGTGCTCGTGCTCGACGCGATCGCGTACGACTACGTCGATCGACGGCGCACCGTGCCGGTACTGAGGAACCTCTCCGTCTCGGTCTCCCCGGGGGAGCGACTCGCCCTGCTCGGGCCTTCCGGAAGTGGTAAGTCGACGATTCTCGACATCGCGTCCGGCCTGCGGCGTCCGACGGCCGGGTGGGGTCAGCTGCTCGGTCACGACCTCACCTCCAGCAGCCCGGGGGACCTAGCGAACCTTCGCCTGAATAGCGTCGCCCGGATCTACCAGGACTTTCAGCTCTTCCCCAGGCTCTCCGCTCTGGACAACGCCGCGATCGTTCCGCGCCTCAAGGGGATGCCCAAGAAGCAGTCGCGAGACCTCGCCCGCGACGCTCTGAACCGGGTGGGCATGGCCCACCGGCTGGATCATCGACCCTCACAACTCTCCGGGGGTGAGCAACAACGCATCGCCATCGCCCGTGCGCTCGTCACAGAACCCCTCTTGCTCCTCGCGGATGAGCCCACCGGTTCCCTCGACGCCGACCTGCGGGACGAGATTGTGGACCTGATCATCGAAGTCCTGCCCACAGCGGCAATCATCACGGTGTCGCATGACCCGGAGGTCGCCGCACGAATGAGCCGGACCGTACGGATCGAGCGGACGGCCTGAACCCTCGTCCGGGGGTGCGGCGTCGATGGCCGAGACGGTTATGCGACGCGTCCGGCCCGCTGGCTGGGAAGCTGGAGGGTTGCTCCCTCATTCGTCGCAGGCTCAGGAGCCGGCGCGCGTGGATCAGCCGGCGTCCGCGGCGGCCTCGAGATCGGCGATGACGATTCGCCGCTGCGTCAGCATCGCCGCCTGCGCGGCGCCCGCACGGCGCGGGTCGGGGTCGGAGAGCAACTCGACCAGGCGCTGCGGGACGATCTGCCACGACAGCCCCCAGGGATCCTTCAGCCAGCCGCACTGCGACTCCTCACCGCCGCCGACGAGCAGACCGTCCCAGTAGCGATCGACCTCGGGCTGGTCGGCGCAGCTCACGCTCAGCGAGACGGACTCGTTGAACCGGAAGCTGGACGGCTGCTGGATTGCCCGGAAGTCGGTTCCGTTCATCCTCCACTCGGCGAGCGCATAGCCCTCAGCCTGCTGGACGGAGTACACCTGCGAGTCGGGGAACAGGGACGTGTATCGCTCCAGCGCCCCCTCGAGGTCGGCAGCGAACCACAGGCAGGTGGTGATGGCCATCACGCCACCGCCCCGTCGGCGAGCAGCGCGTCCAGCTTCGCGTAGCCGTCGTTCACCCCGGTCTCCATTCCGCTGGCCAGCCACTGGTCGCGGGCCTCGAAGCTGTCCACCAAGGACTGCGCGACCAGGCGCGTCCGGCCGTCGCCGAGGTCGGTCAGGGTCAGGGTCTCCAGCGAGACCCCGTCCGGCCAGCCGTCGAAGGTGAAGGTCTGCACGAGCCGGGTGGGCGAAACCTCGTGGAAGCAGCCGTGGAAGCGGTACTCCTCCTCGCCGCGGATGTTGGTGAATGCCCAACTGCCGCCGCTGCGGGCGTCCCAGTGGTCGATTCGCGTGGTCACGTCGTTGGGGCCCACCCAGCGGGCGTAGAGCCCGGGGTCGACGTGGGCGCGCTGCACCTGGGCGGGCGTGGCGGCGAAGTCGCGGATGATCCGCACCAGCGGCACGTGCGGATCGGCCTCGATCCAGGCGTCGTCATAGCGATCGTTCATTGCTCCTCCTCGGGGTTCCGGCGTGCGGTGTCGGGGTAGGCCTCGTCCGCCGCGAGTTCGGCCAGGACGGCGTCCAGCCGCTGGAAGCGCTGCTCGGCCTGCCGCCGGTAGCGCTCCAGCCAGTCGGTGAGCGGTTCGAGCATGGCGGCCTCCAGGTGCACCGGACGCCGCGCGCCGGCCTGTCCCCGCGTGATCAGCCCGGCGCGCTCGAGAACGGTGAGGTGCTTGGAGACGGCCTGCAGGCTCATCTCGTACGACCCCGCCAGTTCGCCCAGGGTGGCGTCGCCGAGGGTCAGCCGCGCCACCAGATCGCGCCGGGTGGGATCGGCGAGGGCCGCGAAGGTGCGGGAGAGCTGATCGGTCGACATCACACCGTCCTAAACCGTTTGGTTGATGAAACCGTAGAACGGCCGTCAGTAGTTGTCAACCATACGGTTGAATACTGCTGTCAACCAGCGATTCAGCCGCCGAGCAGGTCGGTGAAGTCGGTCACCTCGAAGTCGTCGCCCTGCTTGTGCGGGGCCGCGGCGAGGACGACCTTCGCGAACTCCTCCGCCGCCGTCGTGATCCGGCGGTCCAGCTTGCCTCCGGTCGCGCCCCAATCCTTCGTGGCCGCGAACACCGGATGCGGAGCCACCAGCGCCTTCAGGTAGTAGAACAGCGGCAGCATCGCGTGATCGATCATCAGCGAGTGCCGGCCGGTGCCGCCGGTGGCGCCGAGCAGCACCGGGCGTCCGGCCATGGCAGCCTCGTCGAGGGCGTCGAAGAAGAGCTTGAACAGCCCCGAGTAGGAGCCGTTGAAGACCGGCGTGACCGCGATCACGCCGTCCGCGGCGCACACGGCGTCGAACGCCTCCCGCAGCCGCGCCCCCGGAACCCGAGTGGCCAGGTGCTGGGCCAGATCGACAGCAAGGGTGCGCAGTTCGAGGTGGGTCACCTCGGCCGACACTCCGGACGCGAGCAGCGCGGCGGCCGTCGCCTCGCCCAGCCGCTCGCCGAGCATCCGGCTCGACGACGGGACGCTGGTACCCGCGGTGACCACGACGATGCTGGTCATCGAACCCCTCCCTCCGGGGCCTCGACCAGTTCGACCGTCCGGTCGGTCGCCGACTCGGGGTATGGCGAGCGACCGGTCACGTCGTCGACGTGTCGGCCCGCTCCCCCGGACGCGGCCGCCGGCGCGTCTCCCGCCTCCGCGGCCTGCGCGTCCCTCGCGGCAACCAGGCTGGCGTGCGTCGGCGCGTCCGGGACGTGTGCCGGACGGCCCTCTGCGTACCCCTTGCGCAGGTCGGGCAGGATCTCGCCGAGCAGGTCCAGTTGCTCGAGCACGGTCTTCAGCGGCAGGCCTGCGTGATCAAGGAGGAACAGCTGACGCTGGTAGTGGCCCACCTCTCCGATGAACGACAGCGTTCGTTCCAGCACCTGTTGCGGCGACCCGACGGTCAGCGGGGTCTCGGCCATGAACTCCTCCAGGCTCGGCCCGTAGCCGTAGACCGGTGCGACATCGAAGTACGGACGGAACTCGTTGATCGCGTCCTGGGAGTTCTTGCGCATGAAGAACTGACCGCCCAGCCCGACGATCGCGGTGTCGGCCGGCCCGTGGCCGTGGTGCTCGAAGCGGCGCCGGTACAGGTTCACCATCCGCTTGGTGTGCGACATGGTCCAGAAGATGTTGTTGTGGAAGAAGCCGTCGCCGTAGTAGGCCGCCTGCTCGGCGATCTCCGGGGACCGGATCGAGCCGTGCCACACGAACGGGGGCACGTCGTCGAGCGGACGCGGGGCGAGCGTGAAGCCCTGCAGCGGCGTGCGGAACTTCCCCTCCCAGTTCACGACGTCCTCGCGCCACAGCTTGCGCAGCAGCGCGTAGTTCTCGATCGCCAGCCCGATCCCGTCGCGGATGTCCTTGCCGAACCAGGGGTAGACCGGGCCGGTGTTGCCGCGTCCCATCATCAGGTCGACCCGGCCTTCGGCCAGGTGCTGCAGCACCGCGTAGTCCTCGGCGATCTTCACCGGATCGTTCGTGGTGATCAGCGTGGTCGCGGTGGAGAGGATGATCCGCTCGGTCTGAGCGGCGATGAAGCCCAGCAGCGTGGTGGGCGAGGACGGGTGGAACGGCGGGTTGTGGTGCTCACCGGTCGCGAAGACGTCCAGCCCGATCTCCTCGGCCTTCTTCGCGATGGTGACCGCGGCCATGATCCGCTCGTGCTCGGACGGGGTGCGCCCGGTCGTCGGATCGGGCGTCACGTCGCCGACGCTGAAGATCCCCAACTGCATGTCCACTCCGTTTCGTCCGGTCGATGCCGGTCTAATGATTGCAGATTCAACTATCCCTGGTAACGGTCCCACCGGCAACGCTATTCCCGCCACCGGAAGGGCGGCAGCGTCCCGGCGTCCCGATCGGCGACAATGGGCGGCATGGGTGACGCCGCCATCGTGGGAACCACAGACCTGATCGCCATCGGCATCGTGATTCTGGCCACGGTGATCGGGCGCTTCCTGCTCATCCGGGTCGTCCGCGGCGCGACCCGCCGCGCCGTCGAGCGCGCGAAACAGCGCCGGGCAGGCAGCGAGACGCGAGCGGAACGGATCTTGTCCGCGGTGACTCTCGCCCGCGAGGAACGGGCCGAACAGCGCACCGCCACTCTCGGATCGCTGATCTCGAACCTGATCTCGGTCGGGCTGATCGTGATCGGCGCACTCACCATCATGGCGATCCTCGACATTCCGCTCGCGCCGCTGCTCGCGTCCGCGGGGGTCGGCGGCGTGGCGCTGGCGTTCGGCGCGCAGAGCCTGGTCAAGGACTACCTGTCCGGGCTGTTCATGATCCTGGAGGACCAATACGGCGTGGGTGACCTGATCGACACCGGCGACGTGGTCGGCACCGTCGAGGAGGTCACGATGCGGGTGACCCGGCTGCGGGACTCCTCGGGGAAGGTCTGGTACATCCGCAACGGCGAGATCCTTCGGCTCGGGAACCTGAGCCAGGGCTGGTCGACCGCGGTCGTGGACGTCCCGGTGGCCAACGACGAGGACGCGGCGAAGTGCATCACCGTCCTCGAGCGGGTCGCGACCGAGATCGACGAGGATCCGGAGTTCGCCGATGTACTGCTCGACAAGCCGACGGTGGCCGGCGTGGACTCGGTGAACAACACCACGATGACGCTGCGCATGTTCGCCAAGACCGCGCCGAACAAGCACTGGGGCATGCAGCGCGTCCTGCTCGAACGTGCCCACGCCGCTCTGGTCGAGGCCGGCGTCCGGGTGCCCCGCGGGCTGGGTGGCTACGGCACCGACCACATGTCCTGACCCGATCGTGAACGAAAAGGGGACAGGTACTTTTCGGTTCAGCTGAACTGAAAAGTACCTGTCCCCTTTTCGTTCAATGTCCCCTTTTCGTTCAGGATCGGGTGCGCGGCTCAGTTGGGGGCCGGGGCCTTCGCCAGCGCCCTGGTCGAACCGACGGACGCCACGATCACGCACGCCATCGCCACGATCTCCACCACGCTGAGCTGCTCGCCGAGCACGACCAAGGCGGCCAGCGCTGCCACGGCAGGCTCAAGACTCATCAGGATGCCGAACACCCCCGCCGGAATGCTGCGTCGGGCCACCATCTCCAGCCCGTAGGGAATCACCGAACTCAGCACGCCCACCGCCGCCGCGAGCCCGAGCACCGGCCAGCTCCACATGGACGCACCGCCGGCGAGCACCCCCGGCACGAGGAAGACCAGCGCGCCGACCAGCGAACCGACGCTCACCCCGGTGACGCCCTCCCAATAGCGTCCGGTCGGCCCGGACAACACGATGTAGCCCGCCCATGCGGCACCGGCGAGCAGCGCGAAGCCGATCCCGATCCAGTCGACGGTCGCAGGAAAAACCCCCAGCAGGATCACGCCGATCGCGGCAAGGGCCACCCAGAGCAGATCCCGGGCGCGCCGCGACCCGATCAGTGCCACCGCGAGCGGGCCGAGGAACTCGATCGTCACTGCCAGTCCGATCGGGATCCGCGCGAACGACTGGTAGATCGCCCAGTTCATGGTGGCCAGGGCGACGCCGTAGCCGAGCACGACCCGCCATTCGACCCACGTGCGTCCGCGCAACCTCGGACGGGCGAACACCCAGAACACCAACGCGGCGACCGCCATCCGCAGCCAGGCCACGGCCGTGGGCGCGGTCAGTACGAACAGGGATTTCGCGAACGCCGCACCGACCTGGACGGAGACGATCGCGCCCAGCACCAGCCACACCGGGCTGAGCCAGGACGGCAGTGCCCTCGCCCCGGCCGAGGTCATGCCAGCGCCGCGCAGCGGGCGTAGGCCGGGCAGGTGACGAGGTGGTCGTTATACATTCCGACAGCCTGGGCGAACGCGTAGACGATGGTCGGCCCGCAGAACCGGAAGCCGGTCTTCTTCAGCCGCTTGGACAGGTCGTCGGTGCGCGGGTCCGTAGCCGGCAGCTGCGCGAAATCCGTGAGGCTTCGCTGCACCGGACGGCCGTCCACGACGCTCCAGAGGAAGTCGCTGAAGCCGCCGGGATGAGTGGCCTCGATCCGCTGCCAGGCTTGTGCGTTGGTGATCGTCGCCTCGATCTTGCTCCGGTTGCGGACGATCCCGGCGTCGGCCAGAAGGCGGGCCACCTCCGGCTCGCCCCATGTCGCGATCAGGTCAGGGTCGAATCCAGCGAACGCCGCGCGGAACGCGTCCCGCTTGCGCAGGATCGTGTACCAGCTGAGGCCGGCCTGGAAGCCGTCCAGAATGAGCTTCTCGTACAGCGCCCGCGAGTCGCGCTCGGGCACGCCCCACTCGTCATCGTGATAGGCCACATACAGCGGATCCGTGCCGCACCAGTCGCACCGTTCACCCATTCGCGCCTCCCCCTCTGCCGAACCGTCGGGCCCCGTGCCCGCCGCGCGTCCGCAGAGTCCGACCACTCGGCATGGTAGTGGGAGTGAGGTCAGTCCTCCTCCGGCGAGGTTCGCAGCGTCCCCGCAGTGAGAAAACCTGCCGTGTTCAGGCGGCAACTTCACTCCATCCCGGGGTGGGTCGCCCTAGGGTCGGGGGTATGGACGCACCCTGGATCAGGCACTACCAGCCGGGGGTCCCGGCGGAGATCGAACTACCCACCGAATCGCTGGTGGCACTGTACGAACGCTCCGTCCGAGAGGCCGGCAGTTCGATCGCCACCGAGTTCTTCGGACGCACCACCACCTACGCCGAACTCGGCAATCTGATCGAACGGGCCGCCGAGGGCCTGCACCGGCTCGGCGTGAAGGCCGGCGACCGGGTCGCGATCGTGCTGCCGAACTGCCCCCAGCACGTGATCGCGTTCTACGCCGTACTACGGCTGGGCGCGGTGGTGGTCGAACACAATCCGCTCTACACCGAGCGCGAACTGCGCCACCTGTTCGAGGATCACACCGCTCGGGTGGCGATCTGCTGGGACGTGGCCGTGCCCAAGCTGAGGGCCCTGCCTGAGGACGTCCCGTTGGAGCACATCATCGCGGTGAACCTGCTCAACGCCTTCCCCACGGTGAAACGACTTGCGCTGAACCTGCCGCTGAGGAAGCTCCGCGAGACGCGGGACAAGCTCACCCGGCCCGCGCCCGGCACGACGAGTTGGGAGCGCCTACTGGACGGGCCGCCGCTCGCCGCGTCCCACCCCAAGCCGGGGGTGCACGACCTGGCCGTGATCCAGTACACCTCCGGCACCACCGGCATCCCCAAGGGCGCGATGCTGTCCCACTACAACCTGTTCAGCAATGCTCGCCAGGGCGAGGCCTGGATGCACGGCGCGCAGTACCGCAAGGAGACGTTCTACGCGATCCTGCCGCTGTTCCACGCCTTCGGCATGACGCTGTTCCTCACTTACGGCATCCTCAAGCAGGCTCGGATCGTGCTGTTCCCGGCTTTCGACGTCGACCTGGTGCTGGACGCGGCGAAGAAGTCGCCGCCCACCGTCTACTGCGCGGTGCCGCCGATCTACGAGCGGACGGCGAACCGCGCCAAGGAGCGCGGGATCTCCCTGAAGTCGGCGAAGTACTGCATCTCGGGCGCGATGAACCTGCCCGACGACGTGGTCGAGCTGTGGGAGTCGGTCTCGGGCGGGTTGCTGGTGGAGGGCTACGGCATGACCGAGGCGTCCCCGGTGTGCCTGGGCAACCCGTTCGCCCCGTCGCGGCGGACGGGGACGATCGGCGTCCCGTTCCCGAGCACGCTGATGCGGGTGGTGGACACCGAGGATCCGACCCGCGAGGTGGCACAGGGCGAGCGCGGGGAGCTGCTGATCAAGGGCCCGCAGGTGTTCGGCGGGTACTGGAACAACGCCGAGGAGACCGCGAAGACGCTGCTGCCGGACGGCTGGCTGCGCACCGGCGATGTGGTCACGGTGGACGCCGACGGATTCACCACCATCGTCGACCGGGTGAAGGAACTGATCATCACCGGCGGCTTCAACGTCGCCCCGTCCGAGGTGGAGGCGGTGCTGCGCGGTCATCCCGACCTGACCGACGCCGCGGTGATCGGCGTCCCGGCGCATTCGGGAGGCGAGCGGGTGGTGGCGGTCGTGCTGCTGCGTCCGGGCGCGACCCTGGACGAGGATGCCCTCAAAGCGTGGTGCCACGAGCGCCTGGCAGGCTACAAAGTGCCGCGCGAGATCGTGACCCTGAACGACCTTCCGCGCTCGATGCTCGGCAAGGTGCTGCGCAAGCAGGTCCGCGAGGAGTTCCTCGCCTCCCGCGAGGCCTGACCCCCCGGCTTCCGGCCCGCGGGGACGGTTCTCAACTCGGTCCGCGACCTTGGGGACGGTTCCTCACTCGGTCCGCGCCGAGGATGGACCGGGTTAGGAACCGTCCCCGGTCCGGTGGACCGAGGGTGGACCGGGTTAGGAACCGTCCCCAGGGATTCGGAGCGGCGGGGTCAGCGGGGCTCGTCGAGGAGCTCGGGGACGACGTCCTCATCGGGATGGACCCAGGGCAGCACCTGCCAGCCCGACTGACGGACGATGTAGCCGACCGCGACCACGACGGTGAGGGCGCAGGCGATCGCGCCGATGGCCAGCGTCCAGCGCGGGCCCCAGACGTCGCCGACCCAGCCGATCAACGGGGCGCCGATCGGCGTCCCGCCCAGGAAGATGGCCTGGTAGATCGCCATCACCCGACCTCGCATCACCGGTTCGGTGGCCAACTGCACCGATGCGTTCGCTGCCGTCATCACGGTCAAGGCGGTGAGCCCGGCAGGGACGAGGAAGAAGGCGTACCACCAGAACCCCGGCGCCAGCGCGAGCCCGGTCGAGGCGATCGCGAAACCGGCCAGGGCGCCGATGATCAGGCGCAGCCGCAGCCGCGTCCGACGTGCGGCCAGCAGCCCGGCCGACAGCGATCCGATCGCCAGGATCGAACCGAGCAGGCCGTACAACTCGGCGCCGGCGTGGAACACGGCGGTCGACATCAACGCGTTGGTGATCTGGAAGTTCATCCCGAACGTGCCCAGCATGAACACGATGAACATGAGCAGGATGATGTCCGGACGCGCGCGGACGTAGCGCAGTCCGTCTCGCACCGCGTGGCTGCGCTTCGCCAGCGGCACCGCGAACAGATCCTCGTCCCGCATCATGGCCAGCGCCACCAGCACCGCGAGGAAGCTCAGCCCGTTGATCAGCAGGGCCGGCCCGACCCCCCACCACGCGATGGTGAGTCCGGCCACCGCCGGCCCGATCAGGCGGGCACCGTTGAACGAGGTGGTGTTCAGCCCGACCGCGTTGGGGATCAGCCGCTCGCTGACCATCTCGGGAGCGAATGCCTGCCGAGCCGGGCCGTCGAACGCCGCGGCGACGCCGAGCAGGAAGGCGAGCAGGTAGACGTGCCACAGTTGCACCCACCCGGCCAGGGTCAACCCGGCGAGGGCGAGCCCGACCGCGGCCTGCCCGGCCTGGGTGTACATCAGGAGCGCACGCTTGGGGATTCGGTCGGCCACCGCACCGGCGTAGGGCGCGAGCAGGGCGATCGGCAGGAACTGCAGGCCGGTGGTGATGCCCAGCGCGGACGCAGAGTTCGCGGTCAGGATCGTCAGCACCAGCCAGTCCTGGGCCACGCGGGCCATCCAGGTGCCGATGTTGGAGATCAGCCCACCGGTCCAGAACAGCCGGTAGTTGCGGATGCCGAGCGAGGCGAACATCGTCACCCGCTCGGTGGCCACCGCAGCGCTCACTTCTCCAACACCCGGTTCAGCAATCTCGTTGCCTCCTTCAGCACGGTCAGTTCGTCCTTGGTCAATCCCTGCAGCTTGCGCACCATCCAGTCGTCGCGAGCGCGGACGGTCGCGTCCAGCAGCGCGCGTCCGGCGTCGGTCAGCACGACCAGCTTCGAGCGCCCGTCGGCCGGGTTGTCCTGCGTGGCGACCATCCCGCGCTCGGCCAGACAGGTCACGGTCTTGGTCATCGACGGCGCCGACACCCGGTCGAGCTCGGCCAGTTCACCCGGCGTCCGCGGCCCGTCCAACAGCTTGAACAAGACGCTGGCATGGTGCGGCGCAAGCTCGGCACCGGACTCGAACCGAACCCGGCGGCTCACCTGCTGACAGGCCATCCGCACGTCGTTGGCGAGGTGCTGGATCGATTCCATATGCTTAGCTTAACTCATTAGTTCAGCTAAGTATTCCCTCGTTCGGGACGGATCGGCGCCGACGGCGGGCTACAGCGATTCGGCCCAGACGAGCAGCTCAGGATCGGCGAGGCTCGCCAGCACCAGGTGCGCGGGAAACTCCGGGTGGTCCAGCGACGGCACGCCCACCACGGTCATCCCCGCAGCAAGCGCGGCGGCGACGCCGGTGGTGCTGTCCTCGAACGCCACACTGGCCGAAGCGGGGACGCCCAGCAGCGCACACGCGGCCAGGTAGAGATCGGGTCCGGGCTTGGGCACGGGCACCTCGTCTGCGGCCACCACCGCGCCGAAGCTGTCCGACAGCCCGGCCCTGGCCAGTGCCACGTCGAGGACCGCCCGCGGGGAGTTGCTGGCCACG
Source organism: Propionibacteriaceae bacterium UBA6238 (assembly GCA_002441465.1). Classification (GTDB taxonomy): domain Bacteria; phylum Actinomycetota; class Actinomycetes; order Propionibacteriales; family Propionibacteriaceae; genus Propionicimonas. The sequence continues at coordinate 21,908 of DJWE01000072.1, read as the reverse complement.
GCGATCGGTATCCGAGGACGCAACAACTCGACCAGCTCCAAGGCGCCGGGCATCGGTTCGGCCTGGTGCAGGATCACGTCCTCGACACTGCCCAGAACCTCTGCCTGGATGGCCGCCTCGTTCCCGACCTCGCCGAAGATCTCCGCCATCATCTGCGCGGTCGCAGGCACGCTCTTGCCGATGAACCACGCCTTCTCCGCCGGACCGTAGGGCAGGCCGCGTGCAGCGAACACCGCCGTCTCCGCGACCGTCCAGCAGGGCTCGGTGTCCATCAACAGCCCGTCGCAGTCGAACACCACTCCCGCCGGACGCAGCGACGCGAGCGCAGTGCTCACCGGGCCTCCCCCGGGTTCGCCGCACGGCCGGCCCACCAGTCCTTCAGTTCCTGCACGGCCCGCTCCTCGCCCAGCGGCCCTTCTTCGATCCGGCGCTCCAGCAGGAACTTGTAGGCCTGGCCCACCTCGCGGCCCTCCCCGATGCCGAGCACCGCCATGATCTGAGTGCCGTCGAGATCGGGACGGATCGCGTCCAGCTCCTCCTGCGCGGAGAGCTCGTCGATCCGCCACTCCAGCTCTTCGTAGGCACGGCGCAGCCTCTGCGCCTTGCGCACGTTGCGTGTGGTGCAGTCCGAGCGGGTCAGGATGTGCAGCCGCTCCAGTTGATCGCCGGCGTCGCGGACGTAGCGGCGCACCGCGGAGTCCGTCCACTCGCCCTCGGCGTAGCCGTGGAAGCGCAGGTGCAGCTCCACCAGCTTCGCGACCGCCTTCGTCTCCTCGCTGGAGAAACGCAGTGCCTGCATTCGCTTGGTGGCGAGCTTCGCCCCGACCACGTCGTGGTGGTGGAAGGACACCTTCCCGCCCGGCTCGAACCGCCGGGTCTTCGGTTTGCCGATGTCGTGGAAGATCGCCGCCAGCCGGTTCACCAGGTCCGGCTGGTGACCGCGGTCCCGTTCCAGCTCGATCGCCTGGTCGAGCACGGTCAAGGTGTGCTCGTAGACGTCCTTGTGCCGGTTGTGCTCGTCACGTTCCATCTTCAGCGCGGGGAGTTCGGGCAGCACGATCTCGGCCAGCCCGGTGTCGACCAGCAGGTTCAGGCCCGGACGCGGATTGTCGGTGAGCAGCAGCTTCACCAGCTCGTCCCGGATCCGCTCGGCGGAGACGATCGTGATCCGGGACGCCATCTCGGTCATCGCCGTGACCACGTCCGGGTCGGGGTGGAAGCCGAGCTGCGAGACGAACCGGGCGGCACGCATCATCCGCAGCGGATCGTCGGAGAACGACAGCTCGGCGGCGGCCGGCGTCCGGATCACCTCGGTGACCAGGTCGGACAGTCCACCGAACGGGTCGAGCAGCTCCCCGTCGGAGACCCGCAACGCCATCGCGTTGACGGTGAAGTCGCGCCGGACCAGGTCGCCGCCGAGATGGTCACCGAAGATCACCTCCGGCTTGCGGGTGTGGTCGACGTAGCTGTCCGCGCGGAAGGTGGTGATCTCGACCACCCATTCGGTGCCGTCGTTCTCGCGGATTCTGCACGCGATCGTGCCGTAGGCCCGGCCCACGTCCCAGACCGCGTTGGTGACCGTGCGGACGAGGGCCTCGATCTCGTCCGGACGGGCCGAGGTGGTGTAGTCGAGGTCGTTGCCGAGCCGGCCCAGCAGCGCGTCCCGCACCGAACCGCCAACCAGGTAGAGCTCGTGTCCGGCCTGTTCGAAGGCCTTCGCCAGCCGGCGCACTCGCGGGCCCGCGGCCAGTACGTTCGCCAGCGCGGCGCGTTGCTCGTCGGTCAGGCTGGGCACGACCGCACACTCTACCGGGCCTCGGTCCGCCGCCGGGCGCGCAGGCGTCGCGCGGCCGGTGCTGGGGGTGGCGCGGACGGGCCGTCCGCCCCCTCCCCCTACGATGGGACGGTGATCCGCCGCTCCTGGGAAAGGAAACGTGCGCCGGCCCTCCTGCTGGCCTGGGTGACGGCTGTGGCTGGGCTGTTCGCCTGGACTGCGTCTCCTGTGCAGGCCGCAGAGGCGCAGCTCACTTTCACGATGACCTCCCTGACCGTCTCCGGATACGGCGCGAAGGACACGGTGACGCTGGAAGGCTCACTGACCAACACCGGCAGCGTGGACGCCTACGGCGTCCAGGTGATCTTGTGGCGCTCGCGCGATCCGATCGAAAGCCTGTCCACGCTGCGCCTGGCCAACGGCAACAACATCCTCGGCCAGCGGCTGCCGATCAGCGCGGACCACTACCTGGTGGTCACCACCTCGACCGGGGCGTTCGTGCCCGGGCAGACCAGCCAGGTCACGCTGCGGGCCACGATCGCGGACCTGGGCTTCGACACCCGTGGCGCGGCATTCGCCTTCGGCGCCGATGCGATCGCCGCGGCGAGCCCGACCGGCGACTACCGCACGGCCGGCCAGCTGCGCACCTACGTCCCCATCCCCGGCAAGCACAAGGTGCCGGTCACCTCGATCGTGCTGCTCTCGGCACCACCGACCAAACTGGTCGACAACCTGTTCCGCAACGATTCCCTGCGCGAGGAGCTCACCGGGCGGTTGTCGACGCTGCTCGATGCGGCCGCGCGTCCCGGAATGAGCTGGCTGATCGATCCGGCCCTGCTCGACGAGGTGCGCGACATGGCGGACGGCTACCAGGTGCAGACCGACGACGGCGCCAAGCCGGGCACCGGACAGGGCGCGGCCAGCCAATGGCTGGAGCGCTTCGAGGATCTGGATCGAACGGCCGGCGGACGCACGCTGTTCGCCAATCCGGATCTGACCGGCGCCCGGCTGGCCGGCGACAACCTGGTGGTGAGCCGGGCCGAGCAGGCCGCGGACGCGGTGACCGGACTCGACGATCTCCCCGTCGTAGCCGTGCCGGCCGGCGGTGCGCTGTCCGCGGCGACGGACGCTTTCCTCGCCGATTCCGGCGTCGATGCGGTGATCGCGCGCAACGCCGTCCGGGCCGGCGCCCTGCAGTCCGGGTCCGGGGAGACCCCGCTGGTGCTGGCGGCTTCGGCCGCCGTCCCCGGCAACGCGGACGAGGCGAACAACCTGCGCACCCAGTTCGCCCTGGCCACCACCGTGATCGCGCGATCCGGCGGTGAGGTCCGGCTGCTCACCAGCGCCTCCGACCTCGAACAGGACGACGCGGCGACCACCGCCTGGATGGTCCGCCGGCCGCTCGACGACCTGCTCGCCTCGACACCCAGCGTGCGCAGGGTGAGCTTCGTCTCGACCAAGCCGGGACGTCTCACCCAAGCCCAGTTCGAGTCGCTGGGCAGGCTGGAGAGCGATTTCACCGCCCATGCGGAACTCGCCCCCGACTCCTCCCTGTCCGACCAGTCGGACGCGGCCGTCACGCGCGGGGCTGCCTCCGCCTGGGTGGGCGATTCTCGCGGTTTCGACGAGCAGCTCGAGGGAATGAACGAGCTCGTCGGCATGCCTGAGCTGGGCAAGTCGGTCGGGCTGGACGCGAGCGCCCGATTCGTGATGTCCTCGCGAGCCAACCAGTTCCCGGTCACGGTCACCAACAATCTCGACGAGCCGATCCGGGTGAAGGTGATGGTCAGGTCCAACAACCCGCAACGGCTGCGGGTGCCGCCTTCGGATCTGGTCACCGTCCAGCCCAACCAGAGCGTCACGGTCAACATCCGGCCAGAGGCCACCTCCAACGGCGTCGTCACCGCGGCCGCCTACGCCGCCACCGAGAGCGGACGCCGGGTGACTCCCGACATCGCGATCACGATCGAGGTCACCGATCTCGGCGTCGTCGCCTGGATCATCGTCGGGGCGTCCGCACTCGTCCTGGTCGGGGCCACCGCCTGGCGGATCCGTCAGGTCCGGCGCCGGACGGCGAGTGAGCAGACCGCGGAGAGCAGCGCATGAGCGACGCTCACGCCGGGGGTCGCCGGCTGATCAACGCCACGGCCGTGATGGCCTCCGGAACGATGGTCTCGCGCGTCCTCGGCCTGATCCGGGCCATGCTGATCGCATTCGTGCTCGGCAACGGCACCCGGCAGGTGGAGGCGTTCAACTACGCCAACACCGTGCCCACAACGCTGTACCTGCTGCTCGCGGGCGGCACGCTGAACAACGTCCTGGTGCCGCAGATCGTCCGCGCGGTCACCCACGACGAGGACGGCGGCAAGGCCTTCGTCGACCGGATCATCACCGGTTTCGTGATCGCTCTCGGTGCGCTCACCGTCGTGGTCACCGTCTCGACACCCCTGGTGATGAGCATGTTCGCGCGCGCGTGGACCGCTCCGGACATGGCCGAGCACTGGGCCTCGCTGCTGCTGATGAGCTACATCTGCATGCCGCAACTGTTCTTCTACGGGGTCTTCTTCCTGATCGGTCAGGTGCTCAACGCACGGGACAAGTTCGGTCCGATGATGTGGGCGCCGATCGCCAACAACGTGGTCTCGATCGGCGTCTTCGCCCTCTACCTGACCATCTGGGGCAACCAGACCGCGCTCTCCGGAGCGCCGTTCACCGTCCCCCAGGCCTGGCTGCTGGCGGGAGGCTCGACGCTGGGCATCATCGTCCAGACGATCGTGCTGGTGCCGTTCCTGAAGCGGGCCGGGTTCACCTACCGTCCGCGCTTCGACCTGAAGGGGACGGGCCTGGGCCGCACCTTCCACGTGGCCAAGTGGATGGTCGGCTACGTGGCGCTGACCACGCTGGTCCAGATGCTCGTCGCGAACCTGGCCTCGGGAGCGACGGCGTCCGGCGCATCGGTCGCCAGCGGCGGCGGCTGGACGGTCTACCAGAACGCCTATCTGATCTGGATCCTGCCGCACTCACTGCTCACCGTGTCCCTGGCCACGGCGATGCTGCCCAGCGCGTCCCGCTACGCCGTGGCCGGCGATCGCTCCGGGGTGGCGGCCGAGACGAACCGCGCGCTGCGCCTGGCCACGACCTTCCTGCTGCCGGCGAGCGTCGGCCTGCTCGTCCTGGCCGATCCGGTCACCCGGCTCGCCTTCGGCAACGGCACCGGCGCGCACGACTACATCTACATCGCCTGGGCGCTGATGGCCTTCGCGATCGGCCTGGTGCCGTTCACCATCCAGTACCTCTACCTGCGGGCGTTCTTCGCCATGGACAACACCCGGACGCCGTTCATCCTGCAGATCTGGATCAGCGGCGCGAACGCGGTGGCGGCTCTGGCCCTGGCGCTGCCCTGGCACGACCCGACCACCGTCGCGGCCCGGCTGGCGCTCGCCTACAGCCTGTCCTACATCGTCGGCGTGTTCCTCACCCACGCCGTCCTGCGTCGCCACCTGCCCGAACTGCCGGGTCGCGAGACGGTCACGCACCTGGTCCGCCTGCTGGCGGCCGCCGTCCCTGCCGCGGCGCTGGCCTGGGCGATCACCTGGTGGTCGGAGCGATACCCGAACCTGCTGCTGCGGGTCGCGGGCCTGGCCCTCGCCGGGGTCCTCGCCGTGCTCGTCTTCTTCTTCGCCGCGAAGCGCCTGGGCATCCCCGAGACCACGGCGCTGCTGGAGCAGCTGCGCCGCTCGAAGGGGGACGAAGGCCAGACCGACGCCGCGGAGGCGATCGCGGAGATCGAGGACAGCGGTTCGGTCGATCCGATCCCGTCCACCCCGCCGGAGGCGGTGCCCGACCCTGACGGGGTGGGCGTCTTCGTGCCCGTGGTGGCCCCGGCACCGCCGGCGTCCGCGCTGCTCGACCTGCCCCTGCCCCCGATCGCGGGGACGCCGGAAGCCGAAGCGGAAGCGGCCGGCGGCGGCCGGGTGCTCCGCGGTCGATACCGCCTGATCGAGCAACTGGCCGTGCACAACCGGGCCCAGAGCTGGCGCGCGGAGGATCTCGTCCTGGGACGCCCGGTGCTGGTGCACCTGCTGGACGCCGCCGACCCGACCACCGCCGAGGTGCTCGCGTCCTCGCGCGAGGCGGCCCTCGCCACCGATTCCCGGTTCCTCCGCGTCCTGGACGAGGTGGAGGCCGAACCCGGGGTGGGCCCCTGCCTGGTCTACGAGTATGCGCCCGGGCAAACGCTGGAGAAGGTGCTGCGCGGCGGTCCCCTGACCGGTGTGGAGGCGGCCTGGATCATTCGTGAGGTCGCGGACGGGCTGATCGGGCTGCACGCCCAGGGCCACTACCACCGGCACCTCAATCCGGCCACCGTCCTGATCACCTCCACCGGCAACGTGAAGGTCCTGGGCAGTGCGCTCACCGACGCCACGCAAGCCCCGGCGCACCTGTCCGGCGAGGCCGCCGACGTCCGTGCGCTCGGCCAGATGCTCTACGCCTGCCTGGTCGCCCGCTGGCCCGGCGGCGACCAATACGGTCTGCCGGCCGCCCCCGTGGTCGAGGGCCACTGGGTGCTGCCCAGCGAGGTCCGCGGCGGGGTCGCGCCCGCTGTCGATCACGTGGTGGACCGGCTGCTTTCCGCCGTCCCGCGCGGGCACGCGTCCCGGCTGCTCACCGCGCAGGACGTGACCACCCAACTGTCGCTGGTGCTCGGCCCGATGGGCGCAGCCCACGACCTGCAGGCGCGACTGCACCCCGGTCTCGACCCGGACGCCGACGACGCGCCACCCGCGCCGGTCTCGCAGGTCGCCCCGCCGCAGCCCACGCCGGCATCCGCGAGCCGCTTCAGCTCCAGCGCGGTCCTCGACGAGGACGAGACCGGCTCCGCGTCGCAGCCGAACGCAGCCCCGCCGGGCGCCGATCCGTACGACGATCTCGACGACATCGAGCCCGGCGAGGAGACCCAGCCGTTCGTCGACGAGGCGCTGAGCCGCGGCGACTCGTTCACCCCGGTTCCTCCGCCGGCGGGCCTGCGGTCGCCGTCGGAGTCGACGGTGCTCGCGAAGCCCTCGCGCAGGGTGCCGTTGCTGCTCGGCGGTCTGGTTCTGGTGGTGGTGATCGCGGTCGTGACCGCGGTGGCCCTGAACGTCCAGGCCCCCGGACCCTCCGCTCCCCCGCCCGCCGCGGCGGTCACGGTCGCGAAGGTGGCCATCTTCGATCCCAAGGCGGACGGCGGCGACGCGGCCGAGAACGGCCGCAAGGCCAAGCTCGCCGTCGACGGGGACGCGAGCACCATCTGGCGGACGGAGAAGTACTCCACGGCGACGTTCGGCGGGCGCAAGCCCGGTGTCGGACTGGTGCTCGACCTCGGACAGACCCGCACCGTGGTCAGCGTCGAGGTCACTCTCGAGGATCCCGGTGCTGCCGTGGAACTGCGGGTGCCGGCCAAGCCGGTCGAGTCGGCCCCGATGAAGACGGTCGGCCAATGGGAGATGATGGTCGAGGTGAAGGACGCTCCGCTGACGTTCGCGCTCACCCCGTCTCAGCCGGTGGAGACCCGTTTTCTGTTGGTTTATTTCTCCGAACTCCCCTCGATCGGCAAGGGCACCTACCGGGGTGGTATCGCGGAAATGGCGGTGAAAACCCCCTAAGCGGCGTCAGGCGGACGGAGCTGCCTGATCGGAATTCCCCAATGTCGCTGGCGCTTCCCGCTCGAATCACCGTGGTCAGCCACGTTTCTGCGAAAACCGTCCGTCCGCCTGCCCGGCGATCCTAGAATGCCGCCACGCGACGCAATGGAGGGGGCAATCGATGCGCGCACCACGGCTTGGCATGCTCTTGTTAGGGTTGGGCCTCACCGCCACAGCCATCATTCCCGTAGCACCGGCGGCGGCGGCACCGCTTCCAGCCGCACCGGCGGCGGGCCCCGCCGCGAAGGGACCGGGCGTGCCGCTCACCCAGACCGCGGCGCCGGCTGCGGGCCAGAAGACCTACATCGTCGGGTTCCGGTCCCACCTCGCGGCCGCCAAACGTACGCAGGTTCTCGAGAGTGCCGGCGCCACGGGGGTCCGTTCGCAGTCACACCTCGGTACTGCGGTGGTGAACCTCACCCCGAGCCAGAGCAAAGCGCTGAGGAAGCGTCCAGAGATCAAGTACGTCGAAGCGGACGCGCCGGTCACGGCCAGCACCACCGAGTCGTCGCCACCGTGGGGTCTGGATCGCCTCGACGGGTCGGATTCCGCCCTCGACGACACCTACACCTATTACGCGAATGGAGCCGGTGTCGACGCCTACGTCATCGACACCGGAATCGCCTACACCAATACGGATTTCGCGGGTCGGGTCAAGCCGGGCGCCTACGGCGTGTACGACGGTCTGGGAACCTGGGATTGCAACGGCCACGGCACCCACGTCTCCGGAACGATCGGCGGCACCAGGTACGGGGTGGCGAAGCAGGTCAGCCTCATTCCGGTCCGCGTGCTGGACTGCGGCGGCAGTGGCGAGACGTCGATGGTCATCGCGGCGATGGACTGGGTGGTGGGACAACACGTCTACGGCACTCCGGCCGTGGTCAACATGAGTCTTGGCGGTCTCTACAGCCAGGCCGAGAACGATGCCGTGCAGCGGCTGATCGCCGACGGCGTCACGGTGGCGGTGGCCGCCGGCAACGACAGTCAGAACGCCTGCAACTACTCCCCGGCCTCCGCCCCGAACGCCCTCACGGTCGGCGCCACGGACTTCGACGACTACGCATCATCCTTCTCCAACCAGGGATCCTGCCTCGACCTGTTCGCACCCGGCCGGGACATCCTCTCGGCGTACGGGGGCAGCAGTGGTTCTCAGTACCTCAGCGGCACCTCGATGGCCTCGCCTCACGTGGCCGGCGTCGCCGCGCTCATCTTGTCCAAGCATCGTGCGTGGACGCCCGCCGCAGTGTCGGCCAGGCTGCTCTCGATGGCAGTGCCAAACGTGGTGGGGGGTGACGTGGCCGAGTACGGTTCGCCGAACCGTCTGCTCAGCATCGCGCCGCGGGTGATCCGGGTGACTCCGAACACCGGCGTGACCAAGGGCAAGCAGAGAGTCACCATCGTCGGCTCGGCCCTCTACGACGTGACCCGAGTCACCTTCGGCTCGAAGACCGGCACGGGTCTGTCGACGTCGTCCGGCCTGACCGTGCGGACGCCGAAACACTCCGGTACGCAGACCGTCGCCGTGCGGGTCTACTCCGCCCTCAGCCGCTCAGGAACGGCGACGCGGTTCACCTACCAGAAGGCGCCCTCGATCAGCTCGATGAGCCCGACCCTGGGCAGCAAGAACGGGGGCCAGCGAGTCACGATCACCGGCAGCAGGTTCCAGAACGTCACGAAGGTCCTGTTCGGCAAGGTCGCAGGGACCGGCCTGCAGGTGGCCTCAGCGACTCAGCTCAGCGTGACGGCACCGAAGAACTCCGGCCGTCAGTACGTCCGCATCGTCGCAGCGTCGGGCACCTCGGCGAAGTCGAAGCGGGGCCGGTTCACCTACGGCAACGTACCGACGGTGACCTCGCTCAGCCCCACCTCGGGGTGGGTTGAGGGTGGCGCCAAGATCACGGTGATCGGAACCGGATTCACGGCAACGTCCGCGGTCAAGGTCGGTGGTGTCGCGGCCCCCTGGACCCTCGCCTCCAAGACGAAGCTCGTCGTGACCGCGCCCGCACACTCCGCCGGTCGGGTCGCGGTACAGGTGTGGAACAAGTACGGCGCTTCGCTTGCAGCCGCCGGTGCCACGTTCACCTACCTGGCGCACCCGCTGCCGAGCATTGCCTCAGTGTCACCCACTTCAGGCCCGACTGCCGGTGGCAACGTCATCAAGATCACCGGCTCGAACTTCTCCGGCATCACCTCGGTGAGCGTCGGCGGGGTGGCCGCGCCCTTCACCGCCCCGGCTGCGAACGTCCTCTCGGTGACCGTTCCGGCGCACGCCGCCGGCACGGTGGACGTCAGGGTGACCGGCAAGTACGGCACCTCGCCGGTGGTGGCGTCCGACCGCTACACCTACGTCGCCCCGGCCCCACCGCCAGCTCCGGCGCCGTCGGTACGGGTGTCGGCTGGCGCCGCCATCAACACCTCCACCTGCACGTCGTCCCGCTGCCACTACGTCGTGGTCACCACGGCCAACTTCCCCGGCAACGTGACCTGCCGGGTGACCAACAGCGACTACGGCGCCTTCGGCGTGAGCTGGGTGCAGGGGCCTAACGAGACCCGGCAGAGCCCGAACTACTTCGGCGCCAACTGGATCACCGTGACCTGTGACGGGGTGAGCGGCACAAACAGCAACTGGCCGTCCTAGTCCGGCCCGGGAGAGCCCCGGTAGCGCCCTCTGCGCTCCGGGGCTCTCTCGTCCTGGACCGACCTGCCGCGATGGGCCCGGCGTATACGGGAGCGGATGTCTCGCGGATCGCGTAGACTCCTCCCCAAGTAGTTTCCAGTGCTTCGGGGGGAGCCTTGACGAAACTGCACGGGGGGGCATTTGTGTGCGGGCTCGCGCTCGCCGTGCTCGGTGTGCCGCAACCGGTTCCGGCGTATGCCGAAACCGTTATTGCTGTTGCCCCCTCTCCCAGTGCGTCCGACGTCCCCTCCGCGCCTGCCGAGCCCGCTGCCACTCCGCAGCCGACGGCCTCCGCAACCGCGACCTCTCCGGCTCCCACGGCCTCTGCCACAGCGACCCAGTCTCCGCCCGACACAGCCTCGGAGGAGTCCCCGAGCCCGGCGGCCACCGCGACCCCGTCCGAGGAGCCGACCGCCGAGCCCACCGCGGTGACCGACCTCGACGCCGCCCCGTCAGGCCCCGCAGCCACCTACATCGTGGGGTTCCGGGCCGACGTCGATCCGGACAACGCACTGGGTGAGCGTGACGCTCGCTCGGTCGAGGGACTCGACGCGGTGGTCACCGAACTCACCGCTGCCGAGGCGAAGGCCGTGGCCGGCGACCCGTCGGTGGCCTACGTGCAGAAGGACACCAGAGTGCGGATGGCCGATACCCAGGCCAACCCGCCCTGGGGTCTGGACCGGATCGACCAGACCCGCGTCCCGCTGGACGAGCGGTACACCGCGAACCAGACCGGTGCCGGGGTCACCGTCTATGTGGTCGACACCGGGATCGACGCGGACAACGCCGAGTTCACCGGCCGCGTCGCCGACGGCGTCTCCTTCGTGCCGGACGGACGGGGCACCGCCGACTGCAACGGCCACGGCACCCACGTGGCCGGCATCGTGGGCGGCAGCACTCACGGCGTGGCCAAGCAGGCGACGCTGGTTCCGGTGCGGGTGCTCGACTGTTCGGGCAACGGAGACTCGGCCTGGACGGTGCTGGGGTTGAACTGGATCCTCGAGGATCATCGTCGCGGCGAACCCGCCGTGGTGAACCTGAGCCTTACCGGGGCCTACAACAAGGCGGAGAACGACGCGGTCAAGCGGCTCACCGCCGAAGGCGTCACCGTGGTCGTGGCTGCGGGCAACGACGACGCGGACGCCTGCGACGCCTCGCCGGCCTCAGCGAAGAGCGCGTTGACCGTGGCCGCCTCGGGCAGCAGCGACGTCCGCGCCGATTTCTCGAACTACGGACGCTGCGTCGATCTGTACGCGCCGGGGGTCTCGATCGAGTCCGCCTCCGCCTTCGGCTCGAGCCCGACGGTCATGTCCGGCACGTCGATGGCGAGCCCACACGTGGCCGGCGCGACCGCGCTGATTCTCGCCGCCCATCCGTCCTGGAATGCGACCAAGGTCAGCGACCGTGCGCTCGCAATGAGCCTTACCGGACGGATCTCCGGCAACCCGTCCCAGACGCCCGACCGGCTGCTTGCGATCGCGCCGCAGGTGCGGTCGCTGAGCCCCTCGATCGGAGCCACGGCCGCGACCCAGCGGATCACCATCACCGGGAGCAACTTCTGGGGCGTCCGGGCAGTGCTGTTCGACGGTGTCCCTGCGACGAAGGTGGACGTGGTCTCGGCCTCGACCCTGAAGGTCACCGTGCCCGCCCGCAGCCGCGCCGAGGCCGTGTCCGTGCAGGTGATCACCGAGTTGTCCGACTCCAATCGGGACGTCACCTACACCTACCAGCCGAGCCCGGTCCTCGAGGCCCTTTCCGTCACCGCCGGGTCGACGGGCGGCGGCACCGCGGTGACGATCACCGGCTCCCATCTCAGCGCGACGACGTCGGTTCGGTTCGGCAGCCGTAAGGCCCGTTCGGTCACGGTCGTGTCCGATTCCGAGCTCCGGGTGATCGCCCCGTCGCACTCCAGCGGCCCCGTGTCCGTCCGGGTCAAGACGCCAGCCGGCTCGTCGGCGAAGGTCGCCGCCGGCCGGTTCGCCTACGGTCACCCGCCCAAGGTGAAGAAGCTGTCCTCGGGCAGCGGCCTCACGATCGGTGGGACGCGGCTGAAGATCACCGGCAAGTACCTGTCGAAGGTGACCTCAGTCGAGTTCGACGGTTCGCCAGGCCTCGCCCTGCACGTGGCGTCGTCGCGGAGGATCTACGTCACCGTCCCGACGCACGCCGCAGGCAGCGTGGACGTCCGGGTGATGAACCGCTACGGCGCCTCCGCGGTGAAGTCGTCCACCCACTACGCCTATCGGGTCGGCTCAGCCCCCGTACTCACCACCATGTCGCCCGTGTCCGGGCTCAGTGAGGGCGGGGCCACCGTGACCCTCAGGGGTCGCAACTTCTACGGCGTCACAGCGGTCACTTTCGGCGCTCAGACGGCGGAAGTGGTCTCCAGCACCTCAACCAAGCTCGTCGTGATCGCGCCGCCGAACCCGACCGGAGTGGTGCGGGTTCAGGTGGCCGGAGCCTATGGGTCCTCCACCGATCCAGGAACGGCCTACACCTACCTCGCGCTCCCGGACCTGGTCACTCCGGATTGATCGACAGCCCTCGACCGGCTCAGGTGTAGAGCAAGACCAGCACGAGCCCGAGAATGAGCAGCCCGACCGCCGAGATCAGCAGGCTCCACCGTCGGGTCCGGATCCGATAGCGCTCAGCCGCCTCGGGGTCGCTCTGCGCGAGCACCCGCTCGCGTCGTCCGGTCAGCCACCAGCCGCCACCGACCACGACGATGATGGCCACGCTGGCCAGGACGGACGGCCAGAACACGGTGCCGTTGAGGACCTGCGTGACGACGACCCAGACGTAGACGACAGCCGCCACGAGGATCACCACGCGAAGGGCCAGGATGCCGGGCCGAAGCCCGCCGGTGGGGTGCTGGCTACTCACCGGACAACCTTCTCACGCCGACCGGAACGGCCATCGACGGGGCGCTCGTACACGCGCTGTTGAAGTCGACCAGGGTGAAGCTGATCACGCCGAGAACCAGGGCGCAGGCAATACCCAGCCCGGGATTCACGGCGCCGGCACCCCAGCAGAGCGCCGACGTGGCGGCGAACCACGCGTACCACGCCACCCATGCCTTCCAGCACCGCGGACCGGCACTGAGGATCCTCGGCTTCCCCTTGCCCTTCAGGAGCTTCACCGAGACCGAGCCGTCCTTGGTGATCGCGATCTTGAAGTGCTTCCCTTTGGTCTTCGACACCAGCTTGGAGATCTGTTTGCTCGTGCTCAGGGCGGTGAGGAGCTTCAGGTACGTCGAGACCTTGCCCGAGGAGATGGTCGCTCTGACCACGTCCACGGTCGCCTTCGAGGTCTTGAGCTTCGCGTATCGCTTCTTGAAGCCGGCCGCATCCCGCTTCTTCGCCGCAGCGATGATCTGCGACGGCGTCATCGGCGTCGCGGAACTGGTGCCCGCGGGCAGCGTTCCCGCGAGCGGGATTGCCGGGGCAGCAGCGGCGGCGCTAGGTAGGTGGCCAACGGCCAGCACCAGCGCCACGGCGGCGGATACGAGTATGCGGCTGAGTCGCGACGTGAGCATGCTTCTCCGATTCTTGAGGGTGAGTGGACGCCCGGGGTGGGTATCAAGTTCGGTAACGAATCCACCAACACTCTCGCATCTGCGCGACGTACTGTCAACCGCTGCTTTACCGGATCTGGACATCGTGCCGAGAGACGGCGACGCCGCCGGAACCTGTAGGTTCCGGCGGCGTCGCTGCGCTTCAGCGAGACGTCACTTCTCGACGTCCTCGTCGACCCAGTCGAAGGTCTTGGTGACGGCCTTCTTCCAGTTGCGGTAGAGGCGGTCGCGCTCGGCCGGGTCGGCCTTCGGCTCCCACCGCTTGTCCTCTGCCCAGTTGGCGATGACGTCGGCCTCGCCCTGCCAGTAACCGGTGGCGATGCCAGCGGCGTAGGCAGCGCCCAGAGCGGTCGTCTCGGCCACGACCGGACGCACCACCGGGACGCCGAGCTGGTCGGCCTGGAACTGCATCAGCAGCTCGTTCTGGGTCATGCCGCCGTCGACCTTCAGCTCAGCGAGCTTCACGCCGGAGTCGGCCTCCATGGCGTCCAGCACCTCACGAGTCTGGAAGGCGGTGGCCTCCAGGACCGCGCGGGCGATGTGGCCGCGGTTGACGTACCGGGTGAGTCCGACGATCGCACCGCGAGCGTCAGCCTTCCAGTACGGCGCGAACAGGCCGGAGAACGCCGGGACGAAGTAGGCGCCGCCGTTGTCGTCGACGGACGCGGCGAGTTCCTCGATCTCCGGGGCGGAGGAGAACATCTTCAGGTTGTCGCGCAGCCACTGCACCAGGGCGCCGGTGATCGCGATCGAACCCTCAAGGGCGTAGATCGGCTTGTCGTCGCCGATCTTGTAGCACACGGTGGTGAGCAGGCCGTTCTTGGAGGGAACGATCTCCTCGCCGGTGTTCATGATCATGAAGCAGCCGGTGCCGTAGGTGTTCTTCGCCATGCCGGGCTCGAAAGCCGCCTGGCCGAAGGTGGCAGCCTGCTGGTCGCCCAGGTCGCCGGCGATCGGGACGCCACCGAGCAGACCCTGCTCGCGCCCGTAGCCGTAGACCTGAGAGGAGGACTTGATCTCGGGCAGCATGCTCATCGGGATGCCCATGTCAGCCGCGATCTCCGGATCCCAGCTCAGGGTCTTCAGATCCATCAGCATGGTGCGGGACGCGTTGGTCACGTCGGTGACGTGCACACCGCCGTCGACGCCGCCGGTCAGGTTCCAGATGACCCACGTGTCCATGTTGCCCATGATCAGCTTGCCGGCCTCGGCGTCGGCGCGAGCGCCTTCGACGTTGTCCAGAACCCACTTGACCTTCGGGCCGGAGAAGTAGGTGGCCAGCGGCAGTCCGACGCGAGCCTTGTACTTGTCCTGGTCGCCACCACCGAGATCCTCGATGATCTTGGCCGTGCGGGTGTCCTGCCAGACGATGGCGTTGTAGACCGGCACGCCGGTCTCCTTGTTCCAGACCAGGGTGGTCTCACGCTGGTTGGTGACGCCGACAGCCTGGATGTTGTCCTTGTTGAGGCTCGCCTTGGCCAGGGCCTCACCAACGACCTCGCGCACCGCGTCCCAGACCTCGATCGCGTTGTGCTCGACCCAGCCGGCCCTCGGGAAGATCTGCTCGTGCTCCTTCTGGCCCACGGAGACGATCTTGCCTTCGTGGTTGAACACGATGGCCCGAGAACTGGTCGTTCCTTGGTCAATCGCGAGGATGTACTTGTCGGCCATGGATAATTCCTTCCACGTCATTGTTCGATGAGGATGATGATTCTTGCGACAGCGGGTCGGCGGCCACCGGCCCGCTGTCTTGCGTCGGGGGCGGGTTTTGGTTCAGGTGGGCGGGTCCGGTGAGACCGGTCCCGCCCACCCGCAGCACTCAGACCGTCGGCAGCAGGACAGCGCCGCTCAGACCGGCGAGCACGCCACCCACGATCGGGGCGATGAACGGAACCCAGGCGTAGGACCAGTCCGACGAACCCTTGTTCGGGATCGGCAGAATGGCATGCGCAATACGGGGGCCAAGGTCACGGTTGGGGTTGATGGCGTATCCGGTGGGGCCACCGAGCGAGGTACCGATGCCGACGACCAGAAGGCCGACGGGCAGAGCACCGAGCCAGCCGAGCTGACCGGCGGTCACGGCGCCGTTCCAGTGGCCGAGGGCGAGGACGAACAGCACCAGCACGAACGTGCCGATAACCTCGGTGATGAAGTTCCACGCGTAGTTGCGGATCTCGGGACCAGTGGAGAACACGCCGAGCTTCATGCCTTCAGGAGCGTCCTCATCGAAGTGCTGCTTGTAGGCCAGCCAGCACAGGACGGCGCCGATGAACGAACCGACCATCTGGCCGGCGAGGTAGGTGAAGATCGACGCAGCATCGACCGGGATGCCCGGAACGAATTCCTTGGCACCGGAGGCGACGACGCCCATGGTGACAGCGAAGTTCAGGTGGGCACCGGAAGCGTAAGAGACCATAACGCCGGCGAACACTGCGATACCCCACCCCCAGTTGATGTGGAGGGTGCCCGACCCATGTCCCTTGGTCTTGGCGAGCAGGTTGTTGGCGACCACACCACAACCCAGGAGAAGAAGAAACGCACTTCCGACAGTTTCCGACAGGAAAATCGTGCCGAGAGTCACGATGGCTCACTTTCCGACACCAGTGCTGGTGTCAGTCTTAGGCGTCCCGAAGGACGCAGGCGATGGTTCGTTGTCTTTGATCAGACGGATGGGAATAGTGGAACAGACATCCGCTCGGGGTGCCACGCCCCAATCGCCCGCTGGGGGCGTCGAGCGCCGACCGGGTGTGCTGGACGACAGCCGACGCAACAGCGTGCCGGACTGACTTGGCGGAGACCCACGCTGGTCACCGGAGCCTTGGCGCTAACCGCGTCCGCCGAGGCTCGCCGGCTCGGACGCGGATTGTGATGGTGTCCAGCGGGATCGGATGTCTCACTGTCCCTGACGAGGACGACGGCGCCGCCAACGGCGGCAACCGCAGTGAGGTTCATCTGACTCCTTCGTACCCGCTGAACCACGACGACGTGGGCAGGGTCGTGTCTACCGCTAACCCCGTCCCGCTAGGCCCATCTTGCTAACGCTTGAACGCATGCGCTAGACCTGTGCACGAACGTGCACGGGAAGGGTGCAAGGTTGAACGAGCGCTACGAGGACATGTACCAAGCGGCCTCCCGCTACTACATACAGGGCGAGACGATGGAGAGCATCGCCCACCAGCTGAAGCTTTCGCGATCTTCGGTCTCTCGCCTACTGAAGGATGCACGAGAGAGCGGCCTCGTGCGGATCAGCCTGGCCGACCACAGTGGGTCCCAATCTCCGCTGGCGTCGGCGATCAGCCGTCACTTCAGCGTTCGCGTGCACATGGTGTCGGTGCGGGAGAACGCGAACGAGAACGTCCGGTTCGACCAGGTTGCCCGGCTCGCCGGACGCCTGTTCACCGAGGCCGTGGACGACCATCAGTTGATCGGCGTCGCGTGGGGAGTGACCCTCTCCCACGTGGTGAAGCACCTGGGCCGGCGTCCGCTGGTCGGCTCGACCGTGGTGCAGATCAACGGAGGGGCCAATCAGCGCAGCTCCGGCATTCCCTACATCGGCGAGATCCTTCAGTCGATCGGGGACGCCTTCGACGCGAGGGTGGTGCTCTTCCCCGTCCCTGCGTTCTTCGACTACGCCGCAACCAAGCAGGCGATGTGGCAGGAGCGGTCGGTGCAGAACGTGCTGAAGCTGCACCAGAAGCTCGACCTGGCCGTGTTCGGCGTCGGCTGCCTGGAGGGACGGGTGCCCTCGCATGTCTATACGGCCGGGTACATGGACACCTCCGACATGCGCCAGCTCGCCGCGGACGGCGTGGTCGGCGACGTGTGCACCGTCCTGCTGCGCGAGGACGGCTCCTACGCCGACATCTCCTACAACGACCGTGCCACCGGCCTGACCCCCGCCGAACTGCAGCGGGTGCCGCGACGGATCTGCGTGGTCGCCGACCCGTCTCGCGCCCCGGCGGTGATCGGCGCGCTCCGTGCCGGTACCACCACCGACCTCGTGCTGGACGAGGGCACCGCGCGCGCCATCCTGGACCGCGCGCGGCTCTAGACCCCTCCCCTGCCGAACGGTCGGATTCCCTGCTCGCCAAGCGCGCTCAGACCCCGACCAGTCGGCTGGGGTCAGACGATGCCGGAGACCAGGAAGACCGCGAGGCTGAGCAGGGCCAGGCCCGCGAGCCCTGCGACCAGCGCCCAACGCAGGGTGGTCGTTCGAGTCGTCTCGGCTTCTGGGGCCCGCTGGGTCAGCAGCAGCACCCCGCCGGTGACCAGTCCGGCACAGATCGGAAGCAGCAGCCACGGCCACCAGGGCTCTGCCCGCGACACCTTCTCTGCGACGGTGAGGCCGATGAACACCGCCCCGACGATGGCCGCAACAACCATGAACGCCACGGCACCAATCCCGGCGCGTTCATCCGTCCGCTTCATCATGCGACCCCGATCCGGCCTGACGCGAGCTGTATGTTGAATCCGCCTGACTGCGCTGAGGGCAGGTTCCTGCATGCATCCTCGAAGTCGATGAACTGCTGCTGGAGGTAGTTCATCAACCCGCTGCACGCGCTCCCTGCGATCACGCCCCCACCGACGGCCATCGGGCCGGTCGGGCTCATTCCGACGCCGACGGCCGCGCCGAACGCCACGCAGGTCATCTCAGACCCGGCCCACCACGCCCAGAACGCGAGCCAGCCCTGCCAGCAGGTGATCTCGCTGGGCGAGACCGTGTGGTCCAGTCGGGCGTTCGACGATGTGTTCGGTGAAACGTCGGAGGCCAGCAGCACCCGGGGACGACGAGAGGTACCCGAAATCACAAAATGCTTCCCTCTTGTCGCCCTGACCAACCGATTCTCTTTCTTCTGGCTCACAATGGCCGCAAAGAACTTGAGGTAGAGCAAGCGGTGGCTGACAGTTGCCCGGTTGACGATATCGACCAGGGCGGGTGATTTCTTGAGGGTCTTCAGGCGTTTGATGAATGCGGCCTTGTTCTTATTCTTGGCCCGCTTGACCACAGTCGCCATCGCCCTCCCTTTGGAGAGGGACAGGGTTCCGACCAGGGCGCTCGCGACCAGTGGGGTCTCCGGCACCCTTCCGCTGGGAGCGGCAGAGACCGGTGCCTGGCAGCCCAGTGCCAGGGCAAGCCCTACGAAGACACTGATCGCGCACTTGCGCATATCACAAGGCCTCGCTTTCACTCGAAATGAGTTCGTCCTATCTGAATTCAGGGACGATAGCTGGCCACGGGGGTGGGAGCTAACGGCGACATTAGCTCCCACGTCAGGTAGTGTCAAAGAGTCTTCTCCGGTTTGCAGGGTGATCGCCACCTCGTCAGGACTGACGTGCGTCGACGATGACTTTCACCAGTCGACACACAGGGGCCCGGATTCGCGGTGCCCGGGTCCGAGCCCGGGGTGGCTGTCGATTTCCCACGTGTGCAGGGGCGCTCTGCACGTCTGGGCGACCTTGCCCCGCACAGGTGAAACCTCACCCCGAGCCTCCTAGCCTGACCACAGGAAGCGCGCAGTGTGCTGCCCGGACACGAGGAGGAGTCCCGGGGCGCCGGCGTCGCATGACTTCAGGGAGGTCTACGTGAGGAAGCTGGCGGTTGACGTCGTCGTCATCGGTGGCGGCTCGACGGGCGCCGGGGTGGTTCGAGACGTCGCGATGCGCGGGTACAGCACCGTGCTCGTGGAGCGAGCCGATCTCGGCCAAGGCACCACCGGACGGTTCCACGGCCTGCTGCATTCCGGCGGGCGCTATGTGGTCAGCGACCCACTCTCCGCGACCGAGTGCGCTCAAGAGAACGCGATCCTGTCCAGGATCCAGGCGCAGGCTATCGAGACCACGGGCGGGTACTTCGTCACCGGGCCGGACGACGATCCGGCCTTCGCGGACAAGTTCCTCGAGGGTGCCAAGGCCACCGGCGTCCCGGCGCGGGAGATCAGCGTCGCCGAGGCGCTGCGCAACGAGCCCCGGCTCAACCCGCGGATCCAGCGGGCGATCGAGGTGCAGGACGGATCGGTGGACGGCTGGCAGCTGGTCTGGGGCGCGGCGAACTCGGCGAAGGCCTACGGTGCGGAGATCCTCACCTATCACCGCGTGACCAAGATCGACACCGCGGACGGGAAGGTCGCCGCCGTCCACTGCACCGACCTCAAGAGCGGCGAGGACGTCGTGCTCGAGTGCGGTTTCGTGCTGAACTGCGCCGGCCCCTGGGCCGGTCAGATCGCCGCCATGGCCGGTGCCCACCCGGTGGACGTCGTGCCCGGGCGCGGCATCATGGTCGCGATGAACCACCGGCTGGTGAATCGCGTCGTGAACCGGTGCATCTATCCCGCCGACGGCGACATCCTCGTGCCGGTGCACACGGTGAGCATCATCGGCACCACGGACGTGAAGGTCGACGACCCCGACCACCTGGCGATCGAGCACAACGAGGTCCAGCAGATGCTGGACGCCGGCGAAGTGCTGGTGCCGGGCTTCCGGAAGTCCCGCGCACTGCACGCCTGGGCGGGCGCGCGTCCGCTGATCAAGGACAATCGGGTCGCCGCGGCCGACACCCGGCACATGAGCCGCGGCATGGCCGTGATCGACCACACCACCCGCGATGGGCTGGACGGCATGCTGACCATCGGCGGCGGCAAGCTCACCACCTACCGGCTGATGGCCGAACACATCGTGGACGCGATGTGCGACAAGCTCGGCGAGAAGCGGGCCTGCCGCACCGCGGACGAGATGATCCCCGGTTCGGAGTCGGGCAAGAACTACCTGGTCACCCACCGCCTCGAGGACCGCGAGCACGACCGGCTCGACGACCAGATCATCTGCGAATGCGAGCTGATGAGCCGCAAGATGTTCACCGACGCACTCGCCACCCAGCCCAAGGGCACCTTCGACGACCTGCGCCGCCAACTGCGCCTCGGCATGGGCCCCTGTCAGGGCGGGTTCTGCTCGATGCGGGCCACCGGCATCGCCTTGGAGACCGACCACATCGACATCGAACGGGCCACCGGCCTGCTGCGCCTGTTCCTGAAGAACCGCTGGATCGGGTTGTGGCCGATCCTGTACGGCGACCAGGTGCGCCAGACGGCCCTGGACAACTGGATCTTCCAAGGCACGCTCGACGTCGAGCACCTGCCCCAGCCCGAGAGTGAGGTGGCCCTGTGAGCCGCGTGATCGTCATCGGGGCCGGCCTGTCCGGCCTGGTCGCCGCCAACCGCCTCGCCGGCACGGGCGTGGGCGTCACCCTGCTCACCAAAGGCATCGGCGGAATCCAGCTCGGCCAGGGCACCATCGACGTGCTCGGCTACGCGCCGGACCGGGTCACGAACCCGGTATTGACGCTGTCCGCGGTCGCGTCCGCCCGTCCGTCCCATCCCTATGCCTCGATCGGCGCGGAAGCCGTGCACACCGGCATCGAGTACCTGAAGGGGTTGCTGCCCGATCTCCTGGTCGGTGATGCCGAGGCCAACTACCAGCTGCCCACGGCGGTGGGCGCGATCCGTCCCACCTGCTTGGTCCAGCCGAGCATGGTCGCCGGGAACGTCAGCGACGGCGCGCGGCTCGCGATCGTCGGCCTGCGCCGGCTGAAGGACTTCCACCCGAAACTGGTCGCGGAGAACCTGGCCCGCACCCCGCTGCCCGACGGCGGACGCCTGGACGCCCGTCCGGTGATGGTGGACGTGCCCGCTCGCGACGGCGAGGTGGACTCCTCCGGCCTCGTCTACGCCCGCGCATTCGACGATCCCGCCTTCCGAGACCGGTTCGCGGCCGCGCTGAAGCCCCAGTTGGCCGAAGGCGAGACCGTCGGCCTGCCTGCGGTGCTCGGGTTGAAGGACCGCGGCGCCTGGAAGGACGTGTCAGAGAAGCTCGGGCACCCGGTGTTCGAGATTCCGCTGCCGCCACCGTCGGTGCCCGGAATGCGGCTCAACGAAACTCTCACCGCGCTCGCGAAAGCTGCCGGCGTCCGGATCGTGAACGGGACCCGCGTGGTCTCGGCCCGGGTCGAGGACGGCGTGGTCAAGGGTGTCACGATGGCAACGGCCGGTGCGCCTCGGGAGTTCACCGGTGAGGCGTTCGTGCTGGCCACCGGCGGATTCGAGTCCGGCGCGCTGGCGATGGATTCCTACGGGACCGTGACTGAGACACTGTTCGGGCTGCCACTGCAGGGACTGGACGACGGTCCGTTGGTGCATGGTGATTATT
>DJWE01000055.1 GCA_002441465.1 Propionibacteriaceae bacterium UBA6238 | reverse complement strand
TGGACAGCGGGCGACCCTCACAACGTCCCCCACGCCCCGAATGTCGTGGGGAATACGTGGGGAACCGTGGGGAATACGTGGGGAATGGGAGGCCTCTGAAGGCCATCCGTGTCCATGAGAGTCCACAACTGAGAAGGACCGAAGTCCTTGTCAGAGGGGATTTGATGTAGTCAGGGGACTATACATCGTTGTGCGCGAGAGAGGAGTTGAAGCTCTCTTCTGTCAGCCCATAATGACCCCCGGACAAGGACTTATGCGGATTGATTGCCACTTCGTCACCTTGCCGTGGGGAATGCGTGGGGAATGATTCTGAACCGCAGACGCGCGCGGAACACGCGTCCAAGGCTGCCCCTCAGCGTAGGCGGACACGAGAGGGTCGCTGGCGAAAGGTTCGTTGCTCATCGCAGGGCTGCCAGCAGGTCGTTGGAGAGGGCGGCAAACGCGGGAGCGACCGTGGCGTCGCCTCCTGCGGCGGATGCTGCGAGGTGCGCGATCCGGCCTCGGGGTGAGGTCGCGTGCAAGCGCAGGATCTGGACGGCTTCATCGGCGACGGCCGCGGCGTTGGGTTCACTGCGGTGCTTGGTCAGTCCGAGGACGAGGTCGGCGGTGGCGACTGCTTGGAGGAGGCGGAAGGCGTCGAGGGCGTCCTTCTCCTTGAGCCTGTCCGGTTGGCGGTCGGACTGTCCGAGCCGTTCGCTGATCTTGATGACCTTGGCCACCAGCAGGGCGGCCGCGCCGGCGATGGCCAGGTCGAACGTGCGGTCGTCGACCGGTTCCAGCGCCCCGATGGTGACGCGTTCGTGGTCGACCAAGGCGGGCTCGAGGCCTCTGGCGATCCGGGCGGTCAGCCTGTCGTGGGGCGCGAGCCGTGCGGCACGCGCCGACTCCCGGTGCGTGCCCGCTTGATGCGGGACGACCATGAGGTCGACGGCGACGTCGGTGGCTGCGACCCAGTGACCGGGGTTCGGGCCGGGAACGAAGCCGGCACCGCGCAGGACCGCGCCGATCTCGGGGACGTCCGCCAGCCCGCGGGTGTCAATGGCGAGGTCGGCGTCGGTTGTCATCAAGGGCACGTTGAGGTCCGTCTTGCCGGTGTGGTGGTAGACGGCTTGGGCGCCGACCAGGATGAGGCTCGGGAGGTGGTCGGTCATTGCTTCGAGGGCGTCGAGGAGGACGCGGCGGGCGGCGACGTACTCGGGGGCGACGGCGTCCATGTCACTCCTTCCACGATGGGTCGGTTGCGGCGAGGGCGTCCATCAACTGCTCGGCCTCGGCGTCCGAACGGCCGGGCAGGGTCAACAGGTCCGCCAGCACGAGCGCTGTGGGCGCGAGAGCGACAGGTTCACCCGCTTGGGGGAGGATCCGCTGGTCCTGTGGGGCGACGATGACCACGTTCGCGGTCGCCGCGTCCGCCTCCACCAAGCCCAACTGCTCAGCCAGCCTGCGGGGCGACGCCGCGTAAAGAGCGAACAGTCGCAACGGGACCACCGATGTCTTGTCCGGCGGCAGCAGGCGGCGGGCGGCGGCCGAGCCCGTGACCGCCACACCATCCTGGCCGGCGAGCCGGTCGGTGACCTGGGCCAGCCCCCGCGGCGCGAGCCAGTACCCCAGGCCAGGGTTGGTGGTGGCGTATCCGTAGTCTTGCACCCAGCGCCGCAGCAACGAGCGACGCCGGACGCCGGTCAAGGCGCCGCGGGCGTCCCGGTCGACGATCCCCTCAGCCGCCAAAGTGACGAGCAGCTTAGACACCGACCCGGGCGACACCTGCGCCACACTGGCCAACTCCCGGACACCGACCGGCACCTCGACCTCGGACAGGGCGCGGATCACGCGACTGGTAGCCACCCCGTTCAACCGGACTACCGCAGCGGACTCCGGAGCACGAGGGGAGCGCTCGGCACCCTCACCCGTGAGCAGGATCAACGGGTCGTCCGAGACCAAGCGCACCCAGCCCGTCGCGTCGACGTAACTGATCCCCGCCTCGGCCAGGGCACGGCGCGTAGCTGGCCCGAGGTAGTCCGAGACGAACAAGACCGGAAGCCCCGACTCCCGCTGGCGTTCGCGCAGTGTCGCGACCGTACCGGCGAGCGACCACCCGCCCGCGCGCCTTGCCTCGATGCTGTAGGTGACGCCCACCCCGGCCGGCCCACGCAGCACGACCAGCACGTCTCCCACCATGCCCTCGCCGACGGTCAGGGTCGCGTCCCATGTGGGGGGCAGCAGGTCCGCGATCCGGCGTAGACCCTGCTCGAGCATGACCGTTTCTGCAATCCGTGCATTTCTCATGAGGCAAAACAGTCTAGTTCTAGAAACAGGGAGGGGCAAGCGCCGACGGCGCCTCCCCTGTCTCTGGGACAGTCTGGACTCCGGCGCGCCCCCCGGAAGGCACCGAGTGCCGTATCCCCCACAGAGATCGGCGAGGTGGACGCGTCGACGTCGGGCGCTGCCCGGTCCTCCACGTCGCTCCGCACCGCGCGGCCTCCTGTCACCCGCTCATCAAGGCAGTCACTCACATAACGGACGCCTTCTCCTGTCCGTGGACAGCTCCGCGCCGGGCCTCACACGCCCTTTCAGTCGTCGTCTTGGCGGGTCAGCGGGCGGCGGACGAGGCCCGCCTCCGCGTCCAGCAGGTCCATGGCAGCCGCGCCGCTGCGGTGACCCGCAATCGTGGCGGCCACCCTGATCGATCACCCGTTCCAGAACCACCGCAAACCGTTGAAGGTGTACTCCATCGCCGCGCGCCCGTCGTGGGAGTATCCCTGCTTGAGGTGGAAGGCGAAGTTTCCGTTCTGTTCGTCTGCGGTCTCGGCGAAGTACGGGGAGTTCCGCATCAGGTTCGCCCTATTTTCGTCGTAGGTTCGGGCGAAGTCCTCCGTTCCGGTGATGACCCACACGAAGTAGTCGGCTTTGTCCCGGTCCTGCGCGGCCATGAAAATGTTCTCCGGGTCCAGCGACGTCCCGCAGCTCATCGGGAGGAAGTAGCGGAAGTAATCCAAACCATTCTGGAAGGTGCGCCAGGTGGCCACGGCGCCCATGGAGAAGCCGCCGAATCCGCGATGGTCGCGAGAGGACGCGAGACCCTTCTCCGAGACGTCCTCCGCATGGGTGGAGTACTTGCTTTCCACCGCGGGAAGGAGGTCGTTCAGGAGCTCGCGATGGAAGTTCTGGTTGAGAGTGAGAGCCAGGCTGAAGTTCGCGCTGTCGTCCGGACTCGTGTTGTTGTACGGTCAAGGGGGCGGTGCTCCTCAACTCCGGAGGCGCGTTCCGCTTCCGCGGCAACCAGCGCGAGGGCTTCCCGGTGGCCGAGGAACTGAGCCGACGCGGCTACCAGTCGTTCGTCGTCGACTACCGGCTCGTGCCCTACACCCAGCAGGAGGGCGCCCTCGACCTGGCGCGGGCCGTCCGGTTCGTCCGCACCCACGCGGACGCCTACGGCCTCGACGGCGACGACATCGCCGTCATGGGCTTCTCCGCCGGCGGCATCCTGGCCGGCGAGATGTTGCTCAACTTCGCCGGCGCCGTCAACGGCGGCACCTTGGACCCCGACTACCGGCCCGACGCCCTCGACCAGATATACGCGGAAGCCGCCGCCGGCATGGTCTACAGCTTCTACGGACGCCTCTCCGTCGCGTCCACCGACGTGGAGAAGTTCCGCTCCGCCGCCCTGCCCCCCACCTACTTCAGCTACGGCACCCGCGACCCGTTCGTCCGCCAGTTCGAACTCTGCGTGGACGCCCTCCGGCAGGCCGGCGTCCCCGTGGAGTCCGTCCCCCTGGACGGCATGCCGCACGGCTACGGCGCCACCGGCGGCTGGATCCCCGCCTACGACGACTGGCTCACCGACGTGTTCCAGGCCAACTGACCCCACCACGAACCCCCCGAAGGAGCCCTCATGAACGCACACCACGCCGACGAGCCACGGAACGCGGAGCCGAGCGCGCCCGCTGCGAACGGTCGACGCCGCTTCCTCCTCGGAGCCACGGGGCTCGCCGCCACCCCCCTGCTGCTGGGCACGGTCGGGTGCACCGCCACAGCCCCGGCCGGCAGCACCCCACCGGCGCTGCGAATGATGCCGATCATGTCGTCCCTGCTGGACACGGGCCCGTACAGGGTGCCGGTCATCGTCTGGCAGCCCAGCCCGATGCTGGAGACCTGCAAGGCCCCCAGGGTGCGCCGGCCGGCCATGGTGATCGCGGCTGACACCGACCGGTCGGTGGTGGTGGCCGGAGTCGCCGGCGAGGGATCGAGGCTGCTGCTCGGCGTCCCGGCCGGGACGGGGACGCTGGTGAGCGTGGGGCGGAAGTCAGGGTCGTCGGCGTATCCGCCGGTGTTCTCGGTGTAGACGGTCGTCGCGGGGACGTTGCCCTCCTCCCACAGGTACAGCGTCTGCGACCGCGTCGGGTCGGGCGCCGCGACGGCGACCGTGGCACCCCCGCTCGACGCTGTGGGCTTCGTCGGCGGCATCCGGGTTCCTCCGGGTCCGGCCGTTGCGGGGCTGCCCGGCGGCTGCGGCGTGACCGGTCCCGGTGGGGCGCCGGAGCAGGCGGTGAGGGCGAGCAGCAGGCTGGCGCACGCCAGCGCGGCAGAGGTCCTGCCGATCGTGCGCATCGTCGTGGTCCTTCGGATGGTTGGGTGGGTGGGTGTGTTCATCGGTGCTGTTCCCAGAAGGCGACGGCGCTGTCGATCCAGCCTTCGGCCGAGGTCCCGATGCCGAGGCCGAAGCCGTGGCCGACGTTGGGATACCGGTGGAACTCGGTCGGCACGCCCGCGGCCGACAGGGCGTCGACGCGGCGCTGCATGGTGCGCCAACTGGCGATGCCGTCGTCCTCGCCGACGCACGCGTAGGTGGGCGGGTCCTGACCGGAGACGTCGGTGTAGCCCGTGTACTGCATGATGACCGCGGCGGGACGGGGCAAGGGGTCGCCACCGAAGGCGGCCGGGCCCCGCGCACCCAGAGTGGCGGCCATCCGGGCCCCGGCCGATCCGCCCCACAGCGAGTAGCCCGAGGTGTCGAGCCCGAGCTCGTCGGCGTGCGCGAACACGTACGACAGGGCGGCGGCCAGGTCCTCGGCGGCCACTTGCAGCCCGCCGGTGCGGTATTGCAACGCGAACGTGTGATAGCCGCGGCGGCTCAGCTCCAGGGCGTGGGGCAGGCTCTCGTGGA
The DNA here is from genome assembly GCA_002441465.1 of Propionibacteriaceae bacterium UBA6238. Lineage (GTDB taxonomy): Bacteria > Actinomycetota > Actinomycetes > Propionibacteriales > Propionibacteriaceae > Propionicimonas. The sequence continues at coordinate 13,024 of DJWE01000055.1, read as the reverse complement.
GCGAGCCGACATAGGAGAAGCCGCCGCCGGCGCTGATGATCGCGAACGGCGCGCCGGGCTCGCCCTCGAAGTAGAACAGGCCGGTGTCCTGCCTGCTCGGGTCGGCCGCACGGGCGGCGTCGGGGTAGATGTCGTGGAAGACAGGCTGCCCGCGGTCGACGGCGCCGATCAGCGCGTTGACCACGTCCACGCTCGTGCCGACATCGACGTGGCTGTGGTACGGCAGCAGGTCACCCACGTCGCGCAGCGTCCGCCCGTCGTCAGGCAGTCCCCCGCCGTTCGGCACCAGGAACCGCCCGAACCGGCCGAAAGCCGGATGGTTGACCACGTCGACCAACGTCGTGTCGGCGTCCACCGGCGCGTAGCCCCCCTCCGCGCCCGACGCCGACGCGGACGCCTCCGGGGCCGGCGGCGGAACCGACGCCGGTGCGGGCGGTCCGGCGTCGGAGCAGCCGGCCAGCCACAGCAGCCCGACCATCACAGCGAGCAGGCGTTGTCCCGCCCTGCGCCTGCGCGCGCCCTGACGAGCAGAGATGGGTGTCGGCGTCCGCATGGCTCGTGCTCCTTCCGTCCGCTCGTTCCCAGCCCACCACGTCTCCCCCCGGGCCGCGAGGTGCTGCCGATGGGTGTACTGCCAGCACATGGCTGGGCGGACGGTGGGCGCCTACCGTGGGGGTCATGGACCAGCGAGACGAAGCCCGGGAGTTCCTGGCCTCCCGCCGGGCCCGGCTCTCCCCCACCGACGTCGGGCTGCCGCCCAGCATCGGGCGGCGCCGGGTCCCCGGCCTGCGCCGCGACGAGGTGGCCGCTCTCGCCGGCCTGTCCTCGGAGTACTACGCCCACCTTGAGCGCGGGAACCTGGCCGGGGCGTCCGACGCGGTGCTGGATGCGGTCGCCCGCGCCCTGCGTCTCGACGACGCCGAACAGCTCCACCTGCGTAACCTCGCCCACGCCGCGAAGACCCCCACCCGCCGGCGACGCGCCCCGGCAGCACCACCACCGGTCCACCCCTCGTTGCAGCGGATCCTCGACGCGCTCACCACGGTGCCCGCCTACCTCCGCGACAGCCGCATCGACATGGTGGCCGCCAACGCCCTCGCCCGCGAGCTCCACGCCCCCGTCTTCGCGTTCGCCCGCGCCACGGGCACCGCCCCCAACACCGCCCGGTTCGCGTTCCTCGACCCCGCCGGCCAGCATTTCTATCCCGACTGGGAACAGGTCACCCGTGACGTCGTCGCCGCGCTGCACGCCGCCGCCGGCCACAACCCCTACAACAAGCCGCTCACCGACCTCATCGGGGAACTGTCCACCCGATCGGACACGTTCCGGGCCCTGTGGGCCAACCACAACGTCGGCCTGCACCGCACCGGCACCAAACGGATGCGGCACCCCGACGTCGGCCTGCTCGAACTCGACTACGACGTCCTGGAGCTCCCCGGCGAACCTGACCTCACCCTCATCGCCTACACGGCCGCCGCCGGCACCCCGACCGCCGACACGCTCGCCCTCCTCGCCAGCCTCGCCGCCACCCGCACCGCCGAACAGGCCGCCCGGAGAACCGACCAGCAGCAGGAGCAGGCTTGACACGCTCCGCGGCGGACTTGCCACGCTCCGGCGCTGCTGCCCTGGGGGGTACTGGCGAGGGGGGTGCTGACAGCATCTCCCACACTCCGGAGCGGGTCCGTAGGGTCGACGTCATGGACAACCACCGCAGCGAGGTACGCGACTTCCTGGTCACGCGTCGCGGCCGGGTCACCCCCGCGCAGGCGGGCCTCCCGGCCGGGCTCGGCACCCGGCGCGTTGCCGGCCTGCGACGCAGTGAGGTGGCCCAGCTGGCCGGGGTGTCGGTGGAGTACTACACCCAACTCGAGCGGGGCAGCATCCGCGGAGCCTCCGACAGCGTCCTGGACGCCGTCGCCCGCGCCCTGCAGCTCGACGAGGCCGAACGGACCCACCTGTTCGACCTCGCCCGGGCCGCGAGCTCCGGCACGGCCGCGCGTCGGCGTCCCCCGGTGCGGTGGGTCCGGGCCAGCATCCAGCAGATCCTCGACGCGCAACTGTCGCCGGCGTGGGTGTGCAACGGCCGCGGGGACATCGTGGCAACCAACCTGCTCGGCCGGGCGCTGAACTCGCCCCTGTTCGACGAGGCCGTCCTTCCGGTCAACCTCGCCCGGTTCAGGTTCCTCAACCCGGACGCCGTCGACTTCTTCCGCGACTGGGAGGCCACTGGCCGCGACAGTGTCGCGGCGCTTCGCGTCGAGGCCGGCCGGAATCCCTACGACAAGGCGCTGACCGACCTGATCGGGGAGTTGTCCACCCGCAGTGAGGAGTTCCGCACCCTGTGGGCCACCCACGACGTCCGCCTGCACCGCACCGGCACCAAGCGGCTGCGCCACCCGGTCGTCGGCGACCTCGACCTCGCCTACGAAGGCCTCGACCTGCCCTCGGACCCCGGCCTGGCGCTGTTCATCTACACCGCCGACCCCGGCTCACGCTCCCACCAGGCACTCGACCTGCTCGCCAGCTGGGCCGCCAGCGACGCAATCCAGGAGCGCGACGCGGGCCACGGGGGCCAGACGAGAAACGCACCACACCCCACCACCTCGACTCCCACCTCGTCCTCATGACCCAGCTCGCACCATCCCACCCAGACCGGACCGCGACAGCGGTCGGCATGATCACCACCACGAAGGGTTCCACCATGTCCATCCAGATCCCCACCGTTACGCTGAACAACGGCGTCGCCATGCCGATCCTCGGATTCGGCGTGTTCCAGGTGCCGCCCGACGAGACCGAGCGCGTCGTCACCGACGCCCTCGCCGCCGGATACCGCCACCTCGACACCGCCGCCGCCTACGGCAACGAGGAAGCGGTCGGCCGGGCCATCAAGGCCAGCGGACTGCCCCGTGACGAGCTGTTCATCACCACCAAGCTGTGGATCCACGACGGCGGCGAGGACGGCGCCAAGCGTGCCTTCGACACCTCACTGCGCCTCCTCGGCCTCGACCAACTCGACCTCTACCTCATCCACCAGCCGTTCGGCGACTACTACAGCTCCTGGCGCGCGATGCAGGACCTGCATCGCCAGGGCGCCATCCGGGCCATCGGGGTGTCCAACTTCTACCCCGACCGGCTCGTGGACCTCATCGACCACAACGACATCACCCCCGCGGTCAACCAGATCGAGACCCACCCCTACTTCCAGCGGGCCGACGACCAGCAGCTGATGATCGACCGCGGCGTCCAGATCGAATCCTGGGGGCCGCTCGCCGAGGGCAAGAACAACATCTTCAGCGACCCCACGCTTACCGCCATCGGCCAGGCGCACGGCAAGTCCGTCGCCCAGGTGACCCTCCGCTGGCTGATCCAGCGTGGTGTCGTGGTGATCCCGAAGTCGTCACGCCCCGAGCGGATGGCCGAGAACCTCGACGTGTTCGACTTCCAGCTCACCGACGACGAGATGGCGCGCATCGCCGCCCTCGACACCGGCGCCAGCGTCGCCTTCGACCACCGCGATCCCGCCATGGTCAGCCGCCTGAACGGCGTCCGGATCAACTGAGCCCGCCGGCGCCCGACCGCACCCCGACGAAGGAGCACTACGAATGATCACCCGCATCCTCGGGACAAGCGGCCTGCAGGTTTCCAGCCTTGGGCTGGGCTGCATGGGCCTGAGCCACGGCTACGGCCCGGCGTCCACCCACGTCGACGGCGTCGCGCTCATCCGTGCCGCCGTCGACGAGGGCGTCACCTTCTTCGACACCGCCCAGGTCTACGGCCCGTTCACCAACGAGGAACTCGTCGGGGAAGCCCTCGCCCCCGTCCGCGACCAGGTCGTCATCGCCACCAAGTTTGGGTTCTCCTTCGACGGCACCAGCTCCACCGGCCTCGACAGCCGCCCCGACACCATCCGCACCAGCGTCGAGGACTCGCTGCGCCGGCTGCGCGTCGACGCCATCGACCTGCTCTACCAGCACCGCGTCGACCCGAACGTGCCCATCGAGGACGTCGCAGGCACCGTCGCAGAACTCATCGCCGAGGGCAAGGCCAAGCACTTCGGCCTGTCAGAGGCCGGCGTCGGCACCATCAGGCGAGCCCACGCGATCCAGCCGGTCACCGCGCTGCAGAGCGAGTACTCCCTGTTCTGGCGCGAGCCCGAGGCGCAGATCCTGCCTACCCTGGTCGAGCTGGGCATCGGCTTCGTGCCGTTCAGCCCGCTCGGCAAGGGTTTTCTGACCGGCGCGATCAGCACCGCCACGACCTTCAGCGACGGCGACCTGCGCAGCAAGCTGCCCCGGTTCACCGAGGATGCCCGCGCCGCCAACCAGGCGCTCGTGGACGCCGTCACCACCGTCGCCACGCGCCGGGGCGGCACCCCCGGCCAGGTCGCCCTCGCGTGGCTCCTCGCCCAACACCCCTGGATCGTCCCCATCCCCGGCACCACCAAGCTCCACCGCCTCAGCGAGAACAACCGGGCCGTCGACCTCCACCTCACCGCCGACGACCTCGCCGACCTCACCGCAGCGTCCGACCGCATCGACCTCCGCGGCGACCGCTACCCCGAACAGATGCAACGCTGGATCGACCGCTGACCCGCGCTTACGCCGGTGCTCGGGGGTACTGCCAGTACCCCTCACGCGGGAGACTCCCTGATCGCCCCGGGATGGGGTGAGATGGGTGTCATGCGAGGAGCCATCATTCATGCCGCCGGGGACGTCCGCTACGAGGACCGTCCCGACCCGGTCATCATCGAGCCCACGGACGCCGTCATCCGCACCGTCGCCGCCTGCGTGTGCGGCTCCGACCTGTGGCGCTACCGCGGGATCAGCCCGGTCCCCCAGCCGACCCCGATCGGCCACGAGTACGTCGGCATCGTCGAGGCCGTCGGCGACGCCGTCACCACGGTGAAGCCCGGGGACTTCGTCGTCGGCGGGTTCCTGCACAGCGACAACACCTGCCCGCTGTGCCGCAAGGGCATGCACGCCTCCTGCCAGCACGGCGGCGGCTACGACGGCTGCCAGGCCGAGAAGATCCGCATCCCGAACGCCGACGGCACCCTGCTCGCGACCCCCGGACAGCCCGACGACGACCTCATCCCCAGCCTGCTCGCCCTGTCCGACGTCATGTGCACCGGCTGGCACGGCGCGATCTCCGCCGGGGTGACGGAAGGCTCGTCCGTGGTCGTGGTCGGCGACGGGGCGGTCGGGTTGAGCGCCGTCCTGGCCGCCGCCCAGCTGGGCGCCACCACGATCATCGCGATGAGCCGGCACGCCGACCGCCAGCGGATCGCGACCGCGTTCGGCGCCACCCACCTGGTCGCCGAGCGCGGCGAAGAGGGCGTGGCGGCCGTGAAGGAGTTGACCGGCGGGATCGGCGCGGACGCCGTGATCGAGTGCGTCGGCACCGAGGACGCCCGCTTGCAGGCCGTCGCCAGCGTGCGGGACGGCGGGATGATCGGGTTGCTCGGTGTCCCCCACGGCGATCTACCCGTGGACAGCTTGTTCTGGCGCAACGTCGGCCTCAAGGGCGGTCCCGCGCCGGTGCGGGCGTACCTGCCGCACCTGCTGGACCTGGTGTGGACCCGGCAGATCAACCCCGGCCGCGTGTTCGACCTCGACCTGCCCCTGTCGCAGGTGGCCGAGGCCTACGCCGCGATGGACGAACGCCGTGCCATCAAGACCCTGCTCCGCCCGTGACGGGCATGGACATCAGGACCGAGGTGCGCGACTTCCTGTCGTCGCGGCGGGCCCGGCTCACCCCCGAGAAGGCGGGCCTGCCCGCCTGGGGGACGAACCGGCGCGTCAAGGGGCTGCGCCGCGAGGAGGTCGCCCTGCTCGCCGGGGTCAGCGCCGAGTACTACGTCCGCCTCGAACGCGGCAACCTGGCCGGGGTGTCCGAGCAGGTCCTCGAAGCCGTCGCGAACGCCCTCCAGCTGGACGACGCCGAGCGCGCTCACCTATTCGGACTCGCACGCACGGCGTCCGCGCGCAAACCCGCCGGGACGCCGCGGCGTCCCGTCCGGCCGGCGGTGCAGTGGCTGCTCGACTCGATGACCGGCACCGCCGCGTACGTCCGGAACCACCGCACCGACCTGCTCGCCGCGAACGCCCTGGGCCGCGCCCTGTACGCACCGGTGTACGACATGCCCGGACGCCCGAACGTGGCCCGGTTCGTGTTCCTCGACCCCCGCGCCCGCGAGTTCTTCATCGAGTGGGACAAGGTCGCCGCCGAGGCCGCCGCCCTGCTGCGCTCGCTGGCCGGGGAGAACCCCTACGACCAGGGCCTCGCCGCACTCGTCGGCGAACTGTCGACCCGCAGCGAGATGTTCGCCCAGCTGTGGGCCCGGCACGACGTCCGGCTGCACCGCACCGGGGTCAAGAAGTTCCACCACCCCGTCGTCGGCGACCTCACCCTCGCCTACGAAGCCCTCGACCTGGCCGCCGACGCCGGCCTGCGCCTCAACGCGTACGTCGCCGAACCCGGCACCCCCTCCGCCGAGGCGTTCAGCCTGCTCGCCAGCTGGGCCACCACTCCGACCCGCACCGCCGAGCCGGCCACGAACCCCGCGACGGCCACTCAGGACTGATGGAGTGCCGCGGGCCACGATCAGCCCAGCAGGCCGACCCGCTGTAGCCAGGCCCGCACCTCGGGCTCGGCAGCTCCGGCTTCCTCACCCCGGACGGCGAGCCCCTCACCGAGGGTCGCCCCACGGCAGGTCTGGCGGTAGACCTCGACCGCCCGCCCCAGCCCGCTGCCCGCGTGGGTGGTCAACGGGTACACCGTCCTGCCGGTGAAGTCGAGGGCCTCGGTGAACGTCCGCATGATCATGGGCGGCCGCACGCTCCAGACACCGCTGGCCAGCACCACTCGGTCGTAGCCGGCGAGATCTGGCAGAGGGTCGGCGATCCGAGGCCGAGCGTCGGCGTCCTGCTCACGGGTGTTCTGGGCGACCGTCTCCTCATAGTCGGTCGGGTACGGCTCGGCCGGGACGATCCGGTAGACGTCCACGTCCACCAGTTCGGCCAGGAGGCTGACGACCACCTCGGTGTTGCCCACCTCCAGCCACGTGCGCCCCCCGTAGAAGTGGTTCTCGCCGGCGCGGGAGAAGACCGCGACGAGCGTCCGCGATCCTGGGTCAGCCTGCGTGGGGTTCCCCGAGGTTCGGGCAGGGACGACGGGGGTCACCGGGGCACAGCCGGCAAGGCCCATGCCCACGCCACCGAGGACGGCTCCGGTCAGCAGGTCGCGTCGGGTCACCATCGGGCCAGGTCCTTCCGGACGCGGTCCGGTTCGTCCTCGAGCGGCTGGTTCGCGGCGTCTCGGACTCCGTCGAGCGAGCCAGCGGGGTCGGCTTCCAAGGCGGCGAACACGGGCTCCAGCTCGACCTGCTCGACGCCGGTCTCGGCGACCAACTCGAGTGTCTTGCGCTCAGCCGCCGGCGAGGCGAGGGCGGCCACAACCACCCGCGCGATCTGGCGGCGGGCGATGACCCCGTCGGCGGGGCTGCCCGTGTGTCGGGTGTCGCCCTGCAGCATCACGATCCGCTGCTGATCAGGGCTGTGATAGTCGAACCAGCCCGGCCGCACGATGGTGTAGGGCAGCCCGCTCGCCCGCACCAACCGTTCGGAGCGACGGTTCCAGTCCGCCGACTGCGTCGACCTTTTGTACGAACCCGCGCGGTTCGTGACCCCGATGGAGGTCATCAGCGCGATCCGCGGGCGGGCGTCGCCGAGCGCTTCGAGCACGTTGCGGACGCCGCCGTAGTCGACGGTCTCGGCGCCGCGGCTGCCTTGGCCGTTCGAGCCGAGGGTGAAGACAATGGCGTCCACCCCCGAGACGGCAGCGGCGAGGGTCTCGGGGCGCGTCACGTCGCCGACCACGACCTCGACGCCGGCAGGGAGGCTCGCGCGGGCGGGGTCGCGGACCAGCGCCCGCGCCGTGTAGTCCGCGTTCAACGCTTCAGCGACGACGTGCCGGCCGATGCTGCCAGTCGCGCCGACAACCAGAACAGTCGTGATGGGGCTCATGGGTTCTCCTTGATGGGACGCCGATCGCGGTCGAAGGTCAGGGCTGGTCGATGCCGGCGGCAGCGCGATCCGCGCCGAGCAGCGAGTGGGCAGCGTGGTACTGATCCTCGGTGACCGCTTCGAGCCAGGTGGTGGCGTCGCCCTCTTCGGGTGCGACGAGGAGCGCGAGGTGGCACATCAGGTGGTCGGTCGTGCCGCCGTGCCAATGCTCGTCGCCGGGCGGCGTCCAGATCGTCTCGCCGGGGTGCAGGACGAGGACGCGTCCGTCGCGGGTGCCGACGAAGCCGACGCCGTCGGTGCAGTGCAGGGTCTGGCCGAGCGCGTGGCTGTGCCAGTGGGTCCGGGCACCGGGGGTGAAGCGGACATGGGCGGCGACCAGACGGGACGGGTCGCCGCCGTCGGCGATGCCGTCAACGAACACGTCACCGGTGAAGGTGTCGGCCGGTCCCTTGCGGGTCGTCGGGGTGGGGTACTTCTCCATGGTCTTCCTTCTCGTCGGGTGACGGTGGGGGTGGTGGGCCCCCGGGTGGGTCAGGCCGGGGGCAGCACCTCGCGCACGCAGGCGAGCGCGTTGAGCGTGCGCGGGTACCCGATCCACGGCAACAGTTGGGTCGCGACATCGATGAGAAGCGCGCGGCCGTTGCCGACGTTGGCGTTCCCGGCGATGTGGCCCTTCAGCTGCGACTCGCAGCCGCCGAGGGCGCTCAGCATCGCGAAGGTGAGCAGCTCCCGGGTCGGCACGTCGAGCCCACCGCGGGTCCACGTGTCGCCGAAGCAGTTCGCGCTCAGGAACTCATGGAGGTGAACCTCGTCGGCTGGCGCGTTGTCGTAGCCGGCCTGGATCCGGTCGCCGAAGATGGCCGTCTGGAGGGCGAAGCCAGCCTCCCGGCGGGTCGCGGGCGTAGTGGTCGACTGGGCCTCCAGCGGCAGCTCGATTCCCCGCTCGGTCAGGACGTCGTTGGTGGCGTGCAGGAAGTCGAAGACCCGGGCCTGCCCGCAGTAGGGCACGGCGTGGTGCACCACCTCCTTGACCTCGACGGGGGTGACCCCGACGTTGAGGGCCGCGCACAGCATCACGCGGTACTCCGCCACCGCGCCCAGCGCGATCAGCGCCGCGAGGGTGACCTCCAGCCGCAGCTGGACCGGCAGGAGGCTGCGCGAGGCGACCTCGTCGAACGCGAAGTTGTCGAACACCTCCACGAACTCGGGGTCCGTCCGAGCAAGGGAGGAGGTGTGGGAACCGAACAGCACCGCGTGCTTCGTGTGCGCGGCGTCGGTGATGGGCATGGGTCTCCTCCTGGTCAGAACGATTGTGGGAGCCGCAGGCGTCACGGTCCTCTCATCGTTCGTACAGTTCCCATGCAACGCGGTTCCGTCGAGCCGAACAAGCTCACGTTGGTGCGGGTACTGCCAGTACCCCCCAGACTCGTCGCAAGTACGCCCCTCGCCGGTGCTGACCTCCCCGGCGGGCCCCATGCCGCCACCACCAGCGGCCGGCTGACTCCACCTGAATTCCTGGATGTCGTCCACACGAAACCCGCACGCCGCCGGACAACCCTCGTCGGGGTCACGTGCAATACGGCCGGCTGGGCCATTCCGTGGGGAACACGTGGGGAATGCGTGGGGAACACGACCCACGCGTGGGGGACGAACGCGCCGCCCGAGGCGCCGCCGCTCACCTCAGCAACGCATTCCCCCTTGCCAGCAGCACGTCACAACATCGGGACATGAGAAAGGCGGGAGGTTTTCGCCTCCCGCCTTTTCCCTGTATAACCCCTAGTCAGAGGTGCTTTTTGTGCGCGAGAGAGGAGTTGAAGCTCTCTGCTATCCAGCGATGATGGCCTCCTGACAAGGTCTTTTGATGGGCCTGAGCCATGTCGTCACCTTGTCGTGGGGAATGTGTGGGGAATTGTGTAGAGCCGCCACTGCGCGCGTTGCGGTCAACGGCAATCCCGAGATTGGCGCACAACGGCTGCATCCTCGGCGCCATGGAACGGAACAGGCGGAAGCGTAGCAACCGTGCAGCCGGCACGGGAGTTCGGCATCGGCGCGGCGACCGTCACCCGTTGAGGCGGACGACGCGGACGGCGATCTCGACCAGGCTCCGAGCGCGACGGACGAGCGCCTCAGCCTTCACAGCAGACATGAGGCTGACGCCGTACTCGACGTCAGCCTTGTTCGACACCAGTTCACGGAGTCCCTTCTCGGCACCGGCGGCGTCCGGTCGCTGCCCCAGTGCCCGACGAAGCTCCTTCGCGGCAAGCGCGTGATCCTTGCCCTTCACCGTCGAACCGGTGAGTTGAGTGACGATGGCATCCTTGGCGCAGATGCCCGCGTGAATGGCATCCCCCGCAGCAACGGTGTACCGCTCCGCATTCAGATTGGCCTCCGCGGAGGCCAGGTACTCCTCGGCTTTCCTCAGGAAGCTGCGTGCGTGATTGCGGTGTTCGAGCGTCGCCATCACGCCACACCAACCGTCGCCTGCGGGAGCGACCCGAGCAGAACCACCCCGTCAGCGACGATCTGAGCGACGACCGGCTCCTCGCCGCTGCCCGCGAGCCGCCCGAACTCCTCCGGTGTGAACACCAGCACATCGCAGTCGTTGCCCAGCCGAGTGCGGACCGCGTCTTCCAGTTCCGTCCGACCCTCCCAGCCCGAGGGCGCAAGGACTGCCAAGTCGACATCGCTCTCGGCCGTTGCCTCCCCCCGCGCCACCGACCCGAACAGGACCACCGCATCGACACTCGACCCGACCACAGCCCGAACCGCCTCCCGGAGCGCAGCAATCGGATCGAGCAGGACCCGCAAAGGCTGGATGGCGTAGTGGTCCTCATTGATCGTGTGAACCATCGCCCGACCCACAGCGCGGCTCTCCACCACACCGAGATCGGCGAGGGAGGCCAGCGCCTGCTGAACCGACCACAGGCTGCACTGATCGCGGACCAGGCCATGCACCTGCCGCCCGGTCAGCGGAACACCCGTACGCAGCAGCACGGCCAGCACCGCCCCGCTCGCACCCGGGATCAAGCCCCCGAACGCAGCCTCAAATCGCATATGACCAGTCTACCTGTCACATGACTGTGCTTCCAGTCACTTGGGGTGATCACGCGGCTAGGCCACTGAGACCCAAGCGACCGGCTCGTCAAGCCGAAGACCCGCCCCCACCTGAGGCCAACCCCCAGCGAGACAGGACCCTCGCGATCGGCCCACGCCCAGTTCTCAGTCGAGATCGGTTGCGCCACCGAGAACGGCAATGGCCGCCAGGACGCCGCGGGCCACAGTGCTACGGAGTGCGGCGGGGACGACGAATCCCTGATCGGTGTCCCCCGTGAGGAGGCCGACACGCGCCAGCCGATCCAGATCCTTCCTGGCCCGAGCGTCAATGTGCCTGTCGAAGTCGTCTCCGTCGTCGAGCGTAAGCGTGACCTGTGAGTCCAAGGCCGCGAGCAGTCGGGCGACCGTCATCGCGGCCACGGGGCCCGCATGGATCGCCGATCGGTTCCCCATATCCTCACAGACGTACTCGCAGAGGCTTACACCGACCACAGTCTCTGCAGCCTCCAGCGGTGGAGTTGGCTCGGCCGTCCACCCCGCCGCGGACGGTCCCGGCCCCACCATCGTCCCCCTCACCTCGATCAGTTCGGCGACCATCAGCGCGCGCCACCAGGAAGGCAACAGGGGAACATCCTTCATCGACCGGGCGTGGATGGCAGAGGATGCCGAGGGATCGGGCTCCATCTCGATCAGCGCCGGGGTATCGGGAGCGTGCCGGGGCATCCTGTCTACGCCCACCGCCGCGATGCCCAGGAACCCGGCGGCGGTGGCAATGTCGGCCCGCCGGACGCCGCCCGACGGAGCCACCTTCCGTCCCGACCCGACCCAGCTCAACAGCTCCGTCACCTTCGCAACCAATTGCGTCGCCGCGAGCGCCGCCCTGCGCTCATCCAGAGGAAGCTCATCGCCCTCGACGATGGCCGCTTCAAGGATCTCGGCTCCCGGAAGCGGATCGTCAAAGAGGTCGTGGATCTCCTCCCAGGCCACCGGATCCACGCTGGTCTCACGCTGGAAGTGGACATAGTCGTGGAGAGTCTCAACGGCGGCAGCCGTGGCGTCGTCCTGCACCGGGCCATCGTCGAGGAGCAGTGCGACGAGATCTTCGACACCGGCAGGTGTGCGTAGCCGGATGCTCTGCTGCCGGGCAACCCGGAGCAGCTCGCTGAACAGGTCGGCCTCATCCCCAGGGCTCGGGGCCGCGCTCTCAGGCTGCCGATGGAGCCATTGCCGGAACTCGCGCACAAGGGAGCGATCGGCCTGGGTCAGCTTCGGGAGACGGGCGGCCGGGAGGCTCTGGTTGTAGCTCGCCGTCGCCCGAGCGAGCGCTGCGTTGAGGGTCTCGAGGTCCGGGACCACTGGGCGGTCCAGATCGACGCCCTCTTCGGCGAGAAACGGCGCAAGATCGCGCAGCACATCCCGGGCCATTCCTGGTTTGTGGACGACGCCCGCCGCCGCCAGCGCTGCCTTTGCGTGCGGATCATCGAAGGCTCTGGTCATGGAACCACCCTACCGAGATGGGATCGTCATTCCCCAGGGGAACCCGTGGGGAAACACGATCCCCCAACCAGGTACGAAGCCTGTCCGCGACGGCGATCGGCACCGCGTCCCCGAGTGTCACCCGTTGCCAAAGGCGAACCAGCCCCAGATACAGAGAATCGGCGAGAGGTTCTCACCTCTCGCCGATCTCCTGTATTTGCCCTAGTCAGAGGCGCCTTCTGTGCGCGAGAGAGGAGTTGAACCTCCACGCCCTTGCGGGCACCGGCACCTGAAGCCGGCGCGTCTGCCATTCCGCCACTCGCGCAACGGGCCTTGCGACCCGACGCCAAAGATTAGCACGGCCTCCGCCACGTACCGCAAATCGCACCTGCGGCCCGTCGGCGACCGGCCACTGATCTCCCGAACTCCACATGCCGACACCAGCCGGTGTCTAGTGTGGATAGACCATC
>DJWE01000022.1:16884-17526 GCA_002441465.1 Propionibacteriaceae bacterium UBA6238 | reverse complement strand
GCGATTGGGGGCGGGTTGTCGTTGGGCATCTCTCCGGGAGCGAGGACGGTGACGCCAGCGAGGATGTAGGACACGGGGTCGCCGGTCATCAGGGGCCAGTAGGCGTCGGAGGGGCGCTGGATCTGGACGGTTGCGCCGGACGCGGGAACCCACGCGGCGTTGACTGGGTCGCAGTAGCCGGAGAGGAGGCTGGTTTGTCCGTTGGTGCCGATTCGGACGGGGCGTCCGGGTGCTTCGACGGCGGGGACATTGGCGCCTCCGGTTGCGTTGCCTCCGAGGGTGAGGTTGCCTCCGGAGGCGAGGTTCACGGCGGCGGCGGTGGTGGCTGTCGCGTTGCCGGTGATCGTGATGGTGGCCGTCGAGCCGCTGTTCCAGAGGCCGTAGGAGGTGCCGCCGCCGCCGGTGACGTTGCCGGTGACCGTGATGGTGGCCGACGCTCCCGAGTTTTGGAGGCCGTAGGCGTTGCCATAGCTGCTGCTGCCGGTGACGTTGCCGGTGATCGTGATGGTGGCTGTCGAGCCGATGTTCCAGAGGCCATTGCTGCTGCTGCCGGTGACGTTGCCGGTGATCGTGATGGTGGCTGACGAGCCGTCGTTCCGGAGGCCATAGGCGCTGCTGCTGCCGCCGCTGCCGCCGGTGACG
>DJWE01000022.1:0-16761 GCA_002441465.1 Propionibacteriaceae bacterium UBA6238 | reverse complement strand
AACGACGCGACCGAAGCGTCAGCGTTAAGCGTGACCGTGTGCCCGGACGTGATCGTGACCGTATCGCCCGAGCCAGGGACCACGCCGCCCGTCCACGTCGCCCCCGCCGACCAGTTACCAGATGCCGCCGATGTGATCGCTGCCATGATGCTCTCCTCAGGTGTAGGTCAAGGTCAGGCGGTCGTCCCAAGCGCCCGCCCCGGTTGTTGTCGTGTGCCCCGTCAGGTGGATGCGTGCGACCGTCCAACCGTCGTCTGCGTCAGCGAGGCCGACGGGAGCGGTCCCCATGTAGGCATACGCGCCCGCCACGTCCGAGCGGACTAGGCCGCTGCCGCCAGCCGTACGGGCGTCGAGGCTGTCAATCGCTGCTTCCACCGTAGATGCGGAGAGGGATGGACCGCCCGCGTAGGAGATGGCGGACGCAGCGTGCGCACTCCCAGAGCCGAAGATGTGATCGTTCAGTAGAGCGGCTCTTGAGTTGACGAAGTCGTTCAGGTGGTTGACCGCGAAGCCCAGGTTCTCTGAGCCGCCACCGTCGATGTCCAGCTGAATGTTGCGAGCGTTGTGCGCCGCGATCGCGTCGGGGTCAATGTGGAGTGCCAAGTCGCCACCACCACCGGGGACGGTGACCGTCTCCACCCACTCACGCGTTGCGACCGTCGCCGGGGCCCCCTCGCTGCCCTCAGCTGGTGCACGGAGGAAAGACTCCCCGTCGACTGGGTGCGTCAGGATCAGGCTCCCCGACCATGAGGTCTCCGCATCCCACGCGTCCGTCGACAGGAAGAGCCTCGTGCCCGTAGCGTCACCACCCGCCACGACCGCAGACGAGTACGTGACTCCCGTCGTCTCGTCGTGCCCCGACCGGGCTGTGAAGATCTCGCCCAGCGACAGTGTCGCCAGCCCACCGTCCGGCAAGCCGACGCCGATCGTGTCCGCCGTCACCCACGCCTCATGCCCGGCCTCACCAGACACATGCAGCCCCGGCGTGCCATCGACATCCCACGTGACCTCCGGCGGGATAACGCCACCACCACCACCACCACCGTCCGGCAGGGGTGTAAACCCGACTACGCCGTCCTGGATCTGTACGGCGTAGTCGCCGCTCTCAAACCCGGCGCCATTGAGGTCGTGCGGTCTGATCCTCACGGGGTGGTCTCCTTGGTCGTGTCGATGGTGGCGTGGGCGTGAATCACGTGGGTGGGATCGAGTCGACCACATCGTAGACCGTATCGTAGCGGAGTTGAAAGTGGTCGCCCGCGCGTATGACCACGTCGTACGACGGAGGGACGATGATCTCCGTGAGTAGCGGATTGCCCATCACATCCACGTCGAACTCCCACTCCCAGTCCGTGAGCAGCACACCGTTTTTCCACACGAGGACGGATTCAAGAAGTGGTGTGTGGTAGAGCGTGAGGCGGACCGCCATGTCATCCTCGGTCACCAGATTTGTGAAGTTCATGTACTGCATGCGGTGCCCCGAAGTGGGTGTCGGCCATCGCACCGCCAGTACTCCGTCAGCGATCGACATGTCTGGGTCTTCGCCGGCCTCGGCGAAAGTTTGCTCCCCCACCTGGAGCTGGGATTCGACGAAGACACTCTCCCCTTCGCCGCCATTCAGGAACACATGGACGGTCTGATCTCCGCGCAGGACGGCGGAGAGACCCTGCGTGTTGGCCGAGTGCTCGTACACGTTGGAGTCGAAGTCGTCGGTGTTGTCGATCACCTCGACCTCACCCTTGATGAGCACCCGCGAATACCCGCCGGCCTCGATCAGGCGGATGATGAAGGAGTACTCCTCATCCGCGGGCAGGGTCAACGCCGCGGCCTGGAGATTGAGCCTCGCGTAACCCACGTTGGCCGACAGCAGCTCGAGCGCCTGGTCGATCACCACGCTGCCACCCAGGCGCGATGGCTCCGCCATGACGAACTGGAGTGTCGCTCCGGTGATGTCCAGGGCCTGCCGCTGCTTGCTCTGAGTCTCCTTGTAGACGCGCACCGCCATCGAGAAGGACTTGCTGCGCTCGAGACACAGCAGCGTCGGCTGTTGTGGGGTGTTGGTCAACCGTGCCATGTCACACCTTCACTCGGAAGTTGACGACGAGGGAGGGCTGCATGTTCGGGTGCGCGGAACCACTGCCACCGCTCGGCTCCGTCACGAACTCGTGCTTGTGTTTGAGCTGGCTCCCGGCCAGAGGCGCACCTGGTGCGCCGGGCGTGGAGAAGGTCTGGTGGACACCCGACGTGGGGTGGCCCCCACTCACATCATTGTGCGCTTCGATCTGGAACCCAGTGCCGGAGGGGTTTCCACCTACCACGTGACGAAGTTCCGCCTGGTGGTTGTGGTCCAGGCTACGATCCGGGATCCTCGTCTCGCCGTGGTGCTTGTGGAGCGGGAGCTGTGTCTCCGTGAGCGCCACTGTCTCTGAGCCCACCTGCGCACCCACGGTCCGCAGGGTCAACCCCGCACCCTGTCCGGCCATGATGGGTGCGCGGCCGCGCATGTCGGGGAGCCACAGGGCCGTACCTATTCGGAGGTTGGGCGCTGCGGCCGCCCACAGTGCCGGGTAGAGCGTGGCGGCATTCATGAGGAGGTGCCCGGTCATCAGACGCCACCCGTACGAGGCGGTCGCGGAGAGGGTCATCTCGATGTCGCCAGCCTGCGCCGACTCGGCGCACCAGTTCACACCGTCGGTCGTGATCTCCTCCAACCCAGTCGATGTGCCATCCGCGCGCCAGACCAGCAGTGGATGGGTGGGGCTGATCGGGGCGCGCCCAGTGCGCCACGCCACCAGCGCATCGCGCTCCGCCACATTGGCGACCTGGATGCGCTGGTGGGTCGGCCAGGAGCTGATGCCTGCCGATGGGGGGTTGCCGTAGTGCGAGCCTCCGACCCCCACCGTCAAAGCGCCCGCGGCAGTGACCTCACCCTCGAAGGTGACCTCGCCCTCGAAGATGGACTCGTCGTTCAGGAAGTTGACCATCAGCCCATGACCTTCACTCGGTAGTTGATCGGCGTGACGGGCTCGAAGAACGTGAGTGCCACGGACCCAGCCGTGACCGTGGCGTCAACCTCCACGCGCTCCCCAGTGCCGGTGTGGTAGACCTCGACCTGCGGCGTCGTACCGATCAGGTCAGGAGCGAAGACGTTGAGGTCGAAGGTGAATGACTGCTGCGGGGCGATCGGCCCACCGTCACTCGCATCGAGCGTGGTCGAAAACGAGGCACCATCCGTGGGTCCAGTGTGGATCACCTGGACCTCTGCGCTGATGACGGGGAGCTGCTGGAGGGCCATCAGATGCTCACCAACTCGAGTCCGTACATGGTCAGGCTGATGTAGTTCGGCTCGGACGCCACAGCGGAGACGTTCTGCCCAGGTCCGAGGGGGAGGTAGAGATCCAGGTTGGTCGTGGAGCGCGCGGGCACGAGCAGCTGGTCGAACAGGTAGATCGGGGTCACTCCCTGCAGGTACCAGAGAGAGATCGCGCACGGAGTCGCAGCACCGTTGGCGACCACGATGCCGGTGAGGACCTGGCCCAGGGGTGCCGGCGAGCCGCTGCCTGGGATGAACACGGCCTCAGGGGAGTCGCCGACGATGGCGCCGACGAGGTGCTTCGGTACGTACTTGGTGGCAGCCATGCCGGGTCCGTTCGTCAGGAGTTGAGTGCGGCACCCAGCCTAATCGAAGAAGGCTGGGTGCCGCACGGGATCAGGCCGGGGGCGGGCCCTCGGGCGGCATCCCACCCTCGGGCGGCATCCCACCCTCGGGCGGCATCCCACCCTCGGGCGGCATCCCACCCTCGGCACCGCCCAGGAGCGCCTCGAGGCCGAGACCCGCGAGCTCCTGGATCTGGCTGAGCAACTCGATGATCTGCTCGTCGTCCATCTGTGGATTCCCTTCGGTGGTGGTAGGAGCGGCGGGCCGCCGGGGGGGTAGGCCCGCCGCTCCTGGATCAGATCAGGCGCTCGGCGGCGCCAGCGGTGCCACCCGTGCCGAAGGTGGCCGACTCGCCGACCTGGATGGCGTTGAGCAGGGCGTCGTCACCGGCGATGAACGTGCCAGCGTCCGTGACGTTGAAGACCTTGCCGTTCGCCAGCTTGATGTTGGCGTTGAGCGCCGGGGCGCCACCAACAGCGTAGATGGTTGCGCTGTCGACGATCTCGGCCTGGAGTGCCGCACCCTCGGCCGCCGTGAACGGGCTGTCCGAAGCGAGCATCGGGTTGCGGTGCGCGGAGTCACCGGTCTCCTTGACGGTGGCGCTGGAGTCCAGGTTGGTCGTGCTCGACAGGTCGCCGTGGTACCACTCGGGGCGGGAGAGCAGCGTCTCGTAGCCGGTGAGCGGGTAGGTGTTCGGGGCGACGGACAGCTGGGCCCGGGCCGCGGCCACCTGGGAGGCGACGAAGTTGAACGAGTCGACGGTCTTGGAGAAGATGCCGGGGGACGCGGGCAGGAACAGGGGGACGATGCCCTCGGAGCGCTGCTCGATCACCCAGGCGTCGTACGAGAAGTCCTGCACGTACTCCTTGCCCTTGAAGCGGGTGCCGCCGTCCTGCTCGCGGCGCTCGCTGAAGTAGTCGAACGTCTGCGCCGACTGCGAGTAGCACGCCAGGGCGGCCACCTGCTTGAGCGTGACGCCGGCCTTGCCGGTGTACCCGATGGGGTCGACCACGAGCGAGCTGTCCACGAAGACCTTCGGGAAGAACTCCGGGTGCATCTTGATGAGCTTCCAGGAGCCCTTCATGGTGCCGATGTACCCGGCGGCCTGACCCTTCTCGAACTCGCCGGAGGTGTTGCCGTTCCGCAGCATGTCGAAGGCGGTCTCGGTGCCGGTGCCCTGCGAGATCAGGTAGTTGATCAGCGCGAGCTCGATGGCCGGCGTGATGAGCAGGTACCGCTCGCCGTGGAGCGACGTGTTGCTGTCGAACCAGTTGTCGGCGAACTGCAGGGTCAGGGCGTCGGTGGTGTTGAGCGGGTTGGCCCCGTCCAGCTCCATGCCCTTGATGGCCGCGAAGGACGGCTGGATCTCGTTGTCGTAGGTCTCACCGGGCTCGGCGATCCACTTGTAGTCGGCAGCGTTGCCGGTGTGCGAGATCAGGTGCGCGTTCGTCGTCACCGGGGGCACCGCGTCGTCGGGCATGCGGGCAACCTGCTTGCCCGTCATGTGGCCCTGGACGATGGCGCCGATGGTGTACTTGTCGTGGTCGCGGAGCACGGTGTACTCCATCTTGCGCGCCTCGTACACCTGCTGGAGGTTCGGGATCGGCGAGTAGCGGACCTGCTCGTCGAAGATCGTGTAGCCGAAGCTGCGGTGCCGGGACATCGAGTAGCGGCGCCACTCGATGGGCGGGAGTCCGTTCTTCCACTCCCCGGTGAACTCGGAGCCGGAGTAGTGGTCCGTACCGATGCGCCCGATCTCGGCGTCGACGATGTAGTCGTCCACGCGCACGTCGGGGATCAGCACGGAGCGGCTCTTCACGATGTCCGCCGTGTTGATGTCGGTGGCGGAGAAGATGCCACTGATCGGCGAGAACACTCGCATGATGGTGGTCAGCTGGATCTGGTGAGCGTCCAAGCCATCCTTGTGAATCGGTGCGACCATCGGACGCGCCTCCTTGTTTCTCTCGTCAGATCCAGCGGTTGCCAGATCAGCTGGGCAGTACCTTAGGGCACCGCTGTCAGATTGGGTTGCGGCTGCTCCTGAGCTACCGGCTCCTCAGCTCCAGATGATGGAGTTTGGGGGGTGAGCTGTGCAATCAGCTCCTGCATGGTGTCTGCCAGAGCAGAGACCTGCGTCTGCAGACCGGCCACGGTCTGAGCTGTCAGCTCATTGCTCTCAGCCAGAACATCGGCCACCTCGGCACGGCCAGACTCGAGCTCGGTGATCTTGCGGTCGCGCTCGTTGACCTGCTCCACGTCGCCGCCCTTCCAGATGGTGGCGATAGCCTTGGCGTCCTTGGACCCCGACAGCTGGATGAGCTGTCCCAGGATGTACTGGATGGTCTGCGTGGCAGCCCTGGTCATGTCCTGGTCCTGCAACGTAGAGATGGCGGGCATGGACTGGCTTAGCGGGACCAGCATCTCCTGAAGGACGCGCACCTGCTTCTCGTCCTCTAGCTCGGTCAGCGACCCTGGGACGCAGCGGACGAAGTACTCGACCGCCAGCTTCGAGAAGTCCATCTCGACCCTGAACGTCTCCGGGTCGATCAGTGCTGGGTCGAAGCCGGCGCCCAGGAGCTTGATCCGAGCCTCGGCGCTCGGGGTGACCGACTTGGTCGACTTGAGCTCAGCGAAGTAGATCGTCAGCGCGTACGAGCAGTAGTGGCTGAAGAAGTTCTCGATGGCCTTCTGGTAGTTGTTCGTCGTGATGTCGACCATGGAGGTCTGCGCCTCGACGCCCTGCGGAGTGGCGCTCATGCCACCGCCGGCACCTGCTGCCATCTGCTGGTCGGCTGCGCCGGCGGTGAGGACCATCGCGCCCTGGTTCTGCTGGGTGATGTTCCCGAACGACTGGAGGGTGGACGTGCTGACCTCCATCGGTTCGATGATCGCGTTCGGGTTCGAGAGGCTCACGAACTTGCCGGGAGCCAGCATCGGCGTCGTGTTGACTCCGCGGCCAATGAGGGTGGGGTTGATGCCCCAGTACCACATCTTCATCGCACCGTTGAGGAGCAGGTCCTGGAACTCCTGGCGCCCCAGCAACAGCTCAACCATGCTCTTGCCAAGCGGCTGCTGGTCGTCCTTCTCGAGGACGAGGAAGTGCACGGGGTGCCACTTCTTCGGGTGTAGGTTCTTCTCGATGCGGAGCAGCAGCTTCGTCCGCACATCGAACGTGAGGAACGGGTCACCGCTGTCCGTGTACAGCGTGGCGACCTCGTAGCCCTCCGGCAGCTGCCCCTGCTTCTTCTGCTCGTGGCTGGCCGACTCGTGCTTCCGGTTCGGCGCTGCGTTCTGCAGCATCGTACGGAGGGCTGCCGTGTCCCACCCGTCCGTCTCGTTCTGGATCAAGGACCAGACCTCGGACTTGGTGAGGTAGCGCCGCACGTAGACGCGGTGGGCCTGCTTCACGTCCTTGGCGCCGTCCTCGGGGAAGACGTCGCGGTAGTGGATCGAGTCGTACATGATGTACCACCCACCCTGGGCGTCCTGCAGCAGGACCGGGATCACGCAGTCGAACCCGCGGGTGAAGGCACCCATGGTCGACGCGAACAGGTTCTGCTGCATGTCGTTGCTGTAGTTGTCGGAGCCGATCACCTTCGACAGCAGCATGTGTCGAGCGAAGATCCCCTCGGCGCTGTCATCGTCGAACTGGGAGATGACTTCGACGTTGGGGGTGTTCTGCACGACGTTGCGAGCCGTACGCCGCACCATGCCAGCCACGTCGCCCGAGCTGACGTTGGGGAGATCCTCCCGCTTGGTGAGGACCTCCCCCGCAGCGAGGGTGTCGAGCTTCCAGTAGTTCTCCGTCCGGTTGTCCATCTCCCGCTTGTACTTCTCGTACTCGCGGTGGACCTTGCCGGCACACGGTGCGATCGAGAAGCGGCCCAACGCCTGGGTGCGGGGGTCGATCTCCCGCTTCTCGTACCAGTCGTCGAACTCCCTGACGACCTTGTGCTCGCTCACTGCCATTGGGTAAGCCTCCCTCGCTCACTGGAGATCCTCTCACGACGGATGCCGCCGCTGTCGGTCCTGATGGTTTCCGTCTGGATCGCGTAGACATCGTTGGCGTACGGGACGCGCAGCGTGATCGGGCTGAAGTTCTGGTTCGTCCACCGGGGCTGGTCGTAGTAGCGGTTGGTGGGGCGCTGGGCGTACCCGCCACCACCGCCGCCACCGCCGCCGTAGCCACGACCGTAGCCGCCGCCGTAGTCGCTCAGGTCCAGGCCCTCGATCGCCTTCGTGATCGCGTCGCCGATCTCCGCGTCAGTCGGGGTGTCGAGCGAGTCGTTCACGGGGCGCAGGCTCCGCATGCCGGTGTTGTTGATCCCGAACCCGGCAACGTTCATCCGCCCATCCATGCCGGTGCGGGTGTCGGCACTGGTGTGCATCCCCTGCAGCGGGGCCAGACCCAGCGCACCCATGAGCTTCGTACGCTCGAAGCCGGACGCCCACATGTTGCCGTCCGGGCCCTTGAGGTACGTGGTGTTCAGCTGCTGGAACTCCTGGGTCTTGGAGTAGGGGATGTCCTTGCTCCAGAGGAGGTCGGCCATCCCCGGCAGCTCGCCGGTCCCGTTCCACACCCGACCGGCGCGGTACTTGGCCGACGACTCGGAGAGCCCCAGCCGCATCCCCTCGATGGTGAGCTCGTCCAGGAACCGCTCCTGCAGGCTCACGCGCTGGTCGTAGGTGAGGTGCACACCCTGGAGGTACGCCTGGTTGGGGGTCATCGTGCCGCCGGCGATGCCGCGGAAGACGGCCTCTGCACCGTCGTCGGTGAGCACCTCGTCGCCGTGCTCGTTGAGGAACGACAGGGCGATGGCCCGCTCCGCCGTCTGCTCGCCCGGCTTCGTGAGTGCATCCCCACCCTCGGCGGCGAACATCGCCATGAGGATGGCGTCCTGCTCCTTCTCGCTCAGCTCCGGCTTCTCCACCTCTCGGGTCTTGACCGCCATGTCGTACCGGGTGTTCATGCCCTTACCGGACAGGCCGGTCACCAGAGACGAGATCAGGGCGTACGAGAGTCGGCTCTCCGCGAAGATGCGACTCTGCGTGGTGGCGTCGGACTCGGTCCAGTACCCCTGCTGCACGTTGCCCTCGTCGTCGACGTAGGTCTGCAGAGCGAGCCCGTTGCCGTCGAGACCCTCCGACCGCAGGTGCTGGTCCCGGTTGGCTCGAGTGTTGCCCTCGGCGTCGCGCTGAAGGTCTCCGTCGCTGTCACGCAACGGCATCACGTACGGGTCGCGGTCGTACTCGTCGAAGCCGACGTACAGGGCGTTGAGGAACGAGGACTCGAACAGCGCGTGCTCGTAGTACCCGACCAGGTGCGTCAGGAACCCAGCGGAGTCCGAGGCCCCCAGGTTGCCGGATGCAGCCGCGTCCTGGGCGGAGTAGGACAGCTCCTCGCTCATGGTGACCGCCTTGTTGAAGGTCACCATGTTCAGGAGCGGCATCGAGGTGATGGCGTCCTCGAAGCCCCACTTCAGCTGCCGGATGTCGCCCGTGTCGAAGAACCGCTGCATCCCGAGGAGTGGGCTGGTGAGCGGCTTGATGATCCAGTGCGGAGACGCGATGGCCCGCCCGGCATCGTTGGCGAACAGGGTGTTCAGGCCAGGGATCTCGTCCAGGAACAGTGCGTGCGCGTTGCGGAAGTCGTTCTCGATGTCGCGGGGGTCGTTCAGCCAGACCATGCCCTGAGCGGCGGCAGCACGGCGGCGGCGGCGCTCCTCCTCGTCCTCACCGCTGAGGCCGAGGCCGCCGGCCACCAGACCGCCGGTGAACAGCAGCGAGTGCGTGATGCCCATGTTGATCACGGCGTCCATCGCGTCCAGACCCCCGATGACTTCCGACATGTCGAAGTTGGGGTTGGCCTCGATGGCCTCACTCTTGGCTCGAGCCTCGATGGCTCGCCAGAAGCCAGGCTTCTTCCGCCCGTTGAGCGCGTGGGCTGCGAGCTGGTCGAGAGCACGCGCGCCGGTCAGGGTGAGGAACAGGTTGGATGCGTACCGCTGGAACATCAGCGGCATCGCCAGCGTCATCTGCGCGACGGCGTTGATGCCTGCGTTGCCGGAGTGGGTGAGTGGGCGGATCGCCGACGAGACCGCCGACGAGATCACGGTCTCCTGCACACCACGCAGGTCGTTCATCGCCTGCACGCCGGCCATGTGCGAGTCCGGGTACGCCTTCTTGAGGTACCCACCGTCGCGGCGGAGCTCAGCGAGGATCCGGTCCAGGCTCGCACCTCGGCGCAGCACGGCGTCGGAGATGGCAGCCTGCAGGTAGTTGCGACGCATCGTGCCGCCCTTGGTGCCGTAGCCCAGGTCCTGCAGCGCGGCACCAGCCTTGTTCAACCACTTGATCGGCTTGATGACGCCGTCCTTGCTCAGCGCTGACGAGTAGGAGGCCAGGTCCCCGTAGATGACCTCGTTCATCGGGCCGGTCAGGGCCGTGGTGTTGAGGATGTCCTTGAGGTCCTGGGCCTGCTTCTGCGTGAACATCGTGCGCCAGCCGAACCCGCGCGCCAGGGCACCCACCCGACCCTGGCTCTCCACGACGTTCGCCAGGCGCTGACCGACGAACCCGACGCTCTCTCCGGTCAGCAGGCGGCGGGTGTCGACGATGCCGCGGCGCATCGTCGAGTCGACCAGGGCCCCGATCATGAGCGGCGGGTTGAACAGTGCCTTGCCGGCGTGCAGCGACAGCAGGTTCCGCATGATGCGGTGGGCGTTGTTGTCGCTGTCCGTGTACGCCACGCCGCTGTCGCGCAGCTGCATGCTGCTGCGCTTCGTCGGGAAGGGGATGTCGCGCTTCCGGTTGTAGGCCGCGAGCCGCTTCTCGACGTACTCCAGCACCTCCTGGGTCGGGGCCAGCCCCTCGCCCGGCATCAGGTCGTTCATGCCGATCTTCTGCGCGATAGTCGCGCTGTTGGTCAGCTCGTGCAGAACCGTCGGCGTGAGCAGCAGCTCCTGGCTGCGCCACAGCGACGTGGCGAGCGCAGCCGGGTTCTCCTTGGCGAACTCGGCCATCGTGTACTTGTCGCTCATCGCCTGCTTCAGAGCGGCCTCCGCCTGGAAGTCCTTGCTCAGCAGCTTGAGGTCCAGGGCCAGGTCGAGCGACACCGGCAGCGACACCGCATCGGCGGAGCTCTGCTGGTACTGGTGGTACACCCCATCCATCACCATGTTGAAGGAGTCGATGTTGTTGGCTTCGGGGTCACCCAGCGCGTGGTCGAAGAACGCCCGGGTGATGGAGTCAGCCGTGTCGGCGAACTCGCCAGACAGCTTCTTGCCGGTCCACACCTGCAGCTTGATCGTGCCCTGCTTGCCGGCGTTCGCCTGGATGTAGGCGTTGCGGATCTCCAGCGGCATGAGGCTGACCGCGCCACGGCGCAGCGGGGTGTAGCCCGCCATGTAGTTGGCGGTCATGGACTCCAGGGCCATGTCGATCTTCGAGAGGCTGATCTTCGCTGCCTCGACCTCGGTGTCGTTCGACGCACCAGGGCGTCCGAGCACCAGGCGGATCATCGCGTGGACGTGCATGTCGCTGTCCCCGGAGTCGTCCAGGAAGAACAGCTTGGCGAACTCGCGGATCTTCGTCCGGGTGTTCTCCACGTCAGCGGCGTCGCCGCCGCTGTCCGACAGGTTGATCGCGTCGAAGAAGTAGGAGAGCTTGTCGGCGGCGCGGGCGCGGTAGGTCGCCTGCGCCACACCGATGTTCCACCAGGGCTGCCGCAGCGGCTTGTCGTCGCCCTCGGCTCGGACGTACGACGACGGGAGGGCCTGGATGGGCGTAACCGTGTCAGCCGCTGTCGCGTCCTCGATGAACTTGGTGAAGGCGCCGGCGTTGTAGTTGTTGGCGAAGAACGCCGACATCGCCTGCTCCAGCAGCTTCGAGTCGTGCGGGGAGACGCCCTGGTCGACGGTCGGGTCGTAGTTCAGCCCCTGGGCCTCGCCGACCACGCTGTATGTGGTGAACGCGACGTGGCCGAACGCGGACCCCCCAGCGTGCTCGATGCGGACGGAGTAGTCGTCGAGCATCGTCACGCTCGGGCTGAGTCGACCGTTGAGCTCACGCAGTGCCATCTCCCGGATGTCCTGCACCTCGAAGATCTGCGTGAACATGTCGGGCAGTCGGCGGCTGCCGCGGCCCGTGTCTCGCGCCTGGTCCGACGCGAAGCCACCGACGTGCTCGATGTCGGACAGGCTGGTGTTGGGCAGCGTCAGGTACGCCATCGCCGCGAGCAGCACGCGGGCCTCCGGTCGCCCGCGGTCCATGTTGCCGAGCTGGTTCACAGCATCCGGGTCGGACTCCGCCAGCGTCGTGAGGAGGACGACGTTCGGGTCGAGCACGGAGCCGTGGGCCAGCATGGAGATCATGCCCTCAACGTCGGTGTGCCGCCCGTCCGAGTTCTGCGCCACCACGCCGAGCATGCTGCGGAGTGCCCGCATGCGCTCCTGGGAGTCCGGGTCACTGGAGTTGTACGTCTCACCGTTCCACATGCCGCGGTAGAGCGTGCCCATCATGTCGTAGCCGAGCAGCTCCGCCGCCGAACCGAAGCTCCGCACCGTGTCCATCATGCTCAGCTTCTTGGAGTTGTCGGTCGAGTTGACCACGAGGTCGAGCGCGAGCTCCTCGGCGATCTCCTGCTGCAGCCACTCCAACTCCGGGGAGAGGCCCTGGGTCATCACCTTGTTGGCCCCGAGGTGCGGGATCAGCTTGTTGTTGCGCCAGAACTGGTCCGACGCCACAGCCAGCTTCACACCGTCGCCTCGCACCGCGCTGCTGACCACGCGCCCCTCGACGAGGGTCTGCTGCTTCTCCGTGACACGGTTCTCGCTGAGGATGAAGGGCTGGTCTCCCGTGCGGAGGAACTCCTCGAGCTTCTCCCCCTTGATGAACTTGTCGCCCACGCGGTGCAGGTACAGCTTCGGCTTGTCGCCAGCCTGGCGCGGGGTGAGGACGTACACCTCGTACATGCCAGCCTGGATGAGCAGACCCTGGGTGGTCAGAGGCAGCTCATGCTGGCTGGCGCGCTGGATCAGATCCTCAACGGCGTCCTTGTGCGTCATGCCCACGGCGGAGTCCTGCACCGCCAGGGAGCGGAGGGCACCCACGGTCTCGGGGTCGCTCAGCATGCTGGTCACCAGGTCCACGTTGGCGTCGTGGACCGGGGTCGCGTACTCGCTGGCGAACTGCTTGATCAGTGCGCCACGCACCACACGCCGGGCGTTTGGGTTGATGACCATGGCGGAGGACTCACCGATGGAGTTGAACCCCGGCTGGCCCTCCTCCGGGATGAAGGTCAGCAGCCGGCTGTTCGCCGACGTGTTCCGCTGCTCCATCGCGCGGGAGATGTAGGCCCGCTCCAATGCGTGGGTCGCCACCGACTCGATGGGGGCGAAGGTGCCGGACGGGCCCTCCACCTTGATGTAGTCAGACTTGGCGGCGTCAAGGGCCCGCCGCACGGCATCACGCACCGGGCCTGCCTTGCCGCCCCGCACGGTGATGGTCACCTTGCGGCCGATCATGTACCGCACGATCTTCTCAACATCGGCGATGTCCTGCTCGGTGAAGTCGTCGAGCGCCAGGACAACCGAGTCCCCGAAGGTCATCTCGCCGAAGTTCTTGCGGAACGCGGGGAGAGCGCCGGGAGTGATCACACCCTCCGCCGGGTTGCCCTGGTTGGCGACCACGACGCGGTACGACATCGCCGTGGCGTAGCTCGGATCCTGCTGCCCCACGGTGGCAACCAGGGACTCGAGCTGGCTGTCCGGGAGGGCCTGCATCGCTGCAGCCTGGGTGTCGTCCTTGAGCAGCTGGTTCGAGATGTCCCGCTGGTGCTTCTGCATGGCAGCGATGGTGGTACCCATCGACGTCAGGCGGGTGTGGCGGGCCGTCTGGATGTCGGCCTGCTCGCTCTGCAGTGCGTACAGGCTGCCGAAGTCGCGCACCGCGGTACGGAACTCGGTCTGCTGGCCGCGCGAGACCGAGCCGAGCGCGGAGCGCTTCGCTGCGGAGGTCTGGCCGAGCGGGACCGCCGGGCCACCGGTGGCATCCAGGACCGCCTTCTGCGTGTCGTCGAGCGCGTCCCAGCTGAAGATCCTCTGCCCGTAGGCGAGCTGGCCGGAGGGCAGGGTTCCCTGGAGGCCAGCCATCCCGACCTCGCCGTAGAACGTGTTGGCCGTGCGCTCGCTCAGTGGGACCAGCTCGGGTGCACGGGCAGCCGTGCCGTCCGGGTCGGCGTCCTTGGCGGCCTGGTACTCGTAGACCGAGACGACCTCCCCGTCGCTGTACCGTACGACGTGGCGCATGGTGATCTGCTTCAGCAGCGCGCGCACCGACGCGGGGCCGGCGGTGCCGTAGCCGAGCTCGGTGGAGGACAGCACCTTCGCCATCGCCAGGAGCGCGCCGCCCAGGTCTGGGGTCTTCGCCAAGTCCAGGTTGCCCTGAGGTGTGACGGCGACCTTGTACACCGCCGGGAGGTTCTTCTTCACGGCGTCGAGCGTGAACCGAGTGCCGCGCTGGGTGATGCCGTTCGGCTGCATGTACAGCCAGGCGATCAGGCTCGGGAAGCTCGGCACGATGGGGCTGTTGTACGCCGGCACACCGTCGAAGTAGAGGCTGTTGTGCCAGCGGGCCCCCGCGGGTCGGTGAGCCGGGTCGAAGTACTGGACCTGCATCTCCTCCCCGATGAGGAGCGCCTGCTCCAGCCGCTGGATCGTCATGCCGCGGTACGGGGCCTGGAGGCCCTCGACCACCATCGGCGTGATCTCCCGCTCGGTGAGACCGATGGCGCCGTCCAACACCGTGTCGTCGACCAACCTCCCGTCGGCGTCAATCACCTGCAGGCCGTCCACCGTGCGCTTCACCGTCACGGAGCGGAGGTACTGCTGGCCGGGCACGTCACCGTAGTTGGTGCGAGCCGCCATCATGAACGCATCGGCAGCCTTGGCGGTGTCACCGTGGATGGTGGCAGCCTGGCCGGCGGAGATCGACGGGTAGGTGCTGCTCAGCGCCTCCGTCATGGCGCCGATGCTCTGGTCCCAGCGGGTGGAGCCGTCAGCAGGGAACAGGGCCCCCATCGCCCTGCGGAGCTCGAGAACGTCCACCGGCACGGGGTGAGATTTCGTCACCTTGATGGCTGCCTCCACCAGCGGGCTGTCCGGCAGGAGCATCGCCTTGAACTGGGTGGCGAACGTGGGGTCCTGGTTCAGCGGATCCTTGAAGACGACCAGGAAGTCCGACTCGGCGTTGACCGGGTTGGCCTCGGTCTGGATGCGGTGGCTCAGCACCACGTTGCGGAGAACCGCCCAGTCGTCGGCGGCCAGCTTGGAGTTGGGCTCGGAGAAGAACGCCAGGGCGCGCTTCGCGTCCTTGTCGTGCAGCGTCTTGCCTGCGAGGTTGTGCTCACGCAGGTACGCGGAGATCTGGCTGATCTGCTTGGCCGACTGCACCTTGGCGGTCCCGTACAGGTACTCGTACTCGGCGTACGGGTCACCCTTGGCGACGTCGCGGAACAGCTTGACCAGCGGCGCCGAAGCGCGCCCGTCGACCAGCTCCTTCCCCAGCGCCTGCTCCTGCTCCTTCGTGAAGCGCCCGGCGTCGATGCGGGCCATGAGGGCGTTGAGCTGGATCCTGTCACTGACAGACTGGACCGACTGGGCCAGGCTCTCGGCGAGCTGCTCGTTCAGCTCAACCCGGCTGCTCGTGGTCAGGGACCGGAACTTGCCTGACTGCTCGTGGCGCAGCCTCTGCGCGTCGGTCTGCGCGGCGGCGAGCTCGCGTGCCGCCTCCATCACCTGGTCGCGGTAGGCGTCCTCGCTACCCTCGGCACTGTTGATGAACTGCCCGGCCATGCGGAACACCGTCGACAGCGCGTTGTGCGTCTCGTCCACGATTGCACCGACCTCGGTCGGCTGCAGCGTGGTGCGGGCACTGAGGATACGTGGGGTGGCGACCACGAGGGCAGCCCGCTCGAACGCGGCGACCTGCGCCTGGTCGGCGACCTGGGCTGCAGCCGAGACCTCGGAAGCGAACACCATGTTCGCCTCAGAGGTGTACTTGTTGCCCGACCGGTCGAAGGCTCGGTCGTAGCGCTCCTCGAACAGCTCCTGCAGGTTGCGCGGTCCGCGGTGCACCACCGTGGAGACGTCGGCCTGCTTGTTGTACTTGTGAGCGCGAGGCAGGCCAGCCTCGGAGAGCAGGTCTGCCAGACCCGTCTCGCTGTCCCGGGAGATCTCCTGCATGATCAGCTTGATGTCCGGCACATGGGAGATGACGCCGTTCTCGTCCTTGACCTCGCGGGTCAGCGGCGGCACGTCCACCGTCTGCCCCTGCTCGTTGACGAACTTCGACGTGGTGAAGATCAGCTCCGGGCGCTCACGCAGCGCCGCGATGTCGAGCACCCCGAGCATCAGGTTCGTGGCGTCGATGAGCGGGTTGACCCGCCCGGACTGCAGCTGCGCGCGGATCTGCTGCGCCGAGTACGCGCGGATGGCCTCGAGGTCCGCACCCTTGGTGTACATCTCCTGACCGAACTCGTGGATCATGACCCCGCTGTCGCGGATGTCGTTCGGGTCCAGCGTCATGACCAGGTTGCTCTCGACCGCCTCGGCGTACCGAGCCTCCGCCGACCGCACCAGGTGGTGGTTCGGGTCGCGGCCGACCAGGTCCAGGATCCCGCGGGCGGCGGCGACGTTCACCTTCCGCCGGTCGACCATCTCCGACGACCGGGCGAGGAACGTGCGGCTCAGCTCGGTGACCTCACGCACGTCGGAGCCGTAGCTCACCGCTGCGGCGCCCCAACCACCCGAGCGCAGCGAGGGGTCGAACTGCGCCGGCGAGTTCTCGAACATCAGCACCGGCATCTGGAAGCCAGCCGCGTTGGCGTTGATCCACTCCTCCAGGGACTCCCGCGAGGTCGCCCGGTTCATCTCGATCTCGAG
Source organism: Propionibacteriaceae bacterium UBA6238 (assembly GCA_002441465.1). Lineage (GTDB taxonomy): Bacteria > Actinomycetota > Actinomycetes > Propionibacteriales > Propionibacteriaceae > Propionicimonas. Next base: position 165 of record DJWE01000022.1, on the reverse strand, counting down.
CTTGCTCAACAGCATCGGGTTGGTGTCACGCAGGTACGTGATCAGGCGCGCGAGGCTGTCGTCGACGCGGAGGTACTCGTCGTGCAGGTCGGTGTCCCTGGCCCGATCCTTGATCGAGGTGGAGAGCTCCTTGCGGGCGGACGCGAGGTGCAGCGCCGAGTAGGC
>DJWE01000081.1 GCA_002441465.1 Propionibacteriaceae bacterium UBA6238 | reverse complement strand
GGGGACGGTTCCTAACTCGGTCCGCCTTCCGGTGGACCGAGTTAGGAACCGTCCCCAACTCGGGTGGGAGGCTACAGCGCGATGCCTTCGTGCAGTCGGTGCAGGGTGCTCTTGCCGAACAGCGACTCGACGAGGTCGACGGCCAGCTCGGCTGTGGTGTTCCGGACGTCCAGCGCGGGATTCAGCTCGACCAGATCCACTGACCCCAGCCGGCCGCTGTCGGCGATCATCTCCATGGCCAGGTGAGCCTCCCGGTAGGTGGGGCCGCCGCGGACGGGGGTGCCCACACCCGGCGCGATCTCGGGATCCACGAAATCCAGGTCCAGGCTGAGGTGGAGGTGGGTGCGCTCGTCCACGCCGGCAAGCGCCCGCACCATCGTGCGACGCATGCCGATCTCGTCGATGAAGCGCATGTCGAACACTTCCACGCCCAGGGCGTTCAGGAATGCCTTCTCGCCGGGATCGACGCTGCGCAACCCGACCTGGCGAATCTCGTCGGTGCTCAGTGCCGGCGAGGAGCCGGCGAGGGTGGTCAACTCTTCGGGCCCGTGCCCGGCCAGGCAGGCGACCGGCATGCCGTGGATGTTCCCCGACGGCGTGAGTTCGGCGGTGTTGAAGTCTGCGTGCGCGTCCACCCAGATCACCCGTAGCCGCTGGCCGAGCGCTCGGCAGCGCGCTGCCACCGCACTGATCGAGCCGATCGCGAGGCTGTGGTCGCCGCCGAGAAGAATCGGCAGCCTGCCCGCCGCCAGTTCGGTCGCCGTCGCGGCGTACACCGATCGGTTCCAGGCGGTCACCTCGGGGAGGTGCCGATAGCCCTCGATCGGGGGTTGCTGGGGGTTGGGCGGTCCGGAGAGGTCACCGGCATCGTGGACGTCGCAGTCGAAGCCGGCCAACGCCTCGGCCAGGCCGGCCACGCGCAGCGCCTGAGGTCCCAATCGGCAGCCCACCCGTGATGCGCCGACGTCGGTGGGCGCTCCGATCAGACTCACCTGGTGCATTCCTGCCCCTTCCTCTGCAGCGGTCGCTGCCGCAAGGATGCCACCATGAGCAGCCCTATCGAGCCCGAACCGACGCTCCGCGTGGCCCTGCTTCGCGGGATCAACCTCGGGCCGAACCGGACGCTGCCCATGGCCGGGCTCCGGGAGGTGGCTTCGAGCCTGGGCTGGACGGACGTGGCCACTCACCTGCAGTCGGGCAACCTGATCTTCGCCAGCCCGGCAGGGGACCGGGAGGCGGCTCGCCTGCTCGGCGAGGCGGTCCAGGATCGGTTCGGCATCGGCGTGGACGTGGTGATCCGCGGCGGCGCGCACCTGCGTGCCCTGATCGAGGGTCATCCGTTCGCCGACGGCGACCCCGCCCGGGTGGTGATCGCGTGCAGCGACCGCCTGGTCGGGGAGCTGGCCGTACGGAGGCTGACCGCGCTGGCCACCGGCAGGGAACGGGTCGCGCTGGCGAGCAGCGGAACCGACATCTACGCGGCGTTCCCGGACGGACAGGCCGCCTCAAAGCTCGCTGCGGGGCTGACCGCAGCCTTGCGTCCGGCGACCGGCACGGTGCGAAACCTGCGCACGATGACCCGCATCGCGGAGCTCCTCGATGCGTGAATGCCCGGTGGTGAGTCGGTCTCCGGGAACGTCGGTGGCGGGGGTTATGGTGAGTACTCGCTGACTTCCCCCAGCGTTTCCTGCAGTCCGTAGCCATCCCTGACGGAGGTCGTGGGTCAGCGTGTCGAGCGAGTTCGTCCACCTGCACAACCACTCTGAGTACTCGATGCTGGACGGTGCCGCCCGGCTGAAAGACATGGTGGCGCGCTCGCAGGAGCTGGGCATGACCGCTCTGGGCGTCACCGATCACGGCAACATGTTCGGCGCCTACGAGTTCTACAAGGCGGCGCGGAACTCGCCGGTGAAGCCGATCATCGGACTGGAGGCCTACCTCACCCCGAAGACGCATCGCAGCGAGCGCAAGCGGGTCCAGTGGGGCGACGGCACCGGCGACGATGTGTCCGCCAAGGGCGCCTACACCCACATGACCATCTGGGCCGAGAACACCGCAGGCATGCACAACCTGTTCCGGCTCAGCTCGATGAGTTCGCTGGAGGGCTTCTTCTACAAGCCGCGGGCCGATCGGGAGTTGCTGAATCGGTACGCGAAGGGGCTGATCGCCACCACCGGGTGCCCCTCCGGCGAGGTGCAGACCTACCTGCGGTTGGGCCAATACTCCGAGGCGCTGGCCTCGGCGGGGGAGTTCCGCGACATCTTCGGGGCGAACAACTTCTACGTGGAACTGATGGACCACGGGCTCGAGATCGAGAACAAGGTGCGCGACGGCCTGCTGCGGATCGCGAAGGACCTCAGCCTGCCTCTCGTCGCGACCAACGACTCCCACTACGTGCGTGCGGAGGACGCCGAGGACCACGACACCTTGCTGTGCGTGTCCTCCGGCTCCAACAAGGACACGCCCAATCGCTTCAAGTTCGACGGCAACGGCTACTACCTGCGGCCGCAGGAGGAGATGCTGGCGCTGTTCGCCGACGTCCCCGAGGCGTGTTCGAACACGCTGGCCATCGCGGAGCGCTGCGAGATCTCCTTTGCCGAGGGCACGGGCACCTACATGCCGCAGTTCCCGGTGCCGGCGGGGGAGAGCGAGGCCTCCTGGTTCATCAAGGAGGTGTACCGCGGGCTGGAGGAGCGGTTCCCCGAGGGCGTCCCCGAGTACGCGACGAAGCAGGCCGAGTACGAGCAGGACGTGATCATCGGCAAGGGCTACGCCGGCTACTTCCTGGTCGTGGCCGACTTCATCAACTGGGC
>DJWE01000068.1 GCA_002441465.1 Propionibacteriaceae bacterium UBA6238 | reverse complement strand
AGGTCGGCGAGCTCGTTGATCGCGCCGGTGCGTGTCTGACGCTGGTTGGCGAAACGCTCAGCGAGTTCGCGGCGGTCGTGATCGCGCTGTGTCTCGAAGGCAATGAGGTCGGCTAGGCGAATACGGCGATCTCGGCCGACACGATGTGACATCAACTCACCTCGATCTAGAAGCTTGTACAGGTGGCTCCGGCTCATCCCCAGACGCTCGGCAACCTGGTTGGGAGTCAGGATGGCCGCGTTGTCGACGACGGCCAGGTCGACGCCGTCGCTGATGCACCGACTCACGCTGAGCAGCACATCGCGGAGCTCGGGGCCCACTTCAGCGCTGTCGGCGAACTGTGCCAGCGCTGCGAGCTGGGCGTCGGGGACAGTGGAAGTCGGAATGGTCTGCATCACTAACTCGTCTCGGAAAGTCACAACTGACATAGATGTCACAGATGACTCTACCTCATCTGCAGCGCTGGCGCTGCACCGCACCAGTGAACAACGAGGGTGCCAACTACTCGCCGATCGACATCCAGAGCCAGTGGGCGGTGACGCCAAGCGTGGGTGGGACGGCAGGCTGGGGCGGTTAGTCTCATGGGCATGTCACGGTGTGGGGCGTTCGGGTGTACGACGGAGACAGCTGATCCGCTGTGTGTGTTCCACGCGAGGAGGGTCCGCCGGGGTCTGGGGCTGCCCACCGTTGACGATCTGAGGGTCGGGGATCCGAGTGGTCATGGGGTGTGGGGGAGGGTGGATCGCACCGCCGAGGGGGTCTTGTGTCATGAGTGTGGGCAGCGGTTCGCCAGTCTCGGTATCCATCTGGCCCGTGCCCACGAACTCACGGTCCGGGTGTATCGGGATCGGCACGGGATCGCCGATGAGGAGTCGCTGGCGGTCGTGTCAGTGGGGCGGCCGCGGCGTCGTTCGCATCCGTGTGGCCGTTGCGGCACGATCCTGACGGTGCCGGGGAAGCTGTGCGACGAGTGCCGCGTCACGCGCCTAGTTGAGCTAGAGAACCGCCAGGCGGCTCTGGCGGAGCCGAGACCGGTCAAGGCGCGGTGGCGGCGCCTGACCGGCGAGGAACGCGACGACCTGCTGCGGGCGGCGCCCGAGGAGGTCGGGTCGTTGATCGCGTCGCTGCAGCGGAGCCGGGTCACATCGGCGGAGATCGCCGCAGTCCTGGGTCGTAGTCAGAAATGGATGGCCCGCACCCATCCCCGCCCTGACTGGGGAACCCCACGCTGAGGACCGCAACCCGTGTTGTGCACAGCGTTGTCCACCGCGGTGGGTGAAACGATCACAACGCACCAGGGCTCCCGGGACAGTGGACGTCGGCGCGGCTGAGAGACCCGCCGAGCGCGCGACCCCACCCCTAGCTCCATGCCTTGGAGTGGTGCTGTCCAGCGGCCTGGTGAAGTTTCGGGGGTAGGTTCATCGCCCCTAGCCAGACGCCGAATCTGGGTGGCGTACCCCTCGTGGGGCGGGTTCTGGGGGTAGGGAACGGGAGAGGTGCCCGCGGGAGGTTCATCGCGAACCAACCGCGAAAGGACCCCTGCGATGAGCGTGCGCGCCGCCCTCCATCTCGACCCTCTTCTTCAGGCCGCCGACGACACCTGGCCGCAGTGGACCAGGACCGAGCCCCTGCTGACCCGGTTCGCCTCGCACGCGGAGGTCGCGCAGTGGCGGATGGATGATGTCGACTGGCAGGAGGACCGGGAGATGTTCCTCGCGTTGGGTCGGCTGACGTTGGTGGAGGAGTCACGGACCGCCGCGACAGCGGTGCTGGTGTTCCTGGTGCTGCCCGCGTGTGAGGCGACCGTCATGCGGCGGGCCTCCATGACCCATGATGTGAGGCAGCTGGAGGATGTGGCGGCTGGCTATCTGTGGACCGAGGTGGCGCAGTATCCGTGGGACGATCCGATGAAGGGCTGGATCCCGCAGGGGGTCGCCCGCCGCGTCGGTCGGGCGATCGACCGCGACTTCGGCTGGGGAGAGACCGCGGAGCGGATCTGGCGGGATCGGGCCACGCTGGACTTCGAAGCGGTGGAGCGGCTCAATCATCGCGGGGCCTACATGAGGCCACTGCACACCACCGACCTGTACTGGTGGGCCGTGACCGAAGCGGGCCTCAGCCGCGAAGACATGGATCTGCTGGTCGCGCTGGCCGTCACCGCCCACGAGGACGGGATCACGTCGCGGTCCAGCGCGGGAATCACCGCCCGCTCCGCGTGCGTGCAGCTGGTCCAGCCCGGACAAACAGTCGACCAGCTCCAGTACCGCGCCAGGAAAGCGCTGACGGTCCTCCGCGAAGCAGCCCGCAGCACCGCCGCCTGACGACCGATCTTGGTATGCGAGGCCGGTCACGCGCCGTCAGAAGGGTGAGATGCCAAGCGTGATCCGATGGGACGACCGCGCATCGTCCGCGGCTCACAGACGGTTACCTGGTTGCGTAGGTTTCGTGGTGATGTGGCGGTAGTCTGGGACTACGACGAACCGGATCGCCGGGGCGTTGTCCGCCGAGGGCCCTGCTGGGGCCCTCGAGCTTTTTACGGGATCCATTTGCGTTGGTGGCGCACCACGGGGCTGAGCACGTGGCTCAGTGAGCGGGCAGCACGCTGTGCCTTGGGTGAGCCTTGTACTTCCTCGTGGCGACGAAGGATGTAGGCGACCATGTCGGCGGCCTGCACGCCGGGCTCGGTGCGCGAGTCGACCCACTCGGGTCCGAGGATCCGCTCGAGGCGACTGGGTCGGAACCCGGGTGTCCCGACCCTGGTGTAGCCGGCGATCGCCTCAGCGAAGTCCTGTTGGCGGTCGATCAGGTCGGCGGTGACCTGGCAGGTGACACCCCAGCTGGCGCACCAGCTGTCCGCTCGTTCCAGCAGGTGCCGCAGGGTGACTTCGTAGGGGGAGTCGGGGTAGCGGTAGCTGGCGTTGAGGCGACGCACGTCGACTCCTTCGAGCAGGACGGTGGCTTTCGAGCCGACGATCGCCCGGAGTACGTTGCGGTAGAGGGCGACTGCCTCATGGAGCTGTGACGACATGCACGTCCACTCACCCTGGGCCTGCATGATCTGATGGCCGTGGAACTCGACCTCTGGCCCCACCCCGAACTTCTGACGGGCGTGCTGACGAACCTCCTCCAGGCCGTCAACCAGGGTCCGGTACTGGGCCTCGGTGACCAGAACACCTGCCACGTAGTAGTCATCGGTGCCGTACGACTCGTCAATGAACAGTCTCATCTGAACGTCTCGCGCGGCCACGCCCACGAGTCTCTCACCCCGCACCTCTAAGGCCAGATTTGTCGGGTAGTGGCCCCGGAGCGCATGCCCGAGCGGTGATCAGAGACCACCCCCCCTCGAGCGGACTCGACCTGGCACACAGCACCTCGAAATCTCTTCACGCGCTGCCCGGGATGGGTCCGGGTTCATAGGGGGCAGGACAGCACGAGGACAGCGAAAGGCCACGGAGATGTCGGATGACGAGACACAGCAGCTGATCGTTGCTGCGAAGGGTGAGGCGGAGGCCTGCCACCAGCTGGTGTTCTGGACCCAGCGCCTGCAGCACGCGCTGGATGCCCGCCGCCAACTGCTGGACGTTCCCCCGGAGGAACTGAAGGCCGCCCTGGAGGCGCAGCGATGACCACCGCCACGTTCTCGCTCGCGGAGCTGCGCGCCGCCTACACCGCCCTCCACGCCGGAGCCTTCACCACCGACCCGACCCCCCAACCCGAAACGGCCACCGCAGCAGTGGCGGAACTGCCAGCTGCGGCTGCGGATGCGGTGGTGAGTGTGGTCGGTGTCTCGGGTGGGGTGGGGACGACCACGGTGGCGTTGGCGATCGCCGAAGCACTCGGCGCCGGCCGCCTGGTCGAGCTCACCGCGCCGCACACCTCTGGCTTGGCGGCCGCGTCGTCGGCTGAACTCGGCACCCAGCACGGCTGGAGCATCGGGACCCGCGACGGGCTGCGGCTGGAGCGTCGCACCGACCCCGACGCTGCGATCCTCCCCGACACCGCCGCAGGGGTCACGGTCCTGGACCTCGGCGCTTGGACCGAGCCTCTGCCGGCGGTGTCTGTGTTGGTGGTGGTGGCGGCGTGTTCGGTGCCGAGCGTGCGGCGTCTCAACGCCCGCCTTGAGGTCCTCCACGGCCTGCGGGTCGTGCCGGTGATCACCGGGGTCCCGGGTCGGGCACTGCCCAAGCCGGTCGGTTCGGTGTGCGGGGCGAGGCTGCGTGCCGCAGCGGCCGACGGGCGGCTGCTGCTGGTGCCGGAATGTGCGTCTCTTCGGGTCGGTGGGGTTGCTGCCGATCCGCTTCCTCGTCGGCTGCGGTCTGCGGTCGATGTCATCAAGTCGTGTGTGGAGGAAATCTCATGATCGTTCAGTTCGTAGCCGAGGCCATGTCTGCGGGTGTGGTGGTGCCGGCGGAGGGGCGGGGGATGGTGTGCCCGGTCGCGCCGGCGGGGGCGCAGGTCCTGGTCGATGAATTCCTGGGCTGGTTCTCCTGGGCTCTGGTGTGGGTGGCGTTCCCGGCGGGGATCCTGGCCGCGGTGGCGGCGGTGATCATGGGCAAGGTGTTCTCGATGCCGCACGTGTCGAAGGGCGGCCTGATCGGGGTGTTCGTCGTCCTCGGCGCCGCACTGCTGTATCTGGTGATTCCGGGGATCTTGTCGGGGTTCCTCGGCGACGGCTGCGTCACCCGCTGACCATGATCCGGCCCGATCGTGCGCATCTGACCCTGCTGGCCGCCGTCACGGCTGTGGCGTTGCTGCTGCTCTCCGGCCTGGGGTTCGCCGTCTACTTCGCCCTCGCCGACCCCACCACCACCCCCACGGGGCAGGTCGTCGACTCGCTACCGGCCGGCGGCGTCACGGTGCGTGACGAGATCGCGGCCGCCCCGATGCTGGCAGTGTCGCCATCGGATGCCACAAGCGGCACCCCGGCCCTCGGAACCCTCCCGACGATCGACATCCCCCTGGTTGACCAGATCGGGGCGGAGGGGATCCCGACCGGCTACCCGCAGACGCCCGAGGGCGCGATGGGGCAGCTGGGGGAGATCCTGGTCTCCGTCCTGAGCTCCATGGATCTGGCGCATGCGCAGCGGGTGCAGCAGTCCTGGTTCGAGGACCCCACGGGCACGGCGGGGTCGTGGCCGGTGCTGGGGCTGATTCAGTCGTTCCTGACCGCCGGGAGAATGCCGGCAGGTCTGCAACCGGGGGCGTCACTGACGGTGATCCCCTCGGCGGGCCAGGTGAAAGGCTCCGACGGCGACGGTTGGCATGTGGCGTGTGTGTTGGTGGAGATCACCTACACGTTCCGCGACCAGGCCCGCCTGGCGTACGGGCATTGCGAACGCATGACCTGGCAAGAAGACCGGTGGCTGATCGGGGCGGGGGCGCATCCGGTGCCGGGGCCGTCGACGTGGCCGGGCACCGAACTCGCCGTCAAAGCTGGCTGGCTCCAGTGGCGGGACGCCTAAGCCATGTGGGAGCAGATCGGGGAGTTGTTCGGTGATCTGGCCGCGGCGGGTGGTCAGATTGTGGTGGATGCGTGGGTGGCGATCTGCATGGCGGTGTGGGGTGCCGGGTTGTGGGTGATGCGCGCGATTCTGCAGCTCGGGGACTGGTTCCTTACCCCCAACCTCAACCCTGACGGGTCCTCGTCGGCGCTGTGGTCGGTCTACGGCCTCACCCTGTGGCTCGGCCTCTCGTTGGCGCTGATGCTGCTGATCGTGCAGCTGGTCGGCACCGTGCTCCGCCGAGACGCCCTCTCTCTCGCCTCAGCGGTGTGGGGGGCGGTGAAGTTTCTGTTGGTGTGCACCCTCTGGTACACCTACGGCGCGGCGCTGGTGACTGCCGTCGAGGGCCTCAACACGGCGCTGCGCATCCAGCTGCTGGGTACAGCGGATCTGGCCGAGTGGGAGCCGACGGGTCTGGACTTCACCGAAGGGGTGATGACCGCCACGACGGGCACGGTGTTGCTGTTGCTGGGGTTGGTGCTGTGGCTGGCCGCGTTGGCGCATCTGGTGGTGATGCTTGGGCGGGCGGTGTCGCTGATCGTGATCGCTGCCACCGCCCCCATCGCCGCGGCCGGGCTGATGTTCAAGCCGTTCGAGTCCTGGTTTTGGAAGGCGTTTCGCTGGTTCCACGCCGCCGCCATCGCCCCACTGTTGATGACCCTGATGTTGGGGTTGGGGGTGCAGCTGGCCACCGGCGTCTCCCTCGGATTGGAGGACTCCGCCCAGGAGGCCGTGGCCTTGGCGCTGCCGTCGGTGGTGATGATCGCCGTCGCAGCGTTGTCCCCGGTGGCCTTGTTTCGGTTGTTGGCGTTCGTGGATCCGGGCACTACCAGCGGGGCCTCGTTCCGCGCCGGCCTGGCCGGCACCACCGGCGCTTCCTCGGCCGCCGGCTATGCCCACACCGCCGTGACCCGCAGCAGCGGAAGTGGTGGGGCAAGTGGGGGAGTGGTTGGTGCGGGGGAGTCGGCCACGGCGAGCCGTGCCGCCGCGGCGCAGAGTTCCAGCCTCACCCCTGGCGCAGCCGGGGGAGCCGCGGCGAGCGGCGGCGCTGGTGGGTCCGCTGCTGGTGGGTCCGCTGCTGGTGCGGCTGGTGCTGGTGGCGCGGCCGCGGGTGGTGCTTCTGCCGGTGGCGCTGCTGCCACGGGGGCTGCTGCTGGGGTGGGTGCGGTGGCGGGTCCGGTGGGGGTGGTGGCGGCGGGGGTGATCCTCGGCGCGAAGAAGCTCGTGGACGGGTTCCAGCAGGTCGGCGCCCGCGCCACCGGCCTGGTCAATGACACCACCTCCGGGATGGGGGCCGGGGACCCGTCCTATCCGTACGACCCGGCCGGCGACATCCGCCGCGCTCCTCATCCGGCGCAGGTCGCCACCACGACGACATCAACCCAGCCGCAGCGTGCGGCGCAGCCTCCTGTGGCTGTGAGAGAAGCGGAGGACCACAATGGCGGCCAGAACCTTTGACGCGTTCACCACTCCGAAGGCCGGCGTGATCTGGGGACTGAGCGTTCCACAGCTGCTGTTCCTGTCGGTGGCGACGTTCCCGGCGTGGATGGCGATCAGCTCACAGCGCTGGCTGGCCGGGGTGGCGTGGGTGCCGGTGTGGCTGCTGCTTTTGTTCCTCACCGTCGTTCCCCTGGGCGGCCGCCCGGCCGTCGGCTGGCTCGCAGCCGCCTTGGCGTTCGCCGTCGCCGGCCTCGCCGGGTGGCTGAGCTTCCGGTCGAAGGCCGCCACGGGTACCCTGCGGGACCTGGACGAGCTGGACATGCCCGGCTCCCTGACCGGGGTCGAGGTCCTCGACGGCCCACCCATCGGACTCGCCCAAAGGCGGGTGGCGGTGATCAAACACTGCGCGGCCAGGACGTGGGCGATCACCGCCCGGATCGAGCACGACGGGATCGCGATGGCCACCGACGCCCTCTGCAACCGGTACGCCGACGGCCTCACCGAACTGCTCGATACCGCGGCTAGGGGGGAGCTGATCGACGAGATCCACCTGATGGTCCGCACCACGCCGGATGACTGTTCGGAGCGGGAACTGTGGCTGCGCGCCAACATCACCGCCGACGCGCCGGTCACGAGCGTGGCGACGCAGATCGAGCACCTGCGCTGGTCCCAGGCCGGGGTCCGCACCGAAGCCTTCATCACCATCGTCATCCCCGACACTCGCCTCAGCAAAGAAGCCCGTCACATGGGCGGCAACACCGACGGCCGGATGAACACCCTCATGTCGCTGGCCGCCGAGATCGGCGCCGTGGTCACTGGCCCGATGGGCGCCCGCGACATCACCTGGCTCACATCCCCAGAGCTCGCGCAGGTCGTGCGGCTCGGGTTCGCCCCCGGCGACCGCGCGAGCCTGGTGCACACCGCCCACGAAGCCACCCAGGACGGGTCGGTGAATGCAGAGGTGCCATGGGCCCTCGCGGGCCCCTCCCAGGCCTATGCCGCCGTTCGGCATTACGCCCACGACGCCTGGCACACGGTCGCCTCCACGGTGAAACTCCCCGACCGCGGCGCCACCATGGGTGGCTGGGGACACGTCCTGGCCCCGTCGGAGTCAGTGGAGCGGCGGTCGGTGGCGATCGTGTTCCCGATAGAGAAGCAGTCGGCCGCGGACAGGAAGGCGGCGCAGCAGGAGTTCGGACAGAGCCTCGGCCAAGGCCTGAAGGACCGCCTCGGGGTGCGGACCGGGGCGAAGGACCACCGCCGCCAGGCGAAGCTGGATCAGGTGGAGGTGCAGCTCGCGATGGGCGCCACCATGAGCCACCCCTACGCCCTCTGCTCGGTCACCGTCCCCGCGACCGCTCCGATCGGGGAGTTCGGGCGCCGGTTGGATGCGGCGATCCGCCGCGGTGGTATGGCCCCTCAGCGTCTCGACATGTCCCAAGACCTCGCCTTCGTCACCGCCACCATCCCCCTGGGCATCAGCCTCAACCGCGGAAGCTGGTGACCCGCCATGGGACGCGACATCAACCGACTCCTGGCCGACTTCGGCCACGACCTGCCGGCCAAACCAGCCGACACCCCCATCCGCCCGGTGCGCTCGTTCACCACCGCCCCATCCTGGCGCGGTAAACCGGCCAGGGGGGCGGGGTGGGTGCCGTCGCGGCCTGCGGTGAAGCGCTACCAGATGACCTCCGACCAGGCCGGCCTCTACTGGCCCTTCCTCACGAGCAGTCCGATGCCGCCGACGGGGGCGGCGATGGGCACCGACATGAGCAACGGCTCCACCTTCTACGTCGACCCCCACGGCTGGGTCCTCAACGACGCCATCCCCGTCACCAACCCCAACATCTTCGTCTTCGGGAAACCCGGCCGCGGGAAGTCGGCGTGGGTGAAAGCGTTCCTCAACCGCATGTTCGCCTTCGGCTACCAGGCCCTGATCCTCGGGGACCCGAAGGACGAGTACGAGCTGATGTGCCGCCACTTCGGCGTCGAACCCTTCACCATCGGCCCCGGCATGCCCACCCGCCTCAACCCCCTCGACCCCGGACCCCTCGCTTCGAACTGGGGGAGTCTCACCCGCGTCGAGCAGGAGCGCCGCTCGAAGGTGATCTTCGGCCGCTGGCTCGTCCTCCTCCGCTCCCTGATCGGATCCCAGAGCATCGGCGACAGGAAAGTCGCGGTGGGACCGACGGAAGAGCAGGTCCTCAAAGCCGTCCTCCACGAACTCACCCACGCCACCACCGACGCGATCGAACTGCGGCCGATTGTGATCCCGCAGGTGTGGCAACAACTCCACTCACCCAGCGACCACCTCATCCACGAGCTCCGCTACCCCGACCGGCACACGTTCCTCGACGACACCCGCCTCCTCCGCGACGCGGTCGCCCAACTGATTTCTGGGGTGTTCGCTGGGATCTTCGACGCCCCCACCACCGTGACCATCGACTGGACTGCGCCGATCCAATCCCTGTCCCTGTCACGATTGCTGCCTCTGGGAGACGACGCTGTCGGGATGGCGTTGATGTGTCTCAACTCGTGGGGCACCGCCATGCGCCAAGTGACCGGTCGCCGCCGGATCAACGTCCGCGACGAAGTCTGGCGACAACTCCGACTCGGCACCGGCGCCGTCTCCTCCTTCGACGCCGATCTTCGGCTGTCGAGGTCGCATGGCGATATTGAGATCGCCAACGCCCACAAACCCTCCGACTATCTCGGGGCGGGGCATGCCGGGTCGCAGGCGCAGCAGATCGCAAAAGACCTCCTCCACCTCGGCGACATCAAGGTCCTCTTCGGCCAGGACGCCGAAGTCGCCAACGACCTGGAGCAACTCCTCGACCTCGGCCCGATCGCCCGCGACATCGTCACCGGCTGGGCCATGGGAGGCAAAGGCCGAGCCCTCATCGGCGTGGGTCCCCGCCTCCACAAAGTCGCCCTCACCCTCCACCCCGACCTCGAGCAACCCCTGACCGACACCAACCAGAAACTCCACACCTGATGCTCAAGGCACTGATCGCCATCTCGGCGGCGCTCACGCTGCCGCTGGCGCCGGTGATCGTGTTCGCCGGCGCGCTGGCCGGACCCCAGAGCCAAACCCAATCGGTGGCCGCCACATGCGCAGGTTGGGCAGGGGAGACGCCCACCAGTGTGGAGCTCGACCAGGGGCAGATGAACCGCGCCGCCACCATCTACGCCACCGCCCTTGAGACCGGTGTCGGGGCGGCAGGCGCGGTGGTCGGGATCGCCACCGCCATGCAGGAATCCGTCCTCGGCGGCCACCCCGCCGCCCGTACCCCCAACGCCGATGGGGACGTCGGACTCTTTCAGCAACGCTCCCTGATCGGCTGGTACGCCGACGGCACCACCCAAGACGAGAACCTCCGCATCCTCGCCGACGACGCCTACCAGGCACGCACCTTCTACCTCGGCCACACCACCAACTCCGGCTGGCACATCCCCGGACTGGTAGATGTCGACGGCTGGCAGCAACTCACGGTCGCCGAAGCCGCGCAGGCAGTGCAGGTGTCGGCCTACCCCGACGCCTACGCCAAGCACGAGGGCCTGGCCCGCACCCTCGTCACCCTCTTCTCGGGGAATCCGGCCGGCCTTGCCAACTGCGGGACCCTCGACGCCGACCTGGACTGTGCACCGACAGGGATGCCGTCCGAGAAAGGTCAAACCCCCGACGCGCTGCGCGTGATGCGCTGCATCCATCAGAAGTGGCCGCAGATCAAGTCGCTGCTCGGGGTTCGCCCCGGCGACCCCAAGGATCACGGCTCCGGTCGCGCCGTGGACGTGATGATCCCCAACTACTTCTCCCCGACCGGAATCGCCCTCGGCACGGAGATCGCGGAATGGGCCCGCACCAACGCCACCGCCCTCGGCGTCACCTACATCATCTGGCGCGAACACCTCTGGTCCGTCGCACGCGCCGACGAAGGGTGGCGACGCTGCGGCCAGGCCGCGTCCTGCTACACCGGCCCCGACCCATCCGCCGCTCACCTCGACCACGTCCACATCTCCGTCCACGGCACCCAAGGAACCGGCACCACCACCCTCGGATCAGGTGCGGTGGTGCTGCCCGTCGACCAGTACCGACTCACCTCCCGCTTCGGGGACACCGGACCCAGGTGGAAGAAGGCCCACACCGGCCTCGACTTCGCCGCCCCCACCGGAACCCCCATCCGCGCCGTCACCGACGGCACCATCACCCGCACCGGGCTAGCCGGCGCCTACGGCAACCTCACCACCCTCACCACCGCCGACGGCACCGTCATCTACTACGCCCACCAATCCACCATCAACGTCACCGTCGGACAGCGCGTCACCGCCGGCACCGTGATCGGCAAGGTGGGCGCCACCGGCAACGTGACCGGCCCCCACCTCCACCTCGAAGTCCGCAGCGGCGGCATCCCCACCGACCCGGACCGATGGCTTCGCACCCGAGGACTCACCCCATGAAACCCGGCGCCTTCCCCTGGGCTGTTCAGCTGCTCGCCGCCGCTCTGTGTGTCGCGCTGCTCACCAGCTGCAGCACACCAGACCCGTCGGCTCCCGCCACGGCCACCGCCAGCCCGGTCAGCCCGCCGCCGACGGTGGGGGAGAGGGGCCCGGCCGAGGGCTGGGTCGGCGACGACGAACTCACCGACACCGTCGCCCCCGCCGCCGCGCCGGTCGATCCCCACCCACACGACCCACCCACCGCCGAGCAGATCACGGCCGCAGTCACCACCGCTACGCAGGTCATCGAAGGGTGGCTCACCGCCGACCAAGACCGGCGCCACCAGATGCTTGAAGGCGTGGCGGCCGAGGCGCTGATCGCGGCCTTCGACGACCCCCGCTTCACCCCCGCCGCCCAGAGACAACAGGGGCCGACGCATGTGGCCGTTGCCGATCAAATGCAGATCCTCACCCGCCACCGCCTCAACACCGGCGACGTCGTCGACGTCACCCTGGTCCTGGACCCCGACGCGACGCATGGCTGGCTCGCCGTAGCCATCACCATTTGACACGCCGAAGTCGCTGGCGATCAGCGGCTCGCCAGTACCGGCGCCGTGCCGGGTGACTCGACAGGCAACCGTTGGTGTGTGTCGTGATCACGCATGGCCGTGTAGTGTCCGACCGGAATCACCACCCCAGAGCGGTGTCGACACTTCTCGACACCATGACGGAAGCCTCCGACGAGCCCCCCAACGTTGGAGGCTTCCGCGCACTCCAGACCAACCCACGCTATAGACGCACCTCGGGCGGGTTCATAAAGGGTATGACCGATTCACAGCACGAAGACGGCTACGCCTGGACCTGGGAACCCGCCGTCGGCGCCCTCACCACAGTCGCCATCCTTGGGGTGATGGCGCTCCAGGCCGGCCGCAGCCTCACCCTCCTGATTGCGGGGGAGGGCTGGCAGTGGCCGCCGTCCACTGCCCTGGTCACGAGCTGCTGGGGCATCCTCACCGGCAACCTCCACGCCGGAGTCACGCCCACCAACCCGGTGACCGGCTCGGTGGTGCTCGCCTGGGCCCTCGCCGGCGCCCTGTTCATCGCCGGCCTCGCCGCCGCGACCACGCTGGCGTTGCGTGTCGTGGCGGGGCGCCGTTTCAAGGGCATGGCCTCAGCCGGGCAGGCGGAGCAGCTCCTGGGCCTCGGCCGCCTCCGGGCGAACCGGGCCGTGATCCGCCCCGACCTGTATCGGACGGGTCAGCGGCGATGAGGCACCGGTTTGAGCCCACGCAGGTGGGGTGGCGGATCGGGACCAGCAAGGTGCCGGTGGGGGTCGCTTTGTGGCAGCCGTGGGACCGCACTGCCGGTGTGATCGGCCCCCAGGGATCTGGCAAGACCCTGGACATCCTCACACCAGCATTGCTGCAGGCCCCAGGCGCCGCGCTGGTGACCCTCACCAAACCCGACGATCTGCTGCTGACCCTGGCTGCCCGCCAAGCCCGCGGCCCTGTGGCGGTGCTCGACCCGTTCGGCGCCGCGCCGGGGTTGCCGGAGTTGATCTGGGACCCGATCGACGGCTGCGTCGACGCGACGGTGGCAGAGAAGCGCGCCAAGGCGTTCTGCGCCGGGACCCTGGGCAGTGGGGGAGAGGGGGGCGACTCGGCCGCCCGGTTCTATGCCGCCGAAGCCGCGAAAGTCATCCAGTGCTACCTCCACGCTGCAGCCTTGGCTGGCTGCACGTTGAATGACGTCCTCGAGTGGTCAGCGAACCCCCGCACCGCCACCCTCCCCTCGGAGATCCTGCGGTCGCATCCGATGGCGGAACCGAACTGGTCCGGCCTTCTGGCCGGGGCGGTCAGCAACACCGACGAGCGCACCGCCGGCAACACCAAATCCACCGTCGACCAAGCACTGGCCCTGTTCGCCACCCGGGACCGCCGCGAACGCTGCGTGCCTACTGAAGGCCGACCGGGCGTCGACATCGCCGACCTCATCAGACAGGGAGGCACCATCTACCTACTCGGCCGAGAAGACCCCTACGTCTCCGCCTCCCCACTCATGACCGCCGTCGCCGAGCACGTCCTCGACACCGCCCTCCAACTCGCCAACGAGAGCGGGTTCGGCCGGTTGTGTCCGCCGATGCTGGCCTGCCTCGACGAGCTCCCCTCCACCGCACCACTGCCGACACTGGCGACCAGGATGGCCAATGAGCGGGCGTTGGGGATCTCGTTCATCTGGGCCTCCCAAACGTGGGCGCAGCTGACCCGCCTCTTCGGGGAACAGCAGGCCAGGGCGATCAAGGACCTCACCAACTCCCTGATCATCTTCGGCGGCTCCAAAGACGCAGGCTTCAACCGCGAGATCAGCGATCTCCTCGGCACCAGACGTACTACCCGCCGCAACCACCAGCACGGCGGCCATGGCTCGATCTCCACCCACGGCGAAGACACCCCCGTCATCCGCCCCGAACAACTCCGCGAACTCCCCACCCGCACCGCACTGGTCGTCGCCGAGAACGGGAAACCCATCATCGCCACCCTCCACCGCGCCATCGACGGCACACCCGGCAAAGCGCTCCTCGCCCAGCAGCAGGAGGCCCGCCACCTCATCTCCACAGCGACGGATGCCCATCCGATGAGCGCGGCGGAGAAGACCTCACTCGCGCACGCATACTCCCGCCAACTCGGCCTCACCGACTAAAAGAGGACAAACGCCATGAGTCAGCTACAGCCGTTTCCCGACCCCACTCAGCGGATGCTCGCCGCACTCCTCGACCTGGCCGCGTTCGCCCGCGGGGGAGAGGCTGCCGAGGAGATCATGGCCACAGGCGAGATCCTGCCCAGGATCTGGGACCTCACCACCATCGCCGATCCGGACCTGCGCTGGGACTGCTGGGTGTGGCTCGACGCATTCGTCGTCTGGCTCAACTCCCAACACGCCTGGTACTCCGCCGACCACACACCCGCCTGCTGGCCCGAACACCCACCCCTCATCCGGGAACTCGGCACCCTCGCCGCGCTGCGATTCCAGGCCGGCGAAGCCACCAGCCCCATGCCGCTCGAGGAATGGCACCGCTACGCCCTCCCCGGCTACCTCGACCGAACACGCGACCAACGCCGCGCCTGCGACGAGAAGCACCAACCCTGGCCCGGCCGCGCCGCCCACACCCGCCACACCAACGACGACGCCGTGTCCCGGCGCCTTCGGCTGTTTCGTGTCGATGGTGACCTGACCTCCGACGACGGTGAGGAGACGGTCACCCTCAGGGCCCTCTAGACGCGTGCTGTCGTGGTGGGGGAGAAGCAGGACTATAGCTCGATGGTGGAGATCCTGTCGCCGCTGACCCAGCCCACCAGGAGCTCACCGTCCTCGACGCGCACCACTTGGCCGTCCCAGCGGCCGGCGGTCTTGCGGCGGTCGACCACCAGAGCGGGAACAGTGCTGTCGAGCCAGACGTGACGCACCCTCTGATCGTCGAGGACCCTTGGCGTTCGGCCGAGACGATCGCTGAGGGACCCGAAATCGGAGCGCTTCATGGTCATGGCCTGACGCTACGGAGCAGCACCGACAACCAGGGGATGAGTTCAGTCAGGATGGGAGGCCGTAGGTGAGTAGGTAGGCCCAGTGTTCGAGTGCGGGTAGGCGGGTTGTGCGGTTGGCTGCGATCCAGGTGCGTTGGGCTTGGCGTAGGGCTGCGGCGGGGGAGAGGCCGGCTGCGCTGGCTGCGTAGAACAGGCCCATGATTTGGCCTGTGGCTTGGTCGTCGATGTAGTGGAGGGAGCCGATGATGGTGGTGGCGCCGCGGAGTTGGAATGCGAGGGGGAATCCGCCGAGTTCGCCGCCTGCGTCGGTTCGGATGTCGGTGTTGCATGAGGCGCCGACGACGAGGCGGGGGATGTACCACTGCAGGACGTGTCCGGTGGTGAGGTTCTCCCCTGAGGGCAGTTGTTTGACCTGGGACCAGCCGTCTAGACCTTGCTGGCCGTGGACGGCGAGCGCGAACACGCCGATACGACCCCGGTGCATTGGGTCGGCGAAGGCGTTGTCGGCTTCCTGCAGGGTGCTGACTGGTCGGATACCGGGTCGGTGCTTGTGGAGTTCGTTCCACTCTGCCTGCGTGTGGATCAGGTGGATGGTGTCGTAGATGCCGATGTCGAAGGACTCCACTAGGTCGTCAGTGGGGGAGCGTCCCGCGACGAGGGTGGTGATGGCGCGCAGGGACTGGGCGGTGGAGACGACGGCGAGATCGATGAGTCGGTAGTCGCTTGTGATCGGCAGGGCGGCGAATGGGACTACGAGGAGGCCGGTGGGAATGACGACGAGGTTGATGGGGTGATCGGGATCGGCGGCTTGGAGTAGCTCGATGAGCGGTGCAGGGAGTAGGTGCCGGGTGAGGGTGTCGAGGCGGGCGAAGAAGAGGGTCGGGTCGTCGCCGATGTCGTAGCTGGGTAGCCAGGAGGGCGCGGTGACGGTGTCGAGATACTCCTGGGTTTCCTCTCCGGGTGTGGAGCGCCATGTGAGGCGCCGCAGCACTCGAGGCTTGTCGCCGCCGGGTTGGAGCCAGAGCGACAGGACTGCGCCCGCGGTGTCGTCTGTCTGGAGTGCCTCCAGTGTGGCGTGGCCGGTGTTGTCCAGCACGGTGCGGGGGTCGAACAGCGTCTTGGCGACAGGTCCGAGGACCTCGCCCACGACGTCCAGTGTTGATGTGAGTTGATCCATGACGCGGGCGCCCCGGACCCCGGTGTCGGGATCGGTGGTGATGTCTGGGGGGTCTGACTCGGTGGCGTCTGTGTCGGAGATCTTGGCGTTGAGGCTGGCGATGAGGTGCCTGGCGAGGTCAGCGATCCGTTCCGGGGTGTCGGGTTGGGTACTCAGCGCGTAGAGGACGGTGCCGACCAGGTCACGGCGGGCGACCTCCATGACCTCGTCGGCTGTGTTGTAGTCATTGAGTTGGACGGCCAGGTTGGCAGTGTCGCTGAGCCAGGCGGAGTAGAGCCGGTCAATGGTGGCGCGTTGCAGAGGGGAAGCTGACGCGGTGAGGCGCTGAGCGATGGCTGGGAGGGAAGCCACTCGCACCGCCAGCTCGTCATGTTCGGTTGCGCCTTCAGGGTGCCCAGTGTCACGCAGACGGCGGAGCGCGTCCGCGCGCACTTGGAGGGATTCGATGTAGTTCTGTGCGTTGAGCAGGATCGGCGGCCCGGTCGGGCGATCCACCGCCAACCCCGCGGTGGCGGCCGCGGCTAAACGTGCGGCGCTTCGCCAGGATTCAACCGCTGCGAGGGTTTCGCCTTGTGACTGCTGGTGGTTGCCTGTCTTCAGATGCCAGTTCGCGATTCCCAGGTCGAGGTAGGCGGCATCCACCGGCGGCGCATCAGCGCGGAGCTCTAAGAGGCGATCGAGCACCACGTGATCTCCGGCCGCTCCCCACTCCACCGCCGCCAGCGCCGAACGACGCCGACCAGCCACACGCCGCCAATCCCGGCTGAAGTCGACCATTCGACGACCTACCTCGAGGGGATCGCCGGCCAGGTTGTCCATGGCGTCCAGCATCAGGAGGCGGTGGTCGATGGCGATGCGGCCATTCCCTGCGATGTCTGACCATGCCTTCTCTGCCACGGCGAGCCATGCTCTGGCTTCCGCGCGGGCGGTCGAGTTGAGCATGGCGCGTCCGGACTCGATGAGATTGAAGGCCAAGTCGTAGGCATCGTTGCCGAGGTTGGTGACCTGCGCGCGCCTGCCAGCGTCACGGTAGACATCAACTGCCCAAGAGGCGTTCTCGGGTGAGGGGTCGCTGTCAGAAGGGATCTCAGACAGTCGGAGGCGAACCAGGTCGAGTCTGTAGGCGCGGGCGGCTGTCCAATCGTCGAAGAACTGAGCGCTGAAATGCAGGCTCTGAAGCCTTTGGCGCTGGACAGCGAGAGCTGGGGTTTCGGCAGCGTACTGGCCCTGCTTGTCCAGGAGATCCAGTGCGGTGCTCACATCACCGAGGTTGCGCGCGATGTTGGCTCGGTTGGCGAGTGCCGCAGCGTAGAGAACCTGCCACTTGTCCTTGATTCGCTCGGCGGTCGAGATGGCGAGATCGCCTTCAAGGGTCGCGCGGTCGTAGTCTCGTAGGCCGTAGGCGCCGATCCGAGCTCGCACATGGGCGCGGTGTTCGAACAGCAATCGCGTGTCTGCTTGGCTGGGTAACCAGGGGGCGTGACCGGTAGCGGCGGCCCATGTTGGCGGCGGCTCGGGGCTGCCCGGTTCCAACTTCTCCAGGATTGTCTGTGCTGTTGTCGCGGTTGCGAGGGCGGAGGCGTCGTCGTTGTTGTCGCGGTATGTCTTTGACAGGGTCAGGAGGCACAGCAGTTGCGTGTCGCTGTCCAAGGTCTGGCTGATCTGGAGCGCTTCGTTGTGGTCTGCGAGGATGCTGCCTTCTATCTCCTGATCCACCAGCCGCTGGAGGTGCAGTCGGTGCAGCAGCCCGATCACTTTCCATGCGGGAGCTTCCGGGCGGTCGGGTTGCCGATCGGCCCAGTCAAGGAGCGACTCTGCGGCGGCTCGAGTTGTGGTCTTGTCGGGCAGGTTCTTGGGCAGGCCGCTGCGGGTGCGGTGTGTCGGCATGGTGAGGGTCTTGCTGACGGTGAGGCAGATCTCGGCGAGCCGATGGGGTGTGCGTTCGACGTCGTCGGCGCTGATGGCTTCGTCGAGCGCTTCGCGCCACCCTACGATTCCCGGTGCGTAGTGACCCGACCATGTCATGTCAGTTCGCCTCCAAGTCGATCGAGCCTAGATTCAGGGTGATCCCAGGGGGGAGGAGTACTGAGCCGGTGAACTCCACGTCTGCTTCTTCTCGCGGGGACAGGTCAAGTGGAATGGAGACCTCCCCGTCGGAGGTGGTGAGGTACGCGGTGACTGTGCGTACGGTGGGGGAGAGTCCTCCGGCGATGACCAGCCGTACGGTGACGGTGTCGCCGTGGCGACGAACAGTCAACGACGGGTACACGGGTTCACGCATCTGAACGGCTACCAGCGTGTCGTACAACTCTGCGCTGTCCACTGAGAAGGTGGCGCTGGTCGGGCTCGCGTTATCGGTGGCGACCTCGGTCCGGCTGCTGGGGCCTCGGACTGGGGATGCGAGTGTTGTCGAAGAGGGAAGTAGGGTCCAGCGTTTGATGACGACGTCTGGGTTCTCCATTGTCCCTACTTCGCGGGCAAGAAGTTCTAGACGTTGCTTGCACCGCGGGCAGCTGGTTGCATGCAAAGCGGTCAGGAGCTGGCTGATGCTGCGCGCCAAGGCTTGCTGGTCGTGGGTGCCCGTGGGTGATGCCACTGATGCGTCAATCACCTCCGAGGGTGGACAATCCTCGGTCCATGCCTGACTCAGGAGTCTGCGCGCTTGGGGGGAAGCGAGCATCGCCTCAGCAAGCGTCAGGGTTCGGGGGCCGCGGTAGATGGCCCGCACGATGTCGCGGAGCCACAGCCCGTCTCCGATGTAGTTGGGATCGGTTTCGTCAGGCTCACCTCGTCGGTCAGCGATCTGCTGCAGGTTGGCGCGGAGGGCCTCGAATTCGGTGACCTCTGGTTTGGTCGGTTCAGGCATCATGGCTCTCGGAGTTGTCGTGAGTGGTGGGGTGGGTGCCCTCTGCGACGATGGGGGAATCACCGGTCGCAGGTGCCTTCGCTGTGCGTCGTGTCCGCTTGTTCGCAAGGAACAGTTCGCGGGCGAGGGAGCGAGTTGTGTAGTCGAGCCCGTTGGTTGGATCGTCCATGGAGGCGGCCAGCCCTTCTATGAGGGCCGTGATGCGCCTGCTGACGGTGGCCTGGGATGGTCCCATGGCTTCTCCCTGCGGCTTTCCGTCGCCGTCGGCCTCGAGGGCCTGGGCGAGCGCAGCGGCGATCTCGGTCTGGGATGACATCTCGTTGTCGTTGGTTCTTCCATTAGACCAAAGACGGAATATGAGCGCGTCGACATCGCCGAGCTGGCGGTAATAGTTCTCGACCACTGTTTGTAGGTTGCGAACCGTCTCGTCCTGGACGACCAGGTCGTGAGCCGGGTCCTCCCAGCCATCCGTGGAGTTCCCGATGGTGTCGACGAGCGAGGAGGAATCCAGGTCGTTGTCGTCACCATGGTCTTCCCCGGGTGATGTCACCTCCCCGGTTGTCTTTCTTCTGAAGAATGACGTGACCTCATTACGCATCGCTGTTTTCAGAAGCCCCGTGAAGTTGCCCGAGTCGGTAAGGATGCGCTCGGGGTCGTGGCGAAAGACGAGTTCCATGCCCTTCTGGGCAGCCTTCTCGCGAGCTTCATCCTGGAAGGCGGGAGCCTTGCTGTAGTGGGTCCGGACGGCGGCGTTGGCGATTCGGGAAATGAGAGACTCGAAGGGGTTCCAAGCTGACTGGCAGTCGGCCTGGACACACCGGACGAGCGTTGCTTGACAGGGTCGGCACACAACGATGTGGTTCACGATCTTCTGGCAGATCGGGCATTTGGCGGGTGAATCGGTCGGGGTGCCGTGGTGGCCCGCATCATGAAGGGCGTGAACCTCTGGCTCATAGCTGGGCAGCGTGATGTCGTGGGGCAAGGCATCTGGAGGGCCGAAGCACACGCGCAGAAATGGATCCCGGCGGCAGGGGGCGATGAGGGATGCCCCTACAGCGGCTTGGTGGCTCATGTGGTTCCTCCGCTTGCACGGCACGAATAGAGTGCCTACCCGTGATCCTGCCACCGGCGTCTTAGCAGTCACGGGTTGGGCCTAGCTATGAGATGCACCGTGCGGTTGAGGGCCGCAGCGGCCGGGTCATGGGCACCGGTGGCGGTGCGATCGGGCGGATTGGCGGTGTAGCCGGCGCCCTCCGTACTGATCTGGGTCGGATCAGCTCCAGCGGCTACAAGCAGGGACTTGATCGTCTCGGCGCGACCAAGGCTTCGCGTTACCTGGCCTTCCTTGGTGCCGTATGAGGCGGTGGTTCCGACGATGTGGACTGACCGGCCGGTATCTGCCGCGAGCCATTGCGCGACAGGCGCGAGTTCTGCGGCTGCGGCAATCCGGTCGAGCAACTCGTTGGAGTCGTCATGGAATCCGAGGGCGGAAGTGCTGTCGTAGACCACATCTGGCGGCTCCGCCTCCTCCCACGGCTCGTCGATCGGCATCATCGACGGAGCGGGCACGTCGACGGTCTGAGTCGTATACGCGGTGTCTGGGCCTGCACCCGTCCGGGCCAGGGGGGTGACGGTGACGGTCATGCCGAATGACTCAAGCACGCCGGTCCAGATCGCGACCGTGTTCTTCTGCGCCGCGATGGGCAATTGGTCCTGCGGGGCGCTGACGTAGCCGAAGCCGACCAGTTCGCCCGAGAATCCCTGGAGGTCAAGCGTGGAACCCGAAGCCGCCAGGAAGTCGGCGACCTCAGCGGGCTGGGCGGCGAGCATCCCGGGCTGGGTCATGTTCAACCCCATGTCGCTGACGCCGGAGTCGATGATGATCATGTGAGCGTTAGAGGCGCCGAGGGCTCGCGCTTGGTCGGCGCCCATCCCGATTCCCATGAGGAGATTGGCACCGTCGCTGTCGGCCTCCGCAGTGTTGATGAGGTTCACGACGGCTGCCGTCGCTGCAGCGATGTCGTCGCGCCGGGCGTCGGGGTTGGCATCGGTCACCTCGAAGGTTCGGGCCAGCAGGGTGTCGGGAGTACCGTCCACGCCGACCACCACGATTGGTTCCCCGGCGGCGATCGTCGCCTCGAGGGTGCAGCCCAGGGTGCTGTGCACGGAGGGAGCTTGGACGTTCTGATGGACGGACACGACGGCCACCAGTCCGGGTGCCGGTTCGCATACGGGCTCGTTGCTGTTGGCCACGGTGCAGCCCGCAACGAGTGTCGCGGTGGCCAGGATGACCGGTGTCAGCCGGGCGATTGGAGTGAGGGCCATGGGGATGTCCTTCCTTGCGTGGGGGAACGGATAGTTCCCGCTACCTGTATGCACGCGGATGAGGTGAGCACTTATGCACAGCACCTCCAGATCTAGGGCGTCTGGAGCATGGCCTGGCACGGCAACACCCGCGGGAGGGGCGGCCGGGGTATGTGGCAACCCCTCCGATATGCCCTACTCGGCGTCTTCTGCTCGAGGTGAGCCTTCCTGTGGATCAGTCGGCTGCTCCGGAGCTTCGTCGGGTGGGCGGACCAACCCGGTAGCGGACGGGTCACCGAGGTGGATGGCCATCAGGACTCGCGCGTAGGCCTTCAGTTCGGCGGCCAGTGCCTCACGTGACTCGATAGCGATGGTGCGCTCGTCAGGGAGTTTCGTATACTCACGGGTCGCGACGGCCAGGTTTTCGCTCAGCCGCGCTACCCGCGCCTCCTGCAACTGGAGGTCCGGGAGGATCTTGTCGCGCTTCGCACGGGCTGCCCGCATGGCCGCTGCGGCGGGGTTGGTGTTCTTGTAACCGTCGATGGCCGCCAGGATGCCGGTGGCGACGTAGACCGTGGCGAGCACCACAGCGAGGAGTTGTTCCTTCGCGGCTTCGGCTACCGCCGTGTCGGCGGCTCCCTCGTAAGCGACCACGGCGGGAGCGAACTGGGCCGCGTTCCACCTCAGCGTGAACAGGCCGATGCCAAGGAGTAGCCACCCCAGGGTCAGGAGGCTGGTGACGGCCGCGTTGGCGCGGGCCGAACTGGGCAGCGTCACGGACTTGCGGGCGTAGACGCCGGCGGTGAGCGCCAGCATCACGCTCGCCAGGGTCAGGGCGATCCCCAAACCCCACGAGATCGCTGGGTTGTCCCGCACGACACGGTTGAAGGTCGTCGTGATCAGCGGCAGGTCACCGGCCAAGGTGATCACGGCGATCACGAGGAAGTCGAGGAACCTGCTCAGGCGGTACGACGAGACGGACTCGTCCGCCTTCTCAGGAGCCGCCCACCGGCTCGGCGCCGCGGTAGCGGCGCTGGTCCTGTGAACCGGCTGGAGGGCCGGTTCGCCTGGATCGTCGGCGGGAAGCGGGTGCAGGACGGTCATGAAGGCTCCTTCAGGTCAGGGTCACCGTTACCCACATCCACGCCCCCACGTCCACGGTTATGCACGGGGTGCAGAATCACCGGGTTCGGTCCCTGGTTCGGGTCGGGGCTCAGCAGCTGGGCGAGGTGTCCAGGCGGCAGTGTGGGAGTGGCGTGAAGCGTCGATGACTTCTCCGCATCCCCGCGCCAGGTCAGGCTGCGGGGCGGCAGGGCCGCGGGATGGCCGTTGAGCTGGTCCCGCCAATGCGCGACAGTGCGGTCAGTGCTGTCGAAGCTGACTCGCAGCTCGTCGAGGACGACTGCCGCGGACTGGAGGTTCTCCACATGCTGGCTGAGGAGCCGTGCCATGGTCTTCCTCCTGTCCTCGGCCTGGGCGTCGACCACGGTCTTCCACTCGGCCAGCTGATCGTCGATCCAGTAGTCCAGCGCATCCCCGGTCCCGGGGTCCAGGGCGCCGTGGCTGGCCAGGTCGGCGACGAACCGCTCGACAGCGGCCCGGGCGTCGGTGATGTTCGGGTCGATCGCGGGCAGGGTGTGATCGATCGGTGAGAGGGAGTCGGGGCGGGCGATCGTCGTGATGGGGCTGCTGCCTCTGTCATTCCATGCGGCCAGGTCTACGACCCGGGCCGGGTCAGAGGTGGGTTGGCGGCGCCGTCGAGAGAAGGGATTGAGCATGGGAGGTTCCTTTCGTCAGATCTGCCGAAGCAGGGTCAGCTGGTCTGTTCGGGGTGTCCACGGGCAGGGGCCGAGGGTCCACTCGGGGGCAGGGATGGTCGCCACTGGGAGGCGGAGCGATGCCGGGTCGGGGTGGTTGCGGATGATCACGCGGCGGAACCCGCGTAGGTAGGTCATGGCCCGGCGGCTGTGGAAGGACCGCAGCCGCTCAGACCGGGTGACCTGAGCTTCGAAGGCCGCATGGAGACTTGTGATCAGCTCCGCGCGCTCTTCCAGCAGTACGCCGGTACCCATTCGTGCTTGTGCGATGGCGGCATCGGCGCTTGCGAGCGTGCGGGTGTGCTCCGCGCGCCGCCGCATCTCGATGACTGCGGGGGAGTCCGCGCCCTCGGCCGGACCGCGCCGAGCGAGGGCGTCGGCCGCCGGGGCCTCCGACAGGGTGGCTCGGCTGTCCGTGGACCGCTTCTCCGCCGCCCGGGCGGCTTCAATGGCGATGTCGAGCACGCTGAGCCGCGAACGCCGCGGAGCAACGGCGACCTGGGCCTCAAGGAACTCACGATGGTCTCTCTCCGCGTAGGTCTCCTCATTGCGGGCCAACCATCGCCGCGACGCTGCCACGCCATCGTCCAACGAGCTCGAACGCTGCGCCGAGCTGTCGGCGGCCTCATCGGGCCCGTCTGCGACGGTGCGGATAGCCAGGAGGTCCACTCGACCGTCTCGGTGTCCAGCGAACGCGTCCGACATGCGGCGCACCAGCCCGTAACGCAGCGCCTTGTTGGGAGGGCGCAGCATCGTCGCGGTGTCCATCGGATTCGATCCACGAGTACGCGCTGTGGTCGTTGCCATCACGATTCTCCTTTCTCGGTGCGGCTGAGTGGCCGCAGGATCCCCATATCCACATGCACGCGTCCCGCACCCGGTTTATGCACACGAGGTGAGGCGATGTCCTCACCGCCGCAGCAGCCAATGAGTGAGGAGCCAGACGACGGCGAAGGTGCCGACGTAGGGCACAGCCACCAACGCGACCGCACGCTCAGCAGCGCCCGGCATGATCGCGCAGCCCAGACCGGACTCGGCCAGGCCGATCTGGCTGACCAGGATCGCCACGGTCGCCGCGCCGATCACCAGCTCCGGCCGCCGCGCGCCAAGGAATCCCAATACAGCGGCCGCCAGTGGGCCCGCGACCATGGACCATCCCCCGAGGTCGAGAATGCTGAGCCCGCCGGGGGTCTGCAGGAACGCTAGAACCTCCACCGCGCCGAACCACCCCAAGCCCATCAGACTGTTCGTCCTACCCGAGATGACCGCGACCACCACCCCCACCACCGCGAACACAGCCAGCATCGCTGCCGACGCGAGACGCGCCACCAGTGGGAGCTGCGTCCCACACTCGGGAGCGGTCACCAGGCTGACAACTGCCGGAAGGGAGGCCACGGCACCTAGCACCGTGAAGGCCCATGCCGCGACTCGACGCAGCCAGCCACCAGTCGTGAGGAACACGGCGAGCACACCCACCGCAGCCCCGAAAGGCGTCACCGGATTGACTCCATCAGAGGGAACCAGTGCGAGCTGGGCCAAGCCCACGACCACCAACCCGCCAGCCAGGAACGCGCCAGGGGAGGGCATGCCCTTTCGTGGTCGACCACGTTGGGGAAGCGCCAACGCCGGGAACCCCCGGAAGATGACGCGGAAGATGAGGACCAGACCCGCCAGGAACACCAGCAGGCCCGCGACGTCGTCAACCATCACTGATCACGCCATTCGGGCGAGCACACGTGCGGGCACCGACACATGCTCCTGACCGGCCAGGTGCAACGCCGTGGACATTGCGCCCTTCCCGCGCACCGTGGTCACTCGGAGCCCCGCCTCACGACAACCGGTCGCCAGATCCGCGAAGGCCCCATCGCCGGACGCGATGACAAGACCGTCGAACCTCGACGCCACCCACTCCGTGGGCGAATCATCCAGCAGCATGCGGTCGGCGGCGTCCTTCTCGTTGCCGGCCACCCGCCGCAGCCACCCCTCGGGCACCTCGAACAGAGACGTCGCAAACCGGCGCGACACCGCAGCAATGCACATGTCACCCGGACGGGTCAGCCCCGCAGCGGCGTACCACTTCACGAACCGCCTCACATTCTGAGGCGTCGCGTAACCCCCGACCATGTTCTCCAGATCGATGACCTGCAAGAACCGGCCACCGTGGTCGCCAACAACCCGCAGATGCGTCACCCGCGAGGTAGCCGGGGCAAGGCGCCAGGCGTGCGGCACACGCGGCACCGGATGGGACATCAACGTGGTCATGGGACAACTCCTTCGTTTGGCCGACAAAGGAACACACGCGGCTCAGTCGCCACTTATGCACGGGATTGAGAGATCCGCAGGCGCCGTGGACCCGCAGTGTCGTTGATACCGCAAAGACTCTCGCGGTCAGTGTCGCGCCGTCGTCCTCTACCAGCGTCTCGGACGTCTCAGCTCAGGCGACCAGCCCCCGCTCACACGTAGTCGGTGAGCAGGACCCGGCGGAGCCCAACTGCCGCGCAGCGCGCTCGTCCACTCGTGACGCGCCTCACAAGACCTGCTATAGGCAGTCCTGCAGGATGAAGGAGGCGTCGATCCCTGACTCCTCGGATCCTGCAGAGGATCATGGACCCGTGCCTGGGCGCCCGCGACACATCGCGCAAAGGCAGCGAGACACTCTCACACTGCCGCGTCCGTGTCATAAGATCCCAGCCAAGTGACGATAGGGGTGGTGCGGACATGTTTGACGCAGCCAACACAGCGGATCTAGCTCAAGAGGTTGACGCCGTCACCAACGGGGACGCCCTCGCATACATCGAGGCAGGCGCCACGGTCCCGCAACTCCCGTTCCTCGGTGCCCTCGCCAGCTTCCTTCAGGGCATCAGCGACGGACGAGCGGACCTTAAGGCGTGGACAGCTAACGAGTTTCTTCGCGCAGTGCGGGCCGGACAGGAGCCCGCTGCGGCCATGGTCCACGCGATAAACGCGTCCATGCCATACGGCCCAAATGTGGATCAAGGCCTGACAAACTTCTTCATATTCTGGCGAAGCAGCCCGCACACAAGTCCCGAAGCAGAGAACTTCGCCATAGCCATACGGATCACGCGACAGCATGAAGGCCACCAAACTACAATGGCCACCTTGATGCGCGGCTACTTGGAGCGACGATCGAACATGGACGCCATGGACGCCCTGCGAGGCATGTCCCCTTCAGTGGCACGCTATATGGCCGACAACAAACTCTGACGAACCGGAAAGGGATCGCCATGCCTATCGACGTTCAGCCGCCCAGCTCGACCGCCGAGGGGGTGGTGCGATACACCGACAATTCGGACGACTCTCATCATTGGTTGCAGGAAGAACAGCGCCCGGACGACATGCAGGCGGCGCTGCGAACTGCCGCAATAACCCGCCAGTTCGTGCGTGAGTGACACGCGCATGAACAGCGATGGCTGCCGCTTCTGCGGCTCAGAGAACCGGTGCACTCGCTGCGGAGGGAACGGGAATAGTCCCCTGGTCTTCGGCCAGCCATGCTCGGCATGTGGGGGGAGCGGGTACGCCTGTCACGCCATTGAGCGGTGCCCTACATGTGAAGGATTTAAGGCAAGTGGCAGCCCTTGTGACTTCTGCATCCAGATGGGATGGGCATGACGCGCTAGGTAGTTGGCTGGCTAGGTAGAGGCGGACGCAGCGCTTGTACTGGAAGAATTTCGAATCGCACATCGGCCCGACACCTTGTGCAGCGACTGTGCCACGTTTGTGGCAAGTATTGTCGGCTCCACTTGCGTTGGAATATCCCCAATGTGGACACCCTCACTCTTCCCGGCTCGAAGGTGCGCGTGGGTTTGAACCACCCGTCTATTCGAGTGCCACGACCTGTGGCTGATAACCCAACGTGGTACCGGTGGTCGCTGGACTTGGACAGTCACCGGCCAGCCCTCAACGGCGGCTGAAAGGGCCTCGCCGATCAGCAGATGGCGTAGTCAGGTAGATCTGTGTTGCTAGGGGCTTGCTGGCGCGTCGTCGCAATCACGCCTCGACCCACTCATAGACGATCTGCGAAACGTTGACAGTCATGCCCTGATCTGTCCCAATCGCCGCGAGTTTTGTCAGGATAAAGCTCATCTGGATCTCGGCGGACCTCCGATCGGTGAGCGGTCCATCCGCGCCATAGAACGCGTTGCTGATGGTGAACTCATCGCCCGTGGCTACTTTGAGATGGATTCTGGCCATGATGCCTTTCCTATGCACACTTCTTGTACCAACCACAGCGGAGGCCGCCCGTCGGAGCTTGGCCTTCGATGATCCCGTGCCACATCAGGAAACCGTGGAATTCCCTGATGCCAGTGCCGGTCCTGACAGCCGGTGGCGATCCGCAAAGCGTCGTGGGTGCGCTCTTGGGCGGGGCCGGATCTTGGTGAGGGCCACGTGCCCCTGTGGCGCGTGGCCCGCATTGATCATGAATAGAGGCGGTCGCTGATGCCAGGCTCGGACAAACTCAGTTGTCAGGCTCCGTTTGCCCAGCCTTCTTGGCGCAGTCGGGACAAAGAGTTGCACTCCAACTTCCAGTGTGTGTGGTGCCGCATTTGGTGCACGTGAGTTTCTGTGACTTCGTCATTCTCTCAATCTATCGCGTGCTTCCCCGGTTCGTGGCGTGCTTCAGGCAAATGTCGCCAGGTCATCGCATCGCTGGCCAAGGCCTCAATCAGACCCGGTTCCGCTGCGCTCATACATTGCGTACACCAACCACGTCTGGCGCCTCGACCGCCATGGGCCCGAAGTCCGCCCGGGAGTGTGGACCTGCCGATCTCTGTGCGCCACAATCTGCAACTTGAGGCCCAGCACCGCAGTGCTGTTGGACCTGGACAGTTCTCCATCTACCACACCGACAGCATCCCCCGTGAAGCGGGCGGTGAAGGACCTCGGAACCCTGCTGCAGCGCGGTCGCCTGGGTGTCGCGCAGACCCGGATCCGGCACGCCTGTGACAACCCCCGACAGCGCGACCCGGCTGGTCGGCCTGCACGATCCAGCGACTCAGTCTCCTGCGGGATAAGGAAACTGATCAGGGGTCTCGTCGAGTGTGATCAGTTCTCAAACGTCGACGTCACATCTTGACGGGACTCGATCTTTCATCGGCATCGAGCCGCCACGCTGATGGTGCGCTGCCGAACTCACGAAGAGCCTGTATCTTGAAGGTATGTCCCCTACTAATGGACGCTCGATTGATCGAGCCACCTACGAAGCATCCTATATCGACTGGGAAAGACTCAACAATTATGCCGCCCGGGTGGCTAAGGAGACCAGAGTGCCGCTCCACTCTCCGCTGAGCTACTCGGAGTCGGTGATGCGACAAACGGCGGCTGCTCGACCTGGATTCTTTGGATTCGGCGCCCGAGAGGCCGTTTATGAGCAGGTGGAGGTTCGTTGCGAAGCACTGGGACCTCATTGGCCTCTGGATCAGCGCGATTGGCGGTTGAGCACAGTAGATGTGAACGAGGCGAAACGCATCGAACGTGAAACGATCGGGCACGATACGTTGGCGCACTGGCCGACGGTACGCTCAGGAAGGTGCGCATAGTCACTGAGCAAGAGATTCACATTGGTCCACACTTCACGGGTTTAACTCGCGACGAGACGACCCATCGAGTGTGGGCGCCCACCGAATCCGACATCGTGGACCTAGACTATGGAAAGCTCTATCGGGAACGTGGAAATGGATCGAACCGCTCCCAGGGAAACCGTGATCGGGGTGATCGACTGCTTCGGCATGAGAAGGGGGTTGGGATTAGCCTTTTGTTGCGTTCGCTTCTCAAGGGAGATGCGCCGGCCGTTCAGAACGAGATTCGCCCGGACTCTTATCGGACCCGGGACTGATCAAGCATTCTGCCCCATTCACTTGCGTTGAGCGATTCACCATGTTGGGGCCCATCTTTAGGGCGTTGTGTTGTACGAACACCGAGTTCGATCATCTGCGTCACTTATGGAGCTATGTTACTCGCTGCGCGCGTGGGTCAGAGTTGGGGGCGATCAAGCATCGGCGCAGAGGTTACTGCAGGCATTTTCGGCTGTAACAGTGGTCATACTTTGCACACCGCGCGCAGCCACACTGGCAGAATATGTTGAAAGGATTTGTCTTCGTGGGTGGCACTTTGACAGGTTGCTCCTCGAGTGTGGCTACTGAGGTCTTCATGTCGGCGACGATGAGTGGCAAGACAGGTTCTCCTTTACTGCGCGTCGGTCTGCGGATGAGTCTAGCCTCGAGTTCATGGCCTGTAGGGGGCTTGTCGGCGCCGGTGGCGTCGAGGTCGTTCTGATTCTTGCACGTGGGTGTGACGAAACCCCGCGTGGCGGGGTTCCAGGCCGGTGAGCTCGGCCAGATCGGCCCCCACGAGCGTCTCCATCGGCGTTGAGGGCCGGGACTCAGAGTCGGGACTTGCTGGTAGAGGTGCTGGTGTCGAGTGGGAGTGAACCCCACCGAACACGACACCCGCTGGCCGGTGAACCACCGGGTGAAGGCCTTCGTTCCGCCGGCGCCGTCCGCGCGGACCAGGGACCTTGCGTTCGGGCCGGGGATTCTTCCCGGGGAGCTGGGCTAGCGCGGCCTTGGTGACGGTGATGTGATCGGCGGCGGTGTTCGACCCGGCGTTCCCGGGCCGCAGGTGGACCACCAAGGCTTCGCCGGTGGCACTCGGGGCCGTGGTCGGTGAATGCCATCAACAGGTGGAAGGTCGTCCTGACAATGCCGCAACTGCGCGACCGTGGTTTCAGTGGGGCGACCAGCTGTTGGCGGGCCTGCTCTCGGTTCCAGCCGGTGGCCTCAACCTCCTGGCCAGCTTGCACGTTCCGGGGAATGTGAGGCACGGCCCTCCGTAAGCGGCGACTATACTTCCGTCCATGACATCGAGATGGCACTATGGCGTGCTCGCGGTATTCGCCCATGGGGCGCGCGGCGATGAGCGTGTCGACCGCTACCGCTGGGCATTCCTGACTACTGAGGGAGTGGAGGATGGCCATGATTCTGACATCCCCACCCTATTCAACATCTTGGGTCGGCGGGGGTGGCGATACTGCGAAACCGACATCCAAACTAGGTTGCTATTCTCGAACTCGGTGCTCGATGATCACATCAACAGGTTCCCTGGCCAGGTTCTTCGTCGCGTGCACTACTTGTTCGAGATGGAGATTCCCTGAGGCAGGTTGTGGACGGACGCATTGTCGATCTCCCCGATGAGCCCGGGCAGAATTGACCGATAATCTTCGTTATGTCATTTTCCAGGCGTAGGTGGGCTGCCGGCTGAAATCTGGGTCCTCCCCACGCTGGTTCCATCGGCCAAAGGTCACAGGGCTGCGAGGCACCTCTGGCAGGTCACGTCGCTGATGGCTTCAGATCCCCCGCCGCCGCTGTCGAAGCCGATCAAACGAGGCCCAACAATCCACCGCGATCTGTGAAAAGCCGCTTTGATGGTGAACTGCGGCCGGTCGATGATCACGGTGTGGAGGGCGGACGGGCGCTTCTGGGGCGTGGACCCCGGCAGTGGCGTTATTACGTCGGATTATCCAGAGAATCCGATGTAATAACCGGTAAGATCCAGGCATGGCCACCCGACGCCGACAGCACCTCGTCACCCTCGACGACGTGCCGCTGCCCCCGTACGAGTGGAGCCACGCCCGCTCCGGCGTGAAGTCGGCGTGGGGTGTGAACCTGCCGATCTCGGAGCGCCACGATCTGCAGCTGATGGCCCAGCGCGGCACCGCCGGCCGCTGGACCTGGACGCTCACCATCTACAGCACCGGCAGCACCGACCAGGTGACCCGCATCGCCCGCGGCGTCCAGTCCACCCTGACAGCCGCCAAACCGGCTGCCGAGGCCGCCGCCCGCACCTGGCTCGCCGACCAACTCGAGCTACCTGACGAGTCCCATGTCTGACAGCCAGCCAGGGGGCCTGCACAGTGCGGCTGGTGGTCTGGTCGCGGTTGATCATCAGGCGGGGATGTTGCTGCCGGAGGACCTGTCGTTGGATGCGGCCGAGGCCGCGTTTGCCACGGCCTCGCGGGCCTCATCGACGCTGCGCGGGTACCGCTCCGACTGGACCGAGTTCGTCACCTGGTGCCGCGACAACCACCACACGGCACTGCCCGCCACCGACATCGCGATCTCCCGCTACATCTCGGCGCTGGCCACCGCCGGAGCGAAGGTCGGCACGATCAGCCGGCGTCTGTCGACGATCCGGTTCGCCCACAAGGTCCGTAACCATCCCGACCCCACCCAGACCGCGCGCGTGATCGCCGTCTGGGAAGGGATCCGCCGACAACTCGGCGCTCCCCCGGACCAGGCCCGCCCCCTCATGCCCCCACTCCTCCTCGACGTCGTTGATGCTTGCCCGGCGATGACGAAATGGAAGACCCGCGACGATGAACCCTCGCTCAGCGGGATCCGGGACCGGGTACTCCTGCTGGTCGGGTTCGTCTCCGCGCTGCGCGCCTCCGAACTCGCCGCCCTCGAGGTCGACCAGATCAAACCCCACGAACGGGGCCTGGTGATCGAGCTCACCCACTCCAAAACCAACCAGACCGGCGACCTTGAGCTCGTGGTCCTCCCCTGGGGCGCCCGCCAGGACTACTGCCCCGTCACCGCACTCCGCAACTGGCTCACCGCCGCCGGCATCACCGAAGGCCTGGTCTTCCGGTCCATCTCCAAAGGCAACCGGGTCAGCGCCCGTGGCCTCACCCCCGACGGACTGTCCCGGCTGATCACCCAGGCAGTCACCCGGGCCGGTCTCGACGCCACCGGCTTCTCGGCGCACTCCCTGCGGGCAGGGTTCGTCACCTACGCCGCGAAACGCGGCGCCACCTCCCTGCAGATCGCCAGACAGACCCGCCACAAGGACCTCGCCTCCATCGGCATCTACACCCGCATCGAAGACGCCTGGGAAGAAAACGCAGCCACCCAACTCCCCCTCTGAAGAGGTCGGCGGGCTTGGCCTCGAATCGTCCCCGGGTCCGGCCGGAGGCCTCCCTGGACACTCCCCCGCTTCACTCTCATGCCGAGAAGCGAGCTTTCGCGCGACGCTCACGGACCCTTGTCTAGCCTTGCCCCATGCAGATCCTGGGAGATAGGACCCGACAATTGCCGGCGCCGCCGCACGTCGTGTTCACCTCCCTGACACACCCAGGACTTCCCGGTGCGCGTCCCTGGTTGGTGCTCCTGGACGACGAGGTGCCACCCGTCATCCTCAGCAGTCACGAGCCGCACCGTGTCCAGTGGAGCTCCCTGTGGCCATCGCGGCCCAACGACCTCGTGGACCTCGAGCTCAGCCCCAAGGACGGTGGCACGCTGCTGCGGTTCATCCTGTCGACGCCCGACGAGGAACCCGACGCCAGCAAGCTCGGACACATGCGGAGACGACTCAACCACCTGCTGTTCGCTGACCTCCGCTTCTCCTACGGCCAGTGACGCACTCAACTGGCACCCCTCTGTGTCAAGACGC
>DJWE01000025.1:17533-24421 GCA_002441465.1 Propionibacteriaceae bacterium UBA6238 | reverse complement strand
CTTGTCCGGGTGCCCCTCGGTGACGGACTCGGACGTGAACAACCGGCTCACTCGGCCTACCTCTCGCGAAGGGACACTGCGACGTCCACTATCGCATGCGCCACCGACGTCTTCGAACCGGCCGCCCGCCCCAGCAGCCCGGACGCGCCGAGCAGCAGCACCTGGTTGTCCGCGGCCCCGAACACCGCACCTCCGGAGACGTTGTTGAGTACCAGCAGCTGGCAGCCCTTGCGGGCCAGCTTCTCGGTGCCGAGCCGGATCAGCTCGGCCTCGTCCGCCGCGGTCTCGGCGGCGAAGCCCACCACCACCTGGCCGTCGCCACGGCGAGCAGCCAGTCCGGCGAGGACGTCGGTGGTCTGGACGAACTCGACGTTGAGCCCTGCGTCCCCGGACTTCTTCAGCTTGGTCGGACGCGGGTCCGCAGGCGTGAAGTCCGCCGGAGCGGCAGCCATCACGACCAGATCGGCACCCGGGGCGTGCACGTCCATCGCCGCAGCCAGCTCACCGGTGGAAACAACTGGGACCACGCTCGCCCCGGCCGGCGGCTCGACCGCCAGGTTGGCTCCGACAAGGGTCACCTCTGCGCCGCGCTGCACTGCGGCCCTGGCCAGCGCGACACCCATCAGCCCGGACGAGGAATTGCCAACGAACCGCACCGGATCGAGCGCCTCGCGCGTTCCTCCCGCACTCACCACCACCCGCAGGCCGGCTAGATCTTGAGCGGCCATCCGGGCCGCGGCCCCGGGCTCGGCGAGGCAGGCCAGCGCCGAGGCCTCGATGTCCTCCGGCTCAGGCAGTCGACCGGCTCCGGAATCGGCGCCGGTGAGCCGTCCCTTAGCCGGGTGCAGCACCACCACTCCGCGCGAGCGCACCGTGGCCACATTCGCCTGCGTCGCCGGGTGCAGCCACATCTCGGTGTGCATCGCCGGCGCCATCACGACCGGGCAGCTCGCCGTGAGCAGGATGCTGGTGAGCAGGTCGTCCGCCCGTCCCGACGCCGCCCTGGCCAGGAGATCCGCCGTCGCCGGCGCCACCACGACCAGGTCGGCCTCACGGCCCAGGCGGACGTGCGGCACCTCGTGCGCATCGGCAAACACCGACGTGTGCACCGGGTTGCCCGACAGTGCGCCCCAGGTCGTCTCGCCGACGAAGGCCAGCGCGTTTGCGGTGGGTACGACCTGCACCTCGTGGCCGGCCTCGGTGAACCGGCGCAACAGCAGGCACGCCTTGTACGCGGCGATCCCCCCGGCCACGCCGAGCACGATCCGGCTCACGGACGCAGGCTCAGCTCAGGTCGTCGGTGCCGAACGGGTCGAGGGAGAAGTCCGGGTCGGCCTGGGCCTCGGCGCGGGCCGCAGCCTCCGCCTCCGGATCGATCTCAGTGCACTCCAGGACGCCCGCGTTCACCTCGCGCAGCGCGATCGAGAGCGGCTTCTCCTGAATGCCGATGTCCACCAGGGGGCCGACGTTCTCCAGCAGCCCCTCGCCGAGCTGGGAGTAGTAGGCATTGATCTGCCGGGCACGCTTCGCGGCGAACAACACCAGCCGGTACTTGGAATCGACCCTCTTGAGCAGGTCGTCGATCGGCGGGTTGGTGATCCCCTCAGGGGTATGAGTGCTCAAATTCGGCTTCCTGATCGTGGAACGAGGCACGCGGGTTCGCCCGCGGTGGTGTCACAGACCCAACAACTCTACCAACTGCCCCACCGCTGTGCCCAAATCGTCGTTCACGACCACATGATCGAACTCGTCGGCCACGGCGAGTTCGCCCTCGGCCGTCCGCAGCCGCCGAGCCATCTGCTCGGGTGTCTCGGTACCCCGACCGACCAGCCGCTGACGCAGGGTCGCCCAGGACGGCGGCGCGATGAACACCGTGCGCACGTCGGGCATCCGCTGCTTCACCTGCCGCGCACCCTGCACCTCGATCTCGAGGATTACCCGGCGCCCAGCGGCGAGAGCCGCCCTCACCGGCGCGGCCGGCGTCCCGTAGCGGTCGGAACCGTGCACCAGCGCCCACTCCAGCAGACCGTTGGTCCGGACCAACTCGTCGAACTCGGCGTCACTGACGAACAGGTAGTGCTCACCGTCGATCTCTCCTGGACGCGGCGCCCGCGTCGTGGCGGACACCGACACCCACAGCTCGCGGTGTTGCTCGCGGAGGGCTCGGACCACCGTCCCCTTGCCCACCGCCGTAGGACCGGAGATGACTGTTACGTCACCGCTCACTGAACTCGGCCTTCAGGCCGGCCACCTGATGGCGACCGAGCCCGCGGATGCGCCGGTTCGGCGCGATGTCGAGTCGCGACATCACCACCGCGGCGCGCTTCTCCCCTACTCGCGGGAGCGCCTTCAACAGATCGACGACCTTGACGTGAGCCAGCACGTCGTCATTCGCTGCGACGTCCAGGGCCTGGCTGAGGGTGAGTGCGCCGGTGCGCACCTTGCTCTTGAGCTCGGCGCGGCGACGCCGCGCATCGGTGGCCGCGGCGCGGGCGGCCTCAAGTTGCTCGGTAGTGAGCTGAGGGATGGTCACGGGAGTGCCTTCGTGTGGGGTCGGTGACTAACGTCGCCTCTCAACCTAGCGCCAGCCGGGCCCGCAGTCATCCGAACTGAAATGTTCGACACAAGGAGTTATG
The DNA here is from genome assembly GCA_002441465.1 of Propionibacteriaceae bacterium UBA6238. Classification (GTDB taxonomy): domain Bacteria; phylum Actinomycetota; class Actinomycetes; order Propionibacteriales; family Propionibacteriaceae; genus Propionicimonas. Next base: position 21,785 of record DJWE01000025.1, on the reverse strand, counting down.
TGTGGCGTTCAGTGTGCTGCCATGGCCAGCAGATCGGCGACCTTGGCCCGCAGCGCCGCCGCGTCCGGACCGGCGGAGATCACCCCGCGGCCGACCACGGCCAGCACCTGGTCGACGGCGTCACCGAACAGTTCGGGCAGGTCCTCCATCCGGCCGCCCTGGAACCCGATTCCCGGCACCAGGATGGAGCCGTTGAAGTCGCTCAGATCGCAACCCAGGTTCTCGTGCGTGCCACCCACGACCAGCCCGATCGCACGTTGCCGGGACGCGTGGTTCACCTGGGTGGCCGCGTCGATGATCGACTGTGCGACCGATGCGTCCTTGGTCAAGGCGAGCTGGACCTGGCCACCCTCCGGATTGGACGTGCGAGCGAGCACGTAGACGCCGCGCTCGTAACGGTGGGCTCGCTCGAAGGCCGGAGCCAGCGACCCGAAGCCCAGGTACGGGGACAGGGTGATCGCGTCTGCGGCCAGCGGTGAGCCGTCGGCGAGGTAGGCGTCGGCGTAGGCCTCCATCGTGGAGCCGATGTCGCCGCGTTTCACGTCCAGAATGCTCAGCGCCGCGGTGCCGCGAATGTCGGCCAGCACCCGCTCCAGCGCGGCGACGCCCGCCGAACCGTAGCTCTCGAAGAAGGCCGACTGCGGCTTGAAGGCCGCCACCTGATCGCCCAGGGCATCGACCAGGGTGCGCGCGCACCGTTCGGCCCCGGCAGCGGAGACCTCGAGCCCCCAGGATGTGAGCAGCGACGGGTGCGGGTCGATCCCCACGCACAGAGGGCCGCGCTCAGCGACCACCTCCCGAAGCCGTCGCCAGTAGGTGGTCACGATCCCGTCCCTTCCCGGTCGCGGGCGTTGATGGCTGCCGGAAGGCCCGGCCCGCCGTAGATGAAACCAGTGTAAAGCTGGACCAGGCTCGCGCCGAGGTCGAACAGCGCCGCAGCGTCCGCCGCGGTCATGACCCCGCCGACGCCCATCACCGGCAACTCGGTGTGCTCGACCACGTAGCGCACCACCTCGCGAGCACGGACGGTGAGCGGCGCTCCGGACAGCCCGCCCGCCTCCCCGGCTCGCGCACGGTCGGCCTCCGCCAGCCCGTCGCGGGCCAGCGTCGTGTTGGTGGCGATCACGCCGGACGCGCCGGAATCGGCACAGGTGGCCAGAATCTCGTCCAGCTGTCCCCAGCTGAGGTCCGGGGCGACCTTCACGAACACCGGCACCGGCGAGAGCTCGCCTTCGCGCCGAGCGCTCGACCCCAGGGACGGGTCGCCGGCACCAATGCTGGTCCTCGACGCGAGGGACGCGGACTCTGCGATCAGCGCGCCGAGCAGCCGGGCGAGCGCCCCGCCGTCCTGCAGGCTGCGCAAGCCGGGAGTGTTGGGACTGGACACGTTCACAGCCAGGTAGTCGGCATGGGGCGCGAGGATCCGGAACGAGGCAAGGTAGTCCTCCACCGCCTCGGCCAGGGGCACCACCTTGGTCTTGCCGATGGACAGGCCCACCGGCAACCCCGCCGCCCCGTTGCCGCGATAGACGTTCCGTGCGGCCAGCGTGTCCGCCACCGCCGCGGCTCCCGGATTGTTGAAGCCCATCCGGTTGATCAGCGCCCGTGAGTTGCGCAGGCGGAAGACCCGCGGCCGGTCGTTGCCGGGCTGGGCACGCCCGGTGACGGTGCCCAGCTCCGCGAAACCGAAGCCCAGACCGCGCCACGCCAGCACCGCTGAGGCGTCCTTGTCCAGGCCGGCGGCCAGGCCCACCCGGGACGGGAACCGGACCCCGGCCACCGTCGCGGACCGGCCGGTGCTCCCCGCGAGCAGACGGATCAGCGCGCGCACCGGGGCAGCCGAGCCCACTCCGGCCAGCAGGTGGATCAGGTCTTCGTGGATCGCCTCCGGGTCGCCGTGATGCGCGCGGAACAGAACCGGTCTGATCAGCTGCGCGTAACCCGCGTCCAGCAGGCCGGCCGGCAGCCCCATCAGGCGAGCGCCGCCAGCTCGGCGCGGACGGCCGAACTCCACTCCTGCAGCGACCGCACCCCGACCGAACCCCGGCGCAAGGCCTCGATCCCCTGAACACAGGCCGACAGGCCCTGCACGGTGGTGACGCAGGGTACGTCGGCGAGGATGGCCGCCGAACGGATCTCCCAGCCGTCCCGACGCGGATTGCCGTGCTTGGACGAGCCCTGCGGCGTGTTGAAGATCAGATCCACCTCGCCGTCCAGAATTGCCTGGACCACGGTCTTCTCACCGTTCGGGCCGGGCCCTTGGGACGCCTTCCGGATCACGGTCACGTCCACGTCCTGGCGACGCAGCACCTGGGCAGTGCCCTCGGTGGCCAGCACGGTGAACCCCAGGTCGGCGAGCCGCTTCACCGGGAAGATGGCGTGCCGCTTGTCCCGGTTGGCGACCGAGACGAACACCGTGCCCTGTGTGGGCACCGCACCGAAGGAGGCCGCCTGGCTCTTGGCGAAGGCTGTGCCGAAGGTCACGTCCAGGCCCATCACCTCGCCGGTCGACTTCATCTCCGGGCCGAGCAGGGTGTCCACCCAGGAGCCGTCCGCGGTGCGGAACCGGTTGAACGGCATCACCGCCTCCTTCACCGCCATCGGGGCGCTGTCCAGGATGGTCGTGCCGTCGAAGCCCGGCGCACGCAGGGCGCCTTGTGCCCGCAGGTCGGCGATGGTGGCCCCCAGCGAGATCCAGGTCGCCGCTTTCGCCAGCTGAGTGTCGGTCGCCTTGGACACGAACGGGACGGTGCGGGACGCCCGCGGGTTCGCCTCGAGCACGTACAACACGTCGCCGAGCAGCGCGTACTGGATGTTCAACAGCCCGCGCACGCCCACCCCGCGGGCGATCGCCTCGGTCGCGTGCCGGATCTGCTCGATCACCTCGTTGCCGAGCGTGATCGAGGGCAGCGAGCAGGCCGAGTCGCCGGAGTGGATGCCGGCCTCCTCGATGTGCTCCATCACGCCGCCGAGATAGAGCTCGGTGCCGTCGAACAGCGCGTCCACGTCGATCTCGATCGCGTCGTCGAGGAACCGATCCACCAGAACCGGCCGGGACGGCGTGATGTCGGTCGCCCGATCGATGTAGGAGACCAGGGAGCTGTCGTCGTAGACGATCTCCATGCCTCGCCCACCGAGCACGTAGGAGGGCCGCACCAGGACCGGGTAGCCGATCTCGTGGGCGATCTCCAGCGCCCCTTCGGCGGACTCCGCCATGCCGTAGGCGGGTGCGGTCAGGCCCGCATCCGCAAGCACGCTGCCGAACGCGCCCCGCTCCTCGGCGAGGTTGATCGCCTCCGGCGAGGTGCCCACGATCGGCACCCCGGCGTCCTTGAGCGCCTGGGCGAGCTTCAGCGGAGTCTGCCCGCCGAGTTGGACGATCACGCCGGCCACCGGCCCGGCGAGCGTCTCCGCGTGCACGACCTCCAGCACGTCCTCCAGCGTGAGCGGCTCGAAGTAGAGCCGGTCGGAGGTGTCGTAGTCGGTGGANNCGATGCCCTGCCCGATCCGGTTCGGACCGCTGCCCAGGATCAGCACCGCGGGACGCTCCCTCGGGGTCACCTCGGTCTCCTCGTCGTAGGAGGAGTAGTGGTACGGGGTGCGCGCGGCGAACTCCGCCGCGCAGGTGTCCACCGTCTTGTAGACCGGCCGCACACCGAGCGCCCAGCGGACGCCGCGGACCACTTCTTCGGACAGGTTGCGCAGCTTGGCCACCTGCGGATCGGCCAGGCCGTGCCGCTTCGCCAGGCGCAGTACGTCCGCGGTCAGTTCCGGCGCGGAGCGAACCTGCTCGGCGACCTCGAAGATCAGGTGCAGCTGATCCACGAACCAGGGATCGATCTTGGTCGCCTCGTGCACCTGTTCGGGCGTGGCGCCGAGCCGGAATGCCCGCATCACCCCGTTCAGTCGCCCGTCGTGGGGACGCCGCAAGCTGGTCAGCACCTCGTCCAGGCTCTCGGTGATCGGCGAGGTGAAGTCGAAGCCGGCCTTCGCGTCCTCCAGGGAGCGCAGCGCCTTTCCCAGTGCCTCGGTGAAGTTCCGCCCGATCGCCATCGCCTCGCCCACACTCTTCATGTGCGTGGTCAGCGTGGAGTCCGCGGTGGGGAACTTCTCGAACGCGAATCGCGGCGCCTTGACCACGATGTAGTCCAGCGTCGGTTCGAAGGAGGCCGGGGTTTCCGCGGTGATGTCGTTGGGGATCTCGTCCAGGGTGTAGCCGACCGCCACCTTCGCCGCGATCTTCGCGATCGGG
>DJWE01000025.1:995-17419 GCA_002441465.1 Propionibacteriaceae bacterium UBA6238 | reverse complement strand
GGGTCGAGGTTCTCGATCGAACACACGATCACGACGTTGTCCGCCTTGTCGCGCATGACCTCGAGCTCGTACTCCTTCCAGCCGAGCACCGACTCCTCGATCAGCACCTCCGTCACCGGGGACGCCTGGAGGCCGCGGCCGGCGATCCGGCGCAGCTCTTCGGCATCGTGGGCGAAGCCCGACCCGACGCCGCCCATGGTGAACGACGGACGCACCACCACCGGGTAGCCCAAGTCCTCGACCGCGGCGAACACCTCGTCCATGGTGTGGCAGATCCGGGAGCGGGCCACCTCGGGATTCGCGCCGGGCACGTCGAGCGAGGTGACGATCTCCTTGAACTTCTCCCGGTCCTCCCCGGACTGGATCGCCTCGAACGACGCCCCGATCAACTCCACGCCGTACTTCGCCAGCACCCCCGACTCATGCAGAGCGACCGCGGCGTTGAGCGCGGTCTGGCCGCCCAGGGTGGCCAGCAGGGCGTCCGGACGCTCCGCGGCGATCACCTGCTCGAGGTACTCGGGCTGGATCGGCTCGATGTAGGTGGCGTCGGCGAACTCCGGATCGGTCATGATCGTTGCCGGGTTGGAGTTCACCAGAATCACCCGGAACCCCTCCTCCCGCAGCACGCGGCAGGCCTGGGTACCGGAGTAGTCGAACTCGCAGGCCTGGCCGATCACGATCGGACCGGAGCCGATCACCAGGATGGATTCGATGTCGTGGCGGCGCGGCATCAGGCGTCCCCCTCCCCGCTCGGGCCGCCGGCTTGTCGATGAGCGGCCATCATGTCCACGAACCGGTCGAACAGGTAGGACGCGTCGTGCGGTCCCGCCGCGGCCTCGGGGTGGTACTGCACGGAGAAGCCGCGCAGCGCACCGTCCGGCCCACGCAACTCCAGGCCCTCCACCACGTCATCGTTGAGGTTCACGTGGGAGACCCGCGCCTGACCCCACTTGGTCGCGGCGCCCTCCCGCGGTGCGTCGACGGCGAAGCCGTGGTTGTGCGCGGTCACCTCGACCTTGTTGGTGGTGAGGTCCTTCACCGGCTGGTTGATCCCGCGGTGGCCGTATTTCAGCTTGTAGGTGCCGAAACCCAGGGCGCGGCCGAAGATCTGGCTGCCGAAACAGATCCCGAAGTACGGCAGCCCGGCATCGAGAACCTGCTCCAGCAGCGCGACCGCAGCGTCGGCGGCAGCCGGGTCGCCAGGGCCGTTGGAGAAGAACACGCCGTCCGGAGACAGAGCGCGCACCTGCTCGATACTCACCCCGGCCGGCAGCAGGTGCACCTCGATCCCCCGCTCCGACATCCGAGTGGGGGTCATGTCCTTGATCCCGAGGTCGATCGCCGCAACGGTGAACCGCTTCTCCCCCACAGCGGGAGTCACCTCCGGCTCGCTCACGCTCACCTCGGCGACCAGGTTCGCGCCGGCCATCCGGGGCGACTGGAGCACCTTGGCCAGCAGCCGCTCGACGTCGAGCTCCTCGGTCGAGATGCCCACCCGCATCGCCCCGCGCTCGCGCAGGTGCCGGGTCAGGGCCCGGGTGTCGAGTTCGGCGATGCCGACGACGCCCTGGTGACGCAGTTCCTCATCCAGCGAGCGGTTCGAGCGCCAGTTGGACCGCACCCGGGAGAGGTCGCGCACGACGTAGCCGGCCACCCAGATCTGCCGGGACTCATCGTCTTCGTCGTTCCACCCGGTGTTGCCGATGTGCGGAGCGGTGGCCACCACGACCTGCCGGTGGTAGCTCGGGTCCGTGAGCGTCTCCTGGTAGCCCGACATCGCGGTGTTGAAGACAGCCTCGCCGAAGGTCTCACCGCGTGCGCCGAACGAAACCCCCCGGAAATGACGGCCATCCTCAAGCACCAGAAGTGCGGGAACGAATTCCGGGAAGTTGACGCTGCTCGGCATGGGCATCCTTCACGTAGGGAGGCGCGGGTTGCTGTCGAACCCGGACGAGGTTACCAAACGTCGGCGCCCAACCGGCCCCGGCATGGCCGATGGACAACGCCGGCGCAGCCCGGCGCCACGGCCGCCGATGCGACACGCGCTATCCGCAACACTCCGCAGGTCTGCGCCGCGTGCCATCATCACGGGATGCCGTCTTCAACGGGGAGTCTCCCCGCCGCACCGAATCGTGAACCGGACTTCGACGACGACTTCAGCACAGGGCTGAGCTCGCAACGATGGGTTGCGAGCTATCTGCCGCAGTGGACGACTCCGGAGCGGGCGCGCGCGCACTACGAGGTCGTTCCCGCCGGAATTGAGTTGCGGATCGACTCCGACCAGCCTGACTGGCGCCCCGAAGATGCGCCCCTGCGCGTGTCGAACCTGCAGACCGGTGTCTACTCAGGCCCGGTCGGCTCCCCACTCGGGACACATCGCCACCGGGTCGGTCTCGAGGTGCGGACCCAGACGCCACAACGGCTCTTGTTCGCTCCGTCACGGGGGCGAGTGGAGATCACCGTCTCTGCGAGCGGAGACGCCAACTGCATGATCGCGGCATGGCTCGTCGGCACGGAACACCGATCCCCGACGGAGTCCGGAGAGATCTGCATCTTCGAGATCGACGCCGACGCCATCGGGGAGACCACCGTGGTTCGCACCGGAGTCAAGGCGCACCACGACCCGAACCTCACCACCGACATGATCGAGGTCGTGGTGCCTGTGGACGCAGCCTCGCCCCACACCTGGACGGTGATCTGGGGTGACGGCGAGACCGTGATCGGATGCGAAGGCCGCACCCTGCGGCGCATCCCTCAAGCTCCCGACTACCCGCTGTTCCTCATGATCGACCTCTTCGAAATCGGCCCACGCGGCGGCCACTACCCCAAGGCCGCCACGATCCACCACGTCCGCGCATGGCAATGACAAACGGACGAGCGCGGTGTAGCAGCGCGACCTAGAGGGGGGCCTGGTCGCCCTGCGCGAGCAGGGCGGAGAGCAGGCCGTTGAGGAAGGCCGGCGAGTCCTCGGTGGACAGCTCCTGGCACAAGGTGATCGCCTCCGACAGTGTGACGTCGTGCGGAGTCCCGGTGTGCAACAGCTCATAGGCGGCCATCCGCGCCAGGTTGCGGTCCACCCGAGGCATCCGTTCCAGCGTCCAGCCGGACGCCAGGTGGGCGGCGATGAGCCCGTCGAGTTCGCTGCGGTGGGCCTCGACGCCCTCGACGAGCTCCACCGTGAACTCCCGCACCGGCGGATCGTTCTCGGCGCGGTGCGCCGCCAGCACCTCGGCGGCGGGCAGCTCGCGAAGGTCCGCCTCGTAGAGGATGTCCAGGGCACGCTTGCGCGCCTTGGCTCGGGTCGGACGCCTGCCCTCGGACTCGGCGGGAATAGTCTCGACCAGTTCCAGGACGGTGCCGTCCGGCATGGTGATCCGGGTGGGTTCCGCCACGCCGGTCAGACCCTGCCGAGGTAGCTGCCGTCCCGGGTGTCCACCTTGACCTTTTCCCCGGTGCTGATGAACAGCGGCACCTGGATCTGCAGGCCGGTCTCCACCGTGGCCGGCTTGGTGCCGCCGGTGGAGCGGTCCCCCTGCAGGCCGGGCTCTGTATAGGTGACTTCCAGCTCGACCGAGGCAGGCAGGTCGATGTAGAGCGGATTGCCCTCGTGCAGCGCGACCGTGCCGACCTGATTCTCCAGTAGGTAGTTCTTGGCCTCGCCCACCACGTCCTCGCTGAGGTTCAGCTGGTCGTAGGTGTCGGTGTCCATGAACACGTACGCCTCGCCGTCGTGGTACAGGTACTGCATCTCGCGGCGGTCCACCTGGGCCGACTCCACCTTGGTGTCGGAGTTGAACGTGCGGTCGACGACCTTCCCGGTGAGCACGTGCTTGAGCTTGCTCCGCACGACCGTGTTGCCCTTGCCGGGCTTGTGGTGCTGGAACCAGATCACGGTCCACAGCTGGCCGTCGATGTCGAGGACCATGCCGTTCTTGAGGTCGTTGGTGGAAACCGTTGCCACGCCGCTGCCTGCTTTCGTCCGTCCGGGTAATCGCGACCGCTCAGTCTAGCGGAGATTCGCCTTCGCCCTGACGCCCGCGGATGCCGGCCAGCAGATCGGCCTTGGCCCTCGCCCGCGGCAAGGAGTGTCGATCCATCCAGTCCGCGGTTGCGAGATCACCCGCACCGCGCAAACCCTCGATCACCTGCGCGACCACCTGCGGGGCCTTGTTCTGGCTCATCTTCGCCTTGCCCTCCACGCGGGTGAGCTGCAGTTCCACGCCGACGACGGCCCGCAGGAGTCTCGCCACAGCCTCCGGCCGCAGCTCCTCCACCGACGCGTCCGAGTGCGCGGCGCTGAGCAGTCGCACGGCTTCGAGCGTCCATTCCGGATCGCGATGCACGACCAGCCGGCCCCAGGCCTGGACGGTGACGTAGTTCCAGGTCGGGACGTTCGGTGTGTCCGGGGTGCTCAACCAGTCGGCGTCCACGTAGGCGCCGGGTCCGTGGACGATGAACAGTGCCTCGACCGGACTCGCCGCAGCCACCCGCCACTGATCGTTGACCAAAGACAGGTGCCCGATCAGCCGCCCCGGTCCATCGGCGGCCGGCTCGTGCAGCATCGGGACGTAGGTGGCCACCAGTCCGTCGGGGCCGGTCGTGACCAGGTCTCCGGCCGGCGCGGACGCGAGTACGTCCGCCACCTGCTCCTGCGTCATCGCGAAATGCGCCGGAACGTACATCAGGCCTCGTTCATGCCCGTGAACGCGTCGGCCAGCAACTCCTCGCCGGGATCGGTGACGACGGTCGGAACGCCGAGCGACTCCAGCAGCACCAGCCGCAGCCTCGACCCGCGGGCCTTCTTGTCCAGACTCATCGTGTCCCGCAGCGAGGGCCACTCGCCGTCGACGTAGCGCGTGGGCAGCCCGGCCCGTTCGAGCACGTCCCGGTGGCGCCGGACCAGTTCGGGATCGATCAGGTCCAGCCGCCGGGCCACCTCCGCGGCGAAGACCATGCCCACCGCGACCGCTTGGCCGTGCCGCAGCAGGAAGTGCTCCTGGCGCTCGATCGCGTGTCCGAGCGTATGGCCGTAGTTCAGCGCCTCGCGTCCGACGTTCCCGGCTTCGGAGGTGCGCTCGCGCAGGTCGGCCGACACCACCCGTGCCTTCACCGTCACCGCCCGGCGGATCAGGCCGGCCTGCCGTTCACTCCCGGCGGCCAGCGCATCGGCGGGATCGGCCTCGAACTCGGCGAGGATCGCCGGATCGGCGATGAAACCACACTTGAGCACCTCGGCCATCCCCGAGCGCAGCTCTCCGTCAGGAAGGGTCTGCAGGAAGTCCAGGTCGCACAGCACCGTGAACGGCTCGTAGAAGGCGCCCACGAGGTTCTTGCCCGCACCCAGGTTGATCCCGGTCTTCCCACCCACGGCCGCATCGACCATGGCCAGCAGCGAGGTGGGCAGCGCAAGGTACCGGACGCCGCGCAGCCAGGTCGCGGCGACGAAACCGGCCAGATCGGTGGTCGCCCCGCCACCGAGACCCACGATGGCGTCCGAGCGGGTGAACCCGGCCTCGGCCAGAGCCTCCCAGCAGCCGCCCAGCACCTCGGCGGTCTTGCCCGCCTCCGCCTCCGGCACCCGAATCGCCGTGACCTGCTGGTCCATGCCTGCGGTGATCACGGGCAAGAGCGACGCCAGCGCGGGTGGGTGGATCACCGCGACGCGCTCGACGCCGTCGAGGAACTCCGGCAGCAGCTTCGACGCCCCGCGTCCGACCACCACCTGATACGGCTGCTCGGTGGCGACGTCGATCGGCTCCCAGGTCATTGCTCAGCTCCTCGCTCCACGACTGCTGCGGCCACCTCTTCCACGGACAGCCGGTCGGTGTCCACGACGATGGTGGCCACGGACGCATAACAGGGTGCCCTCTGCGCCAGCAGGGCGTCCATGCGATTTCGGATAGCGATCAGCGCCTCCATCCCGAGGCTGCTCATGCCCAACCGCCTGGTGGCCGTCGCCACGGACGTGCGCAGCCAGGCGACGCGCAGACCGATCAGGGCCTCGCGCACGGCCGAGGAATCGATGGCACCGCTGGCCAGCGCGACCACTCCCGGACGCTGGAGGACGGCCAGGCTGACCCGCTCCTCGACCTGTCGGTAGTCGGCTTCGCCACTGGCGAAGACCTCTTCAGCCGGCGCGCCGAGCTCTGCTTCGACCAGTTCGTCCACCTCGACCAGTGGCACTCCCCGCGTCCGCGCCACCGCAGCGGCGACGGCCGACTTCCCCGAGCCGGGGATGCCCACCACGACCAGGTCGGGACGACTCAACCGAGGTGCCGATCGGACAGCCGGGCCAGATAGCCGGCGTAGTTGCGACGAGTCTCGGCCAGCGAGTCGCCGCCGAACTTCTCCAGCACCACTTCGGCCAGGACCAGGGCCACCATCGCCTCGGCCACGACCCCCGCCGCGGGCACTGCACAGACATCGGAGCGTTGGTGATGAGCCTGCGCGGCTTCGCCGGTGGCCACGTCGACGGTGCGCAGGGCCCTCGGCACCGTGGCGATCGGTTTCATGGCCGCGCGCACTCGAAGCAGCTCGCCATTGCTCATCCCGCCCTCGGTGCCGCCCGAGCGGTTCGACAACCGATGGACGCCGCTCTCGGCCGGCTGCATCTCGTCGTGGGCCAGGCTGCCGCGGCTTCTGGCGAGCGCGAACCCGTCGCCCACCTCGACGCCCTTGATCGCCTGAATACCCATCAGCGCACCAGCGAGGCGTGCGTCCAGCCGCCGGTCACCCTGGCTGTGTGAACCCAAACCCGGCGGGAGCCCGTAGGCGAGCACCTCGACGATGCCGCCGAGGGTGTCGCCGTCGCTCTTGGCCGCGGCGATCTCGTCGAGCATCGCTGCGGCCGCGCCCGGCTCGAAACAGCGAACCGGATCCGCGTCGATCGCGTCCAGATCCTGCGGCCCCGGCAGCGGACCGACCGTGGACTCGACCGCACCGATCCGCACCACGTGACTCAACACGTGGATACCGCAGGCCTGTTCGAGGAAGTTGGCCGCGACCCGGCCCAGCGCCACCCTCGCGGCGGTCTCCCTTGCCGAGGCCCGCTCCAGCACCGGTCGAGCCTCGTCCCAGTCGTACTTCTGCATCCCGGCCAGGTCAGCGTGCCCCGGGCGGGGACGCGTGAGGGCAGCGTTGCGGGCGAGCGCGTCCAGCTCTTCGGCGGGCACCGGATCGGATGCCATCACCTGTTCCCACTTCGGCCACTCGGTGTTGGCGATCATGATCGCGATCGGGGACCCGAGCGTCTCCCCGTGGCGCACCCCGGCCAGCACCGTCACCTCGTCGGCCTCGAACTTCATCCGGGCACCCCGCCCGGTGCCGAGCCGGCGCCGGGCCAGCGCGTCGGCCAGGTCCTGGGTGGTCACCAGGACGTGGGCGGGAATGCCCTCGATCGTGGCCACCAGGGCTCGACCGTGGGACTCCCCGGCAGTCAGGTAACGGAGCATTCGACGCCTGCCCTCACTTGCCGTTGCATTTGTCGCGGTTGGCCTGGGACGCCGTGCACCACTGCTGCAGCTTCGCCACGTTCGCGTTCTGCTCGGTGATGGTGTTGGCGAACAGCGTCTCTCCGGTGTCCAGGTTCACCACCGTGAAGTACAGCCAATCTCCCTCGGCCGGATTGATCGCCGCCTCCAGCGACTTGCGGGACGGCGAGGTGATCGGCCCGGCCGGTAGCCCCTTCACGTAGTAGGTGTTGTACGCCGACTTCAGCGCCCGCTCCTTCGCCGTGGTGAAGACCCGGCCGGTGATGTTGTTGGCGTAGGCGACCGTGGCATCGGACTGGAGCTTGCCGATGGGCCACAGCTTCGGGTCGAGCCGGTTGTAGAACACCCGGGCGATCTTGGCCCGGTCCTCGTCGTTGGTCCCCGCTTCCTTCTCGATGATGCTGGCCATGGTGAGCACCTCGTACGGCGACATGCCGAGCGCCGTGGCACCGTCCTGCAGGCCGATGTCGTCGGCCACCGCGTTGAACTGCGTCGTGGTGAGCTTCAGCACCGCGGTCGCGGTCGGTTTGTCCGGCAGTTCGTAGGTGTCGGGGAAGATGAACCCCTCGGCACCGCGCTTGGCCCAGACCGGTAGGCCCAGCTTCTTCCAATCCTTCAGGGCCTTGGTGAAGTTCTTCTCCGGCAGCCCGGTGGCCTTCGCCATTGTGGTGACCGCCTGCTCCAGCCGCTGGCCGTCCCGCAGGGTCATCCGGTTGTGCACCATGTTCTTCGTGTCGAGCAGCATCGCGAGCGCGACCTTGGAAGGCAGCTGGGTCTTCAGGTTGTACTTGCCGTACTTGATGGCCGGGTTGCCGTTCGCCGCTGCTTCGCGGACGAAGGCCTTCGTGGTCTTGACCACATCGGCCTGCACCAGGATGTCCGCGATGTCGGAGATCGTGGCCCCCTTGGGAATGGAGACCTCGACCGGCGCGACGCCCTCGCCGACGTAGTCCTCGGCCGTGCGGTAATCCATCCATGCGTCATGGACCTTGGTGTAGACGTACCAGCCGCCGCCGCCCAGGATCGCCAGCGACAGCAGCACCGCGAACGCCGCCCTGACCTTGTACCAGATCTCCTTCGGATCCAGCTTCCCGGTCTCGGGGTCCCTGATCTCCCCGGGGTAACGGCTACTCATCCGATGAGGTCCTTCCTGCTTCGAACGCGGGGAGGAGTTCTCCCGGCGGCCGGCCGGTTGTCCGTTCGTGGTGCAAAGCCATCTCCAAGAGTGCCACGGCCGCTGCCTGGTCGATCACCGAACGCTGCCGCCGCGTGTTTCGTCCGACACCGGACAACTGCCGCGACGCGGTCACGGTGGTCAGTCTCTCATCCACCAACCGGATCGGCACGCCAGGCAGCGCCGCGGCGAGTTCGGCGGCCACCGCCCGAATCGCGATCGCGGCCGGGCCCTCGGCTCCGGCCAGGTTCCTGGGCAGGCCCAGCACGACCTCCACTGGGCCGTAGTCGGCGACCAGGGACCGGATCCGGGCCAGCGCCAAAGGTCCCGCCGGCACGGTTTCGACCGGGTGGGCCAGGATGCCGTCCGGATCGCTCGCAGCGACGCCGATCCGCGCTCGGCCCCAGTCAAGGGCCAGCCGGACTCCCCTGCGCACGGCTCAGCCGGCCAGCGTCGCGCGAATGTCGGACAGCGCCTTCGGTGCGGCCTCGGTGAGCGTCCCACCGCCCTGGGCGAGGTCGTCGCGGCCACCGCCACGACCACCCAGCGCCGCGGCACCCACGCCCACCAGTGCGCCGGCCCTGGCACCGAGCGCACGGGCCGCCTCGGTCGTGGCCACGATCAGAACCGGCTTCGCGTCCCCGCCGATCAGCGCGACGACGCCGGCACGAGACCCGAACGCCGCTCGCACCTCCATGGCCAGGGTGCGCAGGTCTTCTGCGCTGGTGCCGGGCAGATGCCGAGTCACCAGCTGGTAGTCGGCGACCGACGTCGCCCCGGCGACCAGCGCGGGCACCGTAGCGAGCAACTCGCGGGCCCGCAGGTCGGCGATCTCCTTCTCGGCCGCCTTCACCTGCGCGACGAGCTTGGCGACCCGATCCGAGACCTGATCGGGCTGGACCTTGAGCAGATCGGCCAGGCCCGCAACGAGCGCTCGCTCCTTCGCCAGGTGCGCGAAGGCGTCCTGGGAGACGAACGCCTCCACCCGGCGCAGCCCCGAGCCCACCGACGACTCGCTGAGCAGGCTGAGCAGCCCGATCTGAGAGGTGCGCTCGACGTGGGTTCCGCCGCACAGCTCACGCGACCACGGCCCGCCAAGCTCGACCATCCGCACGATCTCGCCGTACTTCTCCCCGAACATGGCCTGAGCGCCGAGCGCGCGAGCCTGAGCCAACGGCATCTGCGTGGCAGTCACCTCGTAATCGGCCCGGATCGCCTCGTTGCTGACGCCCTCCAGATCCTGCTTGAGGCCCGTGCTGAGCGCCTGCGCCGCGTTGAAGTCGAACCTGAGATACCCCGGCTTGTTGTACGAACCGGCCTGGTGGGTCGACTCCCCCAGCAGCTGTCGCAGCGCGGCATTCACGATGTGCGTCGCGGTGTGCGCCTGGCAGGCGCCGGCCCGTGCCGCGGCGTCCACGGCGGCGACGACCGACCTGCCGGTCGCGAGCTCGCCGTCCTCGACCCGCACCTTGTGCACGATCAGGCCCTGGACGGGACGCTGGACGTCCAGCACCTCCAGGCTCAATCCGTCGCCGGTGATCAGGCCGGTGTCGGCGTCCTGGCCGCCCGCCTCCGCGTAGAACGGGGTCTGGTCCAGCACGACCTCGACCACGTCGCCGGGCGCGGCCCGATCGACCAGCCGCCCGTCGGCGATGATGCCGCGCACCTTCGCGTCCGTGGTGAGGTCGGCATAGCCGAGGAAGGGCACCTCGCCGTCGGCTCGCAACGTCCGGTACGCCTCCGAGGCCACGGTGGCGCCCTTCTTGGCCTTGGCGTCGGCCCGCGCGCGATCCTTCTGCTCCTGCATCAGCCGACGGAACCCGGCCTCGTCCACGCTCAGGCCCTGCTCGGCCGCCATCTCGAGGGTGAGGTCGAAGGGGAACCCGTAGGTGTCGTGCAGCGCGAACGCGCGGTCCCCGGAGATCTCGGTGCTGTGCTCCTCGCGCGCCTGACCGGCCGCGAGGTCGAAGATCTGCGTGCCGGCCGCGAGCGTGCGCCGGAAGGCTTCCTCCTCGCCGTAGGCCACCTGGCTCACCCGCGCCCACTGGCTGGTGATGTCGGGGTACGAGGCGACCATCAGGTCCCGGCTGACCGGCAACAGCTCGGGCAGCACCGGATCCATCACACCGAGCAGGCGCATCGAACGGACGCTGCGCCGCAACAGGCGCCGCAACACGTAGCCGCGCGCCTCGTTGCCCGGGGTGACCCCATCGGTCATCAGCATCAGAGCCGAGCGGACGTGATCGCCCACCACGCGGAGACGAATGTCGGACTGCGCGTCGGCGCCGTAGCGAATCCCGGCCAGTCCGGACGCCTTCTCGATCACGGGGAAGATCTCGTCGATCTCGTACATGTTCGCCACGCCCTGCATCAGGTAGGCGGTGCGCTCCAGGCCCATGCCGGTGTCGATGTTCTGGCTCGGCAACGGGCCGAGTACGTCGAAGTCGTCCTTGGCTCGAACCGCGGACAGCTCTTCGGTCTGGAACACCAGATTCCAGATCTCCAGGAACCGGTCCTCGTCCACGATCGGGCCGCCGTCGGGACCGAACTCGGGGCCACGGTCGATGTAGATCTCGCTGCACGGGCCACCCGGGCCCGGAATGCCCATGTGCCAGTAGTTGTCCTTCAGACCGCGGCGCTGGATGTGCCGCTCCGGCACGCCCACCTTGCGCCACAGGGCTGCGGCCTCGTCGTCGTCGAGGTAGACGGTGACCCAGACCTTGTCGGGATCGAAGCCGTAGTTGCCATCATCCTGGCTGCCGGTGACCAGCTCCCAGGCGTACTCGATGGCGCCTTGCTTGAAGTAGTCGCCGAAGGAGAAGTTGCCGTTCATCTGGAAGAAAGTGCCGTGCCGGGTGGTCTTGCCGACCTCCTCGATGTCGAGGGTGCGCACGCACTTCTGCACGCTCACGGCACGGTCGTAGGGCGCGTCCTCGGCGCCGGTGAAGTACGGCTTGAACGGCACCATGCCGGCATTCACGAAGAGCAGGGTCGGATCGTTGTACACCAGCGGGGCCGACGGCACGACCGTGTGGCCGCGCGCAGCGAAGTAGTCGATGAAGCGCTGGCGGATGTCCGCAGTTCTCATGGTTGGGTGTCCTTGTCAGGGCGGCGCTCAGCGCCGGTGGATGTGGGCTGGCCGGTTACTCCTGGACGAGGTCGTTCCCCGGTGGGGAGCGGGCTCACTCGTCCAGGCCCAGAGCCTCGC
The DNA here is from genome assembly GCA_002441465.1 of Propionibacteriaceae bacterium UBA6238. Taxonomy (GTDB): domain Bacteria; phylum Actinomycetota; class Actinomycetes; order Propionibacteriales; family Propionibacteriaceae; genus Propionicimonas. The sequence goes on along the minus strand of DJWE01000025.1, from coordinate 5,547 downwards.
GCAGCTCATCCTCGCGGGTCTCCATGGCATCGCTCATCGTGGTGAAGAACTCCCCCACCCAGTCGACCACTCCGGTGCGGGTCTTCTCGATCTGGTCGGCCACGCCCTTGGGCGTGAATCGCTGGTAGTACTCGCGTCCCTTGACCACGATCAGGGCAGTCAGGCCCACGCCGACGGCGAACCAGAACAACCGTTTGCCCATCACTTGGCCTTCTTCCGGCCGCTGATCGCCTGCCGCACGCCGTAGGTGAAGGCCGCGGTCTTGATCAATGGGCCGCCCAAGGTAGAGGCGAACAAGGTGGACAACTGCGCGGCGTTCTCGCTCACCACCGTGGCATGGGCGCTCACCTTCGCCACGTCCTCAGTGACCACGCCGAGCTTGCCCAACTCGGAGTTCGTCGCTGCGACCGTCCCCTTCAGTTCCTGCAGGATCGGAACCGAGTTGTGGCCGAGGTCGCGAACGGCGAGACGCATCTCCTCCAGCACCCGGCCGAGCTTCAGCAGCGGGACCGCGCAGAACACGACGAATGCCACCGCAGCCACGGCTGCGATCAGGCCGGCGATCTCTCCGGCGGTCATGGGCTACCTCGCTGGATCGGGATGGATGAGTACGGGTGACAAGACTAGCCGCTCGCTCCGCCCGGTGGTCCCCCGACCCAGGAGCGGTTCAGCTCGCGTCGCGCGAAGAAGGCGCTCAACACCGCACCCACCGCGGCTGCGGACGCCGGCAGCAGCATGCTGGTCGCCATCGCCGAGGTGAAACCCGCTTGCAGCGCGGCCGGGAGCCGTCCGGCAGCCTCGGCCCGGTTGCCCGCACCGGCACCGCCGGGCAGGGTGACCGCGAGCCGAGCCTGCATCAGCGCGGAAATGGCGGCGCTCCCCAGCACCGCGCCCACCTGGCGCACCGAGTTGTAGACGCCCGAGCCGGCGCCGGCGTCGGCAGGACCGAGGTTGTAGGTGGCCGTGGCGCTGATCGGGGAGAAGGTGAACGCGGTGCCGATCCCCATCAGCCCGCTGGGCAGCAGCAGCCGCCACCACAGGCTCTCGTCCGGCACAAGCCACAGCGAGTACCAGGCCATCGAGGCCGCCATCAGCAGCATGCCGGCGGTGGCCAGGTACCGGGTGTGCACCCGATCGACCAACCGGCCCACCAGCGGGGCAAGGCCGCCGGAGAAGAGCGCCATCGGCACCAGCTGGAGTGCCGCGCGGGTCGGGGTGAAGCCCAGCACGAGCTGGTAGTAGAACACCAGCGGCAGCGAGTTGGACGTGACCGCGACGCCGACCATGGTGATCGCGCCATTGGCCAGCGAGAAGTTGCGGTCGCGAAACAGGCGCAGCGGCAGCAGCGGCTCGCCGCGACCGACCCGCTGCCACCACAGGAAGACCGCGAGCACGACGATCCCGGTCCCGATCAGGCTGCCCACGCTGACCGGGCCCCAGATCACCCCCCAGGAGTAGGTCTCGCCTTCCTGGATCCCGAACACGATGCAGAACATGGCCACGGCCCACAGCACCACCCCGGGCAGGTCGAAGCGGTGACTGTGGGTCGGCAGATCGGGAACCAGACGCCAGGCGAGGATGAACCCGACGACGCCGACCGGGACGTTGACGAAGAAGATCCACTCCCAGCCGAGGCCGTCCACGATGAAGCCGCCCAGGATCGGGCCGACCAGCGTCGCCACGGCAGCAGTCGCACCCCACAGGCTCATCGCCTGGCCGCGTCCGGTGGGCGGGAACGTCCGAGTGATCACCGACATCGTCTGCGGGGTGAGCAGGGACGCGCCGAGCCCCTGCACGGCTCGGGCCGCGATCAGCATGCCGATCGAGCCGGACAGCCCGCACCAGGCCGAGGAGAGGGTGAACACCACCAGCCCGAGCAGGTAGATCCGCTTCGGACCGAACCGGTCTCCCAGTCGTCCGGTGACCAGCAGCGGCACCGCGTAGGTGAGCAGGTACGCGCTCGTGACCCAGATCACCGAGTTGATGTCGGCGTCCAGTCCCTGCATGATCCGCGGGTTGGCTACCGACACGATGGTGGTGTCGACCAGGATCATGAAGAAGCCCACGACCAGCGCCCACAGCGCCGGCCAGGGACGGTACGGCTGGGTCACGTGGCCGGTCCTTGCGCCTCTCGGCCGAGCAGCTCCTCCAGCACCTTCAGGCGCTCGGCGAGGGAGGCCTCGTTGCCGTGGTCGGTCGGCTGGTAGTAACGGGCACCGGCCAGGTCGTCGGGCAGGTACTGCTGGGCCGCCACGCCGTGCGCGGCGTCGTGCGCGTAGAGGTAACCCTGTCCGTGCCCGTACTGCTTCGCTCCCGGATAGTGGGCGTCGCGCAGGTGCGGCGGAACCGCGCCGATCCGGCCGGCCCTGACGTCGGCGATCGCCGCGTCGACCGCCTTCACCACCGCGTTCGACTTCGGAGCCATCGCACAGGCGATCACGGCCTGGGCCAAATTGATCCTGGCCTCCGGCAACCCGATCAGCTGGACGGCCTGTGCCGCGGCGACGCAGGTCTGCAACACCGAAGGCGCCGCCATGCCGATGTCCTCGCTGGCCAGGATCACCAGTCGGCGGGCGATGAACCGGGCGTCCTCGCCGGCCTCGAGCATCCGGGCCAGATAGTGCAGGCCAGCCTGCACGTCCGAACCGCGCAGGCTCTTGATGAACGCGCTGATCACGTCGTAGTGCTGGTCGCCGTCGCGGTCGTAGCGCACCGCCGCCTTGTCGACCGCGGCGGAGACCACGTCCGCGTCGATCACGCTCACCCCCTGGGTCGCCGCCCCTGCGGCGGCCTCCTCCAGGTAGGTGAGGGCCCGGCGCGCGTCCCCTCCGGCGAACCGCAGCAGCGTGGCTCTGGCGTCGTCGGACAGCGTGTACCGGGCCCCCAGCCCACGCTCCTCGGTCAACGCGCGGTCAAGCAGGACCCCGATGTCGTCGTCGGTCAGCGGCCGCAGGGTGAGCAGAAGCGAACGGCTCAACAGTGGCGAGATCACCGAGAAGGACGGGTTCTCGGTGGTCGCGGCGATCAAGGTGACCAGCCGGTTCTCGACCGCCGGAAGCAACACGTCTTGCTGAGCCTTGGAGAAGCGGTGCACCTCGTCGACGAACAACACCGTGCCGACCCCGTGGACGAGCTCGCGTTGTGCCTCGGCCAGTACCGCGCGAACCTCTTTCACCCCGGCGGTCACCGCAGACAGTTCCACGAATCGGCGCTGGCCGGACGCGGAGACCACGGCCGCGATCGTGGTCTTGCCGACGCCGGGCGGACCCCACAAGAAGACCGACATCGCCGTTCTGCCCTCGGCCAGGCGGCGCAGCGGCGAGCCTGGCGCGAGCAGGTGGTCCTGCCCGACGATCTCGTCCACGGTGCGCGGACGCATCCGCACCGCCAGCGGCGTGTCGACGTGCCCGGCCGTGCTGAGCGACCCCCCTGGGGCCGCCGCGGCGGGCACGTCCAAGGGGTTGCCGAACAGGTCGGTATCCATCGCGATGACGCTACACCGCCATGCCGACAGGCCCCAGACGGGCCCGCGTCCGGCACCCCACTTGCCTGTGGCGATATATCGAGCTACTCTCGATATATCGACGAGCTACCGTCGATACACGAACCAAGGAGACAACTCATGAATGACTTCGGATACGACGAGGAAGGCTGGGAGGACGACCCGAGAGCGCGCCGCCGGGCGCACCGCGGTCGGCGCGGCCATGCGATGGACTTCGGGCCCAACGGCCCCTTCGGCCCCAACGGCCCGTTCGGCCCAGGCGGACCCTTCGGTGTGCACGGCCCGTTCGGCCCGGGCGGACCCTTCGGTCCCGGTGGACCTATGGTCGCGGCGGGTCGTGGCAGGGGCCGGCGCGGCCACGTCCGCACGTCCATCCTGGCGCTACTGGTGGACGTGCCGCTGAACGGCTACCAGATCATGCAAACGCTGGCCGACCGGACGCAGGGCGTATGGCGGCCGAGCCCGGGCGCGGTCTACCCCGCCCTGTCCCAGCTTGAGGACGAGGGATTGATCGAGTCCTTCGACAACGAGGGCCAGAAGGCCTTCCGGCTCACCGACTCCGGACGTGAGGCCGCGGCTGCGGTCGAGGACAAGCCCTGGGAGATGGTGAACGAGGCCGTCGCCGGATGGGGGCCCGACCAGCTCCGCGGCCTGTGGCGGGAGTTCGGCAGCCTGGTCGGCGCCGTGAAAGAGATCACGCGCAGCGGTGACACCGCTCAGCTCGACGCGGCGACCAAGGCACTCGCCGACACTCGACGCAAGCTCTACGGCTTGCTCGCCGCTGACGAGGAGTCCGGGGACCTGCACAATGGCGGCGACCTGCGCTGACACTTCAACACCAGCGCTGCGGTGACCCCGACCGGGGTCACCGCAGCCGTGCGTTCAGGCCTGGACGGCCGCTGCCTGCGCCCCCGCGGCCGCTGGCTTCGCCACGGCGTCGACCCCGGCTTCCTTGCGCTGCCGCGCGCTGATCGGCGCCGGCGCGCCAGTGAGCGGATCAAAGCCGCCACCCGACTTCGGGAACGCGATCACGTCGCGGATCGTGTCGAA
>DJWE01000025.1:0-974 GCA_002441465.1 Propionibacteriaceae bacterium UBA6238 | reverse complement strand
AGGAAGCCGAACTTCTCCTGCGCCTCCTCGGCGTCCAGTCCCATCACGGTGAACACCCGCTCCTGCACGTCGCGGCGGTGGATACGAATCGAGCCGCCGCCGACCTCGTTGCCGTTGCAGATGAAGTCGTAGCCATAGCTGAGCGCCGATGCCGGATCGGTGTCGAAGGTGTCCATCGACTCCGGCTTGGGTGAGGTGAAGGCGTGGTGGACCGCGGTGTACTTGCCACCGGCCACGGCAACGTCGCCGGACGCCTCGGCGTCCTCGCGAAGCTTGAACATCGGCGCGTCCACCACCCACAGGAACGACCAGCTGCCCTCCTCGATCAGGCCGCAACGCCGGGCAATCTCCAGCCGGGTCGCGCCGAGCAACTCCTGGGTGGCTTCCCTGCGACCGGCACCGAAGAAGATGCAGTCGCCCGGCTGGGCGTCCATCGCCGCAGCCAGGCCGGCCCGCTCGGCCTCGGAAATGTTCTTGGCCACCGGACCGCCGAGCTCCCCGGACTCGTCGATGGTGACGTAGGCCAGTCCCTTGGCGCCGCGCTGCTTGGCCCACTCCTGCCAGGCGTCGAAGGTGCGTCGCGGCTGAGACCCGCCACCCGGCATCACCACGGCCCCCACGTACTCGGCCTGGAAGACCCTGAACGGGGTGTCGGCGAAGAAGCTGGTCAACTCGCGGATCTTGTTGTCGAAGCGCAGATCAGGCTTGTCAGAGCCGTAGTTGTCCATCGCGTCGGCCCAGGTCATCCGCGGCATCGGCACCGGGAGCTCTACACCGATCAGCGCCCAGCAGGCCGCCATCACCTTTTCGGCGACCGCGATCACGTCATCCTGGTCGACGAAGCTCATCTCGATGTCAAGCTGGGTGAACTCCGGCTGCCGGTCGGCTCGGAAGTCCTCGTCGCGGTAGCAGCGCGCGATCTGGTAGTAGCGCTCCATGCCACCCACCATCAGCAACTGCTTGAACAGCTGCGG
>DJWE01000032.1 GCA_002441465.1 Propionibacteriaceae bacterium UBA6238 | reverse complement strand
CCATGGTCACGTGGTGCAGCACCGCGCCACCGACGAACCTCTTCTGCGCGGCACCGGCGAGCTTGCCGACCGAGGAGGCGATGTCGTTCAGGCCGGCGTAGTGCGCCGCCACCCCGACTTCGGCGAGGGCTGTGAGTACCCACTCGTCGAGGAACGCGTAGGAGGCCTCGTAGCTCATTCCGTCCACCAGGGTGTCGGGGACCACCAGGGAGAAGGTGATGCAGTTGCCGGCCTCCATGAACATCGCGCCGCCACCCGACACCCGACGCACGATCTGCACCCCGAGGCGCTCGGCCGCTTCGAGGTCGATTTCGTTGCGCAGGGATTGGAACGAGCCGATCACCACCGCGGGGTTCTCCCACTCCCAGAACCGCAGCGTCGGCCCGCGTTTCCCGGACGCGAGTTCGCGCGAGAGCACCTCGTCGAGGGCAGCGTGCTCGGCGGGGTCGAGGATGCCTGGGTCGAGGTAGGTGAAAGTGTGGTCGGCCCAACCGGTGGAGTGTCTCAGGGCGCGGCGGACGGCCATCGCGACCGCATGGGTGTCGAACCCGACCATGGTGATCGGCAGGCCGATCAGCCCGTCCTCGCCGGCGCGGGTGAGGTCGGCATCGATCCGGGCGGCGAGTTCGGAGGCAGGGGTGGAGGTGTTCAGGCCGGTCAGCGACCGGTCCATCACTTCCAGCGCCTCATCGGGGTCGAGGAAGAAGTCGCCGCTCACTCGCACGTCGAGGAGATGGTCGTCGGCCACAGCCAGGTCGACGGCCACCAGCTTGCCGCCGGGAACTTTGTACTCTCCGTGCAACCGCTCGCTCATGCGGCTCAGGCTAGACGACGAGTCGGTTCGCTCGCGCCACAGCTTGAACGGCGAGGAGTGGCCTAGACTGAACCGCGCAAAATCCAGCAGCGACGACGGACGGGTAGTACATGAGCGGTCACTCCAAGTGGGCCACCACCAAGCACAAGAAGGCGGCCATCGATGCCAAGCGCGGCAAGCTCTTCGCCAAGCTGATCAAGAACATCGAGGTCGCAGCCCGCACCGGTGGTGCCGACCCGTCGGGGAACCCTACGCTCTACGACGCGATCCAGAAGGCCCGCAAGAACTCGGTGCCGGTGGACAACATCGACCGTGCGGTGAAGCGCGGCGGCGGTGTCGGTGGCGACGCGGTCGACTACACAGCGCTGATGTACGAGGCCTACGGCCCGGCCGGCGTGGCGATCCTGATCGAGTGCCTGACCGACAACCGCAACCGGTCGGCGTCCGATGTGAAGGTGGCGGTGACCCGCAACGGCGGCACGATGGCCGATGTCGGCTCGGTGTCGCGCATCTTCGACCGCAAGGGCGTGGTCGAGGTGGCGAAGGAGCAGGGCGGCCGGGTGCTCACCGAGGACGACCTGATCGAAGCGACTCTGGACGCCGATCCTGAGGACGTCGCCGACGACGGAGACAACTTCCGGGTGCTCAGCGATCCCAACGCCGTGGTGGACGTCCGCAAGGCCGTCCAGGCCGCGGGCCTGGACTACGAGTCGGCCGAGGTCCAGTTCGTGCCGCAGTACCAGCAGGCGATCGATTCGGCGGACGCGGCGGAGAAGCTGTTCAAGCTCCTGGACGCGATCGAGGATCTCGACGACGTGCAGACGGTCTACAGCAACGAGGACGTGCCTGACGAGATCAGCGCCCAACTCGAGGACTGACGATCGCGCGCTGACCCGTCGCACCCGGACCCCTGGGGACGGTTCCGAACTCAGGCCATTCTCAGCTGGACCGAGTTCGGAACCGTCCCCGCTTGTCCCGGGCGTGGCACGACCAAGTCGGGGGCCTGGGGACGCTACGATCCGAACAGTTGTTCGACGAACGGGAAGCGGGCGATGCGGGTACTCGGGGTGGACCCTGGCCTGACCAGGTGCGGCGTAGGCGTGATCGAGGGTGCGCCCGGCCGGCCTCCGCGACTGATCGCTGTGGGAGTCGTCACCACGCCCAGCACCTTGGAGTTGCCGCAACGGCTACTCAGGATCGAGACCGGACTCACCGAGTGGGTGGCTGAGTACCGACCGGACGTCGTCGCGGTCGAGCGGGTCTTTGCCGACCAGAACGTTCTTTCCGTGATCGGGACGGCCCAGGCAGCGGGTCTGGCGATGCTGGTGGCGGCGCGGGCCGGGTTGCCTGTGCACACGCACACCCCGACCGAGGTGAAGGCCGCGATCACCGGGTCGGGCCGAGCGGACAAGGCCCAGGTGGGCACCATGGTGGCCCGGATCCTCAAGCTCGACGCCGCCCCCAAGCCTGCCGATGCCGCGGACGCCGTGGCCTTGGCGATCTGTCACCTGTGGCGTGGCGGGGCGGCGGAGCGGATCGCGCAGGCCCTGGCGAGGAGGGACGCGTCCGCATGATCGCTCAGCTGACCGGGAAGGTCGCGGCCGTGGGCGGCACCTGGCTGGTGCTGGACCTGTCGGGCTTCGGGCTGAAGGCCCTGTGCACACCGGCGACGGCGAGTCGCGTCGCGGTGGGAGAGACGATCACGGTGTTCACCTCGCTGGTCGTGCGGGAGGACTCGCTCACGCTCTACGCGTTCGCCGATCCGGGGGAGCGCGACTGTTTCGAGTTGGTCCAGAGCGCGAGCGGGATCGGGCCGAAGATCGCCCAGGCCGTGGTCTCGGTGTTCAGCCCCGACGAGTTCAGGGCCGCGGTGAGCGCGGGCAACCTGGCCGCACTGACGCGCGTGCCCGGCATCGGGACCAAGGGCGCGCAGCGGCTGGTGCTGGAGTTGAAGGACAAGGTGGCGCTCCTCGCCGGCACCGTGTCGCCGACCGGAGCGGAGCCGTCGACCGATGGCTGGCGAGATCAGGTGCGCGCCGGGCTCGAAGGCCTGGGCTACTCCGGACGCGACGCCGAGGCGGCCTGTGAGCGGGTGGCAGGCATGGTGGAGGAAGACCCCGACACGTCGGTCGCCGTCCTGCTGCGCGCCGCACTGCGCACTCTGGCTCGGTGAGCGATGGTTTCGGAGGTGTCTGGCAGAGTGTTCGACGTGCAGCCCGCTGAGTCCGATCCGCTCGACCCGTACGTTCACAGCGACGAACAGGCTGCGGAGTCGGCGCTTCGGCCGTCCACGCTGGCCGAGTTCGGCGGCCAGCGGCGGGTCAGCGATCAGCTCGGTCTCGTGCTCGCCGCCGCGCGCCATCGGGGCGCCACGCCCGATCATGTGCTGCTTTCGGGCCCGCCGGGCCTCGGCAAGACCACCTTGGCCATGATCATCGCCGCCGAGATGGGCGCACCGATCCGGATCTCGTCCGGACCGGCCATCCAGCACGCCGGCGATCTGGCCGCGATCCTTTCCGGCCTGACCGAGGGAGAGGTGTTCTTCCTCGACGAGATCCATCGAATGTCCAGGCCGGCGGAGGAGATGCTCTATCTCGCGATGGAGGACTTCCGGGTGGACGTGGNNGTTCACCCTGGTCGGCGCGACGACGAGGGCGGGTCTGTTGCCAGGGCCGCTGCGGGATCGTTTCGGCTTCACCGCGCAACTCGATTTCTACGCAGCCGACGACTTGGAGAAGATCCTGCGCCGTTCGGCGGCGTTGCTCGGTATGGAACTCGCTCCGGCAGCGGGAGCTGAGATCGCCTCGCGCTCCCGGGGGACGCCACGGATCGCGAATCGGCTGCTGCGGCGGGTGCGCGACTACGCCCAGGTCAAGGGGGACGGACGCCTGACCCGTTCGGTAGCGGACGCGGCCCTCGAGCTCTACGAAGTTGACCCGCTGGGACTCGACCGGCTGGATCGGGCGGTGCTGGACGCGCTGTGCCGCGGTTTTGGTGGGGGACCGGTGGGCCTGACCACGCTCGCGTTGGCGGTTGCCGAAGAGGCGGAGACCGTCGAGGAGGTGGCTGAACCGTTCCTGGTTCGCGAGGGCTTCTTGATGCGAACTCCGCGCGGACGGGTTGCGACGCGTCGTGCCTGGACGCACCTGGGCCTGACTCCGCCCAAAGAGGTCGGCGTGCCACCCGACGCTCCCGACCTGTTCAGTGGTGACTGAGCGTGCGCGGGTCACGGGCCCTGCGACAGGCGGGGTTCCGATGTGGCACCGAATGGGTATTCCCAGCTCTCGGCGCTAGGCTACGGCTTCGGCGGCAGCGCCGCCCCGAGAACGTTCAAACGTGAGGATTTCCTGATGAGTGGTGGCGAAAGCATCTGGTCCACGGTGCTACTCATGGTGCTGGCCGGTGCCGCGCTGTACTTCCTGATGATCCGGCCGCAGCAGAAGCGTCAGAAGGAACAGCAGAGCCACATGAGTGCGCTGGAACCGGGCGCGCGCGTGATGCTCATTTCGGGCATCATCGCCACGGTCAAGTACCTGGGCGACAAGCAGGCCGTCGTCGAGATCTCTCCCGGGGTGGAGATGACCGTCGACAAGCGCGCGATCAGCAGCCAGCCGGTCGCTGACGAGTTCGAGTATGCCGACGACGAGGCCGGCGCGGACGAACCCGCGGAGTTGGCCGTGGGCGAGGCTGAGCCGGTTGAGCCGGCCGCTGAGCCGGTCGAGCCGGTTGTCGTCGATCTTGAGCCGGCCGCTGATGCTGCCGACGCCCCCGAGCCGACCTGGGACAACCCGGCCGCGCCGAAGAACTGACCCACCCGATCTAGGCGAGACGTGGCAACCACAAGCAGGAAACACACTCATCCACTGCGCACGCTGGTGATCTTGGCCCTGGTGCTCGCGGGGCTGTACACGATCATGGCCGTGAACCAGATCTGGACGCCGAAGCTCGGCCTGGATCTTCGCGGCGGGAGCACGATCACGCTCACAGCGTCCAACGTCACGGGCGAGGGCAGCGTGGACGCAGCCAGTCTCGAACTCGCCCGCTCGATCATCCAGCAGCGCATCGACGGCTACGGCGTGGGCGAGAGCGAAGTGACGACCTCGGGTGACCGGCAGATCGTCGTGTCGGTGCCGAACGTCCAGAAGGACGACCTGGTTCGACTGGTCGGCACCACCGCGCAGCTGTACTTCCGGAAGGTGTTCAAGGAGGAGGCGTCCTCGAGCGCGACCGCGGACCCGACCGCGACGGCGTCCGCCCAGCCCCAGGAGAGCGCCAGCGCCGAGCCGAGCACGACGGCGTCCGCGGAGCCGACCGCGACGTCATCGACGGGCAACAAGCGTCCGCTGCCTGCCCTGCCCACTCCGGTGCCCAGCCCGCGTCCCACGGTCGCGGCGAGTCCGGCCGCCTCGCTCGACGACCTGATGAAATGGACGCCGAGTGAGCGCGACACCAGCGAGTTCGATGCTTTCGAGTGCGGCCAGACCAGCCCGACGCCGGATGTGACCGACCAGCCGCTGATCACCTGCGACCAGACGAAGTCCTACAAGTACCTGCTCGGGCCGGCGCTGATCAGCGGTGAGCATGTGACCCGGGCTCAGGCGGCCATTCCGCAGAGTTCCGTGGCCTACGTCGTGACGCTGCAGTTCGACACCCAAGGCGCGGCGGATTTCGAGAAGGTCACCGGGCACCTGGCCACCCAGACCAGCCCCGAGAACCAGTTCGGCATCGTGCTGGACGGCAAGGTCATCTCGGCCCCGTCGGTGAGCAAGGTGATCGCGGGAGGCCAGGCGCAGATCGAGGGCAGCTTCACGCAGAAGACCGCCACCGACCTGGCGAACGTGCTTTCCTATGGCGCACTGCCGCTGTCCTTCGAGATCTCCAGTGTCGAGAACGTCTCCGCCAAACTCGGTGGAGATCAGCTGCAGGCGGGCATCCTCGCCGGCCTGATCGGACTCGCCCTGGTGCTGATCTACAGCATCGTGTACTACCGCGGCCTGGCCTTGGTGGTGTCGCTGTCCCTGGTGGTCGCCGGCCTGCTGACCTGGTCCCTGATCGTGCTGCTCGGGGCGAGTATGGGCTTCGCGTTGAACCTGCCCGGCATCGCCGGTGCGATCGTCGCGATCGGCGTGACCGCGGACTCGTTCATCATCTATTTCGAGCGAATTCGAGACGAGGTGCGCGAGGGACGCAGCCTGCGCACGGCGATCGAGACCGGGTGGATCCGTTCGCGCAAGACGATCGTGATCGCCGACTCGGTGTCGCTGCTTTCGGCGCTGGTGCTGTTCGTGTTGGCCATCGGCGCGGTCAAGGGGTTCGCATTCACCCTGGGCCTGACCACCCTGATCGACCTGGCCGTGGTGTTCTTCTTCACCAAGCCGATGATGACCCTGCTCGGCCGGACCAAGTTCTTCGGGGAGGGCCACCGGTTCTCCGGCTTCGAAGCCGAACACATGGGGACGAGCAATCCGCCACTGCACAACTCTCGGCGACGAAGTGGCACTCTCGCGGGAGGTGAGGCGTGATGACCGACCAGATCACTGAGCCGAAGGCTCCGGCGGCCGAGAAGTCGAGTATCGCGCACCGGCTCTACACCGGCGAGATCTCCTACGACTTCGTCGGACACCGTCGGCGCTGGTACATCATCTCGGCCATCGTCTTGCTGATCTCCGTGCTCGCCCTCTTCGTACGCGGCGTGAACTGGGGCATCGAGTTCCGAGGCGGGGCGGACTTCCAGGCTCCGATTGCGGTCACCGAGACGACCGTGGACGACGTGCGCAGCGCCGTCCAGGCGCTCAACCTGCCCCAGAACGACGATCTCACCGTGACCACGATCAGCTCGAACTCGGTGCGGGTGCAGACCCGCCCGCTCAGCGAGACCGAGGTCACCCAGGTGAAGGGGGCGATCGCTGCCGAGGCCGGCGTCCAGCCCGACGACGTGGCGTACTCACTCATCGGCGCGTCCTGGGGTCAACAGATCACCACCCAGGCACTGATCGCCTTGGTTGTGTTCCTGGTCCTCGTGATGGCTCTGATCTGGGCGTACTTCCGCGAGTTCAAGATGAGCATCGCGGCGATCCTGGCGCTGTTGCACGACCTCGTGGTGACCGTCGGCGTGTACGCGCTGATCGGCTTCACGGTCACTCCGGCGACGATGATCGGCGTGCTGACCATTCTGGGCTACTCGCTGTACGACACCGTGGTGGTGTTCGACAAGATCCGCGAGAACACCCACGACATCACCAACAGTCGTTTCACCTACTCGCACCAGGCGAACGCCGCACTGAACCAGGTGTTGGTGCGCTCGCTCAACACCACCATCATCGGTGTGCTGCCGGTGGCGGCGCTGTTGTTCACCGGTGCCTTCATCCTCGGCACCGGACCGCTGAAGGACCTCGGCCTGGCGCTGTTCGTCGGCATGATCGCCGGCGCCTATTCCTCGATCTTCATCGCGACCCCGCTGTTGGCGCAGATGCGCGAGGCCGACCCGGACATGGTGGAGCATCGGGAGCGACTGCAACGCAGGGCCGCCCGGGCCTCGGAGAAGGCCAACCGCAAGCCGAAGACGATCAGCACGGTGGCCGTCGGCGGCGTGGCCGCGTCGAACGTCGACCCGGCCTCGCTGGGCCTGGTCTCGGCCGCGGATCTGCAGCCGGGTGCGCGACGGCAGCCGTCCAAACAGGCCCGCAGTCGGCGGAAGAAGTGATCATGCCGACCTCGACGGAGAACCGCGCCCTGATCGCGTCCCTGATCCGGGACATCCCCGACTTCCCGAAGCCCGGGGTGCTTTTCAAGGACATCACCCCGTTGCTGGCGGACGCGGCCGGCTACCGGGCCGCGATCTCGGAGTTGGCAGCGAGCGCTCCGTCCGGGATCGATGTGGTGGTCGGGATGGAGGCGCGCGGGTTCATTTTCGCCGGTCCGGTTGCGCTGGAGTTGGGCGCGGGTTTCGTCCCGGTGCGCAAGCCGGGCAAGCTGCCCGGCGACGTCTACACCCAGACGTTCTCGCTGGAGTACGGCGACGAGACCTTGGCCGTGCACACCGACGCGATCATGCCGGGCGCCAAGGTATTGGTGATCGACGACGTGCTCGCCACCGGCGGCACGGTCGGGGCGACCGCCGCCTTGATCAACCGGCTCGGTGCCGAGCTGATCCACGTCTCGGTGCTGCTCGAGCTCAGCTTCCTCGGCGGTAGGGAGCATCTTGCCGGGCTCGGCATCCACGACACCTCGGCGGTGCTCACGGTGTGATGGCGCAGCGGGGACCTCGCATCGCGCGCCGGACCTTCGGGTCGGGTGATGCACAGGTACGTCTGCCCACCCGCAGCTCGAGCCCGGCAAGGGAGCTCCTGAAGCGATTCCTGCTCGCGCTGGGCCTGGTGCTGCTGCTCACCATGATCGTCTACCTCGATCGGGACGCCTACGCCGACCATGCCGGCGGCGACGGGGTCTCCTTCGTGGACGCGCTGTACTACGCCACGGTCACCATGACCACCACCGGCTACGGCGACATCACGCCGGTTCTGCCCCACGCACGCCTGATCAACGTCTTCGTGGTCACACCGATCCGGATCGCGTTCCTGGTGCTGTTGGTCGGCACCACGGTCGAAGTGCTCGCCAACCAGGGCCGTCAGGCGCTGCGTGACGCTCGCTGGAGGAAGAAGATGCGCAACCACACCGTCGTCATCGGCTACGGCACCACCGGCCAGAGTGCGACAGCCACGCTCGTCCGCGGGGACACTCCGAGCGACCGGATCGTGGTGATCGATGCGGACACTCAGGCCGTCGCCGCGGCGAACCGACATGGCTTGGCTGCCTTCGAGGGGGACGCGACCGCGCGTGAACTCCTGCATCGGGCCGAGTTGTCGAAGGCCAAGGAAGTCATCATCACCGTCGGACGGGACGACACCGCGATCCTGGTCACGCTGACCGTCCGGCAGCTGAACCGCGGCGCCCACGTGGTCGTGGCGGTCCGGGATTCGCTGAACGTGCCGTTGATCCGGCAGTCGGGGGCGGACGCGGTGGTGACCTCCTCGGACGCGGTCGGCCGGCTGATGGGGCTGAGTTCGATCAGCCCCGAGCTCGGCGAGGTGATCGAGGACCTGCTTGCCGCCGGTGAGGGACTGGAAGTGACCCAGCGCCTGGTCAGCCACGAGGAGGAAGGCCGCCGTCCCGATCAGCTGGAGGGCGAGAAGGTGCTGGCGATCGTCCGAAATCGCACCCTGCGTCGCTACTACGAGATCGGCGAGGACACGCTGCGCACCGGTGACGAGCTCGTGGTGGTTCGCAAGGCCTCGGGGACGCGACCGACGCGGGTAGAGTGAGCACTCACATCTACCAGTAGCGGAGGCGGTGTTGTCGCAGGGCGTGCACGGGCCGTACGGCGAAGGCGACGGCCTGCCCGGAGAACCGCGGGCGAGACTGGCCTCGACCGATCAGCCTCGGATTCGGATGCGGCAGGTCCTGGCCAGGATCGGCGCTCAGCGCAACCAATCCGTGCCGGTGCTCGATCCGCTGATCCGGATCGTCCACACCCACCATCCCAAGGCTGACGTCGCGCTGATCGAGCGGGCCTACCGCACCGCCGAGCACTACCACACCGGCCAGTTGCGCAAGAGCGGGGACGCCTACATCACCCACCCGCTGGCGGTGGCGACCATCCTGGCCGAGCTGGGTATGACCGAGCCCACGATCTGCGCGGCGTTGTTGCACGACACGGTGGAGGACACGTCCTACACGGTGGAGCAGCTCACCGCCGACTTCGGTGCCGAGATCGCGGCCATGGTCGACGGTGTCACCAAGCTGGACAAGATCGCGTACGGGGAGTCGGCGAAGGCGGAGACCATCCGCAAGATGGTGCTCGCGATGAGCAAGGACATCCGCGTCCTGGTGATCAAGCTGGCCGATCGGCTGCACAACATGCGCACCATCGGCTACCTGCGTCAGGACAAGCAGATGGCGATCGCTCGCGACACCTTGGAGATCTTCGCCCCGCTGGCCCATCGGCTGGGCATGAACGCGATCAAGTGGGAGCTGGAGGACTTGTCCTTCGCCACACTGGAGCCCAAGGTCTACGACGAAATCGTGAAGCTGGTCGCCGCGCGGGCGCCGCTGCGCGAGGACTACCTGAGGGTGGTCACCGAGCAGGTGCGCAGCGATCTGGCCAGCGCGGGGATCAAGGCCACGGTGTACGGCCGTCCGAAGCACTACTACTCGATCTACCAGAAGATGGTGGTGCGAGGACGGGACTTCGCCGACATCTACGACCTGGTCGGCCTGCGCATCCTGGTCGACTCCCAGCGGGACTGCTACGCGGCCCTCGGTACTTTGCATGCGCGCTGGAACCCCCTGCCCGGGCGGTTCAAGGACTACATCGCGATGCCGAAGTTCAACCTCTACCAGTCGTTGCACACGACGGTGCTCGGGCCGAGCGGCAAGCCGGTGGAGCTGCAGATCCGCACGCACGAGATGCA
>DJWE01000084.1:49643-49814 GCA_002441465.1 Propionibacteriaceae bacterium UBA6238 | reverse complement strand
CGATCGGCGACGGGGCGAACGACCTCGACATGCTCGCGATCGCGGGCCTCGGCGTCGCCTTCAACGCGAAGCCGCTCGTGCGCGAGCAGGCGCACACGAGCGTCAACGTGCCCTACCTCGACTCGGTGCTCTACCTGCTCGGCATCACCCGCGAGGAGATCGAGGAGGCCG
>DJWE01000084.1:14229-49583 GCA_002441465.1 Propionibacteriaceae bacterium UBA6238 | reverse complement strand
GCCGCCGTCGACGTGGACGATCTCGCCCGTCGTCGCGGGGAACCAGTCCGACAGCAACGCGACACAGGCCTGCGCGGCCGGCACCGGGTCGTTGATGTCCCAGCCGAGCGGGGCGCGCTCGTCCCAGACCTCCTCGAAGCGCTGGAACCCGGGGATCGACTTCGCGGCCGTCGTGCGGATCGGGCCGGCCGCCACGAGGTTGCAGCGCACCCCCTGGGGGCCGAGGTCCCGGGCGAGATAGCGGTTCGTCGCCTCGAACGCCGCCTTGGCGACCCCCATCCAGTCGTAGACCGGCCAGGCGAACTTCGCGTCGAAGGTCAGGCCGACGATGCTCCCGCCCTCCGCCATCAGGGGCAGGGCAGCCACCCCGAGCGCCTTGAGGCTGTAGGCAGAGATCTGGAGCGCCGTCGCAGCGTCCTCCCACGTCCCCTCCATGAAGTTGAAGGCGCCCTGGGGTGCGAACCCGATCGAGTGCAGGACCCCGTCGAGGTGACCGACGTGCTCCCGGACCCGGTCGGTGAGGGCGTCGAGGTCGGCCTGGTTGGCGACGTCGAGCTCCACGATGGGCGGGGTGACGGGCAGCCGCTTCGCGATGGCCTGGGTGATCTTCATCGTCCGGCCGAAGGAGGTGAGAACGACCTCCGCGCCCTCCTCCTGGGCCAGCCGGGCCACGTGGAAGGCGATCGAGCTGTCCATGAGGACACCGGTGACGAGCAGCTTCTTTCCTTCGAGCAATCCCATGTCTGTGTGCAACTTTCTCCTGTGGGCGGCAACGGGCGAGCGGGAGCCGGCTGAGCGGCATACGACACGGGCTTCGGTCGTATGCCGCTGGGCCGGCTCAGTGCCCCATGCCGAGTCCTCCGTCGACCGGGATCACCGCGCCACTGATGTAGGCGGCGGCGTCGCTCGCAACGAACCGCACGACGGAGGCCACCTCCTCCGGTGTGGCGAAGCGGCCCGCGGGGATGCCTGCGAGGTACGCCTTCTTCTGCTCGTCGGCCAGGACGGCCGTCATCTCGGTGTCGATGAAGCCGGGGGCGACGACGTTCGCCGTGATCCCGCGACCACCGAGCTCGCGGGTGATCGACCGGGCCAGGCCGACGAGGCCGGACTTCGAGGCGGCGTAGTTCGTCTGCCCCGGCGAGCCGTAGAGGCCGACGACGCTCGAGATGAAGATGATCCGGCCGCGGCGCTTGCGGATCATGCCCGTCGCGCCGCGCCGGGCGCACCGGAACGCCCCGGCCAGGTTGGTGTCGATGACGGTGTCGAAGTCCTCGTCGCTCATTCGCATGAGCAGGGTGTCGCGGGTGATCCCCGCGTTGGCGACGAGCACCTCGACCGGCCCGCCGAAGATCTCCTCCGCCGCCGCGAACGCCTGGTCGACCGAGGCCGTGTCGGTGACCTCGCACGTCACGCCGCGGAGGCCCTCCGGCGGCTCCCCCGACCGGTGGGTGATGACGACGTGGTCGCCGGCGGCCTGGAAGGCGCGCGCGATGGCGAGCCCGATCCCTCGGTTGCCTCCCGTGACGAGCACGTTGCGTGGCTCGGTGTCTGCCACCTGGTCTCCTTCGTGCGTTCGCGTGGACGCCTCCCGATCCGGCGTCTCCGGTCCAGCCCCGAACCTAGTGGACTACCGATGGGTACGACGACGCCGTCCCAGGCCGTGGCCGCCGCCCGGTCCGGGCGGGCTTATGGTGGAGGCGTGGCAGTTGGCAAGCGGCAACCGGTGGTGCACACGGTCACCTCGGCGCCCTCGTCGCCCGCGGACGACCAGGACCAGCGGGTGCGTCGGTACCTGACGATGATGGGCATCCGCGTCGTGTGCCTCGGGCTGCTCTTCGTCACCGACGGCTGGCTCCGCTGGGCCGCGATCGCCGGCGCGGTGGTGCTCCCCTACTTCGCGGTCGTCACGGCCAACGCGGTNNGGACCGGGCGTGCAGCGCCAAGGGCTGTCGTGCCGCTGCGGTCCATGCCGTCGTCTGGCGCAACCCGAAGATCCACGTGGAGGGGCGACGCAAGGTCTGGCTCGCGTGTGACGCCCACGCCCAGTCCCTGGCCGACTTCGTGAGCGTGCGGGGCTTCCTCCTCGAGGTGGTCCCGGTCGGCGCCCTGACCGAGGCCGACGGCTGACCGCTGGCGACGCAGCTGGAGCGCTGGTCAGCCGCCGATCGCCGACATGGGTCGGTCCGGCTGGACGAAGCCCGGGTCGCCGATGCCGTGCCCCCGGCGCTTGCGCCACATCTCGCCGCGCATCAGGTCGAGCAGCTCGTCGTCGGACGCGCCCTCGCGCATCGGGGTCCGAAGGTCGGTCTCGGTCCGGGAGAAGAGGCAGTTGCGGACCTGCCCGTCCGCGGTCAGGCGGGTCCGGTCGCACGCCCCACAGAACGGAGCGGTGACGCTGGCGATGATGCCCACGGTCTGCGGCCCGCCGTCGACGAGGAACCGCTCCGCCGGCGCGCTGCCCCGCTCCACCGCGGGCAGCGGCGTGAGGGAGAACCGCTTGGAGAGGGTGGCCCGGACCTCGTCGGCGGTCACCATGTCGCGGCGGTCCCACGCGTGCTGGGCGTCGAGTGGCATCTGCTCGATGAAGCGCAGCTCGTAGCCGCGCTCGAGGCACCACTGCAGGACGTCCGCGACGGACTGGTCGTTGACCCCGCGCATGGCCACGGCGTTGACCTTGACCGGGGTGAGGCCGGCGTCGGCGGCGGCCTTGAGCCCGAGCTCGACGTCGGGCAGGCGGTCGCGCCGGGTGAGGCGGGTGAAGGTCTCGGAGTCGATGGTGTCGAGGCTGACGTTGACCCGGTCGAGCCCCGAAGCTGCCAGCCGGTGCGCGATCCGGTCCAGCCCCACCCCGTTGGTCGTCATCGCGATGCGGGGCCGCGGCTCCAGGGACGCGATTCCGGCCACGAGATCGACGAGCGACCGGCGTAGCAGCGGCTCGCCACCGGTGAGGCGCACCTGCGTCACCCCGTCCCGGACGAAGAGCCCGATCAGCCGCAGCATCTCCGCGTCGGTGAGCATCTCCGCCTGGGGCATCCAGGGCAGGCCCTCCGCGGGCATGCAGTAGGTGCACCGCAGGTTGCAGCGATCGGTGACCGAGACCCGCAGGTCGCGGGCCACCCGACCGAACTGGTCACGCAGACCGGCCTGGGCGGCTGGCCTGCCGATGGCGTCGGCGGGCCGGACGGTGGGATCCGGAAGGCGCGTCATGACCACCACTGTAAGCCGAGTAGCGTCGTGCCGTGCTCCGGCTCTGGCTCACTCCTCGATGGCTTCTCATGACCGTTGTCGCCATCCTCTTCGGCATCGCCTGCTGGACGCTCGGGTCCTGGCAGTGGAGTCGACACGTCGAGCAGCGCACCAAGGTGACGGCCATCGAGGAGAACTACGACGCCCCAGCGGTCCCCCTGACCGCCGTCCTGCCCACCGCCGTCGGCACGGACCTGGCACCCGCCGACCAGTGGACCAAGGTGGTCCTCCGAGGAACCTACGTTCCGCAGTCCGACCAGCTGGTGCGCAACCGGACGCGGGAACGCACCGTCGGCTTCGAGGTGCTCACGCCCTTCGTCACCGAGGACGCCACGCTCCTCGTCGACCGCGGCTGGGTCCCCAACTCCCGCGACGCGGAGACCACCCCCGCAGCCGACCCCGCGCCGACCGGCCCCGTCCAGATCGTCGGTTGGCTGCGGACCGCCGAGCCGGACCTCGGCCGGAACCTGCCGGCTCCCCAGCTCGCGAGCATCAGCATCGACGACGCCCGGGAGCGGGTGCCGTCGCTCAGCGCGCTCGACGTCTACGTCGTCCTCGGTTCGCAGACCCCGTCGCCCCCGGCGGGCCGCAACCCCGTGTCACTCCTGCCCCGTCCGGACGAGGGGCTGGGCCCGCACCAGGCCTACGCGTTCCAGTGGTGGCTCACGATGCCGGGCGGCCTGGCCTTCGTGTTCTTCGCCATCCGCCGGCAGGTGATCCAAGCTGCAGACGGCACGGGCGCGGCGGCACCGAAGCCGAAGAAGGTGCGGATCTGGGACGAAGAGGACGCCTGAGGGCCTCGGCCCAAGGACGGACCAGCTGGAGTCAGGCCGGCTCAGGCCGGCTCAGGTCCGCTCAGGTCGGCTGGCCAGGATCTGCTCCCGGAGGATGTCCGCATGGCCGCCGTGCTGGGCGAGCTCGCGCAGCACGTGGAGCAGGACCCACCGGAGCGGCAGCGGCCCCCGGCGGTTGCCGGTCACGACGTCGTCCAGACCGAGGTCGGCGACCGCTTCGCGAGATGCCTGACACGCCTCGGCGTGGGCGCGACGGACGCTGTCGATGGTGTCTGCCGGTTGCAGCACGAAGGACTCGTCGGGGTTCGCGGGGATGCCGATCTCGCTACGGGTCCGGCCGGTGACCGCCTCGTCGAACCACACCCTCTCGACGAAGGCGGCATGCTTGACGAGCCCGAGCAGCGTGGTCCTCGAGGGCACAAGACTCCTCCGGGCCTCTTCCTCGCTGAGGTCGAGGAGGCAGGCGTTCAGCCGGGACCGATGGTCGTCGAGGAACGCCTCGAGCTGCGTCCGGAGCGGCGCGTGGAACGTCGTGGGGGCCATCGCCGTCGGGTCCGAGGACATCCCACCAGACTAGGCCAGGGCGGTCCTGCTCGCACTCAGGCCAAAGCCGGTCCGGTGGGCAGGACGACCGCCTCGCGCCGCTCTGCGGCCGTGCGCGGCGAGTCCGCGAACTGGGTGGCATGGAGGTCCGCGTAGAGTCCCCCAGCGGCGAGGAGCTTCAGGTGGCGGCCGGTCTCGACGACGCGTCCGTGGTCGAGCACGACGATGAGGTCGGCTTGGCGGATGGTCGAGAGACGGTGGGCGATGACGATGGAGGTTCGGCCGGCGAGGGCCGCGTCGAGGGCCCGCTGCACGGCGACCTCGGATTCGGAGTCGAGGTGGGCGGTCGCCTCGTCGAGGACGACGATGTCGGGAGCCTTGAGGAGCAGTCTCGCGATGGCGAGGCGCTGCTTCTCACCGCCGCTCAGCCGATGGCCCCGGTCGCCGACGACGGTGTCGAGGCCCTCGGGGAGGTCGTCGACGAGGTCACTGATCTGTGCGGAGCGCAGCACCAGGGCCATCTCCTGCTCGGTCGCCTCGGGACGCGCGTAGAGCAGGTTGGCCCGGATCGTGTCGTGGAAGAGGTGCGCCTCCTGGGTGACGACGCCGACCCGGCTGCGGAGCGAGGACATGGTGACGTCCCTGAGGTCGAGCCCGCCGATCCGAACCGCACCCGAGGTGGGGTCGTACAGGCGGCTCACCAGCGACGTGAGAGTCGTCTTGCCGGCGCCGGAGGGGCCGACGAGGGCGATGAGCTGGCCCGGCTCGACCGTGAGGTTGATGTCGTGCAGGACCGGTCCGCCGGCGCGTCGGTCCCCACTGGCCGTCGACTCGAGGGAGGCCAGTGACACGTCGTCGGCTGAGGGATACCGGAAGGACACCCCGTCGAGCTCGACGCCGAGGGGCCCGGCCGGCAGGGGCACGGCACCGGGTCGCTCGTCGACGAGGGGCTTGAGGTCGAGCACCTCGAAGACCCGCTCGAACGAGATGAGGGCCGTCATGATGTCGACGCGGACGTTGGACAGGGATGTCAGCGGCCCGTAGAGCCGCGCCAGCAGGGCGGCGAGAGCGAGGAGCGTCCCGACCGAGAGAGAGCCGCTCACCGCCATGAGGCCGCCGAAACCGTAGATCATCGCCGTGGCGAGAGCCGCGACGAGCGTGAGCGACGCCATGAAGAGGGTGCGGTTGAGGGCGATCTGGATGCCGACGTCGCGCACGTTGGTCGCCCGCTCGTCGTATTCCGCCTCCTCGCGACGCGGGTCACCGAAGAGCTTGACGAGGAGAGCTCCTGCGACGTTGAACCGCTCCGTCATGCGCGTCCCGATGTCGGCGTTGAGAGTCATCTGACGCGAGGCCAGGGCGGCCAGCCGCCGACCCATGACCTTGGCGGGCAGCAGGAACAGGGGCACCAGCAGCAGCGCACCCAGGGTGAGCTGCCACGACAGCGCGAGCATGGCTCCCACGACGAGGATGACCGACACGATGTTGCTGACCACGTTGGACAGGACGCTCGTGAAGGCCTGCTGGGCCCCGATGACGTCGCTGTTGAGTCGCGAGACGAGGGAGCCGGTCTGGGCGCGGGTGAAGAAGGCGATGGGCTGTCGCAGCACGTGGCCGAACACCTCGGTGCGCAGATCCTTGATCAGGCCCTCACCGATGCGCGCGGAGAACCACCGCTGGACCACGCTGAGCACGGCGTCGAGCACCGCGATGCCGGCCACCACGAGAGCCAGGCGGACGACGACACCGGAGTCCTTCGGGATCACCCCGTCATCGACGAGGGACTTGATCAGCAGGGGGACCGTGACGACGAGGACCGAGTTGACGATGACGACGCCCAGGAAGGCCAGGATGGACGATCGGTAGGGGGCGGCGTAGGACATGACCCGCCGTCGGGTTCCCGGAGCGAGGGTGCGCTCGGCGACACTTCGGTCGCGCGACATCGAGCGCATCATCATCCACGGCTGCATCCCCAAGACGGGACCTCCTTCGTCCTCCGATCCAACCGCAAGCCGGGGACAACGATTCCCGGGGGTGGCGGGACCGGTGCCCGTATGCCGCTCGGCGCGCTCTTCACGCCGGGTAAACCCCCCTGGGGTCGGCCCTCAGGCAGCGGCCGCGGCAGGACCCAAGGCGCGCAGGATCCCCCATCCGGTGACCGAGGCCGGCTGCACGAGCTCGACACGGAGCACCCGGAGGCAGGTCAGGCACGACCACGCGGACATCGGGTCCGGGAAGGGGCTGAGGTCATCCCCTCCGCAGTACGGGCACGCGAGGTGGTAGGTCGGCATGCCCTTCAGTGTCGGGCGGAGCACCGCCAGATACAATAACAATCCATTATGTGGATGATGACGTCTGCTTATGCACGCATCACGCCAGGGCGATGAGGTCCTTGTAGTCGGGGCCCCAGAGGTCCTCGACCCCGTCGGGCAGGAGGAGGATCCGCTCGGGCTCCAGCGCGTCGACCGCCCCCTCGTCATGGGTCACCAGGACCACCGCACCCTCGTAGGTGGCGAGGGCGCCGAGGATCTCGGCACGAGACGCCGGGTCGAGGTTGTTCGTCGGCTCGTCGAGCAGGAGGACGTTCGCCGCCGAGACGACGAGCATCGCCAGGGACAGACGGGTCTTCTCGCCGCCGGAGAGGACGCCAGCGGGCTTGTCCACGTCGTCCCCCGAAAAGAGGAAGGACCCCAGCACCTTCCGGACGTCCGTCTCCCCGAGCTGCGGGGCCGCCGACTTCATGTTCTGCAGCACCGACCGGTCGACGTCGAGGTTCTCGTGCTCCTGGGCGTAGTAGCCCAGCTTGAGCCCGTGGCCCGGCTCCACCTCACCCGTGTCCGGCGCGTCGACCCCGGCGAGCATCCGCAGCAGGGTCGTCTTCCCGGCGCCGTTCAGGCCGAGCACGACGACCTTGCTCCCCCGGTCGATGGCCAGGTCGACGTCGGTGAACACCTCCAGCGAGCCGTACGACCGGGACAACCCGGAAGCGCGCAGCGGAGTCTTGCCGCACGGGTCGGGCTTGGGGAAGCGCAGCTTGGCGACCTTGTCCTGGGCCCGCTCCCCCTCGACACCTGCCAGCAGCCGCTCCGCCCGCTTGGCCATGTTCTGGGCCGCGGTCGCCTTCGTCGCCTTGGCTCGCATCTTGTCGGCCTGGGCCAGCAGCGCGCTCGCCTTCTTCTGGGCGTTGGCCAGCTCCCGCTTGCGGCGCCGCTCGTCGGTCTCACGTTGCTGGAGGTAGGTCTTCCACCCCATGTTGTAGACGTCGAGCGCCGAGCGGTTCGCGTCGAGGTGGTAGACCTTGTTGACGACGGAATCGAGCATCTCGACGTCGTGGCTGATGACGATGAGACCCCCCTTGTAGCCACGGAGGTACTCGCGGAGCCAGACGACCGAATCGGCGTCCAGGTGGTTGGTCGGCTCGTCGAGGAGCAGGTTGTCCGCGCCGGAGAACAGGATCCGGGCCAGTTCCACACGCCGACGCTGGCCGCCGGAGAGCGTCCGCAGTTCCTGGGTGAGCACGCGGTCGGGCAGGCCCAGGTTGGCTGCGATCCGGGCCGCCTCGGATTCGGCGGCGTAACCGCCGGCTGCGGTGAGTTCCGCCTCCGCACGGGTATAGGACGCCATCGCCTTGGCCTGAGCCTCCCCCTCCTCGCTGGCCATCGCGAACGAATACGTGTTCAGCCGGCGCAGGATCTGGTCGAGGCCGCGCGCGGACAGGATGCGATCCCTGGCCAGCTGGTCGAGATCGCCGGTGCGTGGATCCTGCGGGAGGTAGCCGATCTGACCGGAGCGGTTCACCGTCCCCGCGGCGGGCAGCGACTCCCCGGCGAGGATCCGAGTGAGGGTGGTCTTGCCCGCGCCGTTGCGCCCGACGAGGCCGATCTTGTCTCCGGTGGCCACCTGGAAAGAAACCGGGGACAACAAAAGGCGGGCTCCCGCCCGCACCTCAAGCTCTCGTGCCACCAACATCGCCCGGCAAGGTTACCCGAGGTTGGCCGCAACCGACGGACGCACCCAGGCCACCGCTTCGCGTCCGGGGGCCGGCGTCGAACCCTATGCTGGCCGCGAGGAGGATCGCAGTGAACTACCGCACCGTTCAGGCCCCCACGGCTGTCGTGATGGTTCGCCCTCATTGCTTCGCGGTGAATCCGGAGACCGGCAGGGACAACGCCTTCCAGGCTCAGGATCCCGGACAGTCCCCCGAACTGGTCGCACAGCTGGCCAGGGAGGAGTTCGACGGCTGCGTGGACGCCCTCATCGCCGCCGGCGTGCGCGTCCACGTGTTCGACGACTTCGGACAGCTCGACACCCCAGACTCGGTGTTCCCGAACAACTGGTTCTCCACCCACCACGGCGGACGGATCGCGATCTACCCGATGTACGCGCCGAGTCGGCGTCGCGAGCGCCGCGGTGACGTGATCGAACTGCTGAAGAGCGTCTATCGCGTGCAGGAGGTGATCGACTACTCAGGCCTCGAGCACGACAACCTGTTCCTCGAAGGCACCGGAGCGATGGTGTTCGACCACCTCGAACGAGTGGCGTACGTGGCCAGCTCACACCGGGCAGACCCGGTCATCCTGGAGCGCTTCTGCACCGCGTTCGGCTACGAGCCGATGGCCTTCCCCACCGCGGACGCACAGGGTCGGCCGATCTATCACACCAACGTGTTGATGGCGATCGCGACCGAGTACGCGCTGGTCTGCCTGGCCGCGATCAGCGACGACGCCCGCAGAGCCGAGGTGGCCGAGCGGTTGGCCGACAGCGGACGCGTGGTGCTCGACCTGGGTTTCGACCAGGTCGCCGACTTCGCCGGCAACGCGATGGAGCTGACCGGGAGCGACGGACGGCTTCTGGCGCTGTCCGCCCGTGCGGCCGACGCCCTCACACCGGAGCAACGCGCGGTGATCGAGCGGTCGGCCACCCTGCTACCGCTGCCGATCCCCACCATCGAACTCGCCGGAGGCTCGGTGCGCTGCATGCTCGCCGGCGTCCACCTGACGCCGCGCTGATGCCTCGCTCACCGCTGCAGCAACGGCACGGGCTGGACGCTGCCTGGGTGCGTACCCCGGACAACCTGCCAGAGGCCCCGCACTGGGCGACGATGCGCGATTTCCTGCGCGACCGGCTCTCGGACCGAGCCCCGGTGGACGAGATGCTGGCCGCGGGCGCGTTCGTCGATCAAGCCGGACGCCCGTGGACCGGCACGGAAACCTACCGTCCGCACACCATGGTGTGGTTCCACCGCGACCTGCCCGCTGAACCTCAGGTGCCGTTCGAGGTCGCTGTATTGCATGCCGATGAGCGCCTGGTGGTGGTCGACAAGCCGCACTTCCTTGCCACTACGCCGCGCGGGGTGCACGTGCGGCAGACCGCGCTGGTGCGACTGCGTGAAACCCTCGGTCTGCCCGAGCTGGCGCCGGTTCATCGCCTCGACCGGCTGACGGCAGGGGTGGTGGTCTTCACCACCCAGCGGGTCTGGCGCGGCCCGTACGCCGAGCTGTTCTGCACCCATCAGGTGCACAAGACCTACGAGGCGCTAGCGCCGTACGACCCGAGCATGTCCTTTCCTCGCACGGCGGTAAGTCGCATCGAGAAGCCACGGGGTAGCCTGCAGGCGCTGCTCGTCGACGGCGAGCCGAACGCCGAGACCCTGATCGAGCTGGTCGAGGTCCATGGAGGCCACGCTCGCTATCGGCTCACCCCGCGCACCGGCAAGACCCACCAGCTACGGCTGCAGCTGGCCGGGTTGGGCCTGGCGATCCTGGGCGATCCGCTCTACCCGGACGTCCTGGACGTCACCGGCGACGACTTCTCCACCCCCCTGCGGCTGGTGGCCCGCGAGTTGACCTTCACCGACCCGATCGACGGTGAGGTGCGGGAGTTCGCCAGCCGGATGCCCCTGACGTGGCCGTGATCGGCGTTCAGCGCGCCGGGAGCTCTCCGGCGGAGATCGCCTTCCAGTCGGCGATGAAGTAGTCCAACTCAGCCAGGGCAGCGGTAGTCGTCCCGGCGACCAACTGGTCGTCGATCGAGTCCGGGGTGGTGAAGTCCAGCATCCGCAGGAACGTGCTGGACCCCTCCCGAAAAGCTGCTGGCGGGTCGGGCAACAACCCGCCGAAGTGGACGGTGAGGGTGACCTGCTTCTTGCTCACCGACATGGCGCAGATCCAGTGGTGGAAGTCGCCCCCCACCGCGTAAGTGAGCTTTCCCCAGGTGGCGCCCCCCAACCAGGAGGGCGCCACCTCACCACGCCCCCTTGACAACACAGGAGCACATATCAGTCAGGGGCAGGTGCAGGGGAAATCGGTGAGAGCGTCAGGGGAACACGGCTGCCGATGAGCGGCATCCGACCTAGTGACCGAGTTTCGCGAGACCCCCGACAGCCAGGCGGGGTGACAAGATGGCCGGCGTGACCCGTCCGCTGCGCATCTTGTTCTGCACCCCACAGATCCCCAACAACACCGGCTCCACCATGCGCCTGGCCGCGGTCACCGGCGCCGAGCTGCACTTGGCTCGTCCCTTCGGTTTCGACATGGACGACGCGAAGCTGCGCCGAGCGGGTCTGGACTATCGCGACGACGCAGCCACGTTCCTCCACGACTCCCTTGACGCCGCCTACGCCGCCCTGTTGCCGGCCAGGGTGTTCGCCTTCACCGCCCATGCCGTGACCGCCTACACCGCCATCGACTACCAGCCCGGGGACGTGTTGCTGTTCGGCCCGGAGGACCACGGGCTCGCGCCCGAGGTACTGGACGATCGCCGCGTCACCGAGCGGGTCCGCATCCCGATGCGGGAGGGCATGCGTTCGCTCAATCTCGCCAGCGCCGCCGCCATCGCGGTCTACGAGGCGTGGCGTCAGTTGGGGCACGTCGGCGCCCAGGAGCGGGGCTGAACTCGTTCTCCCCTTGCCTGCGCCCGCGCGCCACTCGTCCCGGCTGCTCGCCGCAGGGTGGTGAATCAGAACTGGCGCTTGGCGTACAGCCGCAGCGAGACGAACGCCGAGGCGATCCACAAGACGATGATCACCGCGGTCAGGCCGGCACTGACAGCGAGCACCCATTCAGGGGTGAGGGCGCCCGGCCACAGCCCGGTGAGCCGGTCGCCCATTCCGGGAAGCTGAGCCAGAACCACCGGGGCACCGCAGATGATCAACGGGACCACCACGATCCACCGCGACTTGGCGAAACCCAGTCCGAACAGAACCGGCAGCTGGATGGTGAGCAGGAGGCTGGCCACGGCCGCGGCGGTGAGAGCGACCACGACAACGATGCCGATATCGACAGACCTGCCGGTGCCCAGAGTGATGGCGACCGTCAGCGCCACCGCCGCCAGCAGCGCGACAAACGTCATCGCCAGGAAGTAGAGGTGACGCCCCCACACCACGGTGCGTCGCCGAATGGGCAGGGTCGCATACAGCAAGTCATGGCGTCCCCGTTCGTCGGCGAGGAAGGGATAGCTCACGAAGAAGATCGGCAGCATGGGCACCACCGCGGCGAAGGCGATTGGTTCCTGGCTGCCGGAGATCCACGACATCATCGCGATCATCACCGCCAAGATGATCATCTGTCGAGCACTGACCTGCGCCGATGCGAGCTCGAGCCGCGCGAACCGTGTGGCGCTGGTCATGCCGGAACCTCCTGCCCGGTGGTGCTCAGGTGCACCACGATGTCGTCGAGGGTGGCGGGATCGATGACCACGTCCGGCCCGAAAGCAGAGGTGTCGGTGGCCGCGATCAGGCCGTCGAAGACGTCGGCGCGCTCGTGGATCCCGCGAATGAGCGCCCGGCTCTCAGCAGAGAGGACCCGCCTCGGCCCACGCACGACCGCGTACCGTTCGAGCACCTCATCGACAGTGCCCGCTTCGACCAGGCGTCCGTTGGACAGCACGCGGACATGGTCGGCGATCCGCTCCAGATCGGACGTGATGTGGGTGGAGAACAAGATCGTGTGTGTCTCGTCCGCGGCCATGAACTCGGCGAACAGATCGAGCAGGTCGCGACGGGTGGCGGGGTCCAGGCCGCTGGTCGGTTCGTCCAGCAGCAACAGACGCGGCTGATGGGCCAGCGCGAGAGCGAGCATCAGCTTGGTTCCCTCGCCGCGCGACAGCGACTTCACGGTGGCTTTCGCGGGGAGGTGGAAGCGTTCGATCAGGGCGCCGAACAGGTCGGTGTCCCAGCGGGAGTAGAACGGTGCGATGGCGCGTCCCGCCTTGCGGACGGTCCAGTCGGGCAGAACGAAGGGCGCGTCGAAGACCACACCGGTGTCTTCGCGGGCGACGGTGTCGAGCTCGTCGACCCGAGCTCCGAGCAGGGCCATGCTGCCCGAGTGAGGAGTCTGCAGCCCAAGCAGCAGCTTGAGCAAGGTGGTCTTGCCCGCGCCGTTGGCTCCGACCAGTCCGGTGACGTAGCCGACAGGAACACTCAGGTCGAGCGGCCCGAGCTGGAACCGTCCGAAGTCGCGCACCAGGCCGGTGGTGCGGATCGCAGCGGTGACGAATTCGGTTGCGAGCGGACGGCTATCCGCGCTGGTGTTCATCCCAAACCTCTTCCAGGAGAGCATGGACGTCGCCGAGGGCGAGTCCAGCGGTGCGGGCAGTGGCGGCGGTCCGGCTGAGCTGGTCGCGGACCGTGGCGCGCGCCGCGGCTTGCATAGCCGCCCGGTCGATGGGCTGCACGTAGCTGCCCTTGCCGGGCACGTTGGCGATGAGTCCTTCTGCGGCCAGATCGTTGTAGGCGCGAGTGGTGGTGATCAGGCTGACCTGGAGGTCGCGGGCCAGTTGGCGCAGCGAGACCAGCGGGGTGCCTTCGGGCAGTTGGCCGGTCAGGATCGCTGTGCGCAACTGGCCGGCGATCTGCTCGTAAAGGGGAATCCCTGACGAGGTCGACAAGACGATCTCCACCACACCCCCGTCCTCTCTGTATATAGCCAGTATATACAGAGGGAGGTGGTGGCCGAAGACCCCCTTGCCACCGATCCGCCGAAGTACCGCGTCCTTGCCACCACCGCGCAGCGCAAACCCGAGGACTGCCCGCCTGTTGGGGGGCGAGCCCACATCCTGATCCGCCGTCGACCGACCGCGGAGGCGGGGCTCACTCCCCCTTCGCCGGCCGTCCTCGCTTCGGCAACGGACCGGCATCACGCGGCGCCCGTCCGGCCTTGGCCAGCGCCTGGCGCAGCAGCAGTTCGACGTGAGCGTTCAGGGAACGCAGGTCGTCGGCCGCCCAGCGGGCCAAGGCCTCGTGGACGGCCGGGTCGAGCCGGAGCAGGACGGGCTTGCGCTCACGCCCGCTCGATCCTGCCTCCGGCATTCCGGTTGACGCCATCGGATCAGGTGTACAGCGACCCGGTGTTCACCACGGGCGTCGCTTGGGACGAGCCGCACAACACAACCAGCAGGTTCGACACCATCGCGGCCTTGCGCTCCTCGTCCAGCGCCACCACGTCGTCGGCCTCGAGCTGCCGCAGGGCGCCCTCGACCATGCTCACCGCGCCCTCGACGATCTTCTCCCGAGCGGCGATCACCGCGGCGGCCTGCTGCCGCTGCAACATCGCGTGAGCGATCTCGGGAGCGTAGGCAAGGCTGGAGATGCGCGCCTCGACCACCTCGAGTCCGGCGATGGCGATCCGGGCGGCCACCTCGGCGGCCAGTTCGGCGGCCACCACGTCGGTGGAGCCGCGCAGCGACTCCTCACCGGGGCCCGCGTTGTCGTAGGGATGGCTGGACGCGACGTGCCGCAGCGCGGCCTCGGACTGCACCCGGACGAACTCCGGATAGTCCTCCACGGCGAAGACGGCCTTGGCCGTGTCGGCCACCTGCCAGACGATGATCGCCGCGATGTTCACCGGGTTGCCGTCGGCGTCGTTCACCTTCAGCTCATTGGTCTCGAAGTTGCGCACCTTCACCGACACCTTGCGGCCCACCACCAGCGGCAGGTTCAACTGCAGGCCGGCGCTGCGCAACGTGCCGACATAGCGCCCGAAGAACTGCAGGACGCGAGTGTCGCCGGGGCTGACCACGGAGATGCCGGTTCCGAGCAGCGCGGCCACCACCACGAGCAGCGCGCCGCCGATTCCGAACCCGGCGCCGTTCGCGCCGGCATCGTCGGTGTTCGCCGCGAGGACGATCAGCCACACCGCCGCAGCGATCAGCACCAGGAAACCGATCACAGCCGGCCCGCCGGGAACCGACCACGCGTTGCGTTCGGCGACCTCCACCCGTACCCCATCGTGGCCCACCGGCACTCCGGCGGGCTCTCCACCTACGCTTTCCCGAGCGTCGCGCGGCAGGTCTTGTTCGGTCGTCATTGAGGCTCACTCCCCCAGGCTAGAAAACTGATAGCTAAATGATATCAGTTTTCCAACCGCAGGGAAGCACGCCGCCCGACCAGCATCCCGGCAACCATCCCGCCGGCCGAGCACAGCAGCAGGTCGAACGCGACGAAGCCGGCCAGCAGCAGGCCGACCGTGCCCGGCCCGAGCCCCTGAACCGCCTCCGCCACGGCGGCAGGGAAGGTGTCCGAGAGCGCCCAGTAGGCCAGCAGGTCGCTCATCGGCGCGAGCGCGATGCAGACCCCGATCAGGACGAAGAAAGTGACCACGAAGGCCAGCGCCGAGCGCGCAGGGTTGCGCCGCGGCCCGAGCCACACGGTGAGCACGCCGACATAGAGCGCCGTCAACGGGAAGTCGATGAACAGCGCATAGAGACCTCCACAACAATCAGGGTCATCGGCCCGAGTCTCGGTTGGAGCACCTCGTACGACGGCCCCATCACCAGGGGCGCCGCGGCGATCGCCACCACGCTCAGCGACGCCGCCAGGGCGGCCTTTCCAGCGAACTCCCCGGTCACATCCCGTCCCTTCTCCATATGGAGAAGACCATAGCAGGCTACCCTCTCCATGTGGAGAAGACGGTTCCGGAACGGCTCGTCGAAGCCGCCATCGGCCTGCTCGGCAGCGACGGTGCCGGTGCCGTCACCGTACGAGCCGTCGAAGCGGCCGCCCGAACCCCGCACGGCAGCGTCCGGCATCACTTCGGCTCGCTGGCGGGCCTGCGCCAGGCGCTCGTCCGAGGGCTGCTCCTCGCCGAGCGCGCGGACAGCCAGGACGCCAGCATTCCCGATCTCGTGGCCCACTGGACCGGGGAGGGATCACCGATCGCCAAGGCGCGCTACGAGGTCATGCTGATGGCCATGCGCGACCCGGCGCTGCGAGAGGTCTTCGTCACAGCCAGGGACGATCTGGTCGCTCGCCTGGCGTCGACCGGGGTACCACCATCGGAGGCTCCCGCACTCGTCGCGATGCTCGACGGCATCGTGTTGGACGCGCTGCTACGCGGCACGCGGCCGAACCTCGCGCCGTGGCAGCGCGCGCTGTCCGCCTCGGCGGCGCCGGGCTCACTCCCGGGGTGAGGCGGACGAAGCCTGCGCACTCCGCTACAGGTTGTAGCCGATCGAGCGCAGTTGCTCGCGGCCGTCCTCGCTGATCAGGTCCAGCGTCCACGGCGGCAGCCAGACCCAGTTGATCGTGACCGAGCTCACCAGCCCCTCCAGGGCCAACTGAGTGTCGTACTCCAGCCGGTCGGTGAGTGGGCAGGTGGGCGAGGTGAGGGTCATGTCGATGGTGGCGTTGTTGCCCTCGTCGATGGTCACGCCGTAGACCAGACCGAGGTCGACCACGTTCACCATCAGTTCGGGGTCGACCACGTCCTTCATCGCCTCGAGCACGTCTTCCTCGGACGGCTTGGCACTGAGTGCTGCGTCAGGGAAGGTGTCCTGGACCAGGTCCGAGGGGCGCGGGTTCTGGGTCATTCGGCTTCCTTCCGTTCCGCCGTCATAGCCTGGGCGGCAGCATCGGCGAAGGCCATCCAGCCGAGCATCGCGCACTTCACCCGGGCCGGGAACTGCGATACACCGACGAAGGCTACCGCGTCCTCCAGCCGGTCCTCATCGGGCTCGGCCTGGCCCTGGGAGTGCATCATCTGGGTGAACTCCTCCAGCAGCGCCAGCGCCTGGTCGACCGGCTTGCCGATCACCAGGTCGGTCATCACCGAAGTGGACGCCTGCGAGATCGAGCAACCCACACCCTCATAGGACACGTCGGCCACCCGGTCGCCGTCCAGGGCAACCCTGAGCATCACCTCGTCGCCGCAGGTCGGGTTCACGTGGGTGACCTGAGCCTGGTACGGCTCACGCAGGCCGCTGTGGTGCTTGGCCTTGTAGTGGTCGAGGATGATCTCCTGATACATGGCTTCGACGCTCATCGCGATCCTCCGAAGAAGTTGCGGACGTAGTCGAGGCCGTCGGCGAGCGCGTCGAACTCGGCCTCGGTGGTGTACAGGTAGGCCGACGCCCGGCTGGAGGCGGTCAGCCCGAGCCGCTCGTGCAGCGGACGCGCACAGTGGTGGCCGCCCCGCACCGCGATGCCTCGCGAATCCAGCAACTGCATCACGTCGTGGGGATGAACCTCGGTGCCGTCCGCGGTGGTCAGCGTGAACGAGATCGCTCCGCCTCGGTCGACCGCTTCGGTGGGTCCGAGAATCGTCACCCCCTGCACAGACTGCAGCCGCTCCAGCGCGTAGGCGGTGACCCGCTGCTCGTGCGCGGCGACATTCTCCATGCCGATCCGCTCCAGATAGTCGATCGCCGCACCGAGACCGACCGCTTGAGCGATCGGCGGGGTTCCGGCCTCGAACCGGGCCGGCGGCTTGGCGAAGGTGGAACCGGTCATGCGGACCACCTCGATCATCTCTCCCCCGCCGAGGAACGGAGGCAGCGTCTCCAGCAGGTCGTAGCGTCCCCACAGCACGCCGACCCCGGTGGGGCCGAGCATCTTGTGCCCGGTGAACGCCATCAGGTCGGCACCCAGAGCCGCCACGTCGGTCGGCAACTGAGGCACCCCCTGGGAACCGTCCACGACCACGTGGGCGCCGGCCCGGTGTGCCAGCGCCGCGATCTCACGGACCGGGTTCACCGTGCCGAGCACGTTGGAGACCCAGGCCACCGAGACGATCTTGGTGCGCTCGTTGATCAGTCCCTCGGCCGCCGCGCGCTCGAGGTCCAGCCGTCCGTCCGCGGTGATGTCGAACCACCGCAGCACGGCTCCGGTGCGCTCTGCGAGCAACTGCCACGGAACGAGATTGGAATGGTGCTCGAGCACCGAGACCACGATCTCGTCACCTGGCCCGATTCGGCTGCCGAGCGTGTGTGCAGCGAGGTTCAAGGCCTCGGACGCGTTCTTGGTGAACACCACCTCGCGACTGCCGTCGGCGCCGATGAAGCGAGCCACCTTCGCCCGGGCGCCTTCGAACGCTTCGGTGGCCTCGCCGCCCAGGGTGTGCATCGCGCGAGCGACGTTGGCGTTGTGCTCCAGGTAGTGCCGGGAGACGGCCTCCACCACTGCCCTCGGCTTCTGCGACGTGTTCGCCGAGTCGAGGTAGACCAGCGCTCGCTCGCCGATCCTCCGCTCGAGAATCGGGAAGTCCCCGCGCACCAGGGAGACGTCGTAGCCGACCACCGGGGCCGTGGCCCCGGTGAGCGTGACGCTGGGCTCAGGCATCGACCTTGGCGGCACGGACGAACCGGTCGTAGCCCTCGATCTCAAGCCGGTCGGCCAGTTCCACGCCACCCTCCTCGACCACGTGGCCGTCCACGAACACGTGCACGAAGTCAGGCTTGATGTAGTTCAGGATCCGCGTGTAGTGGGTGATCAGCAGCAGGCCGCGGTCTCCCTGCGAGGTGTACCGGTTCACGCCTTCGGACACGATTCGCAGCGCGTCGATGTCGAGGCCGGAGTCGGTCTCGTCGAGAATCGCGAACTTCGGGTTGAGCAGCTCCAGCTGGGCGATCTCGTTGCGCTTCTTCTCACCACCGGAGAAGCCCTCGTTCAGCGAGCGAGCGCCGAAGCTTCCGTCCAGGCCCACCCGCTCGAGCGCGGCGTTGACGTCCTTCACCCACGTCCGCACCTTGGGCGCCTCGCCGCTCAGCGCCGTCTTCGCCGTGCGCAGGAAGTTCGCCACGGAGACCCCGGGCACCTCGATCGGGTACTGCATGGCCAGGAACAGTCCGGCCCGGGCGCGCTCGTCCACCGTGAGCGTGGAGAGCTCGGTACCGTCCAGGGTCACTGAGCCGCCGGTGATGGTGTACTTCGGGTGACCGGCGATGGAGTAGGCCAGAGTGGACTTGCCGGAGCCGTTCGGACCCATGATGGCGTGCACCTCGCCGCTGCGGACGGTGAGGTTGACCCCCTTCAGGATCTCCTTCGGGCCGCTCTCGGTCTCGACCTCGACCCGCAGGTCGCTGATGCGGAGTTCGGACAACTTATTGCTCCTGGATTCTGATCGGATTCTCTGGGTCTACGAAAACGCTCCCGTCGTCGATGCGGACGGGGTACACCGGCACGGGCGCGACGGCCGGAAGCTCCAGCGGCAGTCCGGTGCGCAGGTCGAACCGGGAGCCGTGCATGTAGCACTCGAGAGTGCAGCCGTCCACGTCACCCTCGCTGAGCGGGACCTCGGCGTGGGAACACACGTCCCGGATGGCGAAGAAGCCGTCGGCGGTATTCACCACGGCAATGTCGGCGTCGCCGCCGAGGTCGATCCCGATCACGGCACCTTCCGGCACCTCGGCGACCGCGCAGGCACGGACGAAGCTCACGAGGCCGCCTCCGCGGTATCCGTCGCCGACTCGGCGGACGGGCCGACGATCACTTCAAGTTCCTTCTCGACCGCGGCCAGCAGGCGGGTCTCCACCTCGGGCACGCCGATCCGGCGGATGATGTCGGCGAAGAAGCCGTGCACCACGAGCCGGCGCGCCTCGTCCTCGGGAATCCCCCGCGAGCGCAGGTAGAACAGCTGCTCGTCGTCGAAGCGTCCGGTGGTCGAGGAGTGGCCTGCACCCTCGATCTCCCCGGTCTCGATCTCGAGGTTGGGCACCGAGTCGGCTCGGCAGCCGTCGGTCAAGAGCAGGTTCTTGTTCGTCTCGTAGGTGTTGATTCCCTCCGCGACCGCGCGGATCAACACGTCGCCCACCCACACCGAGTGGGCGCCCTCACCCTGCAGCGCGCCGCGGTAGTCGACTCGGCTGCGGGTGTGCGGCTCGTTGTGGTCGACGAACAGGCGGTGTTCGATGTGCTGGCCCTCGTCCACGAAGTAGAGGCCGAACTGCTCCAGCTCTCCGCCGGGACCGTCGTACTCGGTGGTCTCGACCAGGCGGACGAGGCTGCCGCCCAGGCTCGCGGTGACCGTGCGGACGCGGGCGTCCCGGCCGATCTTCATGCCGACGTGACCGACGTGGACGGTGTCGTCGGCCCAATCCTGGAGGCCGACAAAGGCCAGGTTCGCGCCTTCGCCCACCAGCACAGAGACGCTGGAGACGTAGCGCGTCGAGCCCTTGTGCCGCAGCACGATCGTGGCGCGGGCATGCGCGCCGATGGAAAACACGACCTGGCCGTAGACCTGCGTCCCCGCGTCGGTCCCGACCAGCTCGACGACCACCGGTTCGGTCACTTCCAGCCCGGCCGGCACCTCGACCAGCATCGCTCCCCCAGCGCGCGCCACGGCCAGGGCGGAGGGACGGTCGACCGGTGCGGGTACGCCGAGCGCGATCGCCTCCTCCGTCGTGATCTCGCGGACGACGACGCCCTCGGGCAGTGTCGTGTGCCAGTCCAGGTGAGCCTGGCTCGGCGTGTCGTCGAACACCCCGCGCAGGCGGCGCATCGGCGTGAACCGCCAGACCTCCTCGCGGCCGTTGGGCACCGGGTGGTCAGCGAGGTCGAAGGATGCGGCCGGGTGCAGGTGGGATTCCGGGGTGGTCTCCACCGCTTCGGCGACATTGGGAACAGCAGTCACAGTCATCTTTCTGAGGTTCGTTCCGGGCGCGGGCTCAGCCCACGGCCCCTTCCATCTGCAGCTCGATCAGCCGGTTCAGTTCGAGGGCGTACTCCATCGGCAGCTCGCGGGCGATCGGCTCCACGAAGCCGCGCACGATCATCGCCATCGCCTCGTCCTCGCCCATCCCGCGGCTCATCAGGTAGAACAGCTGGTCCTCGCTCACCTTCGACACGGTGGCCTCATGCGCCATCGAGACGTCGTCCTCGCGGACGTCGACATAGGGGTAGGTGTCGGAGCGGGAGATCGTGTCCACCAGCAGCGCGTCGCACTTCACCGAACTCGCGGAGTGGTGGGCGCCCTCCTGCACCTGGACCAGGCCGCGGTAGGACGAGCGTCCACCGGAGCGGGCCACGGACTTGGAGATGATCGAGCTCGAGGTGTGCGGCGCGGCGTGGACCATCTTCGAGCCGGCGTCTTGGTGCTGGCCCTCGCCGGCGAAGGCGATCGACAGCGTCTCGCCACGGGAGTGCTCGCCGAGCAGGTAGACCGCGGGGTACTTCATGGTCACCTTGGAGCCGATGTTTCCGTCGATCCACTCCATCGTCGCGCCCTCTTCGCAGGTGGCGCGCTTGGTGACCAGGTTGTACACGTTCGTGGACCAGTTCTGGATCGTCGTGTAGCGCACCCGGGCGTTCTTCTTCACGATGATCTCGACCACCGCAGAGTGCAGCGAGTCCGAGGAGTAGATCGGCGCCGTGCACCCCTCGACGTAGTGGACGTAGGAGTCCTCGTCGGCGATGATCAGCGTCCGCTCGAACTGGCCCATGTTCTCGGTGTTGATCCGGAAGTAGGCCTGCAGCGGAATCGAGACGTGCACGCCCTTCGGCACGTAGATGAACGAGCCGCCCGACCACACCGCGGTGTTCAGCGAGGCGAACTTGTTGTCGCCGGTGGGAATCACCGAGCCGAAGTACTCCTCGAAGATCTCCGGGTGCTCCTTCAGACCGGTGTCGGTGTCCAGGAAGATGACGCCCTGGCGCTCGAGCTCCTCGTTGATCTTGTGGTAGACGACCTCCGACTCGTACTGCGCGGCCACGCCGGCGACGAGGCGCATCTTCTCGGCCTCGGGGATGCCGAGCCGGTCGTAGGTGCGCTTGATGTCGTCGGGCAGGTCTTCCCAGGACTGCGCCTGCTTCTCGGTGGAGCGCACGAAGTACTTGATGTTGTCGAAGTCGATCCCCGACAGATCGGCTCCCCAGGCGGGCATCGGCTTGCGGTCGAACAGCTTCAGCGCCTTCAACCGAGTGTTCAGCATCCACTCCGGCTCGCCCTTCAGCCCGGAGATGTTGCGCACGACGTCCTCGGTCAGGCCGCGGCGCGCGGAAGCGCCCGCAGCGTCGGCGTCGTGCCAGCCGTACTGGTAGCTCCCCAGTGCCTGCAGGTGCTCTTGCTGAGTGGCGCCCAGGCCGGGAGCCGCGGGAGCAGTGGAGGTCATCAGATGGTCCTTCCTGTCGGGGACGGATGCATTGCCGACGCCACCGGACGCGGTACGTGGGTGGTGCACACCCCGTCGCCGTGGGCGATGGTAGCCAGCCGTTGCACGTGCGAGTCGAGCAGTGTGGCGAACACGCGTGTCTCCGCCTCGCACAGCTCGGGGAACTCTGCCGCCACGTGGGCGACCGGGCAGTGGTACTGGCACAGCTGAACGCCGGAGGCCACAGGCTGCAGGGACGCGACGAAGCCCTCGGCGGTCAATGCTTCGACCAACGCCTCGGCGGGGGTGTCGTATTCCGGAGCCAGCACGCGGAATCGCTCGGTGACGGCGGCGGACACCTGGGCGGCGAAAGCCTCGACCGCCTGCGGACCCGCGATCTCCTTGAGGTAGGCGATGGCGTCGATCGCGAGCCGGTCGTAGGCCTGGAAGAACTCACACCGGCCGGAATCGGTCAGCGCGAACACCTTGGCCGGACGGCCCCGTCCGCGGTGTCCGTAGATCCGCTGCTGGTGGCTGCTCACGTGCCCGGTGGCGGCGAGCACGGTCAAGTGCCTGCGCACGGCGGCCGGGGTCAGGCCCAGCCGGCCGGCCAGGTCATTGGCCGTGGACGGGCCGTGCTGCAGGATCGAGCGGGCCACTCGGCTTCGGGTGGAAGCGTCCGCGGCCTGTTGCTCGGCGTCGGCCGCGAGGGCGTCGACGTCCAGCTCCGGTTCGCTTTTCACAACGCCATTCTTACCTTATTCGGGCCGGTACTCAACTCACCGACGATGCACACGCCGGATGTCGAGACAGCACTTCCCAGTAGGTGGCGAGATTGCTCTCACTACGACGAGGCGTCGTAGAGTGCTCGCGGTGACTTTGTCTTGTCAAAGGTGACAGAGCATCAACAACAACAGACACCCTTGTAGAAGGAAGCATCGTGACGACTCCCTCGCTCGATACCCAACCAGCCACAGGGCGGTCGCACCATCGTGTGCGCCCGTTCCTGTTCGCGGTGTTCGGGCTCCTCGCACTGACCCTCACCGCCTGCTCCGGCGGCGGCAGCCCCGCTGGGGAGGGGGGTGGCGGTGAAGCCAACCTCCAGCTGCCCGAATCGCTGCGTGACGGCACCGTCACCATCCTCGGCATGAACGGCCTGTGGCCGCTCTACGTCGGGCTGGTGCTGTGCATCCTCGGACTGCTCTTCGGTGTGTGGACGTACTCGCGCCTCAAGGCGCTGCCCGTGCACGAGTCGATGAAGCAGATCTCCGAGATCATCTACACCACCTGCAAGGCCTACCTGGTCAAGCAGGGCAAGTTCCTGCTCCTGCTGTGGGCCTTCATCGCCGTGGTCATCGTCGTCTACTTCGCGGTGTCCGGCGTCGCGGCCTGGCAGATCGCGGTGATCATCCTCTTCTCGCTGGTCGGCATGGCCGGATCCTTCGGCGTGGCCTGGTTCGGCATCCGGATCAACACCTTCGCGAACTCGCGCACCTCGCACGCAGCCCTCAAGGGCGAGAAGTGGGCCGTGCACGATATTCCGGCACGGTCCGGGATGTCGGTCGGCATGGTGCTGATCTCGCTCGAGCTGCTGCTGATGCTGATCATCCTGGTCTTCCTGCCCGTCGATCTGGCCGGCAAGTGCTTCATCGGCTTCGCGATCGGCGAGTCGCTGGGCGCCTCGGCGCTGCGCATCGCCGGCGGCATCTTCACCAAGATCGCCGACGGCTTCGAGACCTACGGCGTCACCGGCGTCGCGCTGATCACCTTCATCCTGCTCGGCGTTGCCCAGGTGCAGGGGGCCAGCGCCTCCCTGCAAGCCGTCCTGCTGATCTGGATCTTCGCGATCCGCTCGATCATGCTGGTCGCCTCCGCGGTGTCGTACTTCGTCAACGAGGCGATCGCCCAGCGGTCCTACGGCAAGGACGACTTCGATTTCGAGAAGCCGCTCACCTCGCTGGTCTGGATCACCTCGATCGTGTCGATCGTGCTGACCTTCGCGTGCTCGTCCTTCCTGCTGGCCGGCAACGGCGTCAGCCCGGACCTGTGGTGGCAGCTGTCGATCATCGTCTCGTGCGGCACGCTCGCCGGTGCGCTCATCCCCGAGTTGGTCAAGGCCTTCACGTCCACCAACTCCGCGCACGTCAAGGAGGTCGTGAAGTCCTCCGAGCAGGGCGGAGCGTCGCTGAACATCCTGTCCGGCTTCGTGGCGGGCAACTTCGCCGCCTACTGGCTCGGCATCGTCATCGTCGCCTTGATGGGGGTTGCCTTCATGGTGGCCCAGGCCAGCGACCTCGACACGGCGCTCGGCACGTTGCCGCACGCGTCGGCCGTGTTCGCTTTCGGCCTGGTCGCGTTCGGCTTCCTCGGCATGGGCCCGGTCACGATCGCGGTCGACTCCTACGGCCCGGTGACCGACAACGCGCAGTCCGTCTACGAACTGAGCCGGATCGAGGCCATCCCCGGCATCGACGCGGAGCTCGAGAAGGACTTCGGCTTCACGCCGGCATGGAACAAGGCCAAGGCGATGCTCGAGGAGAACGACGGCGCGGGCAACACCTTCAAGGCGACCGCGAAGCCAGTGCTGATCGGCACGGCCGTGGTCGGCGCCACCACGATGATCTTCTCGATCATCTTGTTCCTCGCCCAGAACCTGGCCGGCGATCAGCCGCTCACCGACCTGAACCAGGTCGCGGCGTTGCTCAGCCCGATTCACGCACCGTTCCTGCTCGGTCTGATCACCGGCGGCGCGATGATCTTCTGGTTCACCGGCGCGGCCACCCAGGCCGTCACCACCGGTGCCTACCGGGCGGTGGAGTACATCAAGGCCCACATCCAGCTGGATCCGAACGCGGACGCGAAGGCGTCCACCAAGGATTCGACCGAGGTCGTGGAGATCTGCACCGACTACGCCCAGAAGGGCATGCTGGTGATCTTCCTCGCCATCTTCTTCGGCACCTTGGCCTTCGCGTTCGTGGAGCCCTACTTCTTCATCGGCTACCTGATCGCGATCGCCGTGGTCGGGTTGTTCCAGGCGATCTTCATGGCGAACGCCGGCGGCGCCTGGGACAACGCCAAGAAGATCGTTGAGACCGACATGGGCATGAAGGGCACCGAACTGCACGACGCGACCGTCGTCGGCGACACCGTCGGAGACCCGTTCAAGGACACCTCCTCGGTCGCCCTCAACCCGGTGATCAAGTTCACGACCCTGTTCGGCCTGCTGGCCGTCGAGCTGGCCGTGAGCCTGACCAACCAGGGCGGTGGCACGATCGTCACCGTTCTGGCCGCGGTCTTCTTCCTCATTTCGGCGTACTTCGTGTGGCGGTCGTTCTACCGCATGCGGATCACCGACGCGGCGCCGGAGGGCGGCCAGCCCACCGGTGGGGAGCCCGTGACTGCCGAGGCACCGGCCAAGGCCTGAGCGAACCCCTCTCACATCACCGCTGCCCGGTTCCCGCGTGGGAGCCGGGCAGCGGCGTCTGCGGGCCGCGGATGCCTAGACTGAGCAGGTGCCCGCAGCCCTCACCGTTGCCGACGTTCGGCTGAGCCTGGGCGGACGGGCCGTGCTGGACGGGCTGAGCCTGGTCGGCGAGCACGGTGAGGTGACCGCGGTGCTCGGCCCCAACGGTGCCGGAAAGACCACCATGATCCGATGCTGTACCGGTCTGCTCGCTCCCGATCATGGACACGTCGAGGTGCTCGGCGAGCCCGCCGGAACCGCGTCGGCCAACGCCCGCATCGGATTGATGCCACAAGCGACCGGCGCCTGGTCCGGCGTGAGGCCGGCCGAGCTGCTGGCCTATCTCGCCTCGTTGTACGCCGTCGCCCTGCCCGTGTCCGACCTGATCGCCGCGCTGGGCATCGACGAGTTCGCGAACACGCCCTATCGCCGCCTGTCCGGAGGCCAGCAGCAGCTGGTGAACCTGGCCGGCGCCATCGTCGGACGACCCGAACTGGTGTTTCTCGATGAACCCACTGCCGGGCTCGACCCGCATGCGCGCCGCCGGGTGTGGGAACTGGTTCGAGAGCTGCGTTCGGCCGGTGTCGCCGTGGTGCTGACCACGCATGCCATGGACGAGGCCGAGCAGCTCGCCGACCGGGTCGTCCTGCTCAACGAGGGACGCTGTGTCGCCTCCGGTACCGTCGCCGAGCTCACCGCGGAGAAGGGGCTCGAGGAGCTCTTCCTCGATCTGACCACCCCGGGCGGCTCGTGGTGAGTGCACTCGACCTGCGTCCCGCCGCCGCCCCCGCGCCGTGGGCCCGCCGCGTCCTTCGGCACGCGTTGATGGAGACCCGGCTGGTGATCCGCAACTCCGAGCAGCTTCTGCTGGCCGTGGTCATCCCGTTGGGCCTGATCGTCGCCGGGGTACTCGCGGGCGACCGGCTCGGGCTCGCCCGGGAACCGTTCGTCGCCTCGGTGATCGCCCTCGGCCTGTGGTCGAGCGGATTCACCTCCCCCGCAATCACCACGGCCTTCGAACGTCGCTACGGCGTGCTCGAACGGCTCGTGGCCACGCCCCTGCGTCGTTCGGATCTGCTCGCAGGAAAGGCGACCATGATTGCGCTACTGGCGGTCGGCCAGGCCACGGTGCTGGTCGTGGCCGGTCTCCTGCTCGGCTGGACGCCCACAGCGGTCGCCGCGCAGGTCGTGGTGGCGGTCGCGGTGGTGCCGCTGGCGCTGGTCACTTTCGCCGGACTCGCCCTCACCCTCGCCGGACGGGCCTCGGCCGAGGTGACCCTCGGCCTGGCGAACCTGATCTACCTGGTGGGCGCTGCGGGCGGCCTGCTGGTGCCGGTGGCGAGCTTCCCGTCCTGGGCGCAGCCGATGCTGCGCCTGCTGCCCACGGCAGCGCTGGGCGAGACCTTGCGCGCGCTTGCCACCGGCTTGTTCGATCCAGTGCCGCTGCTGGTCGTGCTCGGCTGGGCGATCGCCTCGGTAGCCCTGGCCAGAAAGGTGTTTCGATGGATCTCGTAGGCACTCCGACAGCGCTGAGGCGCTGGGCGGTCGCCTCGCTGCTGGCCAACATGGCCATCGTGGTCACCGGGGGCTTGGTCCGGGTGACCGGCTCGGGGCTGGGCTGTCCGACCTGGCCGCAATGCACTCCCGGCTCCTACGTCCCGCATGCCGCGGCCGACGTCCATGCCGTGATCGAGTTCGGCAACCGAATGCTCACCTTCGTGCTGGTCGCGATCGCCATCGGCACCGTCATCGCCGCCTGGCGCGCGCGTGACCAGGTCGGCCGGCCGCTGCGGTTGGTGCGGGGGTTGGCCATCGCCGCGGCCCTGGGCATTCCCGTCCAGGCCGTGATCGGCGGTGTCTCTGTGCTCACCGGACTCAACCCCTGGGTGGTCGGGCTGCACCTGGTGCCGTCGGTGGCGCTGATCGTGTTGAGCATGCTGCTCGTCCACGAGACCTGGCCGGTACCCCCTGTGGCGGTGCGTCCGTCCGCCAGACGGCTCGTGCTGGCGGTGTTCGGGCTCGGAATGGTCGCGATGCTGCTCGGGGTCGTGGTCACCGGCGCCGGCCCGAACTCCGGCGATGGCGGCGCAAGCCGCAATGGATTCGATCTGACCAGCGTGGCGCGGGTTCACTCGCTCAGCGTGTGGCTGGTC
Organism: Propionibacteriaceae bacterium UBA6238; assembly: GCA_002441465.1. Lineage (GTDB taxonomy): Bacteria > Actinomycetota > Actinomycetes > Propionibacteriales > Propionibacteriaceae > Propionicimonas. The sequence goes on along the minus strand of DJWE01000084.1, from coordinate 22,083 downwards.
GTCGCCTTGACGGTCGCGCTGCTGGTGGCCACAGCCACGGTGCCGCGGGCGCGCCAGGCCGTCCTGCTGCTGTTCGGAGCCGAGCTGATTCAGGGCGGGATCGGCTACGCGCAGTACTTCCTCGCCCTGCCCGCCGCGCTGGTTGCCCTGCACATGCTCGGCACCACGGTGTTCAGCGCTGCCCTCGCCCACGTGTGGTGGCTCACGCGTCCCCCCACCTCCGAGTTGTCAGAAGCTCGTTGAGCTATAGGCGAATGAGCTTCTGACAAGTCGGGAGCTAGAAGATCAGTGGGTCGACGGCGGCGGCGATGAACACGATCGCCAGGTAGCTGTTGGAGAGGTGGAACAACCGCATCGGCTTCAGAGCGGCGTCCACCAGGCCCCGACGAGCTCTCAGCAGAAGTGCTACTGCCTCGGCCACCATCGCCGCACCGGCGAGGCCGGCCACCACCGGATAGAGCCAGCCAGTCCCCGCGATCGGCCACAGCAACAGGCTGACCGCGACCGTCAGGACGCTGTAGGCGAGGATCCGCTGCGCCACCCGCACCGGCGGTGCCACGACAGGCAGCATCGGGATATGCGCGTTCTGGTAGTCCTCGCGGTAGCGCAGCGCGAGCGCCCAGGTGTGCGGCGGGGTCCAGGCGAACACGATCGCGAACAGCACCAGCGGCGTCCACGCAACCGAGCCGGTCACCGCCGTCCAGCCGATCAGCGGGGGNNGCCATCGTGTAGACGAACACGTAGTACAGGTTCGCGACCAGGGCGAGCGCTGCGGAGAGCCAGTTTGCGCCCAGCCCCAGCATCAGCGTGGCAGCGATGCCGAGCGCGGCGCCAAAGGCGAGCGCCCTGCGCGGCTGCACCAGCTCCCGAGCCATCGGACGCCGCCGAGTGCGGCGCATCCGGGCGTCGATGTCGGCGTCGAGCACCGAGTTGAACACGTTGGCGCTCCCTGCGGCCGCCGTACCGCCCACGAGCGTCCAGAGCACCAGCTGCCAGTCGGGGAAACCGCCGGCGGCGAGGAACATCGCAGGAATGGTCGTAACCAGGAGCAGTTCGATGATCCGGGGCTTCGCCAGCGCCACATACGCCAGTGCTGCCGACCGCCAATCGCCGGGCACCAGGGCCGCCAGCGGCGCGCCCTCCTCGGCTGGTCTCATTCGCTCCCCGATCCCGATCCGAAAAAGTCCTCGGCAGTGTATCCACGATCCCCGCCGCACGGCGATGCCCCGCTCGGGCCCGCCGGAGTGCTTGTACGCTCGCACTCGTGAACCCGCTTCGTGACCAGCGTGACCCACGCCTGCCCCGGATGGCCGGCCCCTCTGCTCTGGTGCTGTTCGGCGTCACCGGCGACCTCGCCCGCAAGAAACTGCTCCCCGCGATCTACGACCTCGCCAATCGCGGCTTGCTCCCACCAGGCTTCGGACTGGTCGGCTTCGCGCGCAGGGACTGGGCTGCTGAGCACTTCGCCGAACTCGTCGCGGACGCCGTCCGCCAGCACGCCCGCACCGAGTTCCGCGAGGACGTGTGGAAGCAGCTGCTCGAGGGCATCCGGTTCGTACCCGGCGAGCTTGACGACAACCAGGCCTTCGCTCAACTCAAGGCGACGCTGAGCGACCTGGACGAGCGCCAAGGCACCGGCGGCAATCACGCCTTCTACCTTTCGGTGCCGCCCAAGGCCTTCGACATCGCGGTGGCACAGCTTCGCCGGCATGGCCTGGCCGACCGGCCCAAGGGATCCTGGCGACGCGTGGTGATCGAGAAGCCGTTCGGTCACGACCTGGCCAGCGCCCGGCAGCTGGAGAAGAAACTGTCCCGGGCGTTCGAGCCGTCCAGCATTTTCCGGATCGACCACTACCTCGGCAAGGAGACGGTGCAGAACCTGCTCGCGTTCCGATTCGCGAACACCATGTTCGAGCCGATCTGGAACCGCAGCTACATCGACCACGTGCAGATCACCATGGCCGAAGACATCGGCATCGCCGGCCGGGCCGGCTACTACGACGGCATCGGTGCAGCCAGGGACGTCATCCAGAACCACCTGCTCCAGCTGCTCGCCCTGACCGCGATGGAGGAGCCGACGTCGTTCGGTGCCGACCAGCTCAGCATCGAGAAGCGCAAGGTCCTCGACGCCGCGCACGTCCCGGCCGACATGGACGCCCACACGGCCCGCGGCCAGTATGCGGGCGGCTGGTCCGGCGGGGTGGAGGTGCCCGGCTACCTCGAGGAGCAGGGCATTCCGGGCGACTCCCGCACCGACACCTACGCGGCGATCAGGGTCGACATCGACAACCGCCGCTGGGCGGGGGTGCCGTTCTACCTGCGCACCGGCAAGCGACTGCCCCGCCGCGTCACCGAGGTGGCCCTGAACCTGCGCCCGGCACCTCACCTGCCCTTTGATGGCACCGACGTCCGCTCGCTCGGCACCAACGCCTTGGTGTTGCGGATCCAGCCCGACGAGGGCATCACGCTGCGGTTCGGGGCCAAGGTGCCGGCCACCCCGATGGAGCTGCGGGATGTGAACATGGACTTCGGCTACGGCACCTCCTTCGCCGAGAGCAGCCCGGAGGCGTACGAACGACTCCTGCTCGATGTGCTTCTGGGGTCGGAGCCGCTGTTCCCACGGCCGACCGAGGTAGAGCTGTCCTGGCAGATCCTCGACCCGGTGCTGGATCACTGGGCCTCTCGAGAGACGCCGCCAGAGCCGTACCCGTCCGGAACCTGGGGCCCCCAATCCGCCATCGACATGCTGACCCGCGACGGCTTCAGCTGGCGTCGACCCTGACAGGAGCGGTTGATGATCGTCACACTCAACAACACCAACGCCGCGGAAGTACAGCAGGCCATCGGCAGCGCCCGACATCATGTCGGAGCCAGCTCCGGTCTGGTCTTCACCCTCGTGGTGGTCGCCGAACTCGCCGAGTACGACCGGGCCATGGAGGCCTGCATCGAGGCCGGACGAGAACACCCGTCCCGGATCCTGCTGTTGACCAATGGCCGGGCCCGCACCGACCGGCTGGACGCCGAGGTGCAAGCCGGGGAAGGTGCTCCGGGCGAGATCATCGCGCTGAAGTTCCATGGCGTCTTGCAGAAGCACCGGGATTCGGTCGTGCTCCCCCTGCTCCTGCCCGATCTGCCGGTGATCGTGTGGTGGCCGGGACGCTCGCCGCAGGCGCCCGGGCTCGATCCGATCGGCAAGCTGGCCACCCGCCGGATCACCGACGCGATGGGCGACCCGAATCCGATCGCCGCGCTCGAGGTGCGCGCGCGCAACTACTGCCCCGGCGACACCGATCTGACCTGGACTCGAATCACCCGGTGGCGCGGGCTGCTCGCCGCGGCCCTGGACGCCTACCCGATGGACGTCACCAGGGTCGGGGTCTCCGCCGCGCCGAACAACGCGGCCGGGACGCTGCTCGCGGCCTGGCTCGCCGAGCGTCTCGACGTGCCGGTGAGCGTCGACCGGGGCGAGCCGGGAGTGGGGATCACCGGCGTGACGCTCGGCTCCGCCGACGACGAGATCCGGGTCACTCGGACCGACGGCAACCTGGCCGTCTTCTCCGCTCCCGGGCTGCCACAGCGCCTAGTGGCGGTCCCCCGCCGCGACCTCAACACGCTGCTGGCCGAGGAACTGCGCCGTCTCGACGACGATCCGATCTACGCTGAGGCCATGGCAGCTCTGGTCCGTCGACTCGACAAGGCGGCTGAGCGCAGCCAGGGACGTTCGGTATGAGCGGCACCCAGCCTCAGGTGATCCGGTACGCCGACGCGACCGAACTGGCTGAGCGGGCCGCCGTCCGACTACTCGCCGCGCTGATCGAGCTGCAGGGCGAGGAGCAGGTGGTTCAGCTGTGCCTCACCGGGGGCCGGATCGCCCACGAGATCTACGCCCGCCTCGGCGAGTTGGTGGTCGGCTCGGCTCTCGACCCGTCGAGGCTGGAACTGTGGTGGGGCGACGAGCGGTTCGTGCCCACCGGAGATCCCGAACGCAATGCCGGACCCACACTGGCCCTGCTGGCCGGGCACTTCGCCCTCGATCCGGCTCGAACCCACCCGATGCCCAGCGCGGACGGCGTCGTCGACGCCGGAGCGTCCGCAGCCACCTATGCCAAGGAGCTCGGCGACACCCGGTTCGACCTGTGCCTGCTCGGCATGGGTCCGGACGGGCACGTCGCCTCGATCTTCCCCAACCACCCCTCGAGCGAGCCCACCACCCAGTCGGTGATCGGGGTCAGCGATGCCCCCAAGCCGCCGCCGGAGCGGATCAGCCTCACCATCGCGAAGCTCAACGAGTCCAGCCAGGTGTGGTTCCTGGTCAGTGGAGCGGAGAAGTCGAACGCGCTGGCCCGGTCCCTCGCCGGTGACACCAACCTGCCTGCCGCACGCGTGGCCGGTCGAGACCACACGCTGTGGCTGGTCGACCAGGCCGCGGCGTCGGAACTGCCCTACTTCGACTGCCTGTCCTGAGCCCGCCGAGCGGCGCCGTAGGCCCGGTTGTCGCGGATCCGCGACAACCGGCTTTGAATCAGTAGATGACCTCGCCAGCGGCCCGGCGTGCGCGCAGGGCGTCCAGCGCCTCGGCCAGGATCGCGACGGCCTCAGCGTCCGTGCGACGCTCCTTCACATAGGCCAAGTGGGTCTTGTACGGCTGAGTCTTCGGCGGCGGAGGCGGATTCTCCGAGTCGAGGTTCGCCGGAAGCCCGCAACGCGGGCAATCCCATGTCTCCGGCACCGCCGCCTCGGCGGCGAAGGCCGGACGGGTCTCGTGCCCATTGGCGCAGAAATAGGAGACGTACAGCCGGGGCGCCGCGTCTCCACGCTCGGCCTCTCCCATCGGACCGGCGCCGACCCGGCTACCGCGAATCGCGCTACCACCAACCACGTGCCATGACTCCTTGCTGCGAGTGCGAGCGGACGGGCCTCAGCCCAGTGTCCCGACTTCGGGGAAGAACCGGTACAAGACGAGCAGGCCGATGATGCTGGCCAGCCAGACCAGGCCGACGGTGATGGTCAGCCGATCGAGATTGCGCTCCGCCACCGAGGTGCCACCCATCCCCGTGGTCATCCCGCCGCCGAACAGGTCGGACATACCGCCGCCGCGGCTCTTGTGCAACAGGATGAACAACGCCAGGACGGCACTGGTCAGGATCAAGACGATGGATAGCGTCACGATCGGCCACGTCGTCAAGGGGAGCAAAGTCACCGGAGAATCCTAACTCACGCGGTGCCGCAGCACCGAAACGGCACCAGATGCGCGGAAAGCCACCCACGCCCGGTCGGACCCCCGCCGCAGTGACGGGCGTCCGACCGGAGTGGATGGCACTCGGAGCAATCCTCAGCCGACCGAATAGAACATCACGATCTTGGCGAACTCTTCCGCGTTCAGGCTGGCCCCGCCAACCAGGGCGCCGTCCACATCGGGTTGCGCCATGATCTCGGCGACGTTGTTCGCCTTCACCGAGCCGCCGTACTGGATCCGGACGGCCTCGCCGGCCGCGGCACCGAACGTCTCGGCGACGTAACCGCGGATGGCGCCACAGACCTCCTGGGCGTCCTCAGGGGTGGCGACCTCGCCGGTGCCGATCGCCCATACCGGCTCGTAAGCGATCACGGCGGTGGCAACCTGGTCGGCCGTGAGCGGGGCCAGGCAGTCCTTGACCTGGCCGAGAACGTGCTCGACCTGCGTACCCTGCTTGCGGATCTCCAGCAACTCCCCGCAGCAGATGATCGGAATCATGCCCGCCTCGAACACGGCCTTGGCCTTGGCGCCGATCAGCACGTCGGTCTCGTCGTGGTACTGGCGGCGCTCGGAATGTCCGACCACCACGTAGCTGCAGTTCAGCTTCGCCAGCATGTCGGCCGAGATCTCACCGGTGTAGGCACCGGAGGTGTGCTCGGAGACGTCCTGGGCGCCGAACTTCAGCGGGAGCTTGTCGCCCTCGATCAGCGTCTGCACCGTCCGGATGTCGGTGAACGGCACGATCACCGCAGCCTCGGACAAAGCGCTGTCGTACTTGGCATCGACCAGTGTCCAGGCCAGCTTCTGCACCAGACCGGTCGCCTCGACGTGATTGAGGTTCATCTTCCAGTTGCCGGCCATCAGCGGCGTGCGAGCCATGTCACTCCCCTTCCAGGACTGCCAGCCCGGGGAGCACTTTGCCCTCCAGGTACTCCAGGGACGCGCCACCGCCGGTCGAGATATGACCGAACTGATCGTCGCTGAACCCGAGATTGCGCACCGCGGCCGCGGAGTCGCCGCCGCCGACCACGGAGAATCCCGAGGTGCCGGCCAGCGCCTTGGCGACCGCCTCGGTGCCCTCGGCGAGCGAGGGAATCTCAGCCACGCCCATCGGGCCGTTCCAGAAGATCGTCGCCGCCCCGGCGATCGCGCCGGCGAACAACGCTTCGGTCTTCGGACCGATGTCGGCACCCTGCTGGTCGGACGGGATCTGGTCGGCGTCCACAACGGTCACCGCGCTGGCGTGCCGGCCCGGCACGTCGAGTTCGGCGACCACCCGGGTATCCACCGGGAGCAGGATGTGCTTGCCGGTGGCCGCAGCCTGCTCGAGATAGGCGGCACAGGTATCGACCTTCTCCGGATCGAGCAGCGAGCCACCGATCTCGTAGCCCTTCGCCTTCAAGAAGGTGTAGGCCATACCGCCGCCGATGATCAACGTGTCGGCCACCTTCAGCAGGTTGTCGATCACCGCCAACTTGTCGGCCACCTTGGCGCCACCGAGCACGACGACATAGGGGCTGGCCGGGCTCTCGGTGAGCTTCTTGAGTACCTCGACCTCCTTCGCCACCAGGAAGCCGGCCGCGTTCGGCAGCAGCTTGGCCACGTCGTAGACCGACGCCTGCTTGCGATGCACGACACCGAAGCCATCGGAGACGAACACGTCGCCCAGCGCCGCGTACTTCGCCGCCAGCGCCTCACGCTCGGCATCGACCTTGGACTCCTCGGCCGGCTCGTAGCGCACGTTCTCAAGCAGCGCGATCTCGCCCTCGGCCAAGCCGGCCACGGTGGCCGAGGCACTGTCGCCGACGACGTCGCCGGCCAGGGCGATCGGTGCACCGATCAGCTCACCCAGCCGCTTGGCGACCGGAGCGAGCGAGTACTTGGGGTTGGCCTCACCCTTCGGACGACCGAGGTGGGCCATCACGACCACCTTCGCGCCGGCGTCCTTGAGCAGGGTCAGGGTCGGCAGCGCCGCCCGGATCCGGCCATCGTCGGTGATGGTCTCCCCGTCCAGCGGGACGTTGAAGTCGCAGCGGATCAAGACGCGCTTGCCCTTCAGGTCACCGAGGTCCTTGACTGATTTCACCTCTTGCCTTTCTTGCCGTTGTCACATGAAGAGACGGGCCGGCCCGCAGCGCGGACCGACCCGTCATGGTGCATCAGAGCTTGGAGCCCACCAGCACGGTCAGGTCGACCAGCCGGTTGGAGTAACCCCACTCGTTGTCGTACCANNAGACGACCTTCACCTGGTTGCCGATCACCTTGGTCAGCGGCGCGTCGAAGATGCTGGACAGCGGGTAGGTCTCGATGTCCTTGCTGACGATCGGGTCGGTGCTGTACTCGAGGATGCCCTTCAGCGGGCCCTCCGCCGCAGCCTTGACGATCGCGTTGATCTCCTCGACGGTGGTCTCGCGGGAGGCCTCGAAGGTGAGGTCGGTCACCGAGCCGGTCGGGGTCGGGACGCGCAGCGCGTAACCGTCCAGCTTGCCCTTCAGCTCCGGCAGCACCAAAGCGACGGCCTTGGCCGCACCGGTCGTGGTCGGGACGATGTTCAGGGCGGCGGCGCGGGCGCGACGCAGATCCTTGTGCGGGGCGTCCTGCAGGTTCTGGTCCTGGGT
>DJWE01000084.1:0-14109 GCA_002441465.1 Propionibacteriaceae bacterium UBA6238 | reverse complement strand
TCGTTCTTCGCCGGGGCGGAGATGAGCACCTTCTTGGCGCCTGCGTCGATGTGCGCCTTCGCCTTGGTCGCGTCGGTGAAGAAGCCGGTGGACTCGATCACGATGTCGACGCCCAGCTCACCCCACGGCAGGTTGGCCGGATCGCGCTCCTCGAACGCCTTGATCTCCTTGCCATCCACGTAGAGGGCCTTCTCGTCGTAGGTGACCTCGCCCGGGAAGCGACCCAAGATCGAGTCGTACTTCAGCAGCTGCGCGAGGGTCTTGTTGTCGGTGAGGTCGTTGACGGCCACCACGTCCAGATCGGCGCCAGAAGCGACCAGGGCACGGAAGTAGTTGCGGCCGATTCGGCCGAAGCCGTTGATGCCAACCTTGACGGTCATGTTGTGAGGGTCTCCTTTACGAACCGGTGTCCAGCGGCGGGCTTTGGCCCAGCCGTGTTCAAGTTCCACCCTAGCGGTTCGCGCTGACGCGGGTTGCCGCGGGCTCCGATCCGGAATCGGTACTCGGGTCCGTCACGATCGGCTACTCCCAACACCGCAGGGACGCAGTCGATCGTGACTCCGCGCCGGGTCGACGCGCGTCCCTCACGCGTCGTCGTCGAGCATCTCCGGACTCAGGCCGGCCTCGGTGTTCGGAATGCCGAGCTCCGCCGCCCGCTTGTCCGCGGTGGCCAGCAACCGCCGGATCCGGCCGGCGACCGCGTCCTTGGTGAGCGGGGGGACGTGCAGCTGCCCGAGCTCTTCGAGGCTGGCCTGCTTGTGCTCCAGTCGCAACTGGCCGGCCACCAGCAAGTGCTCGGGAATGTCGTCGCCCAGGATCTCCAGGGCTCGCTTCACCCGAGCACCGGCAGCGACGGCGGCCCGCGCCGAACGGCGCAGGTTCGCGTCATCGAAGTTCGCCAACCGGTTCGCCGATGCCCGCACCTCGCGGCGCATCCGCCGGTCCTCCCAGGCCAGCACGGTCTCGTGGGCGCCGAGCCGGGTGAGCATCGCGGAGATCGCGTCGCCGTCGCGGATCACCACCCGGTCGATGCCTCGGACCTCCCGGGCTTTGGCGCTGATCCCGAGCCGGCGGGCGGCGCCGACCAGCGCGAGCGCAGCCTCCGAGCCAGGGCAGGTGACTTCCAGGGCCATCGAGCGACCCGGCTCAGTGAGCGAGCCGTGAGCAAGGAAAGCACCTCGCCACGCCGCGACGGACACATCCAGCCCACCATTGACAACCTGCACCGGGAGGCCACGGACGGGGCGTCCACGCGGATCGATCAGGCCGGTCTGCCGGGCAAGCGACTCCCCGTCCCGAATCAGCCGGACGACGTAGCGGGTTCCCCGGCGTAGCGCGCTTCCGGTGATCACCACGAACTCGCAGGTGAACCCGAACAGCTCGGAGATCGCCGTGCGGAGCCGACGCGCGGCTGCGCCGGTGTCGAGCTCCGCCTCCACCACGATCCGCCCGCCTGCGATGTGCAGGCCGTTGGCGAACCTCAGCAGGGCGGCCACCTCGGCCTTGCGCAGTTCGGGCTTCGTCACCTCAAGAGTGGCGAGCTCCGACTTCACCTGCTGCGTCATTGCCATAGCGGTCTGGTGCTGCCTTTCGCGGAGGGTCGTGAGTGGGCTTAGCCTACAGACCCATGATCCCGGCATAAACCGAGGCCAGCAGATGGGGGTCGTGACGCGGCGACCCGTCCCGCATTCGCACCGGTGCGACCACCAGCCGGGCGCCCAGCGAGGCGACGTAGGTGGCGAGGTGCGGATCCCCGACGCTGAAGCTCGGGTCGGCCACGACGACGTCGAAACGCAGCCGAGGCGCATGCTCGGCCAAGACCTCGATGTGGCGCGAGGCGGTGTAGGCCGGCGTCTCGTCCTCGGTGGGCACCAGGTTGAGCGTGAGGATGCGCTGGGCGGGCGAGGTGCGGACCGCCTCGAGCAACTCCGGCACCAAGACGTGCGGGATCACCGAGGAGTACCACGATCCGGGGCCGAGCACGAGAAAGTCCGCCGCGCGGATCGCTTGCAGAGCCTCCGGGACCGCCGGCGGATTCGTGGGCGTGAGCCGCACGTCGCTGATGTCACCGGTGGCGAGCGCGACCGCCTCCTGACCGACCACGACCTCGACCTCATCCGGACGGGACGGATCGCCTCCGATCACGTCGGCCTCGATCACCAAAGGCACCGCAGCCATCGGCAGGACGCGTCCCTCGACATGCAGCATGGCGGCCACCATGTCCAGCCCAGCGACAGGATCGGCCAGCTGTTGCCACAGGCCGGCGATGAGCAGGTTCCCGATACTGTGCCCACCGAGTGGCCCCTCACCGGGGAAGCGCGACTGCAGCACCTCCGCCCAGGCCCGGCCTACCTCGTCATCGCCGCACAACGCCGCCAGGGCCATCCGCAGGTCACCGGGCGGGAGGATCGGGAACTCCTCCCGCAGGCGTCCGGACGAGCCGCCGTCGTCGGCGACGGTGACCACCGCGGTGAGCCGATGGGTGAGCTGGCGCAGCGCAGTGAGGCTGGCCGAGAGGCCGTGGCCACCCCCGAAAGCGACCACGGCGGGTGGACGGCGAAACGCATTCATGCGAGGGCCCCGCGGGGTTGTTCGAGGAACCACCGCGGAGAGGAGGAGCGCCGTGGCCTGCTCACTCCAGGCCCAGATCCCGGTGCACGACCTCGGTACGGACGCCCTGGTCGGACAGTCGGCGCGCCAGCTCCTCGACCAGCGCGGTGGAGCGGTGCTTGCCGCCGGTGCACCCGATGGCCACGGTGGCGTGCCGCTTCCCCTCCCGGACGTAGCCGGGCCGGATCAGGTCGATCAGGCCGAGGGCATGGTCGAGGAACGGTTCGGCGTCCGGCTGGCCCAGCACGTAGGCGGACACCGGCTGCGCGAGTCCGGTCTGGGGACGCAACGCCGGCACCCAGTGCGGATTGGGCAGGAAGCGGGCGTCGAAGACCAGGTCGGCATCGATCGGGATGCCGTTCTTGAAGCCGAACGACATCAGAGTCAGCTGCAACTCGGTCTCGTCGGAATCGGCGAAGGCCTGCGCCACCCGGGTGGCCAGTTCGTGGATGTTGATCGAGGTGGTGTCGATGACCAGATCGGCGCTGGCCCGCAGCCCGGCCAGCATCTTGCGCTCCTTCTGGATGCCGTCGAGCAAGCGTCCCGAGCCTTGCAGGGGAAGCGGCCGACGCACCGACTCCTGGCGGCGCACGATCGCCTCGTCGCTGGCGTCCAGAAAGAGGATCTGCGGCACCACCCCGGCCTCCCCCAGCGTCGTGAACGCCGCCGGGATCTGCCGGAAATCCGACCGGCTACGCACGTCGAGAAGGACGGCCACCCGGCTGAACTGGCGCTCCCGGCTCACCTCGATCAACTCCGGCAGCATGCTCGGCGGAAGGTTGTCGACCACGAACCAGCCGAGATCCTCCAGCGCATGCCCGGCGGTACGCCGTCCGGCGCCGGACATGCCGGTGATGACGAGCAACTCGACAGGAGGCGCGAGGTCGTTCATGACGCCATTATCCTCACGCCCGGCGCTCACTCCTGGAGTACCTCGCCGGTGGTCACGTTGATCGCCACCGGCGCCTCGTGGTCTTCCAGGACGCGCTTGATCGCCGCGGCCGTGCTCGGACCGATGCCCGGCACCTCGGCGAGCTCTGCCACGCTCGCCAGGCGCAGCTTGCGCAGCGAACCGAAGTAGGTGATCAGCGCCTTGCGCCGGATCTCGCCGAGGCCGGGAACCTCGTCCAGCAATGACTCGACCATGGACGCGCTGCGCCGGCTGCGGTGGTGGGTGATCGCGAATCGGTGGGCCTCGTCGCGGATGCGCTGCAGCAGGTATAGGCCTTCGCTGGTGCGCGGCAGGATCAGCGGATACTCCTCGCCCGGCAGCCAGACCTCCTCCAGCCGCTTCGCCAACCCGCACAGCGCCACATCCACGATGCCGAGCTCGGCCAGCGCCTGCTCCGCGGCGGCCACCTGGGGAGCGCCCCCGTCCACGACGACCAATGCCGGAGCGTAGGCGAACTTGCGCGGCGCGCCCGTCGTGGGGTCGACCAGCAGCGGGCCCGACTCGGCCTCAGCGGCAGCGGCCTGCCGCCGCTCGTCGAGCAAGCGGGTGAACCGGCGGGTGATCACCTCGTGCATCGCGCCCACATCGTTGCTGCCCTCGACGGTGCGGATCACGAACCGGCGGTATTCGCTCTTGCGGGCCAACCCGTCCTCGAAGACGACCATCGAGGCGACCACCTCGGTGCCCATCGTGTGGGAGATGTCGTAGCACTCGATCCGCAGCGGCACCTGCGGCAGGTCGAGCGCCTCCTGCAGCTCTTCCAGCGCCCGGTTCCGGGTGGACAGGTCGCTGGCCCGACGGACCTTGTGCAACGCGAGCGCGTCGGCGGCATTGCGCGCCGCCGTCTGCAACAGCGCGGCCTTGTCACCACGTCGGGGTACCTTCAGCCGCACGGTGCCTCCCCGCTGCTCGCTGAGAAGCTGCGCGAGCACGTCGGCGGACCCGGGCAGTGCAGGCAGCAGCACCTGCGGCGGGATCGCGTCGGCGTCGACGTCGGCATAGAGCTGCAACAGGAACTGCTCCAGCAGCGCCTCGGTGTCGCCATCGTCGCTGCGCTCGGCCACCCAGCCGCGCTCGCCCCGCACCCGCCCGTCGCGCACATGGAACACCTGCACCGCCACCTCCAGCGGGTCCTCCGCGAGCGCGACGATGTCGGCGTCGGTGCCATCGCCGAGCACGATCGCGTTGCGCTCGGTCGCCTGCTTCAGCGCAGCCAGCTGATCGCGCAGCACTGCGGCGCGCTCGAACTCGAGATTGGTGGACGCCACGTGCATCTCGGCGTCCAACCGCCGGATCAGGGCGGCGGTGTGCCCGGCCAAGAAGTCACACACGTCCTGAACCAGGTCGCGGTGCGCGTCAGCGTCGATCCGCCCGACGCAGGGCGCGGCGCACTTGCCGATGTAGCCCATCAGACAGGGCCGCCCGGACGCATGCGAGCTGTTGAACACGCCCTTCGTGCACGAACGCATCGGGAACACCCGCAGCAGGGAGTCGATCGTGTCCCGGATCGCCCAGGCCTGCGCATAGGGACCGAAGTAGCGGGTGCCCTTGCGCTTGCTGCCACGGCCGACGAACACCCGCGGGAATTCCTCCGACCAGGTCACGGCCACCCACGGGTAGGACTTGTCGTCGCGGTACTTGATGTTGAACCGCGGCTCGTACTGCTTGATCCAGGTGTACTCCAGCTGCAACGCCTCGAGCTCGTTGCGAACCAGCGTCCACTCGACCCGCGCGGCGGTGCGGACCATCGTCTGGGTGCGGAAATGGAGCGCCGCCGGATCGGCGAAATAGGAGTTCAGCCGTTGCCGCAGGTTGATCGCCTTGCCGACGTAGATCACCCGCCCGTCGGCATCGCTGAAGCGATATACGCCGGGGCCGGTGGGAATCGTGCCGGACGCCGGACGGTAGGTCGCCGGATCAGCCATGCCGCTCAGCATAGGCACCCGCACCGACACCGCAGGACGCGCGGGACCGGCTCGGGTACGGCTTGGTTGACGGCTCTACTATTCCGTTATCTCACTGAGGAGGCTCCGATGACCGGGCAGCCGTTCCCTTCCCGCCGCGCCGTCCTGGAATCCGCCGGGATCGCCGCGATCACCCTCTGTCTCGGCGGTTGCGCCGCGGGCTCCGGCACGTCCGGTTCGGGCGGCTCAGGTCCCACGACCGTCGCCGCGGCCGACATCCCCGTCGGCGGTGGCAAGATCGTCGGCACGTTCGTGGTGACCCAGCCCACGAAGGGCACCTTCGAGGCGTTCGGCTACCTGTGCACGCACCAGAACCTGCCGGTACAGCAAGTGAGTGACGCCGCGATCATCTGCGGGCGCCACGGCAGCTCCTTCTCCCTGGCGGACGGGTCGGTGCTGACCGGCCCGGCAACCAAGGCCCTGACCAAGGCCACCGTGACTGTGAACGGCGACACGCTCACGATCAGTTGACACCCGCCGGCTCAGCCCGCCTCGCTGAGCAGATCGGGGTCGTCCCCCGCGCTCACCCGGTGGCCGGCCAGGATCGGTTTCAAGAACGCCCCGGTGAACGACGCCGGGTTGTCGGCGACCTCTTCGGGCGTGCCTTCTGCGATCACCAGCCCGCCTCGGGAACCTCCTTCCGGCCCGAGGTCAATCACCCAGTCGGCCGCCTTGATCACGTCGAGATTGTGTTCGATCACCACCACCGTGTTGCCCTTGTCGACCAACGACTGCAGGACGTCGAGCAGCTTGCGAATGTCCTCGAAGTGCAGCCCGGTCGTGGGTTCGTCCAGCACGTACAGCGTGCGGCCGGTTGAGCGCTTCTGCAGCTCCGACGCCAGTTTCACCCGCTGGGCCTCGCCACCGGACAGGGTCGTGGCAGGCTGGCCGAGGCGGACGTAGCCGAGACCGACGTCCACCAAGGTGCGCAAGTGCCGGGCGATGGCCGGGATCGCGCCGAAGAACTCCACCGCCTCCTCGATCGGCATGTTGAGGACTTCGGCGATCGTGCGTCCCTTGTAGTGGACTTCCAGAGTCTCCCGGTTGTAGCGGGCCCCATGACACACCTCGCAGGGCACGTACACGTCGGGCAGGAAGTTCATCTCGATCTTGATCGTGCCGTCGCCGGCGCAGTTCTCGCAGCGCCCGCCCTTCACGTTGAACGAGAACCGGCCCTGCTGGTAGCCCCGCACCTTCGCCTCGGGGGTCTCTGCGAACAGCTTGCGGACGCGATCGAACACGCCGGTGTAGGTGGCCGGGTTGGACCGCGGGGTACGCCCGATCGGCGACTGGTCGACGTGGATGCTCTTGTCGATGTGCTCGGTGCCCATGATCGAACGGTGCCGGCCGGGCACTGCATGGGCGTTGTACAGCTTCTTGGCCAGCGCTGTGTAGAGGATGCTGTTCACCAGCGAGGACTTGCCCGAGCCGGACACCCCCGTGACCGCGATCAGCGTGCCCAGCGGGAACGCGACGTCGATCGTGCGCAGGTTGTGCTCGGCCGCGCCGAGCACCGTGATCGCGGTGCCGTCCCCGGCCCGGCGCCGTGCCGGCATCGGGATGGACCGCCGCCCCGACAGGTAGGCGCCGGTCAGCGACGTCCGGCTGCGCAGCAACTCGTCCACGGGGCCGGAGACGATCACCTCGCCACCGTGCTCGCCGGCGCCCGGCCCGATGTCGACCGCCCAGTCGGCGGTGCGGATGGTGTCCTCGTCGTGTTCGACGACGATCAGGGTGTTGCCGAGCTCGCGCAGCCGCAGCAGCGTGTCGATCAGCCGCCGGTTGTCCCGCTGGTGCAGCCCGATGGACGGCTCGTCGAGCACGTAGAGCACTCCGACCAGGCCGGACCCGAT
The DNA here is from genome assembly GCA_002441465.1 of Propionibacteriaceae bacterium UBA6238. Classification (GTDB taxonomy): domain Bacteria; phylum Actinomycetota; class Actinomycetes; order Propionibacteriales; family Propionibacteriaceae; genus Propionicimonas. Next base: position 6,730 of record DJWE01000084.1, on the reverse strand, counting down.
CTGCGTCGCCAGGCGGATGCGCTGGGCCTCCCCTCCGGACAAGCTGCCGGCGGGACGAGACAGACTCAGGTAGTCGAGGCCGACGTCGAGCAGGAAACGCAACCGCTCGTTGATCTCCTTGACCACGCGCTCGGCGATCTGGGCTTCCCGCTCGGTCAGCTCCAGGTTTCGCATGAAGGCCGCGACCTCGTCGATCGCCATCGCCGACACCTCGGCGATGTTGCGCCCACTCACCGTGACGGCGAGCGAACTCGGCTTCAGCCGAGCACCGTTGCAGGTGAGGCAAGGGACCTCTCTCATGTAGCCGGCGTAGCGCTCGCGAGCGTTGTCGGACTCGGCCTCCGCATGACGACGCCGAATGTAGGGCACCGCCCCCTCGTACTTGGCCCGATAAGTGTGCTCGCGACCATGGCGGGTGCGACTGTGCACGGTGAGCGCATGCGGCACTCCCATCAGGAGCAGGCCCTGGACCCGGCTGGGCAACTCCTCCCAGGGCGCGTGCACCGAGAAGCCCTCCTGCTCGGCCAGCGCGACGAACAGGTTCTGGAAGTACCCGGCCAGATATGGGGTCTGCCACATGGCGATCGCACCATCGGCGAGGCTGCGGCTGGGGTCGGGCACGACCAGGTCGACGTCCACCTCCATACGAGTGCCCAGCCCCGAACACGCCGGGCAGGCTCCCCACGGCCCGTTGAACGAGAACTGGCGCGGCTCCAACTCCTCGACCGAGATGTCGTGGTCGTTCGGGCAGGCCAGTCGCTCGGAATAGCGCCGCTCCCGCTTCGGATCGGTATCGGGAAGATCGACGAAGTCGATCGAGACCACTCCCCCGGCCAGGCCGAGGGCCGTCTCCACCGAATCGGTCAACCGTTGCTTGATGCTGGGCTTGACCGCCAACCGATCGACGATCACGTCGATGGAGTGCTTCTTCTGCTTCTCCAGGGTGGGCGGCGTCACCAGTTGGTGTACCTCTCCGTCCACCCGCACCCGGGACAGGCCCTGCCCGGCCAGCTGCCGGAACAAGTCGACATACTCTCCCTTACGACCCCGGACCACCGGAGCGAGCACCTGGAACCGGGTGCCCTCCGGGAGAGCGAGCAGCCGATCGACGATCTGCTGCGGGGACTGCCTGCTGATCGGCTCGCCGCACTCGGGGCAGTGCGGACGTCCCGCCCGGGCGTAGAGCAGCCGAAGATAGTCATAGATCTCGGTGATCGTGCCCACGGTCGAACGCGGATTCCTGCTGGTGGATTTCTGGTCGATCGAGACCGCCGGCGACAGACCTTCGATGAAGTCGACGTCGGGCTTGTCCATCTGGCCGAGGAACTGCCGGGCATAGGCGGACAAGCTCTCCACGTAGCGGCGCTGGCCCTCGGCGAAGATCGTGTCGAAGGCCAAGCTGGACTTGCCCGACCCGGAGAGCCCGGTGAACACGATCAACGCATCCCGCGGGAGATCCAGGTTGATATTGCGCAGATTGTGCTCGCGTGCACCTCGCACGATCAGCCGGTCAGTCACGCCGAACATGGTAGATGCTGGCTCTGACACTCGTTCCCCGACCGGTAACGGGCTGGCCGCGAGGTGCCGCCGGGTCATAGGTTTGACCCATGAGCCAGTACACCGGGTCGATTCCGGTGGACGACGTGCACCGCTGGAAGGCCGATGCCACCCAGCGGCTGCTCGGCTTCACAATCGGCATTTCGAACGAGCAGTGGCACGAGCCGAGCCCCCTTCCCGGGTGGTCGCGAGCGCATGTGGCGACGCACGTCGCTCGCGGAGCCGACTACCTCCGCGACGTGGTCACGGCTGTGTCGGCCGGTCGGCCGCAGCCGCGCCCGCCCACAGCCGCCCAGCGACGGGCCGCCCTGGAGATGGGGGCGGATCGCACCGGCTTGGAGCTGCAGATCGACTTGGATACCAGTGCGGGCGCACTCCAGGCCGCCATCGAAACGGTCACCTACTGGACCTCTCCGGTGATCCTGCACGGGCGCAAGCTGATCCTGTCCGCCGTGCCGCTGTCGAGACTGCACGAGGTCTGCATCCACCACCTCGACCTCGATCGAGACCACAGCCCTGATGCCTTCGACCCGGACGCCGCCGCCTGGCTGCTCCGTTGGGTGCTGGACCTGCGCCGTGACGAGGATTTTCCCGCGCTTCGGATCGAGGGCGACTCGCTGATCGCACAACTCGGTTCGGGCGATCAGCCTCGCCGAGTCACCGGAAGCGACGCCCGACTCTGGGCTTGGCTGAGCGGCCGGCTGCCGGCCTCCGCGGTCTCTGGTGCGGACGGATTGCAGCCTTCACTATTGGCCTGAGGGGGCATCCGGAGGGCTTGAGCGGGTCTCCGGGGGTGAGGTGAGCAGGCTGGCCACGGTGGTGATGGCAAGCGTGGCGATGATCACCAGCAGCGACAGCCAGATCGGAATGTCGAGATCCAGGCCCAGGGCCGCGTCCCAGCCGTACTCATGCACCGCGTGCAGGACCAGCTTCACCCCGATGAACGCCAGGATCACCGCCAACCCGACCGAGAGATAGACCAGCCGCCGCAGCAACCCACCGATCAGGAAGTACAGCTGCCGCAACCCCATCAGGGCGAACACGTTCGCGGTGAACACCAGGTACGGCTCCTGGGTCAACCCGTAGATCGCCGGAATCGAGTCCAAGGCGAACAACAGGTCGGTCGTGCCCAACGCCACCACCACCAACAGCATCGGTGTGGCCAGCCGGCGACCCTCCTCGATCACGACCAGCTTCGTGCCCCGGAAGTCCGGGGTCGAAGGAAACCGGCCACGCACCCATCGCATCACCGCGTTCTCGGTCGCCTCATCGGAATCGTCGTCGGCGACGTAGTCCAGATACAGCCGCACCGCGGTATAGACCAGAAACACCCCGAACACCACGAACACCCAGCTGAACCGCTCGATCGCCGCCGCGCCCACAGCGATGAAGACGCCGCGAAACACGAGCGCCAACACGATCCCGAACATCAACGCGAACTGCTGCAACTCCCTGGGCACCCGCAGGTTCGCCATGATCAGCACGAAGACGAACAGGTTGTCCACACTCAGGCTGTACTCGGTCAACCACCCTGCGAAGAACTCCCCGGCGAATCCCGGGCCGTGCGCCCACCACACCCACAGCCCGAACAACACCGCCAAGCCCGAGTACACCCCGATCGCCACCCCCGCCTCGCGCATCGACGGCACATGCGGACGGCGCCCGATCACCACCAGGTCCACTACGAGCACGACCGCCAACACCGCGATCGTGCCCAACCACACCTCAGCGGTCACATCCATGCCAGCAGCTTCCGGGTCGTCGGATCGGGGGCGGTTTCACGCTGTCTCCAGCGGTACTCGTCGATTCTCTCAGCCACGGGGCACCCGACCAAAAGCCGCGCCACCAGGTTCAGCGGGTGGCCTCCAGCATCTGCCGCAGCGTCTTCTTCAGGTCGGCAATCTCGTCGCGCAGCCGGGCGGCCAGCTCGAACTGGAGTTCGGCCGCGGCCGCATGCATCTGCTCGGTGAGCTCGCTGATCAGGCCGGCCAGTTCGCTCGAAGGCATTGCGCCCAGGTCGCGCGACTTCTCCGCCGACAGCGACGGCACCGGGCTGGTCGGACGCCGGCCTCCGGCCCTCGAGACGAGATCCTGGGTGTCTGCGTCCTCCCTGGCGAGCAGGTCGGTCAGGTCCGCGATCTTCTTGCGCAGCGGCTGCGGGTCGATGCCCCGCTCGGTGTTGTAGGCGACCTGCTTCTCGCGGCGCCGGTTGGTCTCGTCGATGGCCGCGGCCATCGACGCCGTGATCGTGTCGGCGTACATATGCACCTGACCAGCCACGTTGCGCGCGGCTCGGCCGATGGTCTGGATCAGCGATCGCTCGGAGCGCAGGAAGCCCTCCTTGNNAGGCCCTCGCGCAGCAGGTTGATGCCGACCAGGACGTCGTAGGTGCCCAACCGCAGCTCCCGCAGGAGCTCGATCCGGCGCAGCGTATCGACCTCGGAGTGCAGGTACCGGGTTCGAACACCGTTCTCCATCAGGTAGTCGGTGAGGTCCTCGGACATCTTCTTGGTGAGCGTCGTGACAAGCACTCGCTCGTTCCGCTCGGTACGCGCCCGGATCTCGGCCATCAGGTCGTCGATCTGGCCCTTGGTCGGCTTCACGATGATCTCCGGATCGACCAGACCGGTGGGTCGGATCAGCTGCTCGACGAATCCGCGCGACTTCGCGAGCTCGTAGGGACCCGGGGTGGCCGACAGGTACACGGTCTGCCCGATCCGTTCGACGAACTCCTCCCAGCGCAGCGGGCGGTTGTCCATCGCCGATGGCAACCGGAAACCGTGCTCGACCAGCGTCCGCTTGCGGGACATGTCACCCTCGTACATGCCTCCGATCTGGGGGACGGTGACATGCGACTCGTCGATCACCAGCAAGAAGTCCTCGGGGAAGTAGTCCAGCAGGCAGTTGGGCGCGCTGCCCCCGCCGCGTCCGTCGATGTGGCGGGAGTAGTTCTCGATGCCCGAACAGGTGCCGATCTGGCGCATCATCTCGACGTCGTAGCTGGTGCGCATGCGCAGCCGCTGGGCCTCCAACAGCTTGCCCTCCGCCTCCAGCCCGGCCAGCCGACCCTCGAGTTCGGTCTCGATTCCCTCGATCGCCCGCTCCATCCTCTCCGGGCCCGCGACGTAGTGCGAGGCCGGGAACACATACACCTCGGTATCGGTGCTGAGCACCTCACCGGTGAGCGGGTGCAGGGTCGAGAGCGCCTCGATCTCGTCGCCGAAGAACTCCACCCGCACGGCGTGCTCCTCGTACATCGGGAAGATCTCGACGGTGTCTCCGTGCACCCGGAAGGTGCCACGGGTGGCGGCCAGGTCGTTGCGGACGTACTGGATATCGACCAGCCGACGCAGCAGCGTGTCCCGGTCGATCTCCTCTCCGCGACGCAACCGGACCATCCGGTCGACGTACTCCTGTGGCGTGCCCAGGCCATAGATCGCCGACACGGTGGCCACCACGATCACGTCTCGCCTGGTCAACAAGGAGTTCGTAGCCGAGTGGCGCAGTCGCTCCACCTCCTCGTTGAGCGAGGAGTCCTTCTCGATGTAGGTGTCCGTCTGCGGGAGGTAGGCCTCCGGCTGGTAGTAGTCGTAGTACGAGACGAAGTACTCGATGGCGTTGTCCGGCAGCAGGTCNNAGTCGTAGTAGGAGACGAAGTACTCCACGGCGTTGTCGGGAAAGAACTGGCGCAACTCGTTCGCGAATTGCGCGGCCAGGGTCTTGTTCGGCTGCATCACGAGCACGGGACGCTGCAAGCGCTCGGTCAACCAGGCCACCGTCGCGGTCTTGCCCGTACCGGTCGCGCCGAGCAGGACGACGTCGTTCTCGCCGGCCTCGATTCGCTGCTGGAGCTCGTCGATGGCCGCCGGCTGATCGCCGGCCGGCGCAAAGTCGGCCACCACATGGAAGGGCGCCACCCGGCGCTGAACATCACTCACTGGTCGCACGGGGACGAGCATAGGCGTCCCCTCAGACACATCCCGCGGACCTGCGCCGACCGCCGCGCGGCCACAGGCAAGGCACGGCTCAGTCGTCCGGACGCACGCACCACTGGAGCCAGAACCGCTCCACCTGCCGCTCGAGTTCGGCCAGGCCGCCATCATTGGTGATCACGACGTCGGCCGCAGCGAGGCGCGCCTCCCGATCGGCCTGTGCGGCCATCCGCTCGGCGGCCTCGGCCTCGCTGAGCCCGTCCCGGGCGCGGACGCGATCGATCTGCACCCGCGGCGACGCGTCCACGACCACGACCACGTCGAAACCATCCTGCTGGCCCGTCTCCACCAGCAGCGGGATCATCTGAACCACGACCGCGTCCGCAGGAGTGGCCGCGACCATGGCCGCGGCCCGAGCACCCACTGCCGGATGGATGATCGCCTCGAGGTCACGACGCGCGTCCGGGTCGGCGAAGACCAACCGGCCCAGCGCCGACCGGTCGAGACTGCCGTCGGCGGCGAGCACGCCGGTGCCGAACCGCTCGACAACCGCACTCAGGCCAGGCGTCCCCGGCTCGACGACCTCACGGGCCAGCCGGTCGGCGTCGATCACGACCGCGCCGCGGGCGGCCAGCAACTCCGCCACTGTCGACTTCCCCGATCCGATCCCTCCGGTCAGGCCAATCACGAACCGTCCACGATGCCCGTTCATCCGCGCCCCTCGATCCGGCCGACCATGTCCTCGCGCGGCTCAATGATGCCAGCCGTCAGTGAAACGACGACGTGCCCCCCACCGAAGTGAGGGGCACGTCGCGCGAACTGCGTGTCAGCGGCTGCCGGTGAGCTTCTCCCGCAGCGCCTGGAGCGCCTCGTCGGAAGCGAGGGAACCCTCGGCCGCCGACTCGTCGGCCGCACCGGAGGAGTACGCAGCGGCAGTGGCCTCGGCCACCGCGGCCTGCACATCCGCCGCCTCTGCCTCCTCGACCTGCTTCTTGTGAGCCAGCCACCGGGCCTGGGCCTCGGCGTACTGCTGCTCCCATGCCCGCTGCTGCTCCTCGTAGCCGGGCTTCCACTCCTGCGTCTCCGGATCGAAGCCCTCGGGGTAGATGTAGTTGCCCTGCTCGTCGTAGGAAGCGGTCATGCCGTAGAGCGCCGGATCGAAATCGTCCGCGCCGACGTCCACACCCTCGTTGGCCTGCTTCAGGCTCAGCGAGATGCGGCGACGCTCGAGGTCGATGTCG
>DJWE01000077.1 GCA_002441465.1 Propionibacteriaceae bacterium UBA6238 | reverse complement strand
TGGATATTGCGCTCAGGTAGGGCCGGTGTTCCGCTGTGTGGTGAGCCAGTGTTCCGGGGGGCGCTGAGCCACTGCGACGGGCCTGGGTGGACCGTGGGGCGTTGGGGGCCGACGGCTGGTCGGCCCCCAACGTTTGGTCACTCGAGCTGGGTGAAGTGTTTGCGCATGGAGTCGTCGCAATTGAGGACGGTGGCGTGCGCGTTGGTGGTGATCCGGTCGACGATGGCGTCGGCGAGGATCTTCTCTTCCATCCGGTCGTGCCATTGACCGGGCGGCAGCTGGGTGCAGTAGATCGTTGAGGCCCTCTTGTGGCGTCGGTCGATCAGGGTGTGGAGTTGCTGGACCTGGGGCCGGCTCGGCGGTGTGAGGAACCAGTCGTCGATGATCAGCAGCTCGACCTTGACCAGCGTGTCGAGGCAGCGTTTCTTGTCGCCGGTGCGCTCCGCGATGGTGATCCGGTCGAACAGTTCATCGGCGGACAGGTAGAGCACTCTGCGGTACTGCTGGCAGGCCTTGTTCCCCAGGGCGCAGGCGACGTAGGTTTTCCCGGCTCCGGTGGGTCCTTGCAGGATGACGTCTTGGTGTTTGACCAGATAGGAGCCGATCGCCAGCCGGCTGATCAACTCGGCGTCGACGCTGCGTCCGGGCATGGCCTTGAGGTCGGCGATGTCGGCACCGGGTTGCGCGAGGCCGGCCTGCCGGCGGAGTCGGTGCAGCTTGCTGTCACGGCGCCGTTCGTATTCCCAGTCGACGGCCTGCTTGACCAGCTCTGGGCCGTTCAACGAGGCCGCGGTGGTGGTGTCGGCGAGGTTCTCGAAGTACTCGGCCATCCCCGAGAGCCGCATGGTCTTGAGCCGGGTGAGGGTTTCGATGTCGATCATGCCCGGCTCCCGTAGTAGTCAGCGCCGCGGACGAACCCTGCATCACCCAGCGATGGCGGCGGCGGGGTCGGGACCGGTGTCCATCCAGCCCATAGCTTCTTGATCAGCGTGTAGGACGGCGCAGGGGTGGCCGCCAACGCCCTGCCGCAGGTGTCCTCCAGCCGGGCCATACCGCCCGACCTCTTGGCCAGCGACATCACCCCCAGGCATGACCGGTAGGACTGCTCGACGATCTTGCGTGAGCCGAGGATCGCCCGGATCGCGGCCTGCGTGTTCGGTCCGACGGTCGCGGCCCACTGCTCGAAGCGTTCCGGTGACCAGTCCACCAGCCGGCTCGCGTGCGAGGCCGGCATGTGCGCGGGCAGGGTCGAGTAGCGGCCCCTGACCCCCTTGAACCGCGGATGGGACGCGACGCGTTCGACGCCATCGAACACCTCCACGATGCTGGAGGTGACCCGGACATCCAGCGATTCACCGATCAGCCTCGCGGGGACCGAGTAGAAGTTCCGGTCGACCTGGACGTGATAGTTCGGCCCCACTTTCGCCTTGCGGAGATCGGCCAGCTCGAATCCGATCGGCGGCAGCGGCATCAGGAGCGGCTTCTCGTCGCGTTCGAACACCACCAGCCGGGAGTCCTCCCGCTTCTGGAACGGGCGGGCGTTGATCGCGGCGACCTCGTCGAAGATGGCCTCGTTCAGCTCCGCCAACCCGACGAACTGACGGTTGCGCAGTATCGCGGCGACCTGACCTGCGACGAACCGGACGCTGCCTTCGACCACCGCCTTGTCGCGGGGACGTTTCACGCGGGCCGGGATGATCGCGGTGCCGTAATGCTCCGCCAACTGGGCGTAGGCCGGGTTCAACGCCGGCTCGTACCGGTCCGCCCGCGACACCCCCGTGCGGAGGTTGTCAGGCACCAGCAGACGACCCACGCCCCCGAACTGCTCGAACGCATGCACGTGGCCCTCGATCCACGACGACAGCGTCATGTCGGTGAATGCCTCCACATAGGTGTAGGCGCTGAACGACAACGCCGCCACGAACACCCACGCCTGGGTCGGGGTCCCGCTCAGCGGATCAGCGAACCACATCGGGTCCCCGGCCCAGTCGACCTCGACCGACTCCCCGGGGCTGCGCTGGATCCGCATCGACGCCCCCGTCGACTTCATCCAGCGGCGGTACTGTTCGTTGAAGAACGAATACTGGTACGGCACCTCGCCCGTCGAACGGCACCTCGCCACATACTCGTTCCACAACACCAGCAATGTCACCGACGGCCGACCCAACTCCCGGTGCACATACTCGAAATCTGGTGCAGCCCGCCCAGAGTCCGGCCTCACCGGCTCCGGCAGCAACAGGGCGCGGACCTCGTCAGCCCCGAGGTCCGCAACCTGCCCGAACCCGACACCAGCCGAGTCCGCCGCAGCGAACACCCCCGCCACCGTGTTACGTGAACACCCCAACGCGTCAGCGATCCCGCGCTGGCTCACCCCCTCAGCACGAAGCTGAAGAATCCTCTTGTAGTCGACCATCGAAGGCGACCCCTCTCGTCACGACCGTGCCCCAACGGCACGGACCCGACGAACCTCCCACACGCGAAACCGCGGCCGACCGCGGCGTCACCATGGCCCAGCCGTCAACGGAACACTGGCTCACCCCACAGCGGAACACCGGCTCTCACCCAGCGCAATATGCATCCGCTATTCCGGCCTCATCGCCGTCTCCGCACCCACCGTCGAAGTACTTGACGCCGCCGTCGCCGCCATCGAGTAAGCAGCGATCCAGGCACCCTGCGAGACCCGGCTGCTCGTCGGGCAGCAGCCGCCGCATTCACCGCTGCCGCTCTCCCGCTCTGCCGACCGGTGTAGAGCACAGGGCGTCGGAGATACTCAGTCGCGTTCTCGGGGTAGCTGGCGGAACTTATCCTGGGCAGGGGGACTGACTCTCGCAAGCACGCTGGCCAACTCGGCCAGGGTCTCTTCGCCGAGCATTGAAGGATCGGTGACCATCCTGGACATCAGCTCCCGAACCTCGTTGGGCGGCAGTTCGGCAATCCTCGCTTCGACCTCGGCGATGTTCTCGGCGTCGATGATGTCCGCGCTCCGAACCATCGTCAGCTGTTCCTCACTGAATGCACGCGCGGCCATTGCTGCGAGATACCGCGCTTGGGCTTCAGCGCTCGACATCTTCGGGCGAGATACGGCCACGGCGCTCTCAGCTTGAACTTGATCGCGGCCCTCGGGGAGGTGGTCAGATTCGAGTAGAGCGCGGTCTGCCTTCAGCGGGCGTCTTGAACGTAGCTGTGAAAATCGGGCGCGCTGTTCGCCTACGAATGGACGAACTGACCCCGTCCACCACTTCTTGACGTTTGGCTTGGCCCGCTCGATTCCCTTGGCCATGAACTTGAAGAGCACCTCGCTGATGAGATCAGCGAGTTCCTGCTGTTCTGGCGTAAGGCGCCTCTCTTCTGCTGGGACGTAGACGCGCTCTGTGACGTACTCCGTGACATAGACGGGATCGGGGTCAACCTCATCCGCAGGGACGAACCGTGCGCTTCCCTTCAAGCTGCCGTCAGCATCGAACAGGTTCTGGTGAAGCCCGCCCTCTTTCTTGCGTCCGGGCGTCAAGTCATCGTCGTCCCACTCGTAATACCCCGGAATGCGTCCCACGAGCCCATCGTATCGAGCGAGCTCGCGAGCAACCGGGAACCGGAGACCGGTGCGCACCTCCCCGTCACACGGCACCAGGAGGTCACCATGCCCACGTTCATCGATTCCACTGCCGATGCCGCTGAGGCGTCCGAGGTGCTGCGGGGTCTCGCGGCAAGCCCGTCTTGGCCAACGTCGACTTTGGGCACGCCAACCCCCTCTTGACCATCCCCATCAGAGGCGAGGGTCCACGTCGATGCCGGCCCGAACCCACGCCTTCCCTTACCGCCACTGAATCAAGGTGACCTATGCTTTCGACACACCTTCTGACATCGAACAGGATCTTCGCCCGCTAAGGAATCGGCCCGACGGCTGCATGAGGGAGCGTTGCCGGGCGCGGCAGACGGGGGTGTTCGCCTGGGTTCTCAGTGGCATTTCGATCTGTTCCGGTGAGTCCGTTCCCTTCGAGCCGATGAGGTCCTCGATTGCCTTCTCGATGGTTCGACCCAGTGTCCTGTGAGTGCGCCTGACCCACTCTGTCGCCGTGTGAGCGTCTGAATCGCTCCATCCCAAGAAACCGAGAACCCGTGGGTTGTCGTACTCACGCTTGTAGTGGAAGACCTGATTGCGGAAGCGTCGCAGTTCGTCGGTCCTGTCATCGGCTAGGAGTGGGGCGAGCTCCGGATCGATCAGTCCGACCGCGCGCCAGCCTTCGATCGCGACATAGAGCGTCGCGTACCAAAGGCTCAATGCGATCGAATCATCCATCCCAGCGGCAAAGTCCACTTCGTCCGGCGACTGGCGGCGCTTAACCCGGCGCATAAACGTGTCGCGCATGAAGTCTGCATTAAGGAAGTACCTGTGCAACGCCATCAACCGCTCGAACTGCACCTGCCTGGGACCCTTTGGATCGACCATGCCGTCAACCTTCGGACTCGTCACACGGCTGTTCGTACTGCTTGGGGAGAACCCATGCTGCACGGCTCGACCTTCTGAACGGGCTCCAGCTGCGAGCGACGAGTCCCGGCCGAGAAGGTCTTGCCGCGCGGCACTTCAGAGATCGCGGCATGGTCGGGCTACGCCCAGAAGGCGGCAATTGACGGCGGGCGTGCTCGGGACACCGACGCCGGAGGCTACCCTCGCACACCGCGGCAGATCCGGATGTTCAGCCCTATACCCCCCGCCATCGCGATGACGAACGGGGACTGTACGTTTTCCGGTGGGTCAATACCTAGGGAGCGCCTAATGGCCGAAACGTCGAAGCTCAAGTTCGATGTTCACATGGACGCTGAGTTGACGCTCCGGGTGCCACGGGTCTTGGTCGTGACATGCTGGTCTGAGACAGCGAGCTCGCCTCTGGCCATCCGCAGCGCGAATTCGCGGACCGCTGCTTCGTCGATATCGCTGCTCTCTGCGACTACATCGTCGGGTCGCAGGACGCTCAGTGACTGAACGGGTTCGCGCTGTAGCAGGCGGCGTTGTCTGGCCACGTCGTGTCGATGAAATCCCCCAGGCGCTGCGCAAGTCGGCCGAATCCATGTGCACTAGACCAGCAAGCAGCCCGTGCCAACACGTCGGAGACCGGTGCCCCGGTTGGGCCCTCCTCCGTGAACCCGACTGCAGCGAAGGCCCGCCGTCCCACCTGACTCGTTCTCTTGTGGATCGACAGCGATCCGTCTGGGCGATTCCAACCCACATGTGTGAGCAGAGTCCCCATTTCTGTAGCGCCGTCTTCCTCGGCGACCCGAATGAGGTCAAGGTATTTGGAATACTCGCGCAACTGTGCCATGGCTCAGGAGGCTACTGCAGGTCACTGACTCTGGGGAGCTTTGTGAACGAACGGTTGTGATCCAGGGTCTTGACGCTGGACTGGCCCGGAGCCGACCGCCCCGTCATCAGTGCCGTATTGACCAAGTGCCGCCTGTTCAAGAACAGTGTCCACCGCCGCGACCAGGTGGGATCTGGCGAGCTCTGCCGTCGGTGTAAACACTTGATCAGGAGCCACGAACGCAGGGTGGGCGCAGCTATTCCTGTCGTGCTTAAGCCGGGACAGGACCAAGTGATCTCGGCCGTTGATGAGCTCGAAACAATCGCGGCATTTGTCGAGAAGGTCATTTTCGAACTGCTGCAGCCACTTGACGTCTCCGCGCGTGATTGCCCCGTCCAATGCTTTGACCTCAGCAACAGCCCCGGCGTCTCCGTCGGCGGCGAGCTCCCTCAACTTGCCAACCAAGTTCAACGCCACGGAAACCCAGGTAGAAAAAACGTCGCCCTGAAGGCCCCTGCCTGGTAGGCCCGGACTAGATCTTCCAGTTGCTCCCGGCTGGCGGGGTCACGCACTGCGGCCAGAATGGTTTCCATGTCGCGCACGAACGACTCATCATTGCCCGTGGACGGCTGTGGACGCGGAATCGCCGCGCGTGTCTCGCCAGTGCATCTTGAACTGTTCGGGGAATCAATCCTCACGGCGTGACTCCGAGGGTCAGCAGACGAGCAACGCGCCGTTCCACGCACGCGAACGGAGACCGGAGTGACTTCCGATGATTCCAGGGCACCGTCCGCTAGGAGAAGGGCGCCACCTGGCTCTCGGCGGCAACTCTCGACAATCCCGGCACCCACTCATCGGCATGTGCGGTCTTTGACCATCGGGGTTCACTGGATGGACGACGCCGTCGTCATCCGGTGCGCAACCAGTTCCTGCCGTTGAGGATTTCGGTGGCGCGGGGGGTGGGGTCGAGCTCAGCGCTGTCGCCGAGGGCGTCGGCCAAGATGCGGCGCGCGGAGGCGGTGTGTCCTTCGTTGACCATGATACCGGCGAGATCGAGTCTGGCGGTTTCGGAGTCAGGGTCGGCTCTCAGAGCGGTGCCGACGGCTCGTTTGACGGCTTCGATGTCTCCTGTGTGGAGGTGATGGGTGACGAGGATGTGGGCGACATCGGTGATGGCACAGATGAGGTGTTGGTCGGTGCGATCCCCGTCGATGAGCCATGTCCATCCGGCGGGGCGAAGTTGGTCGAAGGGTCGGCCGGTGACGAGCTGCAGTGCGGCTTCAAGGTCTTCGATGCCGTCGCGGCCAGCGGCGACGCCGCGGGAACGGAGGCGACGGAAGAGGTCTGCGTCGACGAGGAGGTCCTCGACGAGGTAGAGGCCCACTCCCCTGGCCTTGGCCTGGGGAGAGTTCTTGGCGTCTGGGATGTGCGGCTGTCGGGTTCGGGGGTTGGTCCCGAGCCACTGGCGTAGGTCGGACATGACTGTGCGGGCCCGTTCGACGGTGGTTCCGAGTGCGTCGGCGACCTGGTCGCTGGTCACACCTTGCGGGTGCAGCGCCAGGTAGGTGAGAGCTTCGGTGTAGTAGGCCTTCCGTTTCGTGACGGGCTTACCGTGGCAGCGGGCCGCGACAGGCCCGAGGAGGGCGAGTCGCGGGTAGGGGCATCGTGGTGAGAGCCAGGCTCGCACCTCGGCGTCGAGGCCTCGGTCACGGTCCTGAAGGGCTGCCGCCGTGTCGTCGGTAACGCGAGGAGCGAGAATTGTGAGGTCATCCGCGGTGACCACGGCGGCGTCGATGTAGGCGGCATCTGGTTCTGGCAGGACGGGTTCGACCGTGCCGGGGTTGGTCTGGTCGCGGGGGGTGCGGTGTTCTTCGAGGACGTTGCCGATGACGTCGACGAGGTCGTCGGCGGGCTCGGGGGTGGTGTCGTGCCCCGTGTCGGTGGCCGCGAGGAGTTCGGCGCAGCCGGCGGCTTCGTCTTCGGTGAGGCCGACGGCGGTGAGTTCGAATCCCGGTGAGGTGAGTCGCCCGTCGGCAGTGAGGGTCCATTCCCCTTGTGTCGGATGGAAGACGATGGTGGCGGTGCCCGTCTGCTGCGGATGCTCGGTGGTGAGATTGTCGAGGCCGTCGAGCGTGTCCAGCTGGTCGGTGATCACGACGCCCGCTGTCCAGGTGTCGTCGCCCACCTGCAGGGCCCTACCCACAGCTGCGGTCACGTCCGCGTCGGTCGCGCGATCGAGGTTGGTCCGGGCGAGGGTGAGGATCTCGTCGAGGTCGGCATCGAGGCGCCCAGGGCACATACCGATGGCGTGCGCGGCTGGACCGTGGCAGGCGATGCGGACGTGCTCGGACCAGGGGTTGACGGCCAGTTCGGCTGCGACGTAGCGCGCGAAGTCGGCGCTCATCACGGGGTCGCCGGTGATCGTGACCCTGCCGGCCTGGTCGAGGTTGAAAAGCAGGACGCGGTCGTCCGCGTCTGCGCCGATAGTGACCAGCAGCGGCCACGGGCATGGCCGGTCCGCGATGTGCTCGCCGATCGTGTCGACGGTCGAAGTGTTCGGCAGCAGCCAGTGGTCACCGGCCCGGGTCCACGGTGATCCGAGGTCCGTGGGGCTGTAGAGGAGGAGTGTGCCGTCGCGGGCGACGGCGACGGCGGTGACCTCGGTGTGGGGGTCGAGGCGGCGCAGCACCTGCTCGAGGCGGGTGACGAGCCGGGATGAGAGTCCGGTCGCGAGTCGCGCCGTCTGCTCGATCGGCGTTACTGCCGGGCCCGGGTTGGAGATCATGCGGCCGGGGCGGCGGGTACGGAACTGCTCCCGGCGTCGTGCAGCGAGGACGGCGCCGACCCCGACACCGAGGAAGGTGCCGGCAGCCAACAGCCCTGCCACCTCCCACGCGAACCGGGGGGCCTCGCTCTGATCAGCGTCCTCCGGTGCCGCGGCCTCTGCCCGCAGTGGTGACGCCGGCGCCAGGCTCGGCGCTGCCGCGGAGGTGGGCACCGTGATCGACGACCTCTCCGCAGTGATCATCGGGGTCGGTGAGATGGACGGATGCGCCTGCGGTTCTGCGGGTGCCGAGGTGGCGATTGCGTCGGTGGCCTCGGCGGGGAGGAGCGCGGTAGTCGCTGCGTCCGCGGAGGGCATGGCCGGTTCGGCTGTTCGTACAACGTCGGGGGGGAGGGTGAGGGTCCAGCCGACGTCGATCTGGTCTGGGTCTTCAAGGGTGTAGCCGTTGGGCTGTGGAATTCCCTTGTTGGCGTCGTAGAGCTCAGGCCAGCGGTGGGAATCGCCGAGGTGCTCGTCGGCCAGGTCCCACAGGGTGTCGCCCTTGGCCACGGTGATCGAGTCCAGCTCCACGGCCGTGGATGGTGCCGGTGGGGAGGCGGGGTTCGCTCGGGTTGGCTGCATGCTCGAGGCCGCGGCGGCGGGGCTTCCGGGGAGAGGAGCGGCGGGATCGGGTGGTTCGGCGGCGACGGTCTGGGGTGCGGCGATGAACGCGGCTGCGGCGGCAAGGACCAGTCCCCGGGCCAGGCCTTGGGGCAGCGATGCGGCGGGCAGTCTCGGGGCTTTGGCGCCGCGCAGCAGGGCGACGGCTTCGATGACGATCAAGGCGGTGAGCCAGGCCCACAGGAGCCAGGCGGCGGCCCAGACGAGGATGAGGAGGAAGCGGCCGCTGTCTGGGGCGAGCAGCATCGAGGCGACCCGGTCCCAGGAGGGTAGGAAGCCTGGCAGGCGGGCGAGTCGGAGCAGGAGCCAGGGGGCGCCGAGGGTGATCGCGGCGATGGCGGCGATCGCGGCGAGGCTGCGCAGGATGCGGTTCATTGCTCGGTGCCTCCGAGGATGGACTTGACCGTGGCGGTGCCGGTCTCGCTCACGCGGAGTGTGTTGATGCCGATGATTGAGAGGAACTGGCAGGTGTAGTGGCCGGTGGCGGTGACGGTGATTGTGTCCCCGCCGTGGATGCTGGTCGTGCCGGTGTAGGGGGACGCGGCGACGTAGGTGTTCGCGGCGGTGATGGCTGCGTGGATGTCTGGCCGGGCCCTGCCGGTAGCGAGAATGAGGTGTTGCCCACCGGCCCGAGCGGCCTCGTCGGCGACGGCCCGGGCATCCTGCGAGGCTCCCACGTGGCCGGCGAAGTCGACCCCGATCCCGACGATCACCATGAACGCCGTTAGCGCCACTGACACCCACACCGAGACCATGCCCCGCTCCCCAGCATTCAGATGAATGGAGGACCCCCGGCGGGGCCGGGGTGCGGCGCGGCGGGTCCTGGTCATCGTCTGCTCCTATAGGTGTCCACCGGTGAGGTCTTGGTGGCGGTCAGGGTGCGGGTTTGCGGAAAGCCGGGGAGCCCCACACCGAAATCGACGGTGCAGGTCACAGTGACCACCACTCTCGCCGGTGAACCCAGCGGCGCCCGCAGTCCGGCAGTGTTGACCGTCACCGACGATGTGCGGCAGGCGGTTCCGGACTCGACGAGCGTCGAGGCGGCCACCGCCTGGGCGGAGCTCGTGGCCGCGGCGGTGTCTCGTTCGATCGAGGCGGCGCGGGCGGCCTGCGAGGCCGCGGAGGTCACCGTCATCTGGGCCAGCGCGTGGGTGGCCAGCACGATCAGCAGGCCGACGACGCCGAGGAGGACAGGCAGAATGATCGCCGTCTCGACGGCCACCATCATCCCCCGCTGATCATCGGTCCTCGGCATCGCAGATCAACCCCCGGTCGTGACGTTGACGACCTGGACCTCCGCGATCCGCAGTGTGGCGGTGTCGTCGATCTGCAGGGTGATGGTGCCGCTCTGCCCGATGCCAGACCAGTTCACCACCCAGTGGGTGGTAGCGGTGACGGTGTACTCGCCGTCCTTGGCATACCTGTGGCCGCAGTCCGGGGACGGCTCGTTACGCACCCACATCGATTGCCACGGCTTCCCCAGTCCACAGGTGACGGTGGTCCCGTCGCCCATGTCCCACACCACCTTCGAGACCCGGCCGGTGGCGGTCACGGTGTAGCCCGCCTCGGAGACGGATTTGGTGATCGGCCCCCACGTCGACGGTGACGGGTTCGACACCCACATCCACACATTCCAGCCGACGTAGCCTAAATCGCGCGGTGCGCGTTCGGCCTGCTCGGGAAAGGTGCCCATACGAATCGCGGCGAGCTGCATCCGCTCCACCGCCCGCCGCGCGAGCTCGGCCGGATCCGGCGGGGCCGGCAACTGAAGCGCGTCGACCCAGATGTCCCACGTGGTACTCCATCCACCCTCGACACCGTTGCGGCACTCGACGATCGAGCCATCAGTGCGGCCGTTCCAGATGGCCTCAGTCAACGGCGGCTGGGCAGCCTTCACGCGGGCGTAGCACTGCAGATCCGGCCGCCATGCAAGACCCCACTGGAAACACGGCACCTCGGTGCCCATCGCCGTGTAGCAGCCCGACGGCGCCGAACCGCCACCGCCAGCACTCCCCTGCCCGCCGCCGACACCGCCACCGCCCGACGATCCGGGAACTTGGACACTCACAACGACGGCGTCCTCGTTGAGGAACGCTCCACCAGAGCCCTCCGCCCAAGCTGGCACGGTTCCGAGTGAGCAAAGCAGAGCCACGAGGACGACCCGCCGGAGCGGGGACCCCCTCAACATGATTCGACCGCCTCGCTTTGGCCACCGTTGATCCGCCAGCTGTTGCCCACTTCAACGACATCAAGCGTGAAGTCGACGAAGCGGAGACGATTCGGGTCAAGGACTGACTTCCCAGCCGCATCGACCATGTCGCTGTTGGTGCTGTCGCTGCAGACGTAGACCTCGACCGAACGGACCCCTCCCGCCTCCACTACTGGACCCACTCCCTTGTAGGTGTAGCTGCGCTCGCCAACCTGGACGATGCCCTTGCTGCGGTAGTCGTTGAGGAGCTCCGCCTCGGCGGCGGTGTGCGTCCCAGTCGTGATGTTGGCCACCTGCTGGAAATCGGCGTCGGGGTCGCTTCGCACCGCGTTGAGTGCTCGGAAGTACTCGACCGCGGCGGCTTGAGCGGCCTCCTGCTCGGGAGTCAGGGTGCTGGTGGGTGACGGTGACGGCGACGCGACGGTGGGCGTCGGCGACGCGGTGGGCGACGGGGCGGCGCTGGTGGAGCTGGTCGTTGGGGCGGGGGTTTCGGCGGCGTCGGGTGTGCAGGCACTGAGGAGCATCAGGGTGCTGACCGCCAGGAGGGCAGTGGGTGAGAGTCGCTTCTTCATGGTCTCTCCTCAGGATGGTGTGAGTCGTTGAGTGGGTGCGGTGGCTGTCACGTCGATCCTGACGGGAAACCCGGGGATCACGCGCAGCGCCATGCCAGTCACGGTGACAGTGGTCAGTCGCGCGGCCCGCTTGGCGGTGACCTGAACGGTATCGAGGGATCCGTTGTCGGCAGCCGCGGCAGCGGCAGCCTGCCCGTGAGCTGGGGTGGCGTCCAGGGCGGCGGCGGCGCGGACCCCGTCCTGCGCGGCGGCGTGGGCGGTGGCTTGGGCCCAGCTGAGCATGGCCCACTGCATCGCCAGCCACAGCGCGCTGAGGACGAGCGGGAAGAGGATGGTGGACAGGACGCTGGAGCTGAGGCCCCGCTGGTCCTGGTCAGGAGGGGAGGTTGGCCTGCACATACGCGGTGATCGCGGAGATGATCAGCACCGCGATCGCGACGGCGCCAGCGAGCAGGATCGCGTTCTCGGTGGACTGGGACAGGCCTCGCTGATCCCGGCCGCGGGGCTGCTGGAGGGTATGGAAGGTGGCGGTGAGGTAGCAGTACAGA
>DJWE01000100.1:5233-5415 GCA_002441465.1 Propionibacteriaceae bacterium UBA6238 | reverse complement strand
CGCAACTTCGTCGAGTTGTGCCACGACCTCACCGCAGTGGACGAGCAGGCGTTCGAGAGCCTGTGGCGGACGCTCGGCCTGAGCGTGGACTGGAAAGCGCTCTACGCGACGATCTCCGACGAGTCCCAGGCGGTCGCCCAGAAGGCCTTCCTGCGTAACCTGGCCCGCGGCGAGGCCTACCT
>DJWE01000100.1:0-5222 GCA_002441465.1 Propionibacteriaceae bacterium UBA6238 | reverse complement strand
CGCGACTACCCGGGCCACTACTACCGGGTGGCCTTCCACGCCGCCGACGGCGCCCCGATCCACATCGAAACCACCCGCCCGGAGCTGATCCCCGCGGTGTGCGCGCTGATCGCCCATCCCGACGACGAGCGGTACACCCATCTGTTCGGCACCACGGTGACCTCACCGGTGTTCGGCGTGGAAATCCCCGTCCTCGCACACCCCGCCGCCGAGCCCGACAAGGGCGCCGGCNNATGTGCTGCACCTTCGGCGACCTGACCGACGTGCAGTGGTGGCGGGAGCTGCAACTGCCCACCCGAACCGTGATCGGCCGCGACGGGCGACTCCACTCCGAGACGCCCGAATGGCTGGTGAACACCGAGGCCTACGGCGAGTTGGCAGGCAAGACCACCTTCAGCGCTCGCGAGGCGATGGTGGGCCTGCTCCGCGCGTCCGGCGACCTGGACGGCGAGCCCAAGCCCACCCAGCGGATGGCGAACTTCTACGAGAAGGGCGAGAAGCCGCTGGAGATCGTTTCCACCCGCCAGTGGTACATCCGTAACGGCGGACGCGACGAGGCGCTCAAGCAGGAACTGCTGGCCCGCGGTGAGGAACTCGCCTGGGTGCCCGACCACATGCGACACCGCTATGCGAACTGGGTGAACGGCCTGAACGGCGACTGGCTGATCAGCCGGCAGCGATTCTTCGGCGTCCCGTTCCCGGTCTGGTACGCGCTGGACGCCGACGGCGAGCCCGATCACGCGCACCCGATCACCGCAGCCGAGGACGCGCTGCCGGTCGACCCATCCAGCCAGTGCCCGCCCGGCTACACCGAGGATCAGCGTGGCGTGCCGGGCGGGTTCGTCGGCGACCCGGATGTGATGGACACCTGGGCCACGTCCTCGCTGTCCCCGCAGATCGCCTGTGGCTGGGAGCGCGACGAGGAGCTGTGGAAGCTCACCTTCCCGATGGACATGGCCCCGCAAGCCCACGACATCATTCGTACCTGGCTGTTCTCCCGGGTAGTGCGGGCCAACTTCGAACATGGCTGCCTGCCGTGGCGCCTCGCCGCGATCTCGGGCTTCGTGGTCGACCCCGACCGCAAGAAGATGAGCAAGTCCAAGGGTAACGTGATCGTGCCCACCGACATCCTCGACCGGTTCGGTTCGGACGCGGTGCGCTGGCGCGCGGCGATGGCCCGGCCGGGGATGGACTCCCCCTTCGACGAGGCTCAGATGAAGGTCGGCCGCCGGCTGGCCATGAAGGTCCTCAACGCGAGCAAGTTCATCCTGGGCATCGCTCAGGACACGCCGCCACGACTGTTGCCCTCGGAGTCGGTCGATCTGGCGATGCTCGCTGCCTTGGCGCAGGTGGTCGAACAGGCCACCGCGGCTTTCGAGGCCTACGACTACTCCGCGGCACTGGAGGTCACCGAGAAGTTCTTCTGGCAGTTCTGCGACGACTACCTGGAACTGGTCAAGGAACGCGCCTACGGCACCAGGACCGAGGGCGAGGAGATCGACGAAGCCGCCCGCGATTCGGCCCGAGCCTCGTTGCGGCAGGCACTCGACGTGCTGTTGCGCCTGTTCGCTCCCTTCCTGCCGTTCGTCACCGAAGAGGTGTGGTCTTGGTGGCAGAAGGGGTCGGTGCACCACGCCCGTTGGCCGCAGACCGCCGATCTTGCCACGGACGGCGGGAACCCCGTCCTTCTGGACGATCTCGCCGCCGCCCTGATCGGGATCCGCGGCGCAAAATCGCAGGCGAAGGTGTCGATGAAGACCGAGGCGACCCGAGCGACCTTCGCCGGCGCCGAGGACGTGCTCAGCCGACTCCGCACCGCGGAGGGCGACCTGCGGGCGGTGGGCCGGATCAGCCGTCCGATCGAATGGCTGGTCGGCGCCGGGCCACTCGAGGTGACGATCGAGTTGAAAGCCGCCGAAGGCTGATGACGTCTCGCCGGTTGGTCGCGGCCGCGGCGAGCGCGTCCGTGCTGCTGGCCGGTTGCGCGGCCACCGGCGTCCGAAGCAGTGCCGGTGAGGTGACCGCGCCCACCACCGTCGACTCGTTCTCGGTGCAGGTCGGCGACTGCCTCGGCAAGCTGCCGAGCCAGAGCACGACCCAACTGCAGCTGTTGCCCTGCGCCGATCAGCACTACTGGGAGGCCTTCGCCACCGCGACGCTCTCCGGCGAGGAGTTTCCGGGCAATACCGAAGTCCGAGACCAGGCCGAGCAGGCGTGCGACGACGCTTTCGCCACGTTCGTCGGAATCAGCGCCACGAAGTCCGTGTTCAAACTGACCATGCTCACCCCGACCAAGGAGACCTGGACCCAGGCCAGTGATCGCGCGGTGGTCTGCCTGGTCGGCAACCCCAACACAGGAGTGAGCGGCTCGCTCAAGGGCGCCGCGAAGTAGGCCTGGACTGGACCGCTTCGAGGACGCTCCCGCCTCGCTGGAGCGTCCTCGAAGGACCGTAGAGCTGCGGGATCCGCTACAGCAGGTCGCTCAGCACCGGGTCGGCAATGCTGAGCACTGCGGCCTTCGCCTCGGCGGCATTCGTCGCGGCTCGCGCCGCTGCCGCCATTTGCTGGCATCGCTCGAGTGTGTGCAGGCCGAGCGAGGTTCGCACCGCCGGCACCTTGCCGGGCGCCATCGACAGGCTGGACACGCCCAGCCCGGTCAGCACCAGCGCGAGCGCCGGGTCACCACCGGCCTCGCCGCACACGCCGACCGGCTTGCCCATTGCCGCGCCGCCTTCGCAGGCCAGCGCGATCACGTCCAGCAACGCCGGCTCCCACGGGTTCAGCAGTTCGGCCAGCTCCCCCTGCATACGGTCGGCGGCCATGGTGTACTGCTGGAGGTCGTTGGTGCCGAGCGAGGCGAAATCGACATGATAGAGGATGCCCTTGGAGCGGATTGCCGCGGCCGGCACCTCGATCATGATCCCGACCTTGGGCAGGCCCAGTGCCCGCACCTTCGCCGCGAACCACATTGCCTCGGCCTGGGTGGCGATCATCGGCGCCATCACCCGCACGTCGGCACCGGTCGCCTTGTAGGCGGCCGCCAGCGCCTCCAGTTGGGCGTCCATCACCTCGGTGCGGATCATGCCGAGCCGGATTCCGCGCCGGCCCAGCGCCGGGTTCTCCTCCGGCCCGAGGTCGGCGAACTTCAGCGGCTTGTCGGCGCCGGCGTCCAGGGTGCGGACGACGATGCGCCGATCCCCGAAGGCCTCGAAGACGGCGGTGTAGGTGGCCGTCTGCTCGGCCACGGTCGGCATGGTGTCCCGGTCGAGGAACAAGAACTCGGTGCGGAACAGGCCCACGCCCTCCACAGCCTGCTTGGCCGCCTTCTGGGCGTCGTCGGCGGTACCGATATTGGCCAGCAGCGCAACCGGGTAGCCGTCCTTGGTCGCCCCCTTGCCGGTGCCGCCGGCAAGGGCGGCGGCACGGCGCTTCTTGCGCTCCTCCAACATGGTCACTTCGTCAGCCGTCGGGTTCACCGTGATCTCGCCCACCCCGCCGTCGATGGCCACCGTGGTGCCCGCGGCAACACCGAGGATGCCGGTGGCCTGCACGACAGCAGGAATGCCCAGCTGCGAGGCAAGGATCGCGGTGTGGCTGGTCGGCCCGCCGGCCGCGGTGATGATGCCCAGGCACGTGTCCGTGGTCAGCGTCGCGGTCTCCGCCGGCGCGAGGTCCTGCGCGGCGAGGATCGACGGCGCGGTCAGGGTCGGCACACCCGGCTCGGGCTGACCCAGCAGCCTCGCCACGGCACGGTCCCTCACGTCACGAAGGTCCGTGACCCGTTCGGCCATGTAACCGCCCAGCGACTCGAACATCGTGCAGATCTCCTCCACCGCGGCGGTGACCGCGTTGGTCGCGCCTTTGCCCGCCTGCAGGTGGTTGTCGATGCCCATCGCGAGCCCCGGATCGCGCGCCATCATGGCGCCCGCCTCGAGGATCGGCTTGGCGTGGTCGCCCGCCACCGCAGCCCGAGCCTCCAGGCCCTTGGCCACGTCGTCGAGGACACCGTGGACGAGCGCGGACGCGGCAGCTGCATCCGTCGTTGGGGCCTCATCCGCCGGAGCGGTCGGGGCCGGGGTCACAACCACGAGTGGACCCACGGCGATGCCGGCGCTAACGCCGATGCCGTGGAAGGTCGAGTGCTGACCGGCGTCGGCAGCCATCGGACTACTCCGCGTCGAGATCGCGGGACAGGAGCTCCACCAGAGAGTCGAGCGCGGCGTCCGCACCCTCCCCGTCGGCGACGAGGGTCACGGTCTCGCCGTGCTTCGCACCCAGGGCCATCACCATCAAGATGCTGCGGGCGTCGACCGGGTTGCCGCCCTCTTTGGCGATCGTCACCGGCAGGCCGGTCGCCGTCGCCGCCTGCACGAACAAGGACGCGGGGCGCGCATGCAGACCGACCGAGGAAGCGATGCTGACGTGACGGGTGGCCATGGGAACTCCTTCATTGGGCGTCGTTGTCTCCGAGGACCACAATGGCATATCTGAGCCGGGCCCTGCGACAGTTCACAAGACTGGGCGGGTTTCCCACCCCCGGGAAGCCGTCTTGAACCTCTGGCGGTCAGGCGCTCTTGTCCCTGCGCTCACTGCGGGCGAGCTGCGCGCGGCTGACCAGTTGCGGCGCCGCGCCGTCGTTCACCACGTCCGCGTCCACCAGAACCTGGGCGACTTCGTCATCGCTGGGTACGTGATACATCACGTTGAGCAGGATCTCTTCGAGGATCGATCGCAGCCCGCGAGCGCCGATTCCTCGCCGCAACGCCATCGCCGCGATCGCCTCGATCGCCTCGTTGGTGAACTCCAGGTCGACGCCGTCCAGCTCGAAGAGCTTGCGGAACTGCTTGATCAGCGCGTTCTTCGGCTCGACCAGAATGCGGACCAGCGCCTCGGCGTCCAGCTGCTCGACGGTGGAGATCATCGGAAGCCGACCGATGAACTCCGGGATCAACCCGAACCTGTGCAGGTCCTCGGGCCGGACCTCCTCGAACGGGTTGAGCGATGCCGGACGGCGCACCGCGGCATCGTTGTTGAAGCCCAACGGACGCTTGCCGACGCGGGCGTTGATGATCTCCTCCAGGCCGGCGAACGCACCACCAACGATGAACAAGATGTTGGTGGTGTCGATCTGGATGAACTCCTGGTGCGGGTGCTTGCGGCCACCCTGCGGCGGGACGGATGCCGTGGTGCCCTCCAGGATCTTCAGCAGGGCCTGCTGCACG
>DJWE01000040.1 GCA_002441465.1 Propionibacteriaceae bacterium UBA6238 | reverse complement strand
GTGGTCAAGTCCTCAATGACTAGGTGTTCACCCCGGATAGGTTGGGTACGCGCGCGGCTGGGGGATGTCCCTTGAGCGCGGTGTGGCCTCGGTGGTGATTGTAATGGTGCAGCCATTGGTCGAAGGCGGCGACTCGCTGGGTTTCGGAGGTGTAGGGCTGGGCATAGGCCCATTCCTCGAGCATGATGCGGTTGAACCGTTCGACTTTGCCGTTGGTTTGGGGTCGGTAGGGGCGGGTGCGTTTGTGTGTGATGTCGTCGCCGAGAGCCTTTTTGAAGGCGTTGGAGCGGTAGCAGGCGCCGTTGTCGGTCAAGACTCGTGTCACGGTGATCCCGGCGGCGTTGAAGAAGGCGTTGGCGCGTTGCCAGAACGCGGCGGCGGTTTCCTTCTTCTCGTCGGTCAGGATTTCGCTGTAGGCCAAGCGGGAGTGGTCGTCGACGGCGTTGTGGATGTAGGCATACCCGGGCCGGCGGTTCGTGGCGGTTCTGGTCTTGTTCCGGGTACCCGCGGCACGGCCCAGCACTTTGTGGCCGCCGCCGTCGGGGATCCGGCCGAGTTTCTTGATGTCGACGTGGACCAGGTCGCCGGGGGCGGCGTGCTCGTAGCGGCGTTTCTCGGCGCGTGAGGTTTTGATCCTGGCTCCGGTAGCAGGATCGGTCCATCGCAGGGGTGGGCAGCCGTAGCGCCTGATGACCTTGTGGACCGTCGAGGGGTTCAGGTGAAGGTGGTAGGCGATCCGGGCCGGGCCCCAGCGCTTGGTTACACGCAACCCGACGATGCGACGCTCGGTGCGCTGCGAGAGTTGATGCGGGCAATGCTTCGGGCGAGAGGACTTGTCGACCATCCCGGCCAGGCCCTGTTCGCGGTAACGCTGCGCCCAGCGGCGGGCGGTGTTGACCGCGACACCGAAACGTTCCGCGGCTCGCCGCAGGGTCCAGCCCTGGTCAACGACGAGCTGGGCCAGGTGCAGACGTCCGGTTTCGGTGAGTATGGCGTTACGGTGGGGCATGGAAGACCTCTGTTTCGTGAAATGGGTTCTGTCGTAAGTCCCACACTTCACTCAGAGGTCTTCCCCTATGTCCAGCAGACCCGCCGCGCGTACTCAATCTCCGTGGTCAGTACACCTAGGTCCCAGAGCCATGGCACCTCTGGGCCGCAGCACGCAACCGCGTGCCGCTCCCGCGTGCCCGTCGAAATCCCCGCCCGCTGACTGCTATCGTCGACGGTATAGCGTCGACCGGCAAGGAGGGTGGCAACCCATGGAGACTCGTCAGCGCCGTCCACACAACCAGCTCAAGGACGCGATGAGGAAGTACCTGACCACCCTGGACGGCGGACACGCATCCATCTCTGAGATCAAGGCCGCGATCGAGCCCGAGGTTGGTGTCGCCCCGGCCTCCTCCTACCGAAGCTCGCTCCAAGACGAGAGGTACTTCGAGCGCGTGTCTAGGGGCGTGTTCCGTCTCCGTGACTAAACTGCCCGTGAAACTCTCAGACATGCCCCCGCCCGAGACGATCGAGTCGCTCGTCGCCCTGGCCGTGGCCCTAGGAGCCGAGGACGCCGGCGGCTTCTCCGAACCTGAGGCGGCGCTTGCATCCGCTAGCGAACTCATGCACTCACCAGCCGATGTGAGGCACGTCCGCAGCCTCATTCGCGCCGGACTCGACCCCCTCGGGGACGCGTACTGCGCCATCCGCACGCCGGAGGACCGCCGGTACCTCGGGCAGACCTACACCCCGGCGGCGATCATCAAGGCCATGGTCGGCTGGGCCAGCGATCAGGGCGACCCGCAGCGGATCGTGGACCCAGGGGCAGGATCGGGCCGATACTTGCTCGCTGCCGCCAGGAGATTCCCCAGAGCCGAGCTGCACGGTGCCGATATCGACCCGCTCGCCACAATCATGCTCCGAGCCAACATCGCTGCCAGTGGGCTGGGTGACCGGGCCACCGTGCACCTCGGTGACTACCGAGCCCTGACGCTTGAGAAGATCAACGCCCAGACGCTTTTCATCGGAAACCCGCCCTACGTCAGGCACCACCTCATCGATCCCGAGTGGAAGCAGTGGCTCCTCGCCACGGCTGCCCGCCGTGGCCTCGACGCGAGCGGCCTCGCGGGTCTGCACGTACATTTCTTCCTCGCCACCGCCGAGCACGGCCAACCCGGCGACTACGGCGCGTTCATCACCTCCTCGGAGTGGCTGGACGTCAACTACGGCAAGCTTGTCCGCCAGCTCCTCCTTGACGGACTCGGCGGCGAGTCGCTGCATGTCCTGGCCCCGACTGCGGAACCGTTCGCGGACGCAACCACGACCGGCGCGATCACCTGCTTCAAGATGGGCCAGCCCACCGAGAAGATGAAGGTTCGGCGGGTCGAGACAGTCGCAGACCTCGGCCGGCTCGCCAAGGGCCGAGCTATCTCGCGCGAGCGGCTAGCCGAGACCAACCGCTGGTCGGTGCTCACGCGCGTGACGCCGAAGCTGCCCGAGGGGTACATCGAACTCGGTGAGCTGTGCCGGGTGCACCGCGGCGCAGTGACTGGCGCGAACGACGTGTGGGTTCAGCGCGGCCCGACGCCCAGTCTCCCCGACAGCGTGCTGTTCCCGACCGTCACCAAGGCCCGCGAGCTGTTTGGTGCTGGCAGTCGCCTCGACACCGTGGAGAGCCTTCGGAAGGTCGTCGACCTACCCGTCGACCTCGATGCGTTCGACGCCCTTGAACGTAGAGCGATCGAGAGGTTCCTTCGCGCGGCCAAGGCAAAGCGCGTCCACGAGGGTTACGTGGCCTCCGCCCGGAAGGCTTGGTGGAGCGTCGGGCTGCGCGAGGCCGCGCCCATCCTCGCGACCTACATGGCTCGTCGCCCGCCGGCGTTCGTCCGAAACGATGCCCAGGCCCGGCATATCAACATCGCCCACGGGCTGTACCCACGCGAGAGCATGACCGCCGCGCTCCTCGACAAGCTCGCGGCGCACCTGCGCTCCTCGGTCAGCCTGACCCAGGGGCGGACGTACGCCGGTGGTCTGGTCAAGTTTGAGCCGAAGGAGATGGAGCGCATCCCGGTCCCTAGCCTGGCGATGCTTGCCGAGGGAGCACTGGTTTGACGAAGCCGCCACGATGGTCCGAGGACGAGCTTGATGTCGAAGCGACTGAGGCGATCCGCCTCTTCCGCGAGACTCGGATGCAAGAGCCGTTGGAGGCGTACCTCGACTTCTTCGACGAGTACCGCCAGCACGTCGAGAACCTGATCGAAGGAACCGTCGACCTGACCGAGCTGAGCAACCAGGCCGTGGACTTACTGACTCAGCCCGAGCAGCTGACTGCCGTCCGCTACCTGGCGTCGCCCGCCATCAGTGAGGACGACCTCAAGGTCTTGGCTGAGGCAGTCCTGAGCACCGCCCGACTGCGCGCCGAGCCCGACATGGCCCGCCGTGTCATCGACACAGTGATGCTCGGTCTCGACCGCGAGCGCTTCCCGTGGGTAGCCGAGAACCGCGACCCCACCGAGGCCGAACGTGCCACTGCCGTGGTCTCGACCGCAGCGCTGATCGCGACCCAGAAGGTACAGACCGCCCGCCGCAACGACTCAAAGAAGCTTCAAGAGCACGCCGTCGCCGAGATCCTCCTCGCCAACGGCTTCACCCAGGTCCCGCCGCGAACGATCACCAATGTGAGTCACTTCCCGGCACCCGGCGAGTTCTGCGGGGAGTCGTTGTTCGGCACACGGAAGGCCGACCTCGTGATCCGTCTGTATGACGGTCGAGCCATGCCCACCGAGTGCAAGGTCAGCAACTCATCGACCAACTCGGTCAAGCGGCTGAACAACGATGCCGCCATCAAGGCCGAGACTTGGCTCAAGGAGTACGGCACCCAAACATGCGTCCCCGCAGCCGTTCTCTCTGGCGTGTTCAAGATTCACAACCTCTTGGCCGCGCAGAACGACAAGGGACTCACGCTCTTCTGGGGGCACCGGCTAGAGGCGATGATCGAGTTCATCGATCGAACCAAGCCCTGATAGCAGGCGTGCGGCCAGGTCGGTCGAACCGCGCGGTCCGTCTGTCCGACCGGTAACGAACGTTTGTCGTCGAGCGCCGTGACGTCGACCCGGCACCCACTGTGACTTAGGTCGGGCGGAAGGCGGCGGGAGCCGGCGTCCGCCCGTGAGGCTGTCTCCAGT
>DJWE01000008.1 GCA_002441465.1 Propionibacteriaceae bacterium UBA6238 | reverse complement strand
GGTAGGAGGCGGGGTTCTTCGACAGTGCAAGGTGTACGCCGGTCACGTCGTGCCCCTCGGCGACAAGGCGCGCGGCAGCGACGGCGGAATCGACTCCGCCGGACATGGCGACCAGCACTCGCATAGAACCTCCTTGGGGCGAACCCACTCTACCGAGGCCCCCGAGAGGTCAGCGAAGCACGGAAAGCACGGAGGAGTAGTCATCCGTCCACGTGACGATGTCGGTCCCGATGGGGCGCCACCGGCCAGACGTGGCCAAGCGGGCAAGCAACTCCGGATCCTCAGACATCGCGACCCACACGCTGGCAGTGGCACCGGTCTCCACATTGGCAGTGCCTTCCCCGACGATGGCGCTCCATCCGATCGACGCCGCACCGCCAGCCAGGACCGGTTCGAGGTCGAACAATCGATTGCTGATGTGCACCATGAGAAGCCCGCCCTCTCGCAGGACGTCCGAGTAGCTCGACATTGCCTCCCGAGTGAGGAGGTGAACCGGGATTGAATCCGACGCGAAGGCGTCCAGAATCAGGATGTCGTACGACGAGTCAGGTTCGGACTCGACTCCCAATCGTCCATCGACGACGGCTACTTCGATGTCGGCCTTGCTGTCCTTGAGGTACGTGAAGAGTGCCGGGTCCGAGGCAACGTCCGCGACGTCGGCGTCGATCTCGAAGAAAGTGATGCGCTGGTTCGGCTGACCATAGGCGGCGATCGTCCCGACGCCCAAGCCAACTACCGCCACGTTCGAGGCGTCGGGTACGGCCGCAAAGGCTTGACCCACGGGTCCGGTGCGTGCGTAGTAGGTGGAAGGCTCGTACCGGCGCGCTCCATCCGCCTGCTGGCCATGCACCGTGGTCCCGTGCGCAAACACCCTCACCTCACCGACCTGTCGCACCGTGTAGGCACCGTAGAACGACCTGTCTCTGAGAATCAGAGTGCTGCCGGCCACACCGAAGACCAGGATCACTGACAAGGCGCCCAGCGCCACAGGACCGGGTCGACGGACTAGAAGAAGTGCTAGCAGCCCAATTCCGAGGAGAACACCGACAGCCACCAATCCCGAGGTGCGGACTAGATCCGCGGTACCCAGGCTGAGGCCTATCAGTAGGAAAGTCATCACACTCGCCTCCAGGAACCGGACGAAGTGCGGGTGGTACCGGCGGGTAAGCCATGGGGTCGGGTCCGCCGCGGTCTTGAGGTTCAGAAGAACGACAGACGCCACGACGAGCGGATACTCCCAGACTCCATTGAACAGCGTGGGCGCGATGAAACCGTTAAGGAGCCCGCCGGCCGCTCCACCGGTGGCGACAACCAGGTAGAACAGAGTGAGGTTGCGGGCTGGGGGCCGACGGGCGTTGAGCATGGCATGCGCGGTGTACGCGGCCAAAGCGAGCGCGAGGAAATCCACACTGATGAGAAGCCAGATCGGGACGGCCGCTGACTGAACCCATGCCACCAGCGCCACAAGCGCTGCGGCACCTGCGACGCGGGGCCACCACTGGTTGACGTGACGCGATGTCCTGGCGAAGGCCAGGACGAATGTGGCTAGGTAAATCGCTAACGGGACGACCCATAGCAGTGGGATGGCTGCGACGTCAGTGGAGATGTGGGCAGTCACACCGAGCATCAGGCTGGACGGAATGAAGGCGAGAACAAACCACAGAGCGATCCGTTGCCCGCTGGGACGGGATCCAGCTCGGCCGCGACCCTCGGAGGAATCAGCACCTCGTGCCGGGTCTCCGTAGCGACCGCGCCACGCCGCGACACCGCAGACCCCCATCAGGAGGGCGAATGCCACGTAGCTGGCCGACCAGGCCGTGCGTTGAGCGTTCAAGCTCATCCATGGCTCGATGACCAGGGGATACGCGAGGAGACCAATGAAGCTCCCGGTGTTGCTGGCTGCAAATAGGAAGTAGGGGTCATCGGAACGATACGCGCCCGCCCACGAGTACCAGCGCTGCAAAAGCGGCCCGGTCGTCGAAATCACGACGAAGGGCAGACCAACAGCAATCAGGAGCGCCCGCAAGAGATCGAAGATGGGAGAGCCGTCCGACTGGTGCAGTTCTGGAACGGCGATGGGAAGTGCCACGACGGGAAGTAGGAGCAGTCCAAAGTGGAGGAGCGGCTGCACCCGCGGCCCCAACCGTTGGGTTGCCCCGTGCACGTAGAGGTATCCCACCAGGAGCGCCACCTGGAAGAAGAGATTGCTGGTGCTCCAGACCGTTGCAGATCCCCCGAACAGCGGTAGCACGAGCCTGGCCACCAACGGCTGCACGATGAAGAGGAGAGCGGCACCAACGAATGCCGCGACCGAGAAGAGGAATGCCAAGGCCTTGCCGCCCGGAGTGCCTCGGTTAGTCGTGTGCGAGCCAGTGTCAGTCACCAGCGTCACATCACCGCTCATTGCTTCCTCCCGCTGCACCATTCGTGGGCACTGAGCTGAGGGTACTTCCCCAGATGCTCCGAGATTGGCCCGTCTGAGATCGGAGTCGCCTGAAATTGTCAGTGCGGGCGATTAGTGTGGCGTCCATGGATCACTCCCCGCCCGAGCCCACCACCTTGGCCGCGCTGGACCACGCCCATCGGCACCTGGTCGCGGCCGAGACCGCCGAGGTCATCGCCCTGGCCCACCTGATCGACACCTACCACGTCGACATGAACGACATCGCCGTCGGCCTTGAGGACACCATGACTCCAGGAGCCGACGGGACCCCCGCGGTCGCCGAGTTCCTCGCGCTGGAGATCGCACCGCTGCTGGGGGTCTCCCCCGGCGCGGCGGTGGGCCGCCTCGGTGACGTCCTCAACGTTCGCCACCGCCTCCCCACCCTGTGGGCTGCGGTCCTGGCCGGCCGCATCCGGTGGTGGCAGGCCGTCGACGTCGCCCGCCGTTCCGTCCATCTCAGCGCCGAGGCAGCGCTCACGCTCGATCGACGGCTCGCCCACGCGATGGC
>DJWE01000089.1 GCA_002441465.1 Propionibacteriaceae bacterium UBA6238 | reverse complement strand
GACCCTGCCAGGCGCATCCTGGCAAAGGTGTTCTCGCTCAGCGATGCCGGCGGCCACCGGTGGCAGGTGCTGGCCGGTCATAGCGGGGCGTAGAAGGCGGATGGCGCGCCGGTGGCCGCGGCCCAGTACCGGTCACCGTAGGACCAGTGCCACCACTCTGGGGGGTAGTTGACCAGCCCGGCCGCCGACAGCGCGGCGCCCAACATGTCGCGGTGCTGCCGCGCCCGGTCGGTGATGTTCAGAGCGTCGGTGAAGCACGCATCCGCGCTGTCCAAGGGGGTGGCGTTCACCGGGGTGCCCAAGTCCAGCTCGGCGCCGTCTGCCCATAACGTCAGGTCCACCGCCGCGCCGCAGGGGTGCGGGGCCACGTCCGGGGGTGACACGTGCTTGCTCGCTTCAGTGTCCAGACGCTCGGCTGACCAGGCGGGGTGAGCCTTCTGGAGTTCGGACCGGTAGTCGTTGAAGTAGTGCCGTTGCAGGGACGCCGGCCGGTGGCCCTCAACGATCAGCAACCGGATCCCTGCGGGAAGGGTGCCTTGGGCGACCAGGAGCCGATCGAGCACCCCGGTCCGCAGGCGCGACCACGCCCCGGCTGGGTCCTGCTTGCGGGCATCGACCAGCAGGTCCGCCCGGGAGCGCAGGTCGATCAGCTCCTCACCGCACTCCATGACGGGAATGGCGTGCACGGCGGGGTCCGAGAGAAGGAGCATCCGGACACGGTATTCCCTCACCGTCCACGGCACTGAGCACACACCTCGGCGCACCGCCCGGACCTGCATCGCCTGCGCGTCCGGCGAAGCACGCCGGCCCGGGCGCTCTCCACGAGGGCCCTGCGATCGGGCAGCGCGCCGCGGCGGCTCGGCCGTGACGGTCGAACACGGACGCCGGTCGGCGGCCGTGGCTGGCGGGTGCGGTGTCGTCAGGATGCGTTGGTGAGGCGACGCACGACGTATTGGTTCAGGCTCAGGTGCTCCTGGGCGGCTTCGGTCGCCAGCTTGCGGTGGAGCTGTTCGCCCACCCGCAGGTTGAACTTGCCCGAGTAGGTCCGCGACGACAACGGTTCGGGAACCTGCTCTCCGCTGTCCCGCATCTCCTGGACCACGTCGGCGATGAGGTCGCGTAGCCCGCGCAAGGCTTCCTCTTGGGTCTCGGCGAGCCAAGAAAGGGACGGAAGCTCCAGGCAGGTGGCGACGTACTCCTCGTCCTCACCGGACCAGGTGACGGTGACGTCCCGCTGGGTGGTGGAGTTTCTCGACACCGTGCGGGTCGGTGCTCAGATCATGCCGTGAGGAGTTCGGGGGCATCCACCTCCTGTTCGACGAGGGTGGCGAGGGTGGTCATGGCGGCGAGCTGGGCCATGGAGTGTTCGGAGAGGTAGCGGCGGTCGGTGGCGGCCCATTCGTCGTGGGCCTCGACCAGGACGGCGCCGGCCAGTCGCAGCAGCGCGGCGGGGTTGGGGAAGACGCCCACGACATCGGTGCGGCGCTTGACCTCCTTGTTCAGTCGTTCCAGGGGGTTGGTCGACCAGATCTTCTACCAGTGCGCGGCGGGGAACGCGGTGAAGGCGAGCAGGTCCTCGCGGGCGCCGGTGAGCATGCCCGCGACCTCGGGGTGGGACCGGCCCAGCATCGTGGCGATGACCTCGAACTGCTCGACCACGTGGGCGGCGTCAGGTTGGGCGAAGATCGTGCGGATCGCCGCGGCGACCATCTCGGCGTTGGTCTTGGACACCGCGTCCAGGACGTTGCGGGTGAAGTGGACCCGGCACCGCTGCCAGGACGAACCGAGCAGGACCGAGCTGATCGCGGTCTTCAACCCTTCGTGGGCGTCGGAGATCACCAGTTGCACCCCGCCCAGCCCGCGGGCCTTGAGCGAGCGCAGGAAGCTGGTCCAGAAGGCGCCGTTCTCGGAGTCCCCGACGTCGAAGCCGAGGACCTCACGGTGCCCGTCGGCGCGGACCCCGGTGGCGATGACCACCGCCTGGGACACCACCCTGCGTCCGACCCGGGCCTTGCAGTACGTCGCGTCCAGGAACACGTAGGGGAACCCCGCGTCGGCCAGGGAACGATCACGGAACGCGGCCACCTCCTCGTCCAGGCCCGCGCAGATCCGGGAGACCTCACTCTTGGAGATCCCGGTGTCGGCGCCCAAGGCCTTGACCAGGTCGTCGACCTTCCTGGTGCTGACCCCGTGCAGGTAGGCCTCCATGACCACTGCGAACAGTGCCTGGTCAACCCGCCGACGCCGCTCGAGCAGGGACGGGAAGAACGACCCGGTGCGCAGCTTGGGGATCCGCAGGTCCAGGTCCCCGGGCGTGGTCGTCAACACGCGGTCCCGCGAACCGTTGCGCTGGGTCGTGCGCTCGGTGGTGCGCTGCCAGGGGCCCGCGCCGATCACCGCGGTCACCTCGGCGTCGATCAGCTCTTGATACAGGTGCTCGGTCGCGACCCTGATCCGGTCGCTGACGTCGGTGTCCTTCAATGCGGTCAGCAGGTCGAGCAGGGCAGACTGGTCCATAGCCATCGTGCGATGTCCTTCCGTGAGTTCCCTAGTCCGGTCTCACCGACCATCGCACGATGGCCTTCCACGTCGCGATCACCACGACGAAGCAGGACGGGAACTACACCACCTCACGGGACGCCACCCCCGCTCCACTGGTGCGGGTGTCGCCGCGCGCAGCGAGTGGCCTCTGGAGCGCAGCTGCCAGTTCCATGGGGGACGTCGGTGCCCGAGCTCGAAGGTGGCCGGGTCCGCGCCAGCCCGCCTTCACCACGCCACCGCGGAGTCCAGCCGCTCGGGCAGCGTCGCCGGCTCGACGGCGGGACCGTCGATGAGAGCGCGCTCTCCGTTGTAGGCGGCGTCGGGTGGCGCTACAGCCGCGTTCCGCACGTGAAGCCCGACGCTCTCTGAGGCGTCGCGCCCAGGGATCTATCCCCGTGACGTTCGTCGTGGATCCGTGGCGAGGGGGAGGAACACGTTGTCGACGATGTCGACGATTGTCTCGTCAGGTACGCGACTGAGGGTCATGATCAGCTCGTGGCGCAGCAGGTCGGAGGGCAGTCTGACGATCTGCGGCGGAAGGCCCTCCGGGGGCAGGTCGCCGCGGCTGACGGCGTGCTGGACGACCTGAGTCAGGGCGCGACTCTGGTCGCCGAAGAGCTGGGTGCGCAGCTGTGCCGGGGTGAGCGTGATCTCGTTGTCGAAGTAGGCGCTGAGGATGGAGCTGAACAGGGTGGCGGCGTGTTCGCCGCGCCTGTTGGCCGACCGCATCAGCGTGAGCACGTCCTCGCGTAACGAGCCGGTGTCGGGGATCTCGGCCGAGGGTGCGAAACCCTGGTGGGCGAGCACGGCCAGCAGCAGGGCTTCCTTGTCCGGCCAGCGCCGGTAGAGGGCCGCCTTGCCCGTCTTGGCGCGCTCGGCGATGGCCTCGAAGGTGAAGCCCGGGTAGCCCTTGTCGATCAGCTGCCCCCACCCCGCGTCGAGGATCGCGTCCTCGAGTGTCGCGCCGCGCCGTCTGGTCGCCGTCATGCCTCTCCTCATTGGGATCGCTTGCGTTCCTTATCCTACTCGCCTACCTTAAGGAACGCATACGTTCCCTATTGGAGGTCGTGGTGACAGACACACACCCGCAGGCGACGCCGTCGACACAGTCGACCGGCCGGCTGCTCACAGCACTTGTCGTGGGCGGGATCACGGCGATCCTGGACACGACGATCGTGGCTATCGGGCTGCACACGCTCACCGTGCAGCTCCACGCCCCGATATCGACGATCCAGTGGGTCAGCACCGGCTACCTGCTCGCCCTGGCGACCGCGATCCCGTTCGTGGGCTGGGCGCAGGCCCGTTTCGGTGGCCGACGGCTGTGGCTGTTCGCCCTGGGGCTGTTCGTGCTCGGGTCGGTTCTCAGCGCATGCGCGTGGAACGTCGAGTCGTTGATCGTCTTCCGCATCCTCCAAGGCCTCGCCGGCGGAATCATGTTCCCGCTCATGCAGACCCTTGCCATGCAGCACGTCGCCCCGGAGGCGAGGACACGGACGATGGCGAGCGTGAGCCTGCCTGCCGCACTCGGCCCGGTCCTCGGTCCGGTGCTCGGCGGGCTGGTGCTGAACTGGCTCACCTGGCGGTGGTTGTTCCTCATCAACGTCCCCGTCGGCGTCGTCGGCCTCATCCTCGCCGTCCTGTTCATCACCGACGACCGCCCCAGCCGGGAAACCCCTCGCCCGCGGCTCGACGTCGTCGGCGCCGTGCTCCTCGCCCCGGGCCTGGCGGGACTCCTCTACGGCCTGTCCAACACGCACGCCGAGGGTGCCTTCACCCGGACCGACGTGCTCATCCCCGGCATCGGCGGCGCGATCCTGCTGGCAGGCTTCATCACCTGGGCCACCCGGCTCGCCGGCGCAGCCCTCGTCGACGTGCGACTGCTCGCGGTGCGCTCGGTGCGAGTCTCCTCGATCGCGCTCACGTTCGTCGGCACAGCGCTCTTCGCGGGCAACCTCTTGCTGCCGCTGTACTTCCAGGCCCTGCGCGGCTACAGCGTCCTCGATGCCGCGCTACTGCTCATCCCTCAGGGGATCGGTACCCTGCTCGCCCGGTCGCTCGTCGGGAGACTGGTCTCCACGTTCGGCCCCCGCATCGTCGCCGTCGTCGGGTTCCTTGGCGTCGCCGCCGCAACCGTGCCGTTCGCCCTCGCCGGCACCCACACCGATCTCTGGCTCCTCTGCACCGTCCTGTTCGT
Organism: Propionibacteriaceae bacterium UBA6238; assembly: GCA_002441465.1. Classification (GTDB taxonomy): domain Bacteria; phylum Actinomycetota; class Actinomycetes; order Propionibacteriales; family Propionibacteriaceae; genus Propionicimonas. The sequence continues at coordinate 42,723 of DJWE01000089.1, read as the reverse complement.
TCGCGGACTGGGCCTGGGCGTCGTCCTCATCCCGATCATGACCGCCGCCTACGTCGACATCCGCAAGGACCAGATGCCTCAGGCGTCCGCCATCACCCGCATCGTCCTGCAGCTCGGTGGGGCCTTCGGCACCGCCCTCGTCGCGGTCGTCCTCACCGCGGCCGCGACCGTGGCCCACCCCGAGGCCGGATTCGACGCCGCCTTCTGGTGGACCACCGTCATCACTCTCGCGGCCGCGGCCGTCGCCCTCCTCCTGCCCGCGCAGGATCAGGGCAAGGCTCGCGTCACCGACGTGTCCGACGCACCGAGTGTTCCGGTCCGAGCACGAGAAGAGGCGACTCGATGAGCTCCATCGACGCGGGAGGTCTCACGACGCGCTTCGGCCGCGTCACGGCGGGGTCTGGCCGGCTCATGCCCGGTTCTTGCGGACCGGTTGCGTGCGCTGTCCCTTCCGTGCTCTGGTCTCCGCGACATCGGTGTTCTCGACGGGTCCCGTTGTGGCGTCGTCCACGATTCCCCTGCGTGCGTTCCGCTCGCGTTCTGCCCGAGAACCGGGCGTCGGCATCCGGCGGATCGTGTAGAACTGCTGCCCCATCGACCAGATGTTCGTCGTGGTCCAGTACAGCAGGACGCCGATCGGCAGGCCGACCCCGGAGAAGCCCATGACCAGCGGCATGACGTAGAGCATGACCTTCTGCGTCTGGGCTGCCTGGCCTTCGAGCGCTGCCGCCGGCATGTTCTTCATCGTCAACTGACGTTGGGTCAGGAACAGCGTCGCGGCCATCGCCACGATCAGCACGATCGTCACGATGCGGGTGCTGGTCGCAAGGCCAGGATCGGCACCCGCGCTCGCGAAGGTGGCCGACAGGGGCGCTCCGAAGATCTGCGACGTCTCGGCCTGATGGGCGACCTCCCGACCGATCGGTCCGATCGGGCCCAGGGCGCCTGAGGCGATCTGGGTGAGTCCTCTGAGCACCTGGAACAGGGCGAGGAAGACGGGCGACTGGACGAGCAACGGCAGGCACGACGCGAGTGGGTTCGTCCCGTGCTTCTTGTACAGCGCCATCGTCTCGCGGTTCTGAGCCTCGCGGGATGCCGGGTCGCTTTTGCCCTTGTACTTCTTCTGGATGGCCTGCAGCTCGGGGGTGAGCTGCTGCATGCCGCGCTGCGCGTGGATCTGCTTGAAGAACAGCGGAATGAGGATGATCCGGATGACGACGACGAGGACGACGACCGACAGGCCCCAGGCCGCACCGGACGCCGGGTCCAGACCGATCCAGGTGAGCGCGGAGTGGGCCAGGTACATGATCCATGCCACCACCCACTCGATCGGGTAGAGAAGTTTGTAGAAGTCCATGAGAGAAGTCCCTCGGGAAAGGCAGGCGGTACGTGCGCCCGCAAAGGCTCGTGTTCGTGCAGGGGTGGGCGCGTATTGATCGGCCCGGTAGCCCGCCGTGACCTCATTGACCAGGTCAGCGCTGTGTGGCGTCGCCAACTGCGGCATTTCGACACCTGTCCAGCGCGGCAACGGCGCGCTCTGCGAAGGCATCCACCTCGTCGGTGGCACACGCTTCGGATCTCACGACGGAGCGGGGATCGCTACACCCGCATCCAGGGGACGTCAGGCCCGGGGTGGGGACACACCACGCGGCGTGAGCGGCGTGATCGGCAGGATGGCAAAACCAGAGGTGAATGGCCTCACCCGGACGCTGAGGACTAACCAGTCCCGCCCAACCGCCTCGTCAACCGGACGTCCGCTCTTCGACACCACGACAAGCGCAATCCCGAGAACGATCAAGAGCCACGCGGAATTGGAAGACGCACCCTGCAAGAGCCCCAGGGTTCCCGTCGCCACGGCAAAGCCACCAGCGGCAAGAAGCAGGCGCGTGACTCTCCATATGAAGAGGGCAGCGCGGCGTTCCATCCGCCCACTGTACGTCGGGCCCGCTCTTCTGGGCGCCCCGATGTCAGGGGGTCAGCCACGCGGGACCGACAACCGACGATGGCCGGTGATGCGAGCAGTGCGTGTGGCGCCGCGGGTCGCTAGCCGATCCGCTCGGTCTACTCCGGGCGCCGGACCGCAAGCACGACGTCAATGGACACGCCCCACAACAACGCTGAAGACCGCGATCGCCTCGGTGCTGCTCGGATCCTCCTGGCAACGCTGCCGGGTCTACAACACCGGCAACGTGCTCGACGCCGTCTCCAAGACCAACGCCGAGATGGTCGCCGCCGCGATCCGCACGATCTTCGCCCAACCTGACGCCGCCCACGTGGTCGAGCAGTTCGAGGTCATCGCCACGAAGCTGGGCCGCTCCCACCCCGAGGTCGCGGGCATGCTCACCGGCGCCCGCGAGGACCTGCTCGCCTTCAGCGGGCTCCCCGCCGCGCACTGGTAGAAGATCTGGTCGACCAACCCCCTGGAACGACTGAACAAGGAGGTCAAACACCGCACCGACGTCGTGGGAGTCTTCCCCAACCCCGGCGCCCTGCTGCGACTGGCCGGCGCCGTCCTGGTCGAGGCCCACGACGAAGGGGCCCCACCGACCGCCGCTACCTCTCCGAACACTCCATGGCCCAGCTTGCCGCCATGACCACCCTGATCACCGTTGCCGAGCAGGAGGTGGATGCCCCCGAACTCCTCACGGCATGATCTGAGCACCGACCCGCACGGTGTCGAGAAACTCCACCACCCAGCGGGACGTCACCGTATAGGGCGCCGGGAGGTCAAGCCGGTCCAGCATCTGGTCGCCTTCGACGCCGAACAGGTCGGCAATCACCACGGTGACCCGCACTTGGCCAGCACGGCGCGACCTCGGCCTTGCAGTGGGAGCGCAGCGCGACGAGCTTGGCCCGGTGACGGACCAGCTCGTGCAGCTCACGGGTGGCCGGCGGGGCGATCCATGCCTCGGGCAACCGGCCCATCCGCAACAGGTCGGCCAGGTCCGCCGCGTCGCGCACGTCGTTCTTGACCCGCCTGTACTCGAATGCTCTGACCCCTAACGGGTGCGCCAGGTGCACGTTCGCCCCGCCGCCTGCAGCGCGTCGACCGCCCAGTACCACCCGTACGTCGCCTCCACCACCACCTCGGGCCGTTTCCCAGCCCGCGCGATCACTTCGGCCAACCGGTCGACATCGTTCAAGATCCGCACCTGCTCGAGCACCTACCCGGTGTCCGTGGTGCGCATCAGCACCGTGCCCCGCCGATGCAGATCGGTACCCACCACCTGGGGTCCGTCATCCCCTTCCATCAGGGGCCTCCTTCGTCGTAGACGTGGACACCAGCAGCATCCGCCGGAGGGTCACGAGGAGCGGAGGCCCGCTCCTTCATCGCATCAGGTCGTACGCTGCCTGACCGCGAGAGGAACTAGGTGAGAGGACGGCGCGACCGCGGGAGCCGGACGGGGGCGCTCCAGTCTTCACTGGCGTCTCCTGGTCGATGGGTCGAGGCTTCACAAGGCGGCGATGGCGGCACGCTCGATCGCCAGCCCCGCTTCGAACCGCTCAAGGTAGGCCGCGAAACCCGCCACGTCGGCGGTATCCGGCTCCACCACCTCGAGGTCCGCGCCCGCGAACACCCGGTCGCTCAGGTACGCGCCGAGGTCCTGCTCGACAGCCGCACCCAGGTAGGCAGCCAGCACAGCGATGCCCCAGGCCCCGCCCTCGCCGGCCGTCCGCCCGACGGCAACCGGGGCGTCCAGGGCGGCGGCGAGGAACCGTTGCGCGACGCCCTCGGTCCGGAACACGCCCCCGTGCGCGAACATCGTGTCCAGCGACACGCCCTCCGCGGCTAGCACACGCATCCCGAGGCTGAGCGTGGCGAACGCGCTGTAGATCGTGGCGCGCATGAAGGTCGGCAGTCTCAGGCTGCTGCCGGGCGTCCGGACCACCAGCGGCCGACCTGCCTCCAGGCCCGTGACGGGCTCGCCTGCCAGGTAGTTGTACGCGACGAGCCCGCCGCCGTCGGCCTCTCCCTCGAGCGCAGCCCGGAACAAGGTACCGAAGACCTCGTCGGACGAGGCGGTGTGCCCAGACCTGAGGGCGAACTCGCGGAAGAGTCCGGCCCAGGCGTCGATCTCGCTGGCGCCGTTGTTGCAGTGGACCATCGCGACAGGGTCTCCGGCTGGCGTGGTGACGACGTCCAGCTCGTGGTGCACCTGCGTGAGTGGCCGCTCCAGCACCACCATCGCGAAGATCGAGGTGCCGGCGCTGACGTTGCCGGTGCGCGGTGTCACCGAGTTGGTGGCGACCATCCCGGTGCCCGCGTCGCCCTCGGGCGGGCACAGCGGGATGCCCGGCCGCAGGGTGCCGGACGGGTCAAGCAGCGCGGTCCCCTCCTCGGTGAGCCTGCCGGCGTCCTCACCCGCGGACAGCACCTGCGGGAGCAGTGCCTCGACGGTCAGCCCGGGCCGGTGCGCACCGATCAGCCCGTCGACCGCGCCGAGCATGGCCTTGTCGTAGCTCCTGGTTTCGTGGTCGATGGGGAACATGCCCGAGGCGTCACCGACGCCGAGGACCCGGCGGCCGGTCAGCCGCCAGTGCACGTAACCGGCGAGGGTAGTGACGAAACGGACGTCCGGCACGTGGGGCTCGTCGTCGAGGATCGCCTGATAGAGGTGGGCGATCGACCAGCGCAGCGGGATGTTGTGGCCAAGCAGGTCCGTCAGCTCGCCGGCGGCGCGACCCGTCGAGGTGTTCCGCCAGGTGCGGAACGGGACGAGCAGCTCGCCGTCCTCGTCGAACGCCAGATAGCCGTGCATCATCGCCGAGACCCCGAGGGCTCCGAACGTGGTGGGCCGTACGCCGTACTGCCGCTGCACATCCGCGAGCAGCGCGACGACGGCGCTTTGCAGACCGGTCCAGACGTCCTCGAGCGCATATGTCCATACGCCGTCGACCAGCCGGTTCTCCCAGTCGTGGCTGCCGCTGGCGATCGGCACGTGGTCCGGGCCGATCAGGCAAGCCTTGATCCGGGTGGAGCCGAGTTCGATGCCGAGCGACGTGCTCTCGAAGAAGTCCTCGCGTGTGCTCGCCGCGGCGCTCATCCTTCCGCCTTTCCCCGATTTCGCGTTTGCCACACCCACAGTAGAGGCCCTCGCCCAGTGTGCCGCAGCCACCTCACCCGACCCTCGCCGTGCTGCGGCGGACCACGAGCGACGCCTGGAGGGCGGCGTCATGCGCCCCGCACCCCTCGACCATCGCGATCTGCTTTCCTCACCGAGCCGAAGCCACCAACATCGCCGCGGACACCCGACATCACACCCGCGACCCGCATCGACCCGTCGACCTGATCTTGACCTGCTGAAACGCAACTTGGCCGAAGCCCTGGTCCAACCCCGCACGGAGCGGAGTGAGCTGGACAGGCCTCCGCTGCCCTGGCCGCCGCGAGATCGTCCACGGCGGCCACGGGTCACGGCGCGCCCCACGTGGTGACCGCGGGAAGCCTCGACGCCGGGAGCACCAGACTGTCCGTTGGTAACGATCGGGCCTTCGGTTCTTTTCGGTACTCTTGACTAGTGCCCCTCCATCGCTTACGTTCCCTACGTCGACGGTAGTGCGGCAGAGGTGACTACCGCAGTCGTCGGAAAGCGTTAGCGCGGTCGGGACAACGGTGTCCGGCACTGGCGAGGGGATTCATCGCGTGGAGCGAGTCGTGGGCGCCTTCGAGAGGCGGCAGACCATCCTGTTCGATCTCGAACAGCACGGTCGCGTCGAGGTGGCCGAGCTCGCCTATCGCTTCGGTGTCTCACTTGTGACTCTGCGTAACGACCTTGAGGGCCTCGAGCAAAGCGGACTGCTGCGGCGCATCCGAGGTGGAGCCGTGGCTGTGGCATCGCCGGACGAGGGCGCGTTCGAGATGCGGTTACGTCAGTCTGAGGCTGCTAAGCGAGCCGTCGCCAAGCAAGCGGCAAGACTCGTCGTACCGGACGATGTCATAGCGATCGACTCGTCGACGACAGGGCACTACCTGGCTCAGGAATTGCTTGATGTCAGCCCCCTCTTTGTCGTCACGAACGGACTGCCGACGGCTCGACTCTTTCTCACTCAGTCCAACGCCACCGTGCTTATGCCCGGTGGGATCCTGCGTCGTTCTTCCGAGTCGATGACAGGATATCTTGGTGATGTCTTTGCTGATCGAGGTCAGATCAGCAAAGGCTTCTTCGGGGTCGTCGGTCTCAGTTTGCAGCGTGGCCTCATGGACCTCACTCCTGAGGAGGCGCAGGCCAAGGAGGCGATCGCCAACATCTGCCAGGAGGTTTACGGCATCTTCGACTCGTCGAAGGTCGGGCGGTTCGCGACCCACGCCTTTGTGACGCCAGAGCGGATCACTCAGTTGATCTCCAACGATGGGGTCCCCCCCGATGTGCACGAGGCCTGGGAGAACGCGGGGATTAGCTGGACACTAGTCAGCCCGACCACGGATTCCGCCGATCCGTCAGCCCGCACGGTCGGTCGTGCCCAGTGATCAGCCGCAGGGGTTGCTCAGCCACTTCCGTCAGCCTCGGTCTCGCGAGCAATTCTGTCGTAGCCGTGTCGCTTGACGGTGACAGACTCGACTTACGTTCGTCACGCCGGACCGTCTATCGGCTGTCGGGCGTGCGCGGCGCATTCCAATGGGCCGTTGACCCGCTGGAAGCGAGAATTAGCCAGGAACTCGCTGTGCGGGCACAGCGCGGCACGTGTCTCGCCTCCGTCGAGATCGGCGCGTCGGGAGCAGGCGCCAGCCCGTTTTCTCCGCCCTGAGGAGCTGTGCCCCTACACGGGTGTTGGCCGCGTCTTCGCCCCAGAGTCGGAGCCCCCGGTTCTGCTCGCCATGCCGTACCGATGACCGGGATGCGGCAAGTGAGGACTGTGGCCGCGCTGTTGCGGCGGATCGCTGTCGCGACGGACTCAGCGCGGCCGATCATCATGGTCCATTCCGATGCCCCAACCGGGTCGTCGGTCACTTCGAACCTAGATCGCCCAGCACCGACAAAGGAGAGAAGAATGCGTCGCAACAGAACGGGAAGCATTGCCATCACTGTCGCGGTGACGGCGGCGCTTGCGTTGACCGGATGCACGAGCAAGAACAACAACACACAACCGGCGGCCTCAGGAAGCAATGCAAGCGCGAGTGGCGCAGCAGACGCGGGTGCGAAGAAGAAGATTGCCTTCGTTCCCAAACTTCAGGGCATCCCCTACTTCGAGGCGATGAACGCCGGAGGCCAGGAAGCGGCCAAGGTCCTTCCGATTGAGTGGCTGTACCAAGGTCCGACACAGGCCGATGCGGCGGCTCAAGCGCAGATCGTGCGCTCGTACATTCAGCAGAAGGTCGACACGCTGATCGTCGCCCCGAATGACCCGAACTCGATGGCGCCTGTCCTTCAGCAGGCCAAGGACGCCGGGATCAAGGTACTCACGTCTGACACCGATGCTCCGGACTCCGTGCGCCAGGCGTTCGTATCGCAGGCCTCCACGGAGGGGATTGGCACGGCGCTGACCGACCAGCTCGCGAAGGCCATGGGTGAGAAGGGCAAGTACGCCATCGTCTCCTGCGGCGAAACGGCGGCGAACCTCAACGGCTGGATCGCGGTCCAGAAGACGGTCACGGCCGCGAAGTATCCGAACATGCAGATCGTCGATATCGTCTACGCCGGCGAGGACCAGAACAAGGCCACCCAGATGGCGACCGATCTCATGAACGCCCATCCCGACCTCACTGGGCTTGTAGGTGAATGCACATCCTCAGCACCTGGAGTTGCCCAAGCCGTGAAGGATGCCGGCAAGATCGGCAAGGTATTCACCGTTGGTCTGGGCACGCCAATGGCGATGGCGCCCTACCTCAAGGATGGCTCGTCGAGTGCCTCGGTGCTCTGGGACGTGAAGAACCTCGGGTACCTCACGGCGTGGGCTGGACTGCAGGTGGCCGAGGGCAAGTCGTTCAAGGCCGACAACAACGTTAGCGCAGCAATGCCCGACATCAAGTACGACGCGGCGACCAAGACGCTGCTGCTGGGGCCGCCGCTCATCATCACCAAGGACAACGTCGGCCAGTACAACTACTGATCCCTTCGTGGGTCGATCCGGGTGCCGAGGCCGGAAAGCCTCGGCACCCGGGTAGTCGATCCGTCCCACGACACCCGACGTCCAGGAGGTCTTGCGATGAGCATCCCCGATAGTGTGCCCACCACTCCCGACCCGGTCGACCTGCCGGACTCAGGCACGGCTCGGTTACACCTTCAGGGGATTTCCAAGCGGTACGGGGGTGTGCGAGCCATCAAGAAGGCCGACATAACCGTCAGGCCGGGGACGGTCCATGCGATCGTAGGAGAGAACGGCGCGGGCAAGTCAACGCTCATCAAGATCATCTCTGGCGCCGAGTCGGCGGATACGGGCGAGATATTCTTTGAAGGTGCACCGATTACGCTCTCCAGTGCGATCGACGCCATGGCGTTTGGCATTCAGACCGTGTATCAAGAGCCTCAGCTCTTTGCCGAGCTGACCGTGTCGGAGAACATCTTCATCGGGCGCGAGATTACCTCTGGGACCAGGGTCGACTGGCTCGCGCAGAACGCGAAAGTGATCGAACTTCTCACCATGCTCGGTCTACCCGCCTCGTACGCCACCAAGACCGTCGGCTCTCTTTCGATCGCTCAACAACAACAGGTCTCGATCGCCAAGGCGCTCGCTGGCAATGCCAAGATCCTGATTCTCGATGAACCGTCTGCGATCCTCACGGACTCCGAGATCGATGTCCTATTCAATATCGTCCGACGCCTCACCAAGACCGGCGTGTCCGTCATCTACATCTCACACCGGTTGGATGAGCTCTTCAAGCTATGTCAAGAGGTCACCGTGATGCGTGACGGAGAGACACTCGGTACTTGGCCCATTCAGGACCTTTCGATACGTCGCGTGATCGAACTGATGGTAGGAGAGGCGCTTGTCGAGGCACGGACGGAGCGGACCTTTCCCGAAGGAGACCCGCGTCTCGCCCTCGAAGGCTTGACCCTGGAGGGCCAGTTCCATGACGTGAACGTCTCGGTGCGGCCCGGAGAAGTGGTCGGTCTCTATGGGCTCGTCGGGTCCGGTGTCGCCGAGATCGCCGAGGCCGTCTACGGCATGCGCCGACCGACGGGCGGACGGATCCTTCTCGACGGCACAGTGGTAGAACCGCGCAGTCCTCGAGCGGCACAGTCGTTGGGCATCGGCATGCTTCCGGCGGACCGTAAGGCGCAGGGAATGTTCTCCTTCCAGCCGATTGCTTTCAACATCTCGATCGGCCACCTGAGCCTGCTGTCGAAGGCGCGAACGTGGATCGATCGTCGGCAGGAATCGATTGTTGCTCGGCAGATGATCTCCCGGCTCTCGATCAAGACACCGAGCGAACGTCAGCCGGTCGCCGCGATGTCCGGCGGAAATGCCCAGAAGGTCGTGCTCGCCCGCGAAACGGTTGAGCGTCCTCCGGTGCTGATCCTCGCCGAGCCCACCCATGGGGTCGACGTCGGCGCCAAGGACGAGATCCACCGCATCGTCGGCGAACTCGCCCATGAGGGCACCGCAGTTCTCGTCGTCACATCCGACGTCGCAGAGGCGATCCGCATCTGCGACCGGCTCTATGTCATTCGCGCAGGCACGACAACCGTGGAGTTTGGTCCCGATGCCAAGCAGGCTGATGTCCTCGCAGCGGCCTCCGGCGACGACAGCGACCTGAGCGCCCATGTCCGGGAGGTGTCATGACTACGACGAACGCCACCACGATCCCACCCGCTACACCTTCGAGCGGACGAACGCGAGGTGGGGTTGCCCGCGGGCTGCTCCCGCCGGCGGTCACCGGTCAGGAATGGGTCCTCATCGGTGTCCTTGCCATTCTGTGGGTCGTTCTCAGCCTGACGACTCCGGCGTTCGCGTCGAGTGGTTCCATCCAGCCGCTCCTGTCAGCAGTCGCACCGATTGCCCTCATGGGCGTCGGGATGACCATGATCATCATCACCGGCGGTATCGACATCTCGGTCGCCGGGGTGCTCATGGTCACCGGAGTGACGTCCGCCAAGATGCTCGTGGACCATGACGCCTCGCTTCTCGTCGCTGTCCTTGTGTCCGTGGCCCTCGGTGGTCTGCTCGGGCTGGTCAACGGCCTGCTCATCGCCTACGGCCGAGTCCACGCGATCATCATCACCTTCGGTACGGCGAATCTCTTCCAGTTCGTCGGGCGCCAAATCTTCGCGAGCAAGACCGTGAACGGCATCCCCTCAACACTCGACGTCTTCGGCCGAGGCGAAGCCGGTCGCACGCTCGGTGTACCTCATTCGTTCGTCCTCATGGCCGTGGTCGTCGCCATCGCGTGGTGGTACTTGCGTCACGTCCAGCATGGCCGGCATCTCTTCGCGATCGGGGGTGATCCTGTAGCCGCGCGCCTTGCGGGTGTCAATGTCGAGCGTCGGGTGCTGATGACCTATGTGCTGACCGGCCTGCTGGTCGGCATGGCCGCGGTCTTCATCGTCGCCTCCGGCACCTCCACTCTCGACCAGAGCATCGGCAGCGGGCGTGAGCTCGCCGTGATCGCGGCTGTGGTTATCGGAGGCACCTCGATCACGGGCGGCCGCGGGTCGGTGCTCGGCACCGTATTCGGCGCGTTGCTCGTGCAGACCGTCGCCTCGGGCGTGACCCAGCTGGGTTGGCCGAGCGAGCTGTCCGACCTGTTTGTCGGAGTTGCCATCGCCATCGCCGTCGGGGCGGACCTCATCCGCAAATGGGCCAGGGAGCGAGCATGACCATGACACCCCACAAGGCGCACGTCGCGAACTTGCCGCGCGCCGAGGAACCCTCGCTCGTCTCGCGCGTCGTCAAGGCCGTCCTCACCCAGCGAATCGTCCTGTTGGCCGCGCTGCTGGTGATCGTGCTCATCTGGATGTCAGCCCTGGGCATGGGGGGCTATCTCACGGGGTCCTATGACCCCGACTACCTCGCTGGCTCCCTCATTGATGCCGTTCCCATGTGCATGCTCGCCCTGGCAGAGCTCGTCGTCATCGTGTCCGGTCGTGGCGGGATCGACCTCTCGATTGGTGCGATCGTCTCTCTGACGGGAATGATCTTCGGATTCGCCTACGGACGGTGGGGCTGGACGTTCTGGCTCTCGGTACTTCTAGCGGTCGTCGTTGGCGGCCTACTCGGTGCGATCAACGGTGCACTGGTCGCCTACATGAGGTTTCCGGCACTCATCGCGACGTTGGCCAGCTACTACGCCTTCAAGTCGCTGGCATTGGTCATCACCAACTCCATCCCCATCTCCGACGCAAACGTGACCAAGCTGTACGGCATCACGCGTTCGATCGAGATTCCCGTCATCGGGAGCCAGCTACCGAACGTGCCTATCGGGGTATTCACCTTCATGGTGCCGTCGGTGGTGGTGATCTGGCTCGTTCTTGCGCGCACGACGTACGGTCGGCGCCTCTTCGCAATCGGTACCAACGACGTAGCGGCCGAATGGACGGGGCTCAACGTTCGGAGCACGAGGTTCGTGGCGTACGTCATCGCCGGAGTGATCGCGGGTCTTGCCTCGGTGTACATCACAGGACAGTTCGCGTCCGCCCGCCCCGACGCGGGCACCAGTGGCAACGGCCTCGCACTGCCGGCGATCACCATTGCCGTTCTCGGCGGCGTCGCCATCACCGGCGGTATCGGTCGCGTCGCCGGAGTTGTCCTCGCCACCTTGCTCGTCACGTGGCTCGACGCAGGAATCCTGTTGGCCTTCACCGGCAACGACGGGACACAGTTCCAGCTCCTCGCGCTCGGATTGGTGCTCATCTTCGCCGCCCTGCTCAATGGCCTGACTCAGCGACGATACGGAGGAAGTCGCTGATGCCCGCGCAGTGGATGCCTGACACAACACCGCAGGAGCTCGTGAACCTGACTCGATCCCTCGGCGAGCCTTCCCGCGATCTCGTGATCCTGGCCGAGGGAAACACCTCCCAACGACTTGACTCCGAGCGCATCTCCGTCAAGATGTCGGGGTCGAACATGGCGACGGCCACAGCCGAGGACTTCGTCGTCGTCGATGTCGCCGAGATAGTCGCCATCGTCGACAAGCAGGGTGCCACCCAGGTTGAGCTGACCGATGCGCTGGACGCTGGAGAGGTCGGCGGTCGGCGCCGCCGTGGTTCGATCGAGACGATCATCCACGTCGCGGTCCAAGCAGTCGGCCAGGCGGAATTCGTCGGGCACACCCATCCCACCGACGTGGTGGGTCTTCTCGCCAGCGTCAATGCGGCGACGGCATGGGACTACTTCGTCTACTCCGACGAAGCAGTCGTCGTCGGCACGCCACTATACGTACCGTACGCGCAACCCGGGATCTCCCTCGGGCGTGTGTTCCTGCGCGAGCTGCGGGGATATGCCGATCGTGAGGGTTCGCTCCCGCAACTTGTCCTGCTCGGCAACCACGGCATCGTCGCGATCGCCCCGACGGCAGCTGGGGTTGAGGCGGTCTCTTCGATGGCCGTCAAGGGTGCACGGGTTCGCGCCTTCGCGCACGCCGCCGGAGGCGTCGCCCCACTGCCGAGCGAGTCCGTCGACTCTCTCTTCGCTCGCGACGACATCCGGGAACGTCGCGCCCATCTCGCCCAGGGGAAGTAGCCGTCATGATCTTGTCCGGGGGCGCCCGCATCATCACCTGCGACGTCAGCGGCTCGATCCACCCCGACCATTTGCGCCTACCTCGCGAGGTGACCCGGCATGCTGGCGCAGAGCACGTTTCAGATCCGAAGCCGGCCGCCGTGGACACGTTGCGGGTCGGCGGGGTCGGCGGCGCCTGGCGCCTCTCGGCGATCGTCGCTCACGAAGGATCCTCTGGCGACATCTTCGAGGAGGCGCTCAAGCCACCTGGCACGACGAGAGAACATGCGGTCACCCTCGACCGCATGACCAGCGCGGCCACGTCGGCCCGGGCTGTGGTTGCGTCACCGAAACGCCCGGGTGGAGGCCAGGCGGCGCCCGAGGGTGCGGACCGTCCGGCGCCTTCCGTCGGTGCGGCCCGGTGCGAGCCAACTGAGAGCGCGGCGCTCATCGAGTCATGCGTCGGCGTCCACGGCCATCGACCTCCTCCCGCGCCCGAGGCTCGATTCTTCCGCTCGAGTCGTCTCAATGTCCGTCGCAATGGCCTATCGCTCGCCCAATCTGCGTCACGTTGAGCACCACAGAACGACACGATCAAAGGAGAATGCGACATGGTCCAGTCATCCGTCGAACGACCTGCAACGCAGCATCTGCTCAAGACCCGCTTTCGGGAGTTCCTGCGATGAACACGACTGAGTTGCCAATCTCCGATCTGCAGTCCACCACGCGGGTCCGGACCAATACTGTCGGGATCCATGCTCTGGTCTGGGTCGGTGGATGGAGCGCCGACGAGGCCCGCCACGCCATCGAGTCCACCAAACGAGCAGGATTCGATCTGATCGAGCTGGCGGCGCTCGACCCGGCATCATTCGACGTGGACCTGACAGCACAGCTGCTGAAGGAACACGAGCTCCAGGTCGCGGTGTCCCTCGGGCTTGCCCCCGAGACGGACGTCTCGAGCGAAGACGCCGATTGCGTTCAACGAGGTCGCGCGCTCCTCGAGCAGGCTCTCTCGCTCGCCCGCGACGTCGGCGCCACCTACCTCGGCGGCGTCATCTTCTCCAAGCTCGGCCGGTATGCGGCGCCGGTCACCGAGCGCGGTCGCGCGAACTCCGTTGAGTCCATCGGTTGGCTGGCTGACAAGGCGGCCGACAGCGGCATCACTCTGGGTCTGGAGTTTGTCAATCGCTACGAATCCAACGTTCTGAACACCACCGCCCAGACCTTGGACTTCATCGCCGAGGTGGACCGACCGAATGTCATGGCCCATCTCGATGTCTATCACATGAACATCGAGGAGGAGTCGTTCACAGCCGCTGTCAACGCCGCAGCCGAAGCAGGTCGCCTGGGTTACGTCCACCTCGGAGAGTCCCATCGCGGCCAGCTCGGATCTGGTTCAGTACCATTTGACGAATTCTTCACCGCGCTAGAGGCGGTCGACTATCGCGGGACTCTGACATTCGAGTCCTTCTCCTCGCAGGTGGTGAACCCGACACTTTCCTCCAACTTGGCGATCTGGCGCAACACGTGGACAGACGGCATGGAGCTGGCCACACGGGCTCGCTCCTTCATCCGCGAACGATTCGGTGCCTGACGATCGGAGACAATAGCCGTTCCGACTCCGGCCTCGACCGCCGCCTCACGGCTGGCCTTCTACGCCAGATTCTACCTCAAACACCATGTCGCCGCCCCTGCCGCGATATCGACAGAAGGAAGCATCTTGTGAGTATCAGCCCGGAGGTCTTCTCCCAACTTGAGGCCCAGACCATCGAACTTCCCTCGTGGGCGTTCGGGAACTCCGGAACCCGGTTCCGGGTCTTCACGACCCCCGGCACTCCGCGCACGATTCAGGAAAAGATCGCCGACGCGGCCCAGGTGAACCGGCACACCGGGTTGTCCCCATCGATCGCCCTGCATATCCCGTGGGACAAGACCGACGACTATGCCGCTCTTGGTCGCTACGCCGCCGACCTCGGTATGGCCCTGGGGACCGTGAACTCCAACACCTTTCAAGACGACGCTTACAGGTTCGGGTCCTTGACCCACGCCGACCCCGTCGTGCGTCAGAAGGCCATCGACCACCACTACGAGTGCTTGGACATCATGAATGCCACCGGGTCGAAGGACCTGAAGATCTGGCTCGCCGACGGCACCAACTACCCGGGTCAGGGCGACATCCGTTCACGCCAGGACCGCCTCGCGGACTCCCTAGCGGCGATCTACGCACGCCTGGGCGACGACCAGCGCCTCGTGCTGGAGTACAAGTTCTTCGAGCCGGCTTTCTACCACACCGATGTCCCGGACTGGGGTACGTCCTACGCTCAGGTCGCCGCTCTCGGGGAGAAGGCGATGGTGTGCCTGGACACCGGCCACCACGCCCCGGGAACCAACATCGAGTTCATTGTCGCCCAACTACTGCGACTGGGAAAGCTTGGCTCTTTTGACTTCAACTCCCGCTTCTACGCGGACGATGACCTCATCGTGGGTGCTGCCGACCCGTTCCAGCTTTTCCGCATTCTTTACGAGGTCGTTCGCGGCGGCGGCTACGGACCGGGCAGCACCGTCGCATTCATGCTCGACCAGTGCCACAACGTCGAAGACAAGATCCCCGGCCAGATCCGCTCGGTCCTGAATGTCCAAGAAATGACAGCCCGCGCTCTGTCCGTCGACACCGCGGCCCTGAACAAGGCCCAGAACGCCCACGACGTCCTCGGTGCCAACGCAATCCTCATGGACGCGTTCTACACCGACGTACGCCCCGATCTCGCCAACTGGCGTCAGTCCCGCGGACTCCCTGCCGACCCCGTTGTTGCGTTCAACGAGTCGGGCTAC
This sequence comes from Propionibacteriaceae bacterium UBA6238, assembly GCA_002441465.1. Taxonomy (GTDB): domain Bacteria; phylum Actinomycetota; class Actinomycetes; order Propionibacteriales; family Propionibacteriaceae; genus Propionicimonas. Next base: position 27,297 of record DJWE01000089.1, on the reverse strand, counting down.
CTCAGGCAGATCGCCGAAACCCGCGTCGGCGGCACACAAGCAGGATGGGGAGCGTAATGACAACCAACGTCGCAGCCGCTGGGCTCATCGCACGGTCGAACCGCCTCGGTGCGGACCCGAAGAACACCAACTACGCCGGCGGGAATACCTCCGCCAAGGGCACTGAGGTCGACCCCGTGACGGGGGAACCCGTGGAGCTATTGTGGGTGAAGGGTTCCGGTGGTGACCTGGGCACCCTCACGGAGGCCGGGCTCGCGGTCCTCCGGCTGGACCGTCTGCGCGCCCTGGTGAACGTGTACCCGGGCGTGGACCGCGAGGACGAGATGGTCGCGGCGTTCGACTACACCCTGCACGGCAAGGGCGGTGCCGCGCCGTCGATCGACACGGCGATGCACGCCCTGGTCGACGCGGCACACGTGGACCACCTGCACCCCGACTCCGGCATCGCTATCGCCACAGCGTCCGACGGCGAGGCGCTCACGACCGCGATCTTCGGCACCCGGGTCGCCTGGGTTCCCTGGCGTCGCCCCGGGTTCCAGCTTGGGCTGGACATCGCGGCGATCCGGGATGCGAATCCCGCCGCGATCGGGTGCATCCTGGGCGGGCACGGCATCACCGCGTGGGGTGACACGAGCGAGGAGGCCGAGGCGAACTCTCTGTGGATCATCCGCACCGCCGCCGACTACATCACCGCGCACTCAAAGGCGGAGCCTTTCGGTGCAGTCCTTGGCGGGTTCGCGGCGCTCGCGCCCGACGCGCGCCGCGCGAAGGCCGTAGCGCTTGCCCCGACGATTCGAGGTCTGGTCTCAACCGATCATGCGCAGGTCGGCCATTTCACCGACGCGCCAGAAGTTCTCGACTTTCTCTCCCGCGCTGAGCACCCCCGACTGGCTGCTCTCGGCACGAGCTGCCCCGACCACTTCCTGCGCACCAAGGTCAAACCGCTCTTGCTCGACCTGCCGGCCGACGCTTCTGTGGAGGACTCCGTCGCACGCCTGCGCGAGCTACATGCGGCGTACCGCGCCGAGTACCAGGCGTACTACGACCGTCACGCGACCCCCGACTCACCTGCAATCCGGGGCGCCGACCCGCTCGTCGTCCTGGTCCCCGGGGTGGGCATGTTCAGCTATGGAGCCACCAAGCAGACCGCACGAGTGGCAGGTGAGTTCTACCTCAACGCGATCAATGTCATGCGCGGCGCAGAGGGGCTCTCGACATATGCACCGATCACCGAGGCCGAGAAATTCCGGATCGAGTACTGGGCCCTTGAGGAGGCCAAGCTCGCGCGCCTGCCGAAGCCCAAGCCTCTCGCCACCCGCGTCGCGCTAGTCACCGGCGCGGCGTCCGGCATCGGCAGAGCCATCGCCACTCGCCTCGCTGCAGAAGGCGCGTGCGTGGTCATCGCCGATCTCGACATCGCCACGGCGCAGGCCGCAGCACTCGCGATCGGCACGACCGACGTCGCTATCGGCGTACAGGCCGATGTCACCGACGCGGCGCAGGTGCAGGCGGCCGTCGACGCTGCCGTACTCGCCTTTGGCGGACTGGACCTTGTGGTCAACAACGCCGGGCTCTCGCTGTCCAAGTCGTTGCTCGAAACCACCGTCGCGGACTGGGCCTTGCAGCATAACGTGATGGCCAAGGGTTCGTTCTTGGTGTCCCAGGCCGCGGCCCGAGTCCTGATCGACCAGAAGTTGGGCGGAGACATCATCTACATCTCCTCGAAGAACTCGATCTTCGCCGGCCCGAACAACATCGCCTACTCAGCGGCGAAGGCCGACCAATCCCACCAGGTGCGACTCCTCGCAGCAGAGCTCGGTGAGTACGGGGTCAAGGTGAACGGCATCAATCCCGACGGCGTCGTTCGCGGCTCAGGCATCTTCGCCGGCGGGTGGGGCGCCAAGCGAGCCGCGGTCTACGGCGTTGCCGAGGAGGACCTCGGCGCCTACTACGCACAGCGCACGCTCCTCAAGCGCGAGGTGCTGCCCGAGAACGTGGCCAACGCCGTGTTCGTGCTCTGCTCGGCTGACCTCAGCCACACCACCGGCCTACACGTCCCGGTTGACGCAGGTGTCGCGGCGGCATTCCTCCGATGAGCGGACAACCGTCGTGAGCCATCGGTACGTAGCCGTCGACCTCGGAGCTTCCAGCGGGCGCGTCCTCGTAGGGCACCTCGAGGGCGGGCGTGTGCGCACCGCAGAAGTTGCCCGGTTTCCGAACTCTCCGGTCGGCGTCCCTGTCGGTGTCGGAAGCACTCTCCACTGGGACGTGCTCCGGCTGTGGGAAGGAGTTCTGGAGGGTCTGCGGGTCGCCAGCCGGGACCATGGGCCGATCACATCGGTGGGAATCGACTCATGGGGTGTCGACTACGGATTGCTGGACCACGACGACGCCCTGTTGGGGAACCCCGTGCACTACCGCGATTCGCGCACGGTCGGTATGCCCGAACGGATCTTCGGCGACCCGCCTGTGAGCAGCGTGTACGCGCGAACCGGCGCGCAGGTACAACCGATCAACACGATCTTCCAACTGGGAGCCTCGGCACACAGTGCGCAGCTCGCGGCCGCCCGCCGGTTGCTGCTCATCCCGGACCTGCTCGGGTACTGGCTCAGCGGGGTGGAGGTCTCCGAGCTGACTAACGCCTCGACCACGGGCCTGCTCGACGTGAGCGCCCGGACGTGGAGCGCTGAGACGCTGAGTGTCCTGAGGGAGGCCACCGGCGCGAACGTCTCGGGGCTTCTCGCGCCGCTGGTCGAACCCGGCACGGTCCTGGGTGCGTTGCGGCCGACGCTCGCTGCTGAACTCGCGTTGGCGGACGCTGAGCTGGTCGCCGTGGGTTCCCATGACACCGCCTCGGCTGTGGCCGCAGTGCCGATGACAGGTCCCGGGGCCGCCTACATCTCCTCAGGAACCTGGTCACTAGTAGGGGTTGAGCTTGACGCCCCGGTGCTCACAGAGGCCAGCCGCGAGGCGAACTTCACCAATGAGCTCGGCGTTGACGGAACGGTCCGCTATCTGCGAAACGTCGCCGGACTGTGGTTGCTCCAGGAGTCGATCCGCACCTGGGCGGCTCAAGGCCGCCCGCAAGACCTCACGCAACTTCTTGAGCGGGCCAACCGAGCACCCGAACTTGCATGTGTGGTCAACGTTGACGACTCGGCGTTCGCCCCCCCTGGCGACATGCCCGCTCGGATCGCCGAGGCAGCACGACGGACCGGCCAGCGTGCGCCCGCCGACGAGGTCGCCGTGGTCCGCTGCATCCTCGACTCTCTCGCACTCGCCTACCGACGGGCGATCAGACAAGCGGTCGCCCTCTCCGGTCGTGAGGTCGCAACCGTTCACGTTGTTGGCGGTGGGGCGCGCAACGCATTGCTTTGTCGGCTGACCGCCGACGCGACTGGATTGCCTGTTATAGCCGGCCCCAGCGAGGGGACGGCACTGGGCAACCTCCTCGTCCAGGCAGACGCCGCCGGTGACCTACGGGGGGGCCTTCCGGCGATCCGACAGGTCATCCGAGCGTCGTTCGAGCTGACCCGCACAAACCCCAGCGGATCCAGTGCCCCATGGGACGCTGCCGAGCGTCGGCTGTGGGGTTGACCCGCCGCCATCGACACGAAGGAAGAGATCATGCCGATTACCGAACCGTTTCCCGAACTCGACGAGCTGCTCACCAGCATGGGAGCGGGCGGGAGCCGCATCAGTCAGATCGACGCCAGCGAGGCGGGCGCGGGAAACATCTCGGTCTATGTCGGGTGGGACCTGGAGCTCCGGCGCCGATTCCCGCACGAGAGCGAGATCGTGCTGCCCCTGCCGGCCCCCGCGCTAGGCGGGCACACCGTCCTGGTAACGGGGTCAGGCCGGCGGCTTCGCCAGATCGGCGACGACCCGCTGGCCAACGTCGCGGCGGTGCGTGTGCACGCCGACGGATTGACCGCCACGCAGTACACGTCACCGCGTCGACTCTTCGACAAGCTCACCAGCGAGTTCAATTCACACCTCGCCGTGCACCAGGACCAGGTCGCCCGACGCGGCATTCAGTTCCAGGCCGTCGTGCACGCGCAGCCGGTGCACCTGGTTTACCTTAGCCACATCCCGGCCTATCGCGACACGGCCGCGCTCAATGCGCGCATCCTGCGCTGGGAACCCGAAACGATCGTCAGTCTCCCCGGCGGAGTGAAGGTGCTCGACTTCATGATTCCCGGATCGCCTGAACTCATGGCCGCCAATGTTGAGGGACTGCGCGACTTCGAGCTCGTACTGTGGAGCAAACATGGAGTCATGGCCCGCTCCGATGCCTCGGTTACCCGCGCGGTGGACCGAATCGAGTATGCGGAGACGGGTGCGCGATACGAGTATATGGATCTGGTCGCCGGAAGTCGTGCTGAGGGACTCGCCCGGGATGAGATCGGGCGGATTGCCTCTGAGTTCGACATTCGGTCACCGTGGGTGTGATCAGCGCAACGGCGCGCCGAAGGATAGACCGAGGTGTCGCTCAACCGAAGGAGAGTTGTTGCGCACGGCGCTCAAAGAGGGGCCCTCCCATGCGATCTGCGAAGAGCCGGACTCGCGAGCTCGAGCGGATTTTACGCCCTGGAGGAAATCATCAGAGCGACCACCGACTCGCGATAGTGTCAGTTCATGGCAAATGGCGCCAGACGCGGTCGATCCCATACTCGCTGTCGGCACGCAGAACCATGCCGAGACAACCGGCGTCGACGGGGGTTGATGTCGGTCGATGCGGTGAAGGATGGCGCGGCCGTGGCAATGGTCGCCCAGCGGTCCAAGCGCAGTGATCGCAGCGATTCGGTAGCAGGCGTGGTCACCGCAGGCCCGGGCGGGACGGTTCATCTGGAACAAGTGATCGATGGGTTCGTCATCCGATGAAGCAACGGTGCCAGCATCCCAGGCAAAATGCATGACGGGCTCAGTAATGCGCCAGCAGGGGTGTCGCGCTGCTTGTAGTGCCTCGACTGCCGCGTTTTCGGGTCAGGCGCTTTGTAATAGGACAACCTGGCGCTCGTCTGCGCCCTCAGCTGAAAGGTGCCTGAAGTGAGTCTGCAACGCGTTGACGAGTGGCGGGAGAGCATAAGAGAGCGATTCGTCGCGTTGAAGAGCGAGCAACCGTCGCTGCTTGAACGCCGATTGAACCTGTCGTGGAGCAACTGGGGCTTCGGTCTTGAGGATCTGGAGGTGTCCGCGCGGCGGCTGGAGCGGGCAGGGTTGTCATACATCGAGTTGCATGGCAACCACTACGGACCTGATCTGGGCTACCGGCTGGACGAGACCCAGGCGATACTTAGGCAGCACGGCCTGTCCGTTTCAGGTGTGTGCGGCATGTTCTCGAAAGACAATGACTTGTCGAGCAACCGCGCAGTGCATCGTCAGGCTGCGATCGACTACATACGGCGCGAAGTCGCGTTCACCGCCGCCATGGGCGGCACCTACCTGCTCGTCGTGCCCGGATCAGTTGGTCGGCCTGTGGCGTATGACAACGCCGAGTTTGACCGAAGCGTAGCGACCCTGCGCCTTGTTGCCAATGTATTCACTGACCACGGCGTCAAGGGCGCGATTGAGCCGATCCGGTCGGCGGAAGTCTCTTTGGTTCGCTCTATCAGCGACGCCGTCGCGTACATCAATGCCGTCGCCCACCCCGGGATCCAGCATATCAACGGCGACGTCTACCACATGCAGTCCGAGGAGTCGAACATCCCGCTAGGGATCATCGAAGCGGGCGACAGGCTCATCAACCTGCACATGGCTGACAGTAATCGACTGGGTTTGGGACGAGGTTCGCTCGATCTTGACACCATCATCATGGCGCTATATCTGATCGGGCACAACGCCGAGGGGCGATTCGTGACGCCGGAGCCTCTGGGGCCTGGCGGCGCACCCTACCCGGCAATGAACAGTCGGCACGAGCCCGCTGAGCTAGATTCTCTCGTCTTCGGAAGTATCGACTACTTCCGAGAGCGCGAAGAGGCCATTCGCTCGCTCTAGTGCCACATCTCTGAGGTCTTTTCGGGTGTGGTCTCGCGCTGGACCGGATGACAACGGGGGTTGTCGATCTTTGAGCTGCTACTCGAGACGACGGTGCGGGGATTGGGACCCGCAGCCCAGGAGATTGGTGGGGGACATCGCCTACATCGCTTCGAAGGACTCGCTGTCAGCCGGCCCGAACAACTTCGCAGAGTCGGCGACGAAGGCCGACCAGGTGCGGCTGCTGGCCGCGGAACTCGGGGAGGTCGGTATCCGTTTCAGCGGCGTCAATCCTGACGGTGTCGTGCGGGCCGCCGCCAACGGGGTTCCCGGGGAGAATCTGAGCGAGGACCACGCGCAGCGGACCCTGCTCAAGCGTAAGGTCCTTCCAGAGCACGTCACCGCCGCGGTCTTCGCACTCACCGGACCCGACCTCGCGCAGTCCATCGGTCTGCACATCCCGGTGGACTCCGGGGTCGCCGGCGCATTCTTGCGCTGAGACACGTTCGCACCCGCCGACCAGGAGGAGACCACCGTGCGCCTCGCGCTGTTCACGACCTGTCTCGTCGACGCCGTGTTCCCGCAGGCGGCCCAGGCGACCGTCCGCCTGCTCGAGCGGCTGGGCCATGAGGTCGACGTCCCCACCGGCCAGGCGTGCTGCGGCCAGATGCACGTCAACTCCGGGTTCCAGAAGCAGGCGCTGCCGATCGTGCGCAACCACGTGCGCACGTTCGCGCCCGTGCTGGACGGCCAGTGGGACGCGATCGTCGGCCCGTCCGGCTCGTGCGTCGGTGCTGCGCGCCACCAGCAGGCGATGGTCGCGCGTCGCGGGGGTGACGAGAAGCTGGCCGGGCTCGCCGACGCCGTGGCCGCACGCACCTACGAGCTCTCCCAGCTGCTCGTGGACGCGCTCGGTCTGACCGACGTCGGGGCATGGTTCCCGCACGCCGTCACCTACCACCCGACCTGTCACTCGATGCGGATGCTGCACGTCGGGGACCGTCCGACCCGGCTCCTGCGGGCCGTGGCGGACCTGGACCTTCGTGACCTGCCGGAGGCCGACTCGTGCTGCGGGTTCGGCGGGACCTTCGCGCTCAAGAACTCCGAGACCTCCGGGGCGATGGTCACCGACAAGGCGCGGAACATCGCCTCGACCGGGGCGCCGTTCGTCACGGCCGGGGACTGGTCGTGCCTGATGAACATCTCCGGGGCCCTCGACCGGCAGGGCGCCGGGGTGCGTGCCCTGCACCTCGCGGAGATCCTCGCCTCGACCCGCGAGGACCCGTGGGATCCAGGCCCGGGCCAGAGTGGCGCCGTGCGGGCCGGCGCGCGGACCGGCCCGCGATGAGCACCTACCTCGGTATGCCCACCGTGCGCCCGATGCCGGCTCACGCACCCGACGAGCCGTTGCGCTGGGGGCAGTCGTTCCCCGCCGCAGCCCACGACACCTTGCGGGACACTCAGCTGCGCGCCAACCTGCGCAAGGCCACCCACACCATCCGCGACAAGCGACTCGCCGTCACCGCGGAGCTTCCCGACTGGGAAGACCTGCGCGACGCCGGCGCCGGGATCAAGGCGAGCGCGATGGCCGCGCTGCCGGAGCTCCTCGAGCAGCTCGAGGCGTCCGTCCAGGCCCGCGGCGGCCAGGTGCACTGGGCCCGCGACGCCGGCGAGGCCAACCGCATCGTCACCGCCATCGTGCAGGCGACCGGTGCCCGGGAGATCGTCAAGGTCAAGTCCATGGTGACCCAAGAGATCGGACTGAACGAGCACCTCGCTGATGCAGGGATCGAGGCGATCGAGACCGACCTCGCGGAACTGATCGTCCAGCTCGCCGGAGACATGCCCTCGCACATCCTGGTGCCGGCGATCCACCGCAACCGCGACCAGATCCGGGAGATCTTCGACGCCCGGATGGGCGACGCACCGGACGGGTTGACGTCGGACCCTGCCACCCTCGCGGCCGCAGCACGCGCGCACCTGCGTGCCCGGTTCCTGCGAGCCGAGGTTGCGGTGAGCGGGGCGAACTTCGCGATCGCGCAGACCGGGACGATCGGCGTCGTGGAGTCCGAGGGAAACGGCCGGATGTGCCTGACCCTGCCGCGCACACTCATCACGGTGATGGGGATCGAGAAGGTCCTTCCCCGGTTCGAGGACCTCGAGGTCTTCCTTCAGCTGCTGCCCCGCAGCTCTACGGGCGAGCGCATGAACCCCTACACCTCGATGTGGACGGGCGTGACGCCGGGTGACGGCCCGCAGGAGTTCCACCTCGTGCTGCTCGACAACGGGCGCACCCGCGCGCTGGCCGACGAGATCGGTCGCACGGCCCTGCACTGCATCCGCTGCTCGGCGTGCCTGAACGTCTGCCCGGTGTACGAGCGCACCGGCGGGCACGCATACGGGTCGGTCTACCCCGGCCCGATCGGGGCGATCCTCACCCCCCAGCTGCTCGGCATCGGCGGGAGCGGCGTGCTCGACCCGCACGACCCCGCGGCGAGCCTGCCCTTCGCCAGCTCGCTGTGCGGGGCGTGCTACGACGCCTGCCCGGTGAAGATCGACATCCCGACCGCCCTGGTGCACCTGCGCGACCGGGTGCAGCATCCGCCAGGGCACCGGGCGCGGCCCACCGTGTGGTCGGTCGCACTCGGGTTCGTCGCCCTGTCCATGCGCTCCGGCCGGGCCTTCCGGTGGGTCGGCCGGATCGTGCCGGTCCTCGCGCGGGTGCTCCCGCGCCGGGTCCGGCGACTGCCGTTCCCGGGCTCGCTGTGGACCTCGAGCCGGGACCTGCCGCCGCTGCCTCGCCAGACGTTCCGCGACTGGTGGTCGGCCCGATGAACGCGCGAAGCACAGTGCTGGACGCAGTGCGGAAGGCACTGGACGCCTCCGGGGTGCCGGACCCGGGACCTGCCCCTCGGGCGTACCGCGTCGAGGGTGCGGTCGCGGCCCGCAGCACGGAGGCTGTCGACCTGTTCGTCGGCCGGCTCGAGGACTACCGCGCCACGGTCGTCCGCACCACGTCGGCGGAGCTCCCGGCTACCGTGGCAGCGGCGCTGAGCGATGTCACGTCCGTCGTCGTACCGGCTGGGCTCGACCTCTCGTGGGTGCGGGAGGTGCGAGAGGCGGGCGTGGACGTTCAGGTGGACGCCGCAGCTGCGCCACGCACCCACGCTGAGCTCGACGCGATCGCGGCCGTCCTGACCGCGTCGCGGGTGGCCATCGCCGAGACCGGGACGATTGCGCTGGACGGACAACCCGACCAGGGACGCCGCGCCCTGACCCTCCTGCCGGACCGGCACGTCTGCGTCGTCGCGGCCTCGCAGGTCGTGGGATCCGTCCCGGAGGCGGTCCGTCTCCTCGCACCGCACCCGGAGCGCCCGCTCACCTGGATCTCCGGACCGTCCGCGACAAGCGACATCGAGCTCGTCCGGGTAGAGGGCGTGCACGGACCACGCGACCTGCGCGTGCTCGTCGTGCAAGACGCCTGAGCGCGAACGACATCTGGGGTGATGACGCCGTGACGACCGAGGCGCGGCGCAAGCGCGCTTCCATCAGCGATGTTGCGCGCCTCGCCGGCTTCGCCGTCGGAATCGTCTCGAACGTGCTCAACCGCCCGGACATCGTCGTCCCTGCCACCCGCGCCCGGGTGGAGGCGGCGATCAAGGAGATGTCGTTCGTGCCCAACGCCGTGGCGCGAGAGCTTCAGGCCGGGACGATCACCACCGTCGTCGGCCTGCTCGTCGTGCCGAGCGGCCCGGACCTCGACCATCTCCTGGAGATCCACAGCCGCGGGGTGCGCCTGGTTCTGCTCGACGCCACCGCCGGCACCAGCGGCCTGTCCTCGGTGAGCGTGGACGACGAGGCCGGGGGAGCGCTCGCGATGGCGCACCTGGTCGAGCGCGGTCACAACCGGGTCGTCATGCTCAACGGATCGCACGACGTCCGCCAGTGCGTAGCTCGGCTCGTCGGCGCGCGGCGAGCGGCGGTGGCCGCGGGCCTGGATCCGGACGACGCCGTGCGGGAGGTCCAGTTGCGCGCGCTCGACTCCGCCAGTGGGGTCGAGGCGACGCTCGCTCTCGCCGACGCCCTGGACGGGCTGCCGAGCGCCGTCTTCTGCGTGAACGACCTCGTGGCCGTCGGTGTTCAGCGGGCACTGCGCCTGCGCGGCGGCACCGCGCTGCTCGAGAGCGTGGCGATCGTCGGTTACGACGACATCGACATCGCGAGCGAGCTGGCCGTGCGGTTGACGTCGGTGCGCCAGCCGACCCACGAGATGGGCTGTCGAGTAGCCGATCTCCTGCTCCCACCGGAGAGCGCCGAGATCGAGCAGGTGGTCTTCGCACCGGAGCTGGTCGTCAGGGCCTCGTCTGATCGCTGAATGTGCACCGGTGGGCCGCCGCGGCCGCATCCGTGGGGCGGGACCGGAGTGTCAGCGGGTCGGCGCCCGGCCACTTCGTCGCGAAGGCACCGCATGGAACAACCGTGACTCGATCTTTGCTTCCTCCGCGCCAGGTACCCGGGGCCACCTGCACCCGGACACCACCACCTGCTCGCGAACGAGGGGCGCCTCCAGGTCAGTGCCAGGTCAGCGGAATCCCTGCAACCACGGCACTGACGGCGAGCATTGCCGCAGGTGCGCGGTCTGACCCGTGTTCTGCGTCCACTTCGACGACGGCCGCTATCGGCTGGAGAGGACCTGGGTCGCGACCGACGGGCCGGCGGTGATCGCCGCTGCCTTCTGGTGGGCACCGTCCGGGGCAACCCACCCCACCGTCCTGGACTACGTCACAGTCGCGCCGGGCGTCGCGCAGCCGACCGCGGTCGTCGGCGCACTCATGCGCGCCGCTCACGAGTACTTTGCACGCGAAGGACTGCCCGGCCTGCCCGAGATGGACATCCACGCTCCGGTCAACTGGCGTTCCGACCAGGCGGCGATGGCGGCCGTGACCTGGCGTGAACAGGCCACCCGCAGCGCGGGCCTGACCCGATCCACCGAACAGCTGCGGCTGCGCTGGGAGTCCAGCTCGCCACCGCCGCCGCGCGGTGACCGGTTGACGTTCACACCGGACCCGGACGACGGCGCCCTTCTTGACGCCTTCGCCCGCGTCGCGCACGGCAGTCTCGACGTCGAGACCCGCCGCGACCTCGCCGCCATCGGAGTCGACGAGCAGGCGAGAGGCGACCTGGCGTACTACCTCGCGCTGCCCGGGGGACGCGAGAACTGGCGCTTGGCCTACCGCGGGGACCACCTGGTCGGGCTCATCATCCCGTCACGATCGGCGTATGACGCGAGCATCAGCTATCTCGGCGTGGTGCCCGAGATGCGAGGCCACGGATACGTGGACGACCTGCTCGCCGAGATGACCAGCATCCACGTCGCTCAGGGTGCCACGCAGGTGACGGCCACGACAGACACGACGAACCACCCCATGGTCGCGGCCTTCGCCCGTGCCGGCTACCAGATCGTGGACGCCCGCCTCGTCCTGACCGCCCGACCCGCCACCGACGGTGTGGCGCAGGACCTCAAGGGGCTGGACTCGTGATGATCCGAACGGGTACGGATCAGGACTGGGACCGCATCTGGTCCTCCGGACGCGCCACTACGGCAGAGGGTCAGACGTGCGCCTTCCCCGAGATCAGACGCTCGAGGAGGCTCGTCCTTGGTGGATCGGGCGAGCATCAGGACAGACGGTTGTAGCGGTTCAGTGCGCAGCGTGGGCGTTCGTGGGGTCGATGATCGTGGGGGCGGCGGGGTCGGTGTTGTCCACCACGATGGAGGCCCGTTCCCAGGGTCGGGCGTGGTCGAAGTACAGGCGTTGGGCGCTGTTGTAGCGCCGCAGCAGGGTGCTCTCGTGCTCGCTTTCGAGGTGGCCGCGTTGGCGCATCCGTCGGTTGGCTTCGTCGATGGGCACGTCGAGGAAGATCGAGTAGTCCCAGAAGCGGGCGAGCTCGTCCCGGTGGAGGAACGTGCCTTCGACGATGACGAGTGCGTCCTGGGGTGCCTGGACCTGCGCGGGGCGGATCGCGGCCCCCGTGGCCCGGTCGAATGAGGCGGGCCGAGCCCTGTGCCGCCTCGGCTCAGGGGTTCCAGCGCCCAGGTGATCAGCGCGTGGTAGTCGTAGGTGTCGAGCCAGAACCCCTCAGGTGACAGTCGTCCCCGGGCGTGGCGGACGTGGGCGGGGTTGAAGAAGTCGTCGGCGTGGACAAGGACGACCCGTCGGGGTTGTGCGCGCTCGGCAAGGGCGGCCGCGAAGGTGCTCTTGCCGCTGGCGCCGATGCCGTCGACTGCGACGACCACGCGCCCGTACTCGGGCAACGCCTCGAGAACCCGGGTGGTCACCCACCGAGTCCAACTCGCCGGTGGTGGTCCTGCGATATGACGTCTCACCTCGTGCACGACCTCAGGGTCCCGCATCACCGGCAGCTGCGACCACAGCACCACCATCCGCTGATGGTCAGACCCACGGTGCGCGGCTATGGGAGTGCGTACGGCGCCGGCGAGAAGGTGGCGGCGAAGGGCACGAGGTCAACCGTCATCAGGTGGTGTCCGATCCTGGCTCCCTCCTGCACGCGTGGACGTCAGTACGACCATGGGTGAGTTCGCGACCCAGTCCTCGATGGAGAACGGCTGCTCGGCATACCAGGGCTGAAGTCGCCACGCCTCCTGGGCGACACGGCGCCGCTTGCCGCGATCGGTCACTTCCTCCGCCTTGACTGCCAGGTCGCGGTCAGGAACGCGCAGCTGCAGGACAGCGTCGGCGTGTTCTCGCAGGTTGGCGAGCCAGTGTCTGGCGCCGGGGGTTCCAGTCAGGACGATCTGCTCGTCGACGATCACGTACCAGACCTCGACGCGGCGCGGCTCGCCGCTGCGACGCCCGACGGTACTCAGGTAGCACGTCCCGGTGGGCGGCATCTCGTCCACACCCATCCGTGAAGGCTAGTTGAGCTCGGTGGCCCACACCTCCTCGATCGGGGTTGGACGCGCATCGCTGCGACGGACGTGGACGGCACACACGTGTGGGGCGTGACCTGGAGAGTGCGGGTCGCGTGGGTTCCCTTGTCAGATCGGTGGCTGGGGGTCGTACTCGATGCCGCGCCGGACCTGGCGGGCGCGTTCGGTGCCGGCCAGGCGGGCGACCATGTGCAGCGCCATGTCGATGCCGGCGCTCACGCCCGCTGAGGTGATCAGGTCCCCGTCGTCGACCCAGCGGTCGTTCGGGCGGAGCTGCACCGTGGGGTCGAGCGCGTGCGCGCCCCAGTGGGTCGTCGCTGGTCGCCCGCGGAGCAGCCCGGCAGCGGCGTACACGAGCGCGCCCGTGCAGACGCTGCTCATCAACGGGACGGTGGCTCGCTGGGAGCGGACCCAGTCGAGGTGCTGCGGGTCGCGCAGCAGTACTCGGGTGCCCCGCCCGCCTGGGTGGACGAGGACCTGCAGTGGTGGTGCGTCCGCAAGGGCATGGTGCGCGCCCAGGACCAACGACTTGGATGCGGTCACCGGCCCGCCGTCGGCCGACAGGCAGGACACGGTCCAGCCGTCGTCCGGGTAGGTGCGCGTCCAGTACGCCAGGACCTCCCACGGGCCGACGGCGTCCAGCTCCTCGACACCGTCGAACAGCAGGACGCCGATGTGGCCGGGGCCGGTGAGGGATGCGTCGGTCATGTGCTCAGCGTCCGCGAGAGGCGGGTCGTCCGCCATGGGCACGAATGCCAGCCTTCGTGAGGATCCTGCCATGCACCGAGTCGTGGCGTTGGCCCTGCCCGAGGTCGTCGCGTTCGACCTGTCGATCCCCGCTCAGGTGTTCGGTCACCACGACGAGCAGGACCGGTACTCGTTCGCGGTCTGTGCCTCCAGGGCCGGTCTGGTCCCCACCACCACCGGCTTCTCCATCCACGCCCCGCTGGGGCTGGCGGCGCTGAGATCAGCGGACACCGTGATCGTCCCGGGATACGCCTCGAGCGAGGATCCGCCTGCGGTGGTGCTGCACGCACTGCAGGCCGCGGCCCGGCGCGGCGCGCGAGTGGTCTCGGTGTGCACGGGCGCGTTTGCCCTCGCCGCTGCCGGACTCCTGGACGGTCGGCGAGCCACCACACACTGGCGTTCGGCAGCCGAGCTCGCCGCCCGCTACCCCCGGGTCGAGGTCGACGCCGATGTTCTCTACATCGACGACGGACACGTGGCCACCAGCGCCAGGATCGCAGCCGGCATCGACCTGTGCCTGCACCTGGTGCGCACCGACCACGGAGCCGATGCCGCTGCCCGGATCGCCCGCCGGATGGTTGTGGCACCACACCGCGACGGCGGCCAGGCTCAGTACCTGCAACGCGCGACACCTCCCAGCGGCACCGGGCTGGCGGGGACCTGCGCCTGGGCGCTGGAGCGACTCGCCGAACCTCTGACCGTGAACGACCTGGCCAGACACGCAGGCTGGGCTCCCCGCACGTTCGCCCGGCACTTCCTCGCTGAGACCGGCACCACCCCGCTGCGTTGGCTCACTGCCCAGCGCCTGCTCGAGGTCCGCCGACTGCTGGAGGTCAGCGACCTGTCGGTCGAGCAGATCGCCGCAAGCTGCGGCCTCGGCACCGCCGCCAACCTGCGCCTGCACCTGGCACGAGACACCGGCACAACGCCGACCGAGTACCGCCGCACCTACCAAGGGCGCTACCCGGTACACGCGACCGACACGACGAGCATCCCCGACAGCGGCAGATCCGGGTGAGGCCCTTCCGGTCCTGGTGCGCTCGGCGCGAGGGCCTGCGGAGCCGCTCGCGGGCAGCAGGGCAGGGCGTGCCCGAGAGGGCGGCGCGGGTGGTGGGTGCGTTCGGGAGCCTCGCTCAGGGATTCACGAGGTGGTCTGGATCCAGTAGCGGCGTTTGCGGCCCAGGGTGGTGGCGCGCACGTCCTCGAGGACGCCGTCGTTCTTCTCGATGGTGCGTGCTGAGGCGGTGTTGTTGTCATCGCAGGTGAGCAGGACGCGGTCCAGCCCGAGTGTGCGAGCCTCGGGCAGGATCGTGGCCAGCGCCCAGGTGGCCAGCCCACGACCCCGAGCAGATGGCCGGACGCTGTACCCGATGTGGCCGATGGCCTCGAGCATCACCGGTGTGAGGTGGTGGCGTAGCTCGATGGCCCCGAGGTAGGTCTCGCCCTCGGTGATCCACCAGCGGGTCGAGCGCACGTGGCCGACGTCGACAGGCATCGTGGCGTCGGATTGTTGGTTCAGCCTGCTGACCCATGCGGAGAATCCGTCGGGAGTCTCCACGTCGTCGACCGGTCGCAGACCAACACCGTCCTGGTGAGCATCGGCCCCCCACTCCTGGCGTGCGGCGAGAAACGACCGGTGCAGACGAATGCTCGGTGCGATGAGCTCAGACATCCGCGCACGGTAGCAGGGCAGACCCGACCCCCAGCCGTCAACGACGGGGCCGGCGGGTGACCTCGCCGACGCTCGAGCGCAGGAAGGCCATCGTGAGCCGAGGCCCGGCCCGGAGCGCCATCCCCGTCCGCCGACCGTTCGTCGGTGACGGGCAGGTCCGCGAGGTCGGTGTCACGACGGGCTCGAGCGGCTGGTCCACCCAACGTGAGCCGGCACGTACCCGCTCGCTCTCGTCAGGTTCGCTCGAGGTGCTCCGTGGGGTCGCGCATCGTTGCGATGAAGGCACGTTCCAGGTCGACACCGTAGGTGTCGGCGAGGTCGCCGACGTCCCCTGGACCGTGCCGGCCCGCACCGCGGATCACGGTCGGTCGCGCTGTGCTGTCAGCTGGTCGCTGGTAGCGCGTTGACGAAGGAGGCGATCCGGTCGATGACCAGCCGGAGGGCGTCCAGCGATGGGTCGACCGAGGACCCGAAGTCGAGCCCGTGGTCTGCGCCGATCACCTCGAGAACATGTGCCGCGCTGGCGTGCGCCAGGTCGCCGTCCCAGGCGGGGTCCGCGGTTCCGCCGACCAGGAGCGACGGCGCCGACAGGCCGCCGACTGCGGCCGCGATGCGCGGGTCGGTCAAGATCGGGGTGAGCCACACCCCGGGCAGGCCGCGCTCGACGGCGTCCGGCAACGCGACGGTACCCAGGGACTTGGCCACCACCAGGTGCACCGGTGCGGAGACCGCATCGAGCTCGCGCCGTGCTTGCTCCGTGGCGGCCTCGATGCTCGTCCGGTCGCCGTGGTCCCAGTGGATCGGGCGCACCGTCCAGCCCCGGTCGACGAGCAGCATCGTGGCGTAGTACAGCAGCGGAGCCATCGGTGGGTAGGCGCGCCCCGGGAGCACCGTCGCGACCCGACCAGGATCTCCAGGAGGAGCCGTCACCACCGCGCACCCGTCCCGGCGGCAGCCCGGGCATGCTGATGATGGACCGCGCCCGAGGTGGGGACAGCTCGGAGGTGAGGCATCACGAGAGCCGACTCTGCCACAAAGCGCACCCGTCCCCGATGGTTCCGACCGACGCACACGCCTGCCCGGACCGCCGGGCGTCCCCGTCGACGCGGCAGTCGACGTGCGCGTGGTCGCGCAGGTCAGGTGACGGCGTCGTGCAGCTCCTGGGCGTGGACCGCGAGCCATTCCTGGCGTCGCAGGATGCGGTCGCCGACCCCTGCGTCCCACATGCGTCGCCAGCCACCGCCGAGGTGATCGGCACGATGCTTCATCTGATGCCAGGTCCGGTCGGCAGCGTTCAGCATGACCGGGACGAGCAGCTGACGGTCCGGGCCCGAGAGCCCGTAGGCGTCGACGAGCGTCGTGGCTCTGGCGAGGGGGTCGACGTCGCGCAGGACCGGTTCGCGGTCGTCGATCGGCATCAAGGGTGCCCACCACTGCAGAACGTTGCCCACCTCCTCGGTCCGTGTGGCCGGTCGCACCAGATCGAAGTCGATCAGCGCGACGGCCACCGAGTCGCGGAACACGACGTTCTCCGGAGTCACGTCCATGTGGCCAAGAAGCTCAGCGGGCCTCGCGATCGAGGCCGGCATCCCCACCGGAGCTGCGACCCGGGTGCCAGCACGGGGAGCGGGGATCGCCAGCGTGGCCACGGCATCATCGTAGGAACGCACCAGGCGAGCCACGCTGGCGATGCGTTGCTCGTCGGCCACCCACGCCGGCCAGGGGCGCCCCGCCACCTCCCCGGCAACGAAGGTCAGCACCTCACGGCCCTGCGCATCGAGCCCGAGGAACCGAGGCGCCCCGGTGAAACCGACCCGGTCAAGGTGGGCGAGGACCTCGTGGACGAGCCACGAGTGCGGGCCGACGGGGCGGCGGACCGTGTTCCCGACCCGCACCACCCCGTCGGTGACGTCACCACCAGGGAGCGGCACCTCCGCCTCGACGCTCGCAGGCAGACCCTCCGCAACCACCCCTGAGGAGGGATCCTCGCCTCGTCGGTCCGGGCTCGCGGTCATCACCCGATTCTCGCGCACGACCCACCGCACGAGCGCCACGGGACGCCGACGTGGACGTGACACCGGGTCCACTGGCATGTCCGCGTCGAGCCAGGTCCGCCCGTCGTCAGCTGCGCGTCAACGTGAGACACCAGGACCTCCGGATCGTGAAGCCGAGACATCTCCACCGCGCCGGGTGTCCTCCCGCAGATCACCACCCCGGCGCCACTCTGCCGGCCGACTGCGTCTAGAGCTTGTAGTCGAAGCCGATGCGTACCTTGTCGCCTCGGAAGATGATCGTCGAGTACTCGAATGCCCGACCCTCGTCGTCGCTGATGGCGTCCTCGAGCAGGAGGACCGGGTGGCCTCGCCGCATCTTCAGGAGCTCGGCCTCGGCGGCGCTCGCGGCCGTCGCCTCGAGGTGTTCCTCGACCTGCTTCATGGCCAGCCCGAAGTTCTTCTCGAGGATGACGCACAGCTGGAGGTTGCCGGTGTCGTAGCTGTCGAGACCCGGCGCCAAGGTTGCCGGGACATAGGAGTGGTGCAGGCTGATCGGCTCGGACTCAACGGCGCGCAGGCGGTGGATCGCATACACCTGGGCATCGTCGGCAAGCCCGAGCTTGCGGCGCACCTTGGCTGTCGGCTCCTCGAGGCCGATCCCGAGCACCTCGGTGGTGGTGTGGTACCCCATGGCTTCGAGCTGCTCACGGACACCGCGGTAGGCGGGGGAGACGGCCTCGAACTTCACCGGTGAGAGGAAGGTGCCCTTGCCCGGCACGCGGAACAGGACGCCCTCGTTGACGAGCTTGGTGAGCACGCCGCGGGCGGTCATCCGACTGAGGCCGTAGATCTTGTTGAGCTCGTTCTCGGAGGGGATGCGCTGGTCGGGCTGCCACTCGCCCTCGGCGATCTTGGCGCGCAGGATCGCCTCGAGCTGCACGTACAGGGGCACAGAGGAGTCTCGGTGCAGGACATCGCTCGGCGCCACGCCGCTCCTTCGTCGAACCCGACCGGGACGTGTGTACCCAGGTCGTACGTACAGGTACAGGCACGAAATTACCATCAGCCGCACGGGTGGGTGGGCGGCCATCCGAGCATAGCCATCGGTCATACATACTTGTATAGTGCGGTTCAGGTCGGGTCGTTGAGGCAAAGGAGCCGTCATGATCACGCGAGGCACGACACGCGCGTACACGCCCCCGCCACCCGCCCCTGCCGTCGTCACGACGGTGCCCGACCCCACGGTGCGATACCGCTTGCGGGGGCTGGGGCTGCCCGCCCTTCCGGGACAGCAGCAGTACGTCGACCGTGTGCTGGACCACCACCTGAGCGCGTCGGTGTTCGGCGACCTCCGCGTGGTGGCCCGGCACCTCGGCGTCACCGCCGACTTCGAGGAGCTGATCGACGAGCTCGGCACGGCCCCAGGGCACACGCCACCGGGATTCCGCCTCGAGCTCGAGCTCGACTCCGAGGGAACCCTTCTCGCCGATCTGGTGCGCGACATCTCCTACGACGCCGACGGTGCACTGCGACCGACGAGCGTGCTCTACTCGGCAGACACGGCCAACCCGTACGAGATCGCACCGATCGCCCCGCTGATCGCGAACCTGACCTGCAATCCGGGCATCATCTACGACCTGTTCCTGCACGACCCGAAAGCCAACGTCGGCGGCCACTTCCGCGACCGCGACGAGGTGATGACCGAGATCGGGCGGATCCTCGGGCCGGGCTGCGACATCAGCGTCGAGCTCGACGACCCGTTCGCCGCCCCGGAGCAGATCTTGGAGGAGGCCGAGCATTTCCGCGAGATGCTCGGTCGGTGGCGCGTGGTCATCAAGGTGCCCCACACCGGACCGGTGAACGCCGCGAACGCACACCAGCTCCTCACCGGAGACCGACGTCTGGACAGGTGGTGGTGGGAGCCCGCCACCGCCGACGCCTTCTACGGCCACCGGCTGGCACTGCTGCTGCGCGAGCACGGGTTCCGGGTCAACTTCACCTTGATGTTCGAGCCGCACCAGACCCAGCTGGCCCTCCAGGCGCGGCCGGCCTACGTCAACGCCTTCATCCGCCACCGGCTGACGCAGTCGACCCGCATGGCCGCGTTGCTCGACGCACACACGGCGAGCGGCGACGACGGGTTGCTCGTCTCGCTGCGCGAGTACCTGCTGGCGACCGATCACCTCCCGGCCGGTGACGTGGAGCACGACCTCGCCGACTGTCGGCGGATGGCCGAGCGGATCATCACCCACCGCAGGTTCCGCGAGCCGGAGGGCGCCGACGGGCTGGACTCGGTTCGCCACTCCCTTCGGCTGCTGCGCAGCGCGAACCTGCCCGACACCCGGCTGATCGTCTGCTCGATGGAGGGCGAGCGGGCCTACCCCGAGATCGACAGGCTGCTGGCGAGCGAGGAGTTCGCCGACATGACCCGTCGCGTCGTGGTGACCGCCGAGCCGCAGTACCTGGCGCGATTCGCCTCGGCCAACCAGGTGGTCAGCTACCAGCGCCGGTTCCTCACCGCAGCGAGCCGCGGTCCGGCCACCGAGCACTGACCGCGACGATGCCGACCCGGGAGGCGACTGGCGACGGGTCGCGGCTCGGCAGGCGGCCCATGAGGCGCCCCATCCTGGCATCGATCCGGCGAGCGGTCTCATCGCCGTCGGCGAGCGCCGTGAGACAGCCTGCCTCGGCACCTGTGCGGGCGAGGACGGCGGCGCTAGACTCGGCCCGTTCCATTGACGGTTCAATCGTCCGACAGCGACGTTCGACGAAGGGGACGGGCCGTGGCTGGTGAGCCGGCTCGACTGCTCGGAGGTCCGCGCGGCGCTGCCCGGGCGCGCACTGAACCCGCGACCCTGGACACCCTCACGGCGTTGGCCAACGACCTCGCCGGGGAGTTCCGGCTGCGCCCCCTGCTGGAACGCATCCTGGCCAGCGCCGTCGAGCTCCTGGACTGCTCGAGCGGTTCGATCTGCCTGATCGACCAGGCGGCACACAGCTACCGCAAGGAGATCGACCTCGACCAGGGGTGCCAGGCGGGCATGGTCTTCTCCCTGGACGAAGGGATGACCGGCTGCGTGGCCCGGCGAGGCGGCCCGGTGAGCTTCGAGCGGTACTCCGAGGTCGACCGTGGCCACGTCGATCCGACCGACAGCAGGTACCACGGCGCGGTGATCGGGGTCCCGATCCGGCTCGGGGCGGACCTCATCGGTGCCGTGATCGTCTTCGCCTCGACGAGCCATCCCCGCTTCGACGCCGCGGACGGCCGCCTGCTCGAACGGTTCGCGACCCACGCGGCCATCGCGATCGCGAACTCCCGGCTGCACGCGGAAGCGGCCGAGCGGGCCGAGCAGGCCGCGGTCTCGGCAGAGCGGGAGCGCTCGATGCTGCAGATCCACGACACGATCGGGCGCGGCCTGGTGTCGGTCATGCTGGAGCTGCGCGAGGCCCAGCAGGTCGCGGCACGCGGCGGGGACGTCACGGCCGTGCTGGTCAACGCCCAGCGGGCGGTCCAGACCACGCTCGATGAAGGCCGCCAGGCCGCACTCGGGCTCGGACCGACGCGGCTCGACGCGCGCCCGCTCGACGAGACCATCGCGCTGGAGCTCGAGTGGATCGGTGCGACCACGGGGGTGGCGACGCTCCTCCGCGTGTTCGGCGATCGACGCGAGGTCGCCCATGACGTCCGCATCCAGCTCGTCCGGATCGTTCAGGAATCACTGACCAACGTGGCCCGGCACGCCGATGCGACCTCGGTGCGGGTGGGGCTGATGTACGACCCGGACTCGGTGTCGGTGATCGTCGAGGACGACGGGCGCGGTTTCGACATCGCCGCCGATCATGCGCGAAGCTCCGGCAGGGTGGGCCTGGCCGGCTTGGTGGCGCGGGCCGCCCAGCTGGGAGGCCGTGTCCAGATCGACTCGACCCGGGGATGGGGCACCCGGATCAGAGCTGAGGTTCCCTACGACGTCCGGCCGAGCGAGCTGGTCGACGACCCCCGGCTCCGGGTGATCGTCGCGCACGACCAGCCGGCGATGCGCGCCGGCCTGGTCCGGCTGCTGGACGCCACCGAGCCGGGGGTTCACGTGGTCGCCGAGGTGACTGATGTCCCCGCCGCCGTCGACGCGGTGACGCTGCTGCATCCGGCTGTCGTCGTCGCCGGCATGCGCCTGCCCGGCGGGCTCGGTCGCGAGCTCATCGCCGCCCTGCGAGACGCGGATCCCGAGGTGGCCGTGGTCGGGGTGATCGATGACCCGACGGCCGAGGAGGACCTGAGAGCCTGGGCCGCAGCGGGAGTCAGCGGACTCGTACCGCGTGACGTCGGTGCCACGTCGTTGGGGCGGGCGGTGCTGGCGGCGGCCCGCGGCGACATCGTGGTCTTCGGTGGACTGGTCGAGCAGCTGAGCCTGCCCCCAGGGGCCCGGGCCGCGAGCCTGACGACCAGAGAACGCGAGGTCCGCGCCCTGGTGGCCCAGGGGCTGGCCGACAAGCAGATCGCCGCGCGCCTGGGCATCTCGGTCAAGACGGTGGAGAAGCACGTCAGCGCCGTCCTGCGCAAGGCGCACGTGCACAGCCGCACCGAGCTCATCGCCCGTCGCGCCTGACCTCACCCCGGCCCCTACCCGTATCGCACCTGCGGGGAATTCCCCATGGTCCGACGCCGCCCGGTCGCCTAGCGTCCAAGAAACACCCGCACAGAGCACGCGAGTCCGCCAGAGGGCGATGGAGCCTGACGGGACGCGCGGCCTCGGCTCGGGGGACATCCCTTCGGCACCCAGCACACCACCAGCACCGAGGAGCAGACCATGGCCGCAGAGAAGATCACGGACAGTCTGACGCTGCAGGACGCCAGGCGAGTCATCGACGCCGCGATGGCGCGCGCCGTGGAGATCGGTCAACCGCAGGACATCGCCGTCGTCGACGCCGGCGGCAACCTCAAGGCCCACGTGCGCATGGACACCGCCAACATCGGCAGCATCCACATCTCGATCAACAAGGCGTACACGTCGATCGCCTTCCAGTGCCAGACCAAGGACCTGACCGACATCACCCGCCACGACGCCGACCTCTACGGCCTCAACGACGCCCACGGCGGTCGGATCGTGGTGTTCCCGGGCGGAATCCCGCTGGTCCGCGACGGGCACATCGTCGGCGCGATCGGCGTCTCCACCGGCACGATCGAGCAGGACCAGACGGTCGCCGAGGCCGGCGCCGCGGCCATGTAGCAGGGCAACGGCGCCGTCCGGCCGGAGACCCGACATCGACCACGGAAGGGTTCGTATGCAGTGTGCGGTCATCCACTACGCCGGACTCGTCATCGCCGTTCGACAGGACCAGCTCGCCGACTTCGCCAACATCGTCAACTCGCTCACGCGATCGGGCAGATCTGCCTGGGTCCCGATCCCGCAGGGCAACCCGATCGGCGCGGTTCGTCTCTGGGTCGGGCTCGACGGAGAACCGGCGGCGATTCGTACCGACGGGGCTGCGGCGTCTCGCGCCGCGACTCTCCGGTTCAGTGAGCTTGCCGCAGAGGCGCTCGGTGAGATCGTCACCCCGGCCCTCGGATCCGGCCTCCGGGCCACGCCGTGGGCGCTCGAGACCGCCTGGCAGGCGACGCCACGTGCCTGACCTCTGGGCCTGCGCACACGGTCGTCCCGCAACACCCCGTGCACTCGTGGACGTCTCGCCCGAGCACCGTCGGCGTCTGCTGCCCCTGCCCGCACGTGGTGCCCGAGACGACGATGCCTGGTCGGCGACGAGGGTGGCGACCTGCGGGTGTGGACTTCGCGTCGGGCCGGGCGTACGCTGCCCGAGGACCTGTATAGAGCGGTATAGCCACCACGTGAGCGTGGACCGCGGTGCCCGTTCCGTCGATGAAGAGGAACTCCGATGATGACGTCCACCCTGCAGCTCGCCCGCCACGCGAGGGACAACGGGTATGCGGTCGCCGCGGTCAACGTGCTGGACGACTTGAGCCTGCGAGCCGTGGTCGCGGCGGCGACCGAGCTGTCCTCGCCGGTGATCGTGCAGGTCTCGGTCAAGACGGTCCGATCGGTGGGTGTCTCCCTCATGACGTCGATCTTCCGGGCCTCGGCCGACGTGGCCCCGGTACCGGTCGCCCTGCACCTCGACCACTGCCCCGACCGGCAGGTGATCGCCGACGTGGTGGCGGCCGGGTGGTCCTCCGTGCTCTTCGATGCCTCCGACCGTGACCTCGCCCAGGCCGAGGCGGAGACCGCCGAGGTCGTCCAGCTCGCCCACGGCGCCGGCGTGGACGTCGAGTCGGAGATCGAGAACATCATCGGCGTGGAGGACGGCGTCGGCTCGGACGTGGCCCTGCACTCCTACACGGTCGAGATGCTCGCCGAGGTGGCCGAGCGGACCGGGGCCGATCTCCTGGCCCCCCAGCTCGGGACGGCGCACGGTGAGTACACGCGCGCCCCGGTGCTGCTGCCGGACCGGGTGCGGGACCTCGCGCGCCTCACCGACAGGCCGATCGTGCTCCACGGAGGGACCGGTCTCGGGGAGGCCGACTTCCGCAGCTTCATCGATGCAGGAGTCTCGAAGATCAACATCTCGACCGCGCTCAAGCTTGCCTACATGCATGCCGCCCGGGACCACCTCCAGAAGGCAGAGGCGTCGGGTCGATGGAACCCGCCATCGATGTTCGCCGACATCGGCACGGCCGTCCAGGGTGTCGTTGCCGACCACCTCCGGATGTTCGGGTCGGTCGGTCACGCCGACGGCGCGGCGGCAGCCCGGTGAGCCCCGCGCTGATCTTCGACTGCGACGGGGTGCTCGCCGACACCGAGCGCTTCGGCCACCTTCCCGCCTTCAACCAGACCTTCGAGCAGGTGGGTCTCCCTGTCCGCTGGAGCGAAGACGACTACGCGGAGCTCGTCAAGATCGGGGGCGGCAAGGAGCGGATGGCGAGCCTGCTGACCCCCGAGCTCATCGCCCGAGCCGGGCTCCCCACCGACCCGGTCGAGCAGAAGGCGATGATCGCCGACTGGCACCGCCGCAAGACCGCCGCGTACGTCGACCTCGTGACCTCCGGCGCCATGCCGGGGCGCCCGGGAATCGCACGGATCGTCGACGAGGCCGCGGCGGCGGGATGGCGCCTCGCGGTCGCCTCCACCTCGGCGGAGGTCTCCGTCCGCGCGGTGCTCGAGCACGCGGTGGGACCTGAGCGTGCCCGCGAGTTCGCGGTGTTCGCCGGGGATGTGGTGCCGCGCAAGAAGCCGGCGCCCGACATCTACCTCCTCGCGCTGGAACACCTCGACGTCGACCCCGCCGACGTCATCGTCGTCGAGGACAGCGCGAACGGCCTGCGGGCCGCGCGCGCTGCCGGACTCACGACCGTCGTGACGGTCAGCGCCTACACCGTCGACGAGGATTTCACCGGTGCCGACCTCGTCCTGACCTGCCTCGGCGACGCAGCCGACAACCCGGCCCGGGTCATCGACGACCCGCACCACCTCCACCCGGGCGACGAGGTCACCCTCGCCGACCTGTCCCGCCTCATCCGCCCC
The DNA here is from genome assembly GCA_002441465.1 of Propionibacteriaceae bacterium UBA6238. Classification (GTDB taxonomy): domain Bacteria; phylum Actinomycetota; class Actinomycetes; order Propionibacteriales; family Propionibacteriaceae; genus Propionicimonas. The sequence goes on along the minus strand of DJWE01000089.1, from coordinate 2,427 downwards.
TCGAAGGAGTGACCCACATGGCCGTGGAGCAAGCTGACGTCGAGTTCGTGGTCCGCGTGATCGCTCAGACCGCCGTCGACAACGAGAAGTACTTCGGGGACCTCGACTCCGTCGTCGGAGACGGTGACTTCGGATACTCCCTCGCGCGGGGCTTCGAGATCGTCCTGGCGGACTGGGACACCCTGGACCGCACCGACACGGGCACCTTCCTGCAGAAGATCGCGATGATCATCACCGGCCGGATCGGCGGGACGTCCGGACCCATCTGGGGAACGGCGTTCCTGAGGGCCGGCGCGGTGGCGAAGAAGAGCGAGACGCTCGACGGAGCCGTGATCGTCGACATGCTCACCGCGGCGATCGAGGGCGTCAAGGCGCGCGGCGGGGCCGACGTCGGCGAGAAGACGCTCCTGGACGCTGTCGTCCCGATGCGGGACACGATTGCCACGCACGTGGCGCAGGGCGCCGACGCCCAGGTCGTGCTGGACGCGGCCGCGACGACTGCGCGCACGTCCGCCGAGGCAACGAGCGTCCTCCAGGCGCGGCGCGGACGCGCGAGCTACACGGGGGAGCGAAGCATCGGCTCTCCCGATGCCGGTGCGATCGCCGTTGCCGTGATCGTCGAGCAGATCGCCGAGCAGTGGCGCCGACGCGCCGCGACCTCCACCTGAGCCGGACGACTGCCCGGCACGAACACCAGGACCGCACCGACAGCAGGACCCGGGCAAGGCGCCGAGACGGTGCCCGGACCCCGGCCGAGCACACCGTCACAACCCATCTCACAATGACGTGGAGGCAGCAGTGAAGAAGTTCATGAACGACCCCAAGCAGTTCGTCCCGCAGATGCTCCAGGGCATCGCCCTCGCCAACCCGGACACCCTCCGCTACGTGCCCGCATACAACCTGATCATGCGGTCCGACGCGCCTCGGCACGACAAGGTCTCGATCATCCAGGGCTCCGGCTCGGGCCACGAGCCCGCGCACGTCATGACGGTGGGGAAGGGCATGCTCGACGGAGCCTGCCCGGGAGACGTCTTCGCGGCCCCACCGATGGACTACGTCTACGAGACGGTCAAGCTGCTCGCCTCCGACAAGGGTGTGCTGCTCCTGGTGAACAACTACACCGGGGACAAGATGGCCTTCGAGATGGCTCAGGAGATGAGCGAGGCCGACGGCATCACGGTCCGCACACTGTTCATCAACGACGACGTCGCCGTCCAGGACTCCACCTACACGGTCGGGCGCCGCGGCGTCGCCGGCAACTTCTTCGTCATGAAGGCCGTCGGTGCGGCGTCCGAGGCCGGCGCGGACCTGGACGAGGTCGTGCGCATCGGCGAGAAGGTCAACTCGGTCACCCGGACCATGGGGATCGCCCTGACGGCCTGCACCCCGCCCGCGAAGGGTGCACCGCTGTTCGACCTCGGGGCCGACGAGATCGAGATCGGCGTCGGGATCCACGGCGAGCCGGGTCGCCGCCGGGCGAAGCTCGTGTCCGCGGACGAGATCGTCGACGAGCTTCTCGGGGCCGTCGTCGGCGACCTCCCCTACTCGTCCGGTGACAGAGTGGCGCTGATGATCAACGGGCTGGGTGGGACACCGATCAGCGAGCTGTACCTGCTGTACGGGATCGCGCACGAGAAGCTCGCCGCTCAGGGCATCACCGTGACACGGAGCTACGTCGGTGAGTACTGCACCTCGCTCGAGATGGCCGGCGCCTCGCTGACGCTCGTCAAGCTCGACGACGAGATCGACGCACTGCTCGACGCACCTGCCGAGATCGCCTACCGGGTGTTCTGACCCGCCCCGGCGGCACGCTGTCGGCGTGCGCCGGCTGTCTGCACCGCCTGTGGGGCGGACTCGGGACACCCGGGTCCGCCCCACAGGCGTCGTCCGCCCGGAGCCCTTTCCGCAGCAGGCGCCATGCCCCGGCAGCGGCTGCACGTGACCGAGACGAGGAACCGAGCCGTGACCTGATCGTCCCCGCCTCACCGCTCCGTTCAGCGGATCTGCGTGGCGCGGGGATCGAGATGACGTGGCGGGTCCACCGATGCACTGGACCGGGGCCCACCAGCGCCGCCGTGCCGCTGTCCTGATCGGCGACACGTGATGAGCCGGCCAGGTCAGTGCCAGGTCGGTGCAGTCCCCGTAGCTCTTGCCTCCACGGCACCGACGGCGAGCATCGCCGCAGGAGCGCGGCCTGTCCCGTGTTCTGCGTCGCTCTCCTCAAGCGGGTATCGAGGAGACTCGGGGCCTCTCGTGCCCGTGTTCTCGCAGGTCACAGGCTTGTCGGTGGCCGTGGTCTTGCGCGAGTCGCGCTCCTTGCGCTCCTTGCGCTCCTTGCGCTCGTTGCGCGGTTCGAGAGCGGTGCTCGATCCGGTGCGCGTTTGTGCAGGTCAGTGGGGGCCAGTGACGGGTCGGCGACGTGTGTCC
>DJWE01000017.1:48160-48531 GCA_002441465.1 Propionibacteriaceae bacterium UBA6238 | reverse complement strand
AATAACCCGGTGCTGATCGGCGAGCCTGGTGTGGGCAAGACCGCGGTGGTGGAGGGCCTGAGCCAGGCCATCGTTCGCGGCGACGTCCCGGAAACCCTGCGGGACAAGCAGATCTACACCCTCGACCTGGGTGCGCTGGTGGCCGGGTCCCGCTACCGCGGCGATTTCGAGGAGCGCCTGAAGAAGGTGCTCAAGGAGATCAAGACCCGCGGTGACGTGGTGCTGTTCATCGACGAGATCCACACCCTGGTCGGTGCCGGCGCGGCCGAGGGCGCGATCGACGCGGCGTCCATCCTGAAGCCGATGCTGGCCCGTGGCGAGCTGCAGACGATCGGGGCGACCACTCTCGACGAGTACCGCAAGTACATCGA
>DJWE01000017.1:0-48094 GCA_002441465.1 Propionibacteriaceae bacterium UBA6238 | reverse complement strand
GCTATATCTCCGACCGCTTCCTGCCAGACAAGGCGATCGACTTGATCGACGAGGCGGGCGCCCGGCTGCGGATCCGGCGGATGACCGCGCCACCCGACCTGCGTGAGTTCGATGAGCGGATCGCTGCCGTCCGGCTGCAGAAGGAAGCGGCGATCGACGCCCAGGACTTCGAGCTGGCGGCCCGACTGCGCGACGACGAGCGCAAGCTCACCATCGCCAGGGCGGAGAAGGAGGAGGCGTGGAAGGTCGGCGACTCGGACGTGCCCGCTGAAGTCGACGAGGAGGCGATCGCGGAGGTGCTGTCCAGCGCGACCGGTATCCCCGTGTTCAAGCTGACCGAGGAGGAGTCCTCGCGGCTGTTGAAGATGGAGGAGGAGATCGGCAAGCGCTACATCGGCCAGCACGATGCGGTGAAGGCGCTCGCCCGTTCGATCCGGCGGACCCGCGCCGGGCTGAAGGACCCGAAGCGGCCCAGCGGCTCGTTCATCTTCGCCGGCCCCTCCGGTGTGGGAAAGACGGAGTTGACCAAGGCACTCACCGAGTTCCTTTTCGGTGACGAGGACGCCTTGATCACTCTCGACATGAGCGAATACTCCGAGAAGCACACCGCGTCGCGGATGTTCGGTTCCCCGCCGGGATATGTCGGCTACGAAGAGGGCGGGCAGCTCACCGAGAAGGTACGCCGCAAGCCGTTCAGCGTGGTGTTGTTCGACGAGATCGAGAAGGCCCATCCCGACATCTTCAACTCGTTGCTGCAGATNNATGACCACCAACCTCGGCACACGGGATATTTCGAAGTCGGTCAACCTCGGCTTCAGCCAGAGCACCGATGAGGTCGGCAGCTACGAAAAGATGAAGGCGAAGGTGTCGGACGAGCTGAAGCAGCACTTCCGTCCGGAATTCCTGAACCGCGTGGACGAGATCGTCGTGTTCCACCAGTTGACCAATGCCGACATCGAGCACATCGTCGACCTGATGGTGTCCGAGATCGAGACGCGCCTGCGCGATCGCGACATGGGCATCGAGCTCACGCCGGCGGCCAAGTCGCTGATCGCAAAGCGCGGTTTCGACCCGGTGCTCGGTGCGCGTCCACTGCGTCGCGCGATCCAGCGTGACATCGAGGACATCCTCGCCGAGAAGATCCTTTTCGGTGAGGTCTACCCCGGCGAGATCGTGGTGGTGGACGTGGCGCCGGAGGGTGCCGAGACGGCGTTCACCTTCACGGGCGTGGCGAAGGCTCCGCTGCCGGAGACCACTGCCGAAATCGGGCAGACCTCCTAGATCCGATCGAAACGCCGCCGTGACCCGACCAACTGGCCGGGCCCCGGCGGCGTTTCTGTGTTCACGCGGCGAAGGCGGCGATCACGGCGACGAACATCACCAACGCAACCGCAAGGCCCAGTAGCACCGTGCCGATGATGCCCATGACCAGCCCGGCGGTGATCATGCCGCTCGGCCGCCAGCGGTACGGCTCGGCACTCATCTCGCGGCGTGCCTTGGCGGCCTGATACCAGGCGACCGGGGCCAGCGGGCCGAACACGAGCAGGCCGAGGATGCCCAACACCATGGACGTCGCCGCCTGCGGGTGAGTGGAGGCACCCATCGGGCGGTTGTAGCCGTAGTCGTAGGCCACCGGGTCGGCGATCACGGGACGGTTCTGTCCGGCGTAGGCGCTCGGCGCGTAGACGGGGTAGCCGGGCGTCCCAATCAGGTTCGCCGGGCCGTTCGGCTCGGGATAGCCGCTGGAGTAGGGCGGCTGCTGGAAGTTGGCCGGCGGGTTCGGCCGGCCTGGCTGAGCGGGAGCGATCGTCGCAGGGGCGGTCGGCCACGCCTGCGGCGTCGGCTGGACGGGAGCCGGCGCCGGGAGCGGCGTCGCGTACGGGTAGCTCGGAGCCGACTGCGAGGAGTAGCGCGCAGGCGGGGGATAGCCAAACCCGCCCGACCCGTCCGGTGCGGTGTCGCTCGCGTTCGCGTCCGGTGTGGACGCCGCGCCCAGGCCCGGGCCCGAGGACCACGGATCGGCGCCGCCGAGCGGATCGATCGCGGTCGCTTCCCCGGTGGCCGGGTGTGGTGATCCGGTGAGATCGGGCTCAGGCGCCAGCGGGACGGTTGGCTCGCCCGAGGCCGGGTGGGCTGGGCGTGCGTAGGGGTCGGTCATGATCTCAACTCCGCGCTCATTCTGCTGGTGGCCTAACGGTACCCGGTCGGGCGAACGGCGGCGGCCGTGGGTTCGCGCGGCGTGGTGCGGCCGGGTGGGCGCCGCGTCCGCCTAGCCTGAACGCATGGGTTCGCTGTTCCATCCGGTCGGCTCCCAGTCGGCCTGGGTCTACTGGGCGCGACGTGGCGCACTGGTGTTGGCCGTCGTCGCGGTGGTTGCGGCCTTGATCTTCGTCTTCCGGCCTCAGCCCCAGACACCGGTCGCGGCAGTGCCCGATTCTCCATCGGTGACGCCGCAGGCTCCCGATCCGTCGCCGACGGCAAGCGAGTCGGATTCGGCGTCCCCGTCCCCGTCCCCGACTCCGACCGGGCCGTTGGCGTGCGATGCCTCGAACACCACCCTCTCGCTGGCCGGATTCCAGAAGGTGAAACAGGATGGGAAACAGTCGTTCAGGCTGGGTATCACCAACACTGGCACCGAGACCTGCGTGCTCGAGGTCAAGCCTTCGACGTTCACCCTCACCGTGACGAGCGGGACGGACCGGATCTGGAGCACCGACGACTGCACGAAATGGGTACCGACACAGAAGGGCAAGCTGAAGGCGGGAAAGACCTCCGAGTTCGCCATCACGTGGACGGTGGCCCGGTCGTCGGCCGACTGCACCCTTGCCAAGACGACCTTGGGGACGGGCACCTATGTGGCCAGCGCGACCTTCGCCGGTGACGCGAAGGCGCGCCAGGTATTCCAGGTGGTCAAGGCATAGCCGGGGGCCACACCGGTCAGGTCGCGCTGCGCGTCCGCCTGCATCACAGGCGCTCCTAGGCGCCTTGTTCGTCGGCGATCCCACCGCCGTCGACCACCGTGAACCGGGGACGGGCGGTGCTCGCCTCCGAGTCGGGCCTGGGACGGCGCAACAAGTGGAGCGCCTCGAGAGCGGCGCCGACACTGGCCACCTCGACAACTCTCAGGTCGTGTACTCGGGTAGCGCTGCCGGCCGGCACCAGGGCGACGGTGAAGCCGAGTCGGGCCGCTTCGGTGAGCCGTCGATCGAGATCGGGGACGCGACGCAGTTCACCGGACAGGCCTACCTCGCCGAGTGCGACCACCGGCCTGCCGAACGCCCGATCGCTCGCGGCGGACGCGACCGCTATCGCGGTGGCGAGATCGGAGGCCGGATCGGAGAGTCGGGCGCCGCCGACGGTGGAGACGTAGACCTCGCGGGTATGTAGCCGGATCCCTGCCCGACGCTGCAGTACCGCGAGGATCATGGCTACCCGGCTGCTCTCGACACCGTGGGTGACCCTGCGGGGCACCGGTGCGGCACTCGGCGCCACCAAGGCTTGCACCTCGGTGAGCAGCGGCCGCCGACCTGCCAAAGAGATGGTCAGGCAGGTGCCCGGGGTGGGCTCGCCGTGCTGGGAGGTGAACAGGCCGCTGGGGTCGGTGACCTCGGTAATGCCGGACTCCGTCATCTCGAAGCAGCCGACCTCGTCGGCGGGACCGAACCGGTTCTTGGTCGCGCGCAGCAGGCGAAAGCCGCTGCTGCGGTCGCCATCGAAGGAGAGCACGACGTCGACGAGGTGCTCGAGGGTGCGTGGGCCGGCCACGGTGCCCTCCTTGGTGACATGGCCGACCAGCATCACCGGCATGGCTCGCTGCTTCGCCACCCGGACCAGGGCTGCGGTGACCTCCTTGACCTGCGCCACGCCGCCGACGACCGCGTCTGTGCCGGGCATCTGCACCGTCTGGACCGAGTCGAGCACCAACAGTTCCGGATCGAGTTGTTCGATGTGGCCGAGCACGGTGCCCAGATCGTCCTCCGCGGCCAGGTAGAGCTCCTCGGCGACCGCGGAGGTGCGCTCGGCGCGAAGTCGCACCTGCGCCGCGGATTCCTCGGCCGTCACATAGAGCGTGCGGCGCCCGGCTCTGGCCCACCGGTTGGCCACCTCCAGCAACAGGGTGGACTTGCCCACACCAGGTTCGCCGGCGAGCAAGACCACCGCGCCCGGGGTGATGCCCGTGCCGAGGACGCGGTCGAGCTCACCGATACGGGTCGGGATGGCGCGAGCGGAATCGAGCGGGACGCGGTTGATCGGCAGTGCGGGCTCGATCGGTGCCGCCGAACTCACCCGACGCGTCGGCGTCGCGCCCAGCGCAACGCTGCCCCAGGTCTGGCATTCGCCGCACCGGCCCACCCAACGGGGGGTCGTCCAGCCGCATTCGGAGCAGCGGTACAGGTTCGCAGTCGACTTCGCCATGCCCAAGACCATAGGTACCGCCACTGACACTCGACGCGGAGGCCGTCCGACAGGGCCGCACAACTGGTCAGGCGCCGGGGACGCGTCTGCTTCCCAGAAGCGACGACGAACCGCCCGCGAGGGTCAGATCTTGACCTTGCCGTTCGGGGTGACGAAGGTGGCCGAGAGAATGCCGGGCTGGCCGTACTCGGAGCTGAACTTCACCCGGACGCCGTCCAGCTCGTCGCCGATCTCCATGCCCAGCCAGTCCTCGACGCGGGCGCGAGTGCCGGCGATCTCGATCCGGTCCAGCCGGATGTCGCCCTCCAGTGCGCTCGGCAGCACCGACGGATCGGACTCCCACTTGATGAAGTAGGGCAGTTGGGGATCCGAGATCAGGCCCTTGACGCCGATCTGGTGCCATTCCAGCAGCCGGCCATCAGGGAAATGTCGCGATCCCTGCACCGCCTCCCGATCGAGGCGCTCCTCATAGGGCTTGAGGTCTTCCACGGACACGACCCAGCCGAGCCAGCCACCGCCCATCTCCGAGCGTGAGCGCACCGCCTGGCCGAACGCCGCCTTCTCCGCGGCCGGATGTTCGAGCACCTCGACGACCTCGAGATAGCGGTCATCGGCCAGCGGCAAGATGTGGTTGCGGGTTCCGAACCGGGGGTGGAAGCCGCCGTCGCGGAACCGCTCGCCCAGCAAGGCACCGAGTCGGTCCGACTCAGCCTTGAGGCCGGCCGATCCTACCGCGAAGGTCAGATGATCGACATGCATGACCCCCATTGTGGCGATCTCGTGTTACGGACGCGAATCGAGCGGTTTCGACCGCCTCCACGACCCGCCCACTGCCCGGCTGGTGGGGCGCCTACGATGGTGGCGTGCATCGACAAGCAGCCGACGCTCCCCGGGTGGTGCTCTCGACCTCGTCGGTCTATCCCGAGTCGACCGCGGTCGGCTTCAGCCTGGCCCGTGAGCTCGGTTACGACGGCATCGAGGTGATGGTCGGTGTCGACCCCGCCTCCGCCGATGTGGACGCCGTAGAGCGGCTGAGCGAGTACCACGAGGTGCCGGTGCGTGCGGTGCACGCGCCCACGCTGTTGCTCACCCAACGCGTGTGGGGTCCCGACCCGTGGGAGAAACTGGACCGAGCCGCCATGGCCGCCCACCAACTCGGGGCGGGGGTGGTGATCGTGCACCCGCCGTTCCGGTGGCAGCGAAGCTACGCGTCCGGTTTCACCGAGGGGTTGCGGCGCCTGGAGGAGACCACGGGGCTGGTCTTCGCGGTGGAGAACATGTACCCGTGGCGTGGGCCGGGCGGCGGGGAGGTTCGGGCGTATTCACCCAGCTGGGACTGTGCGGTGTTGGACGTCGACCATCTCACCCTCGACCTTTCCCACGCCGCCACCGCGAGGCAGTCTTCGGTCGAGCTGGTCCGGGACTGGGGGGAGCGGCTCGCCCACGTCCACCTCACCGACGGCACCAACGGCGCCACCGATGAACACCTCCTGCCCGGACAGGGTGACCAGGACGCGGCCGGCGTCCTGGCCGAACTGGTGGCGACCGGCTACACCGGCGAGGTGTCCTTGGAGGTCAAGACCAGAGGCATGACCCGGATCGAGCGGGAAGAAGCGCTCGCCGCCAGCCTCGCCTTCGCGCGTCGGCACTTGGCGACCCCGGTGGAGAACCGCGCCCGATGACCGTCTCCGCTCCGGGGGACGGAACCGGCCCGGCTCTCGGCGCGGCGCTGCCCGAATCGGCTCGGGTGCGACCCGGCATCGAGCTGTGGCTGGTGTTGGGCGTCTCCTTGGGCCAGTCGGCGGTGTACTCGATCCTCTCGATCATCGAGAAGCTCACCCGCAATGTGCCGCTGAACCAGCAGACCACGACGATCAACAACTCGGTCGTGCCGGACCGGCCCTGGCTGGACCTGTCCTACCAGCTCGCCGGCATCGTGTTTCCGCTGGTGCCGGCGCTGTTCGCGCTCTACCTGCTCCAGCGCACCGGTGACCGCCACGGCATCGGCTTCGACCTGCGCCGTCCGGGCTTCGACGTCGGACGGGGCTTGCTCCTCGCCGCGGCGATCGGCATTCCGGGCCTGGCCTTCTACCTGGCCGCGCGGACGCTCGGGTTCAACACCAACGTGTCGCCGGCGAACCTTGCCGCGAACTGGTGGACGGTGCCGGTGCTGATCGCATTGGCGGTGATGAATGCCGTCCTCGAGGAAGTCGTGATGATCGGCTTCTGGTTCACCCGTGGCCGACAGCTGAACTGGCCGGTGTGGGTGGTGCTGGTGTCCTCCGCCGTGGTGCGGGGTAGCTACCACCTCTACCAAGGCTTCGGCGGCTTCGTCGGCAACATTGTGATGGGGCTCGTGTTCGGGCTGGTCTACCTGAAGGTGAAACGAGTAGGCCCGCTGGTGGTGGCCCACTTCCTGCTCGACCTGGTGTCCTTCGTCGGCTACGCACTGGTCGCGCCGTACCTCTCCTGGCTGTAGCGGGTCACCCGCTGGGCTGGCTGGCATGGCGGCGACCCGTTGCCGCCCAGCCGACGCCATTCGCCAGACCCACAGCGAGAGGCTCGAGGAGCCCGGCGCCGAGCGGTGCGAGCTGGACGGTTCCTGCGTCCGGCCCTACCCCGATCTCCCGCTGGAGGCCCGCAGGGACGGGCGCGGTGGGGGTCGTGTGGACGGACGGTTTAGGCTTGCGCCCATGCGTGTTGGTGTGTTTGGGGCGACCGGTCAGGTCGGTGGCGTGATGCGGACGTTGCTCGCCGAGCGGAACTTCCCGGTCGATCAGATCCGGTTCTTCTCCTCCGCCCGTTCAGCGGGTCAGGCGCTCGCCTGGAGCGGCGGCGAAGTGATCGTGGAGGACACAGCCACGGCCGACTTCGCCGGGCTCGACCTGGCGTTGTTCTCGGCTGGGGCGACGATGTCGCGCGAGTACGCGCCCAAGGTGGCCGCGGCCGGCGCGATCGTCGTCGACAACTCCTCGGCCTGGCGCAAGGATCCCGACGTCCCGCTGGTGGTCTCGGAGGTGAACCCCGAAGACGCGCTGAACCCGCCGAAGGGGATCATCGCCAACCCGAACTGCACCACGATGGCTGCGATGCCGGTGCTCAAGCCGCTGCATGATGCAGCTGGCCTCCAGCGTCTGGTGGTGGCGACCTACCAGGCCGTGTCCGGCTCGGGGATCAAGGGCGTCCAGGCGCTGGCGAACCAGACCGCGGCCGTGGCCGACCCCGCCCAGCTCGCGCTCGACGGCTCGGCGGTGCCCGCCGGCGACCCGGCCCCGTACGTGGAGCCGATCGCGTTCAACGTGGTACCGCTGGCCGGTTCCATCGTCGAGGACGGCAGCCTCGAGACCGACGAGGAGCAGAAGCTCCGCAACGAGTCCCGCAAGATCTTGCACCTGCCCGACCTCCTGGTCGCGGGCACGTGCGTCCGGGTGCCGGTCTTCACCGGGCACAGCCTCAGCATCCACGCCGAGTTCGCCGAGGAGATCAGCGTCACCCGGGCCACCGGCCTGCTCGCCACGGCGCCAGGGGTCGCGCTCAGCGACGTGCCGAACCCGCGGCATGCGGCCGGCACGGACCCGTGCTACGTGGGTCGGATCCGCAGCGACCAGTCGGTTCCCGGCGGACGAGGGCTGGTGCTCTTCGTGACTGGTGACAACCTTCGCAAGGGGGCCGCTCTGAACGCCGTCCAGATCGCCGAATTGGTGGTGGCCGCACGATGACCAAGCTGGCCGTGATCGGTGCCGGCGTGATGGGGGAGACCCTGATCTCCGGCCTACTGCGCGCGGGCTGGGCCCCGGAGCAGATCACCGCGGCCGACCGACACGCGCCCCGGTTGGTCGAACTCGAGGCCAGACACGGGATCGGCACCGCAGCCACCGCGGACGCCGCGGCCGGCGCGGACACGGTCGTGATCGTGGTGAAGCCGCAGGACGCCAGCGAGGTGCTGCCCGTGGTCGGCGCGGCGATCCGTCCGGGCACCCTGGTGGTCTCCTTGTGCGCGGGCCTGTCCACGCACCGGATCGAGGCGACGATGCCGGACGGCACCCCGGTCGTCCGGGTGATGCCCAACACCCCGGCGCAGGTTGACGAGGGCATGGCCGCGATTTCGGCGGGCGCCTCAGCCACCCCGGAACACCTGGAATACGTCAGCGGACTGCTCTCCGCCGTGGGCAAGGTGGTGATCGTCCCGGAGAAGTACCAGGACGCGGTTACTGCGATCTCCGGCTCGGGGCCGGCGTACCTGTTCTTCGTGGTCGAGGCGATGATCGACGCGGGCGTGATGCTCGGCCTGCCCCGCGACATCTCGACGACCCTGGTGGTGCAGACCATGTACGGCTCGGCGAAGCTGCTCGCCGACTCCGGCGAACATCCGACCGTGCTGCGGGAGCGGGTCACCTCGCCCGGCGGGACGACCGCCGCCGCGCTGCGCGAGCTGGAGGACCACCGGGTCAAGGCGGCGTTCATGACCGCCATGGAGGCCGCCAGGGACCGCAGCCGCGCGCTCGCCTCGTCCTGAGCGATGGCAGCCCCGCTGGCCGGCGGAGCCCGGCCGAACTGGTTGTCGGTGTTCCTGGACTTCGCGTCGACCGAGTTCGCGGCCGGCACCCGGTTCTGGAGCGCTGCGACCGGCTATGCACTGTCCCCACCGCGAGGTGAGTCCGACGAGTTCGCGACCCTGGTGCCGCCGGACGGGCACGACTTCCTGCGGGTGCAGCGCCTCGGCGACGGCCTCTCCCGGGTCCATCTCGACGTGCACGTGGCCGAGCCCGTCCTTGTCGCGGAGGCGGTCGAGGCGATCGGGGCCACCCTGGTGCACTCCTCCCCGCACGGCTATGTCGTGATGCGATCGCCGGCCGGGGTGGTGTTCTGCCTGGTCAGGCACTCGAGTGTGGTCGTGCCGCCGCTCGCCGTGTGGCCCGACGGTCACCACAGCCGGGTCGGGCAGGTCTGCCTGGACATCCCGGGCGCGGAGTACACGCGCGAGGTGGCCTTCTGGCGGGAGCTGCTCGGCGGTGACTGGACCCGTCCCGACCCGACCGATCCGCTGGTGTTTCGGGAGGCCGGGGAGTTCGCCGTGGACCTCCGGCTGCAGCCCAGCCAACTCGCCAGCGATCCGCTGGGTCACCTGCACATCGTCACTGACGACCGGAGCGCGGAGGTCGAGCGTCTGGTCGAGGCCGGGGCGGTGGTGCGCGCCGCGCGCGAGGCGGCGATCGTGCTGGAGCCTCCCGGAGGAGTGCCGGTCTGCGTGGTCGACCTTCTGCGGGACGGAATCGCGTGCCGAGCCTGAGCCCGTCGGGGCTGTTCGTGGGGTTGGCCACGCTGGATGTGGTGCAGCTGGTCGATCGCCTGCCCTCGCCGAATGCCAAGACGACCGCCCGGCAGACCTGGCTGGCGGCGGGCGGTCCGGCCGCGGTGGCTGCGATCACGTTCGCATCGCTGGGGGGCCGGGCTCGACTGTGGACCGCACTCGGCGAGCACCCCGCCGCGCGACTGGTTGCCGCCGACCTGGCTTCGGCCGGGGTGGAGGTGCTGGACGCGGCTCCACCCGGCTTCGAGCTGGCGGCCTCGGTGGTGCTGCTCGACGCGGCGTCCGGGGATCGGGCGGTGGTGAGCGGATCGGGGCACGTGCCGGTGTTCGGCACTGTTGCGGTGCCGCAGTTGTCCGGGGTGGACGTGGTGCTGGTCGACGGGCATCATCCGGGGTTGGCGCGGACGGTCGTCCGCTCGCTGCCGCAGGGATCGGACGCGCGCGTCCCCGTGGTCGTGGACGCGGGCTCGCACAAGCCGGTCTTCGACGAACTGCTCGACGCCTTCAGCGATGTGATCTGCTCCGCCGACTATCGCCACCCCGCTCTCGCCCCGCGGGATCTGCTCGGACGCGGCCCTGAGTTGGTGGCGGTGAGCCACGGGGAGGGTCCGCTGGAATGGTGGACGTCAGGGTCGTCCGGAGTGGTCACGCCCGAGCCGGTGGACGCGGTGGATACCGTCGGAGCCGGGGACGTGTTGCACGGGGCGTATTGCCATGGGCTGGCGTCCGGGCTCGGGCGTCCGGAGGCCCTGCGCCGGGCGGTCCAGGTGGCGACTCGGCGCGTCCGCGAGCTCGGACCGTTCGCCTGGCGAGCGGCGATCGCTTGATGCCTGGACCGAAACGCGAACCGTCCCTCGTTCGTTCCCGACCGACCCGTGAACCAAAAGGGGACAGGTACTTTCTTGTTCAGGTGAACAAGAAAGTACCTGTCCCCTTTTGGTTCAGCGGCCACCGATGAGCTTGCGGTGGCGCTGCTGGACGCCCAGTTCGCCGTAGGGGTAGTCGGGTAGCGCCGGGGCACTCACCGCATCCAGTCTGGCGGTGTGCTCCGGATCGAGGTGCAGGTCGCTGACCTTCAGGGACGCGGCCAGCTGCTCGGTCGTCCGGTTACCCAGGATCGGGGCGGTCACCTGCGGCCGGTCCGCCAGCCAGGCCAAGGAGGCCTGAGCCATGGTCAAGCCCGCCTCGTCCGCGACCTGCGCGACCACGTCGAGCACCGCCCACGTCGACTCGGTGTTGCGGCGTTCGTAGTCCTCCATGCCGCGGTGCGGGTTCTCGCCGAGCCGGGTCGCCCCGCTGGGCATCTGGTCACGGCGGTACTTGCCGCTGAGCCAGCCACCCGCGAGCGGGCTCCACGGCATCAAGCCGAGCCCGTACGCGGCGGCGGCGGGCACCATCTCCAGCTCGATCTGCCGGGTGAGCAGGTTGTACTGCGGCTGCAGCGAGATGGGCGCCGTCCAGTTGTGTGCACGCGCGCGCTCGACGACCGCAGTGAGCTGCCAGCCGGTGAAGTTGGACAGGCCGAAGTAGTGGATCTTGCCCCTGCTCACCGCATCGTCGATGAACCGCAGGTACTCCTCGATCGGCGTCAGCGCGTCCCAGGCGTGCAGCTGGTACAGGTCGATCGATTCGACGCCGAGGCGGCGCAGGCTTGCGTCGAGGGCGTCCGAGAGGTGCCGGCGGGACAGGCCCACGCCGTTGGGATAATCGTTCATCGGGAAGCGTCCCTTGGTGGCGATCACCACCTGGTCGCGGACGCCGGGACGCGCGGCCAGCCAGCCACCGATGATCTCCTCGGAAACACCGTGGGAGTACACGTCAGCGGTGTCGATGAAGGTGCCCCCGGCCTCCACGAACGCATCCAGCTGGGCGAACGCGCCCTCCCGGTCGGTCTCGTTGCCGAAAGTCATCGTGCCCAGGCACAGTCGCGACACCACCAGGCCACTGGTGCCGAGCAGGCGGTACTCCATCTGTGGATCATCTCCGATCAGTTCGGGTTCGTCCTCAGCGTGGCACGCGGAGTGCACCCCGGGTCAAGTCCTTCGTACGGGTCGAGGGGCGGCTCCTCACCCCAGTCGGGTCAGCCACGCGCGAAGCAGACGGGCCAGGTCGTCGCGCTCGGTCTCCGAGAGCGCCGCCACCAGTCGTGCCTCGTTGCGCATGTGCGCGGCGAACGCATCGTCGATCACCCGCCTGCCCGCGTCGGTCAGCGCAACGATCCGGCCGCGTCCGTCCCTGCTGTTCTCGCGCCGCACGACCAGCCCGGATTCCTCGAGCCGGTCGAGCCGCTTGCTGATCGCGCCGGTCGTCACCATGGTGTGGCGGGACAGCTCGCCCGGGGCGAGCTCGAACGGGGCTCCCTGCCGTCGCAGCGTGGCAAGGACGTCGAATTCCCCCTCGCCGAGGTCGTAACGCCGGTACACGGCCACCACCTCGTCGCGAAGCCGGTCGGCCAGCCGGTGTAGGCGGCCGATCAGGGCCATCGGGCTGACGTCGAGGTCGGGACGTTCGGTGCGCCACTGCTCCATCAGCCGGCTGACGTGGTCGGGATCAGTCACGACCCCATAATACCTTCCGGGTAAGATATTATTGCTTCCGTGGAAGGTAAAGCCCGTTGGATGGCCGTGACGGCCTTGGCCCCGATCACCTGGGGCTCCACCTACTTCGTCACGCGGCACTACCTGCCGGACGCGACGCCGCTGTGGGGTGCCGCCATCCGCGCCCTTCCCGCAGGCCTGGTGCTGCTCGCCGTGGCCCGGCAGCTGCCCCGCGGGGCCTGGTGGTGGCGGTCCGCCGTCCTCGGCGTGCTCAACTTTGGCGGCTTCTTCGCCCTGCTCTACGTGACGGCGCTGTGGCTGCCGAGTTCGGTCGCGTCCTCGATCATGGCCCTCGCGCCGCTGGTGCTGGCGGCCTGCGGCTGGGCGCTGCTGGGGGAGCGGCCGACGAGTTGGATGGCGGTCGGTGCCGGCGTGGGCATTGTCGGCGTGCTCCTTATCGTCGGTGCGGGCGCTGGCGCCGTGAACCCGTGGGGTGTGCTCACCTCGCTGGTGGCGCTGGTGATGTCGTCGATCGGTGCGGTACTGAACAAGAAGTGGAGCGCGGGGCTGCCGCTGCTGCCGATCACGGCCTGGCAGGCGACGATCGGTGGGCTGGTCCTCGTCGTCGTGGCGGGCCTCGTTGAGGGCCCACCGCCCGTCCTGGGGGGTGCGGCGCTGGCGGGCTTCGCCTACATCTCGCTGATCGCGACCGCGCTCGCCTCGCTGTGCTGGTTCGGCGGGCTGGCTCGACTCGCGGCGGGCACCGTCGGGATCATCGGGCTGCTCAACCCGGTTACGGGGGTTCTGCTCGGGGTGCTGGCCGGTGGCGAGGTGCTCACCACGCTCCAGATCGCCGGAATCGGCCTGGTGCTCGGCGGCATCCTGCTGGGCGGACGCAGTGGTCGACAGGCCTCGCGGGGCGTGGCTGGTCGACGCCGCAGTGTCCCCCGCGCGTGAACCAAAAGGGGACAGGTACTTTCGGTTCACCTGAACTGAAAGTACCTGTCCCCTTTCAGTTCAGGGTCGCGTCCGCGCCTTGCGTCGGCTCGGCGGACGTGGTGGCCGGACTCGGATCGAGAGCCCCCGGCGTGGCTGATTGACAAGTTCAGTCCCATTTGTCCCACAGGGGTCTCCGGACCACTAGGGTGACGAGAAGCGGCTGTCACAGGGACGGCCGGTGGAGGGGACAGGGAGAGCGATGAGTGACCCGCTGGCACCGCTGGGGACGGTCCGGTTTCTGAAAGTGGCCGAGGTCGCCGCGGCGTTGCGAGTGTCTCGGATGTCGGTGTACCGGTTGATTCACGCCGGTGACCTCGACGCCGTCCGGTTCGGTCGCAACTTCCGGGTTCCCGAGCACGCTGTCAACGCGTACCTGCGCGACTCCTTCTACCACGCGGGCTGAGTCCTTCGGATTTCCCGCCCGCCCGCAGGGCCGGTAAGATCCTGTGCTTGGCTGGATTGTCCAGCCGCGTCCTTCCGGGCTGGAAACAGCCCGAACTTCGTACCTGCCGTCCGGTGGGACGGTCATCGAGAGGTTTGATTCGTGGGTTCGGTCATCAAGAAGCGCCGCAAGCGGATGGCGAAGAAGAAGCATCGCAAGCTGCTCAAGCGCACGCGCATCCAGCGTCGCCGCGCCGGCAAGTAAGCCACCATCCGCCCGAGCCGACCGATGATCGACGCCCGGGTTGTGCTGTTGGTTCGCGGCGGCTGCCATCTCTGTGATGAGGCGGTGGCCGTCGTGAGTGCTGTCTGCGCCCAGACCGGCGACACCTGGGCCACTCGGGACGTGGACGCCGATCCGGCGCTTCGAGCCGAGTATTCCGACCACGTCCCGGTCACCTTTGTTGACGGGATCCGGCACGCCATCTGGCACGTGGACGCCGCGGCGTTGCGCGAGGCGCTGGCCCGAGGCTCTTGACCCTCACCCCGGGAGAGGCATGACAAAGGAGTCATGGTGAAAATCGGAGATTTCGCCCGGCTGGGTGGGGTGTCGGTACGGATGCTCCGCAACTATGACGAGCTGGGATTGCTCGTGCCCGCGCACGTGGATCCCTGGACCAGCTACCGCAGCTACACCGCAAGCCAGCTGCCCCGGTTGAACCGGATCGTCGCCCTGCGCGGCTTGGGTTTCGGCCTGGCCGCGATCGGGACGCTGCTCCAGGACGACCTGAGCGCCGAGCAGTTGCAGGGCATGTTGAGGCTGCGTCGCGCCGAGCTCGCCGAACAGTTGCGGGCGACGTCGGACCAACTCCACGCGGTCGAGGCGAGGCTCCGCCTGATTGAAGGAGAAGGTATGTCCACGCGTGAGTTCGTCGTGAAGTCGTTGCCGGCCCTGTGGGTGGTCGAGAAGTCCTTCCGGGCTGCCGGGCCGGAGGAGATCGGTCCGCGGATCGGGCCGCTGTTCGGACAGGTGTACCAGGCGGTGCTGGCCAGCGGCGGACGGCCCGGTCCCGGGATCAGCTACTACCGGGTGGATGACGAGGGCATGGAGGTCCACGCCGGCTACGTCCACGCCGACGCGGTGCCCGGCCTGGACCTGGTCGAGTTGCCGGCCGTCGCCGAGGCGGTCACCCAGGTGCACCTGGGTCCGATGGCGACGATCGGGGAGTCCTGGCAGGCGTTCGGCGCCTGGCTGGAGGAGAACGGGGCGGAGCCCGTCGGCGCGAGCCGCGAGCTGTACCTCGAGACTCCACCCGACAACGAGGACGCCTGGGTGAGCGAGCTGCAGATGCCGTTCGTCCGCCGTCCGTGACGACCCCTCTCGCCGAGTTGTCAGAATCTGGTGCGCCTATGACCGCACGAGATTCTGACAACTCGGCGAGAGAGGCGGGGGTGAGACCGGACAGCCGCGCTGCGTATTGTTGGGGGACGACCGAGCGAGGAGACCGATGAACGTCGTCCATGTGGTGCGGCACGGCCAGGTGCATAACCCGGAAGGTGTGCTGTACGGACGGGCTCCCGGCTACGGGCTCTCCGAGGTCGGCCAGCAGATGGCCCAACGGCTCGGCGAGTACTTCGCCGACGCCCCGCTGGTGCACCTGGTCAGCTCCCCGCTGCAGCGTGCGCAGGAGACCATGGCGCCGATCGCCGCGCAGCACCCCGACCTGGAGGTGCACATCGACGACCGCGTCGTCGAGGCGGCGAACGTATTCGAGGGCAAGAGCTTCGGCAGGCGCAACGAGATTCTGCTGCGACCCTCGAGCTGGTGGCACCTGCGCAACCCGCTGCGTCCGTCCTGGGGCGAGCCGTACACCTCCATCCTCGCCCGGATGCGCGCGGCCATCGCCGACGCCGCGGCCCACGCCATCGACGGCGAGGCGCTGGTCGTCTCCCACGAGCTGCCGATCTGGATGGCCCGCAGCTGGGCCGAGGGGCGCCCGCTCGTGCACGACCCCCGGCGCAGGCAGGCCCGGTTGGCCAGCGTGACCACGTTCACCTATGACGGCACCCACCTGGTCCGGGTCGACTATGCCGAACCGTGTGCGGATCTGGTGCCGCCGAAGGTGAAGAAGTTCCGTCCGGGAGCCTGATGCCGTCCTCTGCTACCGCCCGCCTGCCGAAGATCCGTCTCTTCGCCGCCGTCGCCGCCCTGGCCGTGATCCTCGCGGGCTGCGGCTCGGGCCCGACCAGCACGTCCGGGTTCGTCGGCGGGGACGGGACACTCACCGTGCTGCCGGCCGACCAGCGTCCGAGCGCCCCGGCGATCCAGGGCACGACGCTGGACGGCAGGCCATGGAGCAGCGCCGAGGCGAGCGGCAAGGTGCTCGTCTACAACGTGTGGGGCTCCTGGTGCGCACCCTGCCGGGCCGAGGCGCCGGCCCTGGTCGCGGCCAGCAAGCGCACCAGCGATACCGCGGTCTTCGTGGGTCTGAACACCCGTGACCTCGACCGGGCCGCGCCGCAGGCGTTCGTACGCACCTTCGAGGTGCCCTATGTGAACCTCTACGACCCGGACGGCGCGCTGCTGCTCGCCTTCTCCGGCCAGCTGCCGGCCAGCGCGATCCCGAGCACCCTGCTCGTCGACCCGAGCGGACGCGTCGCCGCGCGCGTGATCGGCGAGACCACCGAGGCCACCCTGGTCGGCCTGATCGACGACCTGGCGGCCGGCAGGTGAGCGAGTGGATCCAGCAGGCGGTCGGCGGCTCGGTACTGCTGGCGCTGCCGATCGCGCTCCTCGCCGGGCTGGTGTCGTTCTTCTCGCCCTGCGTGCTGCCGCTGCTGCCCGGCTACCTCTCCTACGCCACTGGTCTCGGAGCGGCGGAAATCACCTCCGGCGCGGCGGGGCAGCTCCGGCGTCGCCGCGTGCTGGCCGGAACGCTCGGTTTCGTGGCCGGGCTGGCGCTCGTCTTCGTCGCCACCGGAGCCCTCGCCGGGACCGTGGGCGCAGCGTTGGTGACCTGGCAGCGTCCGCTCTCGCTGGTCGCCGGACTGGTCGCGATCGCGCTCGGCCTGGTCTTCACCGGATGGCTGCCCTTCCAGGCCACCTGGCGGCCGAGCATCGCACCGAAGCTCGGCGTGGCGGCGTCCCCGTTGCTCGGCATCGTGTTCGCACTGGGCTGGACGCCGTGCATCGGGCCGGCGCTGTCGGTCGTGCTCTCGCTGGCGCTCAACGAGGGGACGGCCCTGCGCGGCGGCGTGCTCGCCCTGGTCTACGCGCTCGGCCTCGGCCTGCCCTTCGTGGTGGCCGGGTTGGCCTTCGACCGGATGTCGGGCACTCTCGCCTGGGTGAAGCGGCACCATCGTGGCATCCAGGTCTTCGGCGGCGTGACGATGATGCTGGTCGGGTTGCTGCTGGTCACCGGCTGGTGGGATCTGCTGATGTCGGGACTGCAGCAGTGGGCGGCCAGTTTCACGGCGGTGATCTGATGAAGCCCCTGGTCAGCTGGTTGCGGTTCATCTGGACCACGCTCACCTCGATGCGCACCGCGCTGATTCTGCTGTTGATCCTCGGCATCGCCGCCATGCCCGGGTCGCTGTTGCCGCAGCGTCCGACCAATCCGGTGGGGGTGGCCGACTATCTGCGCGCGCACCCCGATTACGGGCCGTGGCTGGACCGGCTGGACCTCTTCGACGTGTTCGGCTCCGCCTGGTTCGCCGCGATCTATCTGCTGCTGTTCATCAGCTTGATCGGCTGCATCCTGCCCCGCACGGCGGGGTACCTGCGTGAGGTGCGTGCGCTGCCGTCCCCGGCGCCCGGACGGCTGAGCCGGCTGCCCGGCCACACGGCAGCGGTGCTGGAGGGGACCGACGCCGCGACGGTGCTGGACGCGGCCGAGGCGCACCTGCGCTCCCAGCGGTACCGGGTGCGCCGGGAGGACGACAGCATCTCCGCCGAACGCGGCTACCTGCGCGAGACGGGCAACCTCGTGTTCCACATCTGCCTGGTCGCCATGCTGATCGGGCTGGCCTGGGGTTCGCTGTTCCAGTTCAAGGGCACGGCGATCGTGGTCGAGGGTCAGGCGTTCTCGAACACACTCACCCAGTACGACGATTTCGGTGCGGGGGCAGCGTTCAGCGCGTCCCACCTGGAGCCGTTCACGGTCCGGCTGGACTCCTTCGACGTCCGGTTCGAGACCGGCCCGGTCCAGACCGGCGCGGCCCGCGACTTCAATGCCCACGTGAGCGTGAGCCGTCCGGGGGAGAGCGAGACCACCGGGAGCCTGCAGGTGAACGCGCCACTGCAACTCGGCGGGGACCAGGTGAGCCTGCTCGGCCACGGCTACGCGCCGGTGGTGACGGTGAAGGACGGAAACGGCGAGGTCGCGTTCTCCGGGCCGGTGGTCTTCCTGCCCCAGGACTCGAACTTCCGGTCCGACGGCGTGATCAAGGCCCCGGACGCCCGACCCGAGCGACTGGCGTTTCAGGGAGTATTTCTGCCTACTGCCGTCTCCGGCGGTGCGTCGGGAATGGTGTCGGCCTTTCCCGACGCGCTCAGTCCCGAACTGCTGCTGAACGCCTGGAGCGGGCCGCCCAAGCAGGAGACGGGCGCCCCCGAGAACGTGTACGCCCTCGACAAGACGGGTCTCACCCAGCTGATGAGCGAGGACGGCAATCCGGTCAGCGTCGCGCTGACGCCCGGTACCGGCTACAAGCTGCCCGCTGGCTTGGGCTCGATCACCTTCGACGGCTGGAAGCGCTGGGTG
Organism: Propionibacteriaceae bacterium UBA6238; assembly: GCA_002441465.1. Lineage (GTDB taxonomy): Bacteria > Actinomycetota > Actinomycetes > Propionibacteriales > Propionibacteriaceae > Propionicimonas. The sequence continues at coordinate 29,687 of DJWE01000017.1, read as the reverse complement.
AAGCTGCAGGTGTCCAACACCCCTGGTGGATGGCTTGTCCTCGGCTCGGTGATGCTGGCCGTGCTCGGCATGGCGTTCTCGCTCACGGTGAAGCCGCGGCGGCTGTTCGTCCGGGTGTCCGGGCCTGGGGCGGCAGGGGCGCGTGGGGACGCGGGCTCGTCCCCCGCCGATTCGACACCGGACGATTCAGGGGTCGGAATCGCCGTTTCCGTGGCCGGTCTGGACCGGGTGGACGGGCGTGGCGGTCTCGCCGAGGCGGTGGCGGCACTGGCATCGGCCTGTGGGATCGGGGCTACGCTGACGCCGACCGAAGACGAGGAGAAGCGGTGATCGCGTATTACTCCAACCTGGCCATGGTCACCTCAGCGGTGCTCTACCTGCTGGCCATGACGCTGCACGCGGCCGAGTGGGCCAGCGCGCGCACCGCGGCGGTGGCCGAGCCCGAACTGGCCGTGGTGGGTGCCGGTGCGCCGTCCGAGGCGCCTGCGCCGCCAGCGTCGCAGCGTCCCACGCCGAACCCTCGGACCGAGGCGTTGGGCCGGACCGGGCTGGCGATCACGATGATCGCCGCGGCCACCCACGTCACCGGGGTGGTGCTGCGCGGGGTCGCGGCCGAGCGTGCCCCGTGGGGCAACATGTACGAGTTCATCACCACCTCGCTGGCGATCGCCGTGATCGTCTACCTGGTGCTCGCGCTGAAGTTCGGCATGCGCTGGCTGGGCCTGCCGGTCACGCTGCTGCTCACCATCGGCCAGGGGCTGGCCGTGACAGTCTTCTATGTGGCTGTGTCCGACCTGATGCCGGCGCTGCACTCGGTCTGGTTCGTGATCCACATCATCGCTGCGGCCACTTCCGGTGCGGCGTTCAACATCGGTGCCATCGCGGCGATCCTGTACCTGATCCGGTCCCGCGCCGAGGAACGCGGCGGCCTTCGTGGCTACCTGAGCCGGATCCCGTCCGCGGAGACCCTCGACCGGGTCAGCTACCGGTTCCACGCCTTCGCGTTCCCGTTGTGGACGTTCACCATCGCCGCCGGGGCGATCTGGGCTCAGTACGCCTGGGGCCGGTTCTGGGGGTGGGACCCGAAGGAGACCTGGTCGCTGGTCACCTGGATCATCTATGCGGTCTACCTGCACGCCCGCGCAACGGCGGGCTGGAAGGGGCGGCGGGCGGCCATCGTCGCGGTCGTCGGCGTGATCAGCTTCTGGTTCAACTTCATCGGGGTCAACCTGCTCGTCTCGGGCCTGCACTCCTACGCCGGCATCTGAGGGCCGACGATCAGGAAGCCAGGACGACATTCGGCCACCGATTCGGGTGCTCACCGAGGGTGAACGCGAGATGATGACGGTGTGAGCACGGACGCCGGTACCGGGCACGCCGCTCTGGTGGCGTGGCTGTCGGTATTGCTGGTCATCCCGTGCTTCTTCCTGGCCTTCCTGGTCGGGGAGGGAACCATCTCCGCGCTGGGCTATCCGGTCGGCACCACCGCGGCCCCACCGTTCTGGGCGGGGGCCTTGGCCACGTTTCTGGCTCTGATCGCCTTCGCGATTCCGCTCTGGCCGACCTGGCGGTACGGGACTCGCGCGCGGGCCGAGGGTGCTCGAACCGCCATGGTTCCGTTCGTGATCGTGGCTGTGCTGGTGGTCGGCTTCGTGATCCTCAACGTGGTTCCGCTCGGGCAATAGCACCCGCCACGGGCCGTCGGCGGTGAGGAGCCGCGACGCCGGTCGAGGATGGGTCGTCGCGCCGGATCGCGCCGTGCACCGGGCGTTTCCAACCCCATGCCACAATCGGCACATGCGGCACTTCGACCTGTGCGTGATCGGCTCCGGCACCGGGAACACGATCGTCACCAAGCAGTTCTCGGACTGGAAGGTCGCGCTGGTCGACGGGCAGGAATGGTTCGGCGGAACCTGCCTCAATGTGGGCTGCATCCCGACCAAGATGTTCGCCCATCCGGCCGACATCGCCGAGGACGCCCGTCATGCCGCAGCGCTCGGGGTGGACACCGGCCCGGTGCGCGTCCGCTGGCCCGACATCCGTGACCGCGTGTTCGGCCGCATCGACCCGATCGCGGCAGACGGCGAGGCGTACCGCCGCGACAGCGACAACGTGGCCCTCTTCCGGGAGATGGCCCACTTCGTCGCCCCGAAGATGCTGCGTGTCGGGGAGGAGCAGTTCACGGCCGACCAGTTCGTGCTGGCCGCCGGCTCGCGTCCCCGGATCCCCGACGTGCCGGGCATGGACGACCCGGAGCTGGCCGACCGCATCCACACCTCTGACACGATCATGCGGCTCGCCGAGCTGCCGAAGTCGCTGATCATCGTCGGTGGCGGGCTGGTCGCGGCCGAGTTCGCCCACATCTTCGCCGCCTACGGCACCCAGGTGACCGTGCTGCACCGGGGGTCCCGGCTGCTCCGGTTCGCGGACGAGTCCGTCTCCGAGCGGTTCACCGACCTGATCAGCCGCCGCGTCGTGCTCCGGCTGGGCCAGCACCTCGCGTCCGTCGCGGACGCGGCCGGACGGATCGAGGTCGGCACCACCGACGACGACGGCATCGAGTACTTCTTCGAGGCCGACCACCTGCTCGTCGCCACCGGGCGCATCCCCAACGGGGACACCCTCGCCCTCGACGCCACCGGGGTCCAGCTGGACGAGGCCGGCCGCGTGGTCGTGGACGCATACCAGCGCACCACTGCGGAGGGCATCTGGGCGCTCGGCGACGTGTCGTCGCCCTGGCAGCTCAAGCACGTCGCCAACCACGAGGCCCGGGTCGTGCAGCACAATCTGCTGCACCCCGACGACCTCGTGGCCAGCGACCACCGGTTCGTGCCGCAGGCGGTCTTCAGCGGCCCGCAGGTGGCCTGCGTCGGGCTCACCGAGGCCCAGTGCGCCGAACGCGGCCTGCGGTACGCGGTGGGGGTGCGCGACTACTCCGGCGTGGCCTACGGCTGGGCCCTGGAGGACACCGACCATTTCGCGAAGGTGATCGCCGATCCCGCCACGGGTGCGCTGCTCGGCGCCCACATCATCGGTCCGGACGCACCCAACCTGATCCAGCCGCTGGTCCAGGCGATGAGCCTGGGCACCGACGTACGGACGATGGCGCGCGGGCAGTACTGGATCCATCCGGCGCTGGCCGAGGTGGTGGAGAACGCCCTGCTCGCAGTTGAGCTGGACCGGTGAGAATCGCGGCGATACTGCTGGCCGGCGTCCTGTTCGCCGGGTGCAGCGCAGCGTCGCTTCCGCAGGGGACGCCGGGCGGCTCCGCGGTCGCCACGCCGTCGGGGAGCCCGAGCTCCGAGTCGACGTCGACGGCGCAGCCGTCCAGCGCGCAGGCGCCCACGTGCAGCGCCGAGGCGGCGTCGCTCAGCCTGGCCGAGCAGGTGGGGCAACTGGTGATGGTCGGGGTGAACGTCGAGCTGAGCGCTGCCCAGCGTGCGGCGATCCGTGAGCACCATCTCGGTTCGGCGATCGTGATGGGCGCCACGCCCGGAGGAGTGAAGCAGGTCGCGGCCTTGACCGCCAAGCTCGACGCGCTCGGCGGCGACACCGGCATGCTGGTCGCCGCCGATCAGGAGGGCGGCCTGGTCCAGCGGCTCAAGGGCCCCGGTTTCGCGACGATCCCGTCCGCGGCGCAGCAGGCCCGCCTGTCCGACAGCCGGCTCGCCGCTCGGGCGTCCGGCTGGGGCGAACAGCTGGTGCAGGCCGGGGTCACCCTCGACCTCGCCCCCGTCGCGGACGTGGTGCCCTCCCGGTATCAGGCCACGAACCAGCCGATCGCCCGGCTCGGTCGTGGCTACGGCTCGGACCCGAAGACAGTCTCGGCCAAGGTCGCGGCATTCAGCGAAGGCATACACGCGGCAGGTGCAGCCGTCGCGGTGAAGCACTTTCCTGGACTGGGCGCGGTGAGCGGCAATACCGACTTCGCCGCGACGGTGGTGGACCGCACGACCACGGCGTCGAGCGCGCGGCTGCGTCCGTTCCGGGACGCGGTCGCCGACGGCGCGGACGCAGTGATGGTCTCCTCAGCGCGGTACATCAAGATCGATCCGGACAACCTGGCAATGTTCTCCCCGACCGTGATCGGGCTGCTGCGGGAGTGGGGGTTCGATCGGGTCGTGGTCAGCGACGACCTCGGCGCGGCCGCGGCGGTGGGCAGCGTCCCGGCGGCCGAACGGGCGGTGCGGTTCGTCCGCGCCGGCGGCGACCTCGCGCTCACGGTGGACGTCACGACGGCGGGTCCGATGGCCTCGGGGCTGCGCAAGGCGGCCGAAGCGGATCCGCAACTCGCCTCGCGGGTCGCCGAGTCGGCGACCCGGGTGCTGGCGCTGAAGGCGTCCCTGGGGCTGTATCGATGCGGCTGAGGGGCTCAGCAGGATCGAGGCGTCAGCTGATGACCTTCAGGCCGGCCATCGCCTGCCTCGCGTCCGGGAGTAGGTCGCTGCGCGTGTCCGGGATCGAGGCGTAGAACAGCCCGTAGTCGTCGGTGCCGGTCTGCACCACGAGCAACAGCACTCGCTCGCCCTTGGTCTCCAGGCCCGGGATGTCGAAGCTCAGCTGGGTTTCGATCAGCCATCCGTTGTGGCCGTCGACGTCGTGCGCTGCACTGCTGATCTGCTTCTCGGTGACGGTGGTGTCGCTGTAGTAGATGCCCAGCACGCACTTGAGCACGGTCTGCGCCGCCACCTGGGTGCTCGCGAACCCGTCGCCGACATACAGGTCGCTGACCAGGGCGCTGGCAACCCAGTCGTTGCCGTCGTTGCCGTTGTAGGAAGCCTGGACGAGGACGATCTGCTCCATCGCCAGCGAACCCCACGGCACCCGGTTGTCGTACTGGGTTTGCCATTCGCCGCTCATGGCGGGGAAGGCGAGGCTGCCGCTGCTGATCCAGCCGGTTTCGGGCGCAATGCTGGGCGCGGCGGTCTGGTCCGACCGCTGCGGGCAGATGTTCGGGGAGTAGGTGGAACTGGGATTGGTCTCGGGGAGCCCGGGGACGATCCCGCCGCCCATCCCCCCCACGATGAACGTGATCGCGACCACGACGGCCACCACGGCGGCTCCCGCCACCAGCCACCAGGCGAGGGTGCTGCGCCTGCGCGTCGGGGACGAGTCGACGCGGTAGGTGGTGCCGGTGGCCTGGCCGTAACCGGGCAGGGGTTGACTCCCTACCGGCGGGGGCGGCGGTGTGTTCTGTGGGTTCGGGGTGACGGCCTCGCTCCACGCGCTCCCCGTCCACCACCGGTACAGGCCGGGCTGCCCGCCCGGATCGGGATACCAGCCCGCTTGACTTGCCACGCAGCGATCCTAACCGCCGATCTTGTGAGCTCCCAGCCCGGGCGCAGCGTCCAGGGCCGGGCACCGACGCTCAGCCGAAGCGGCCGGAGATGTAGTCCTCGGTCTGCTTCTGCGACGGGTTGTTGAAGATCTTCGTCGTGTTGTCGATCTCGACGAGCCGGCCGGGCTCGCCGGTGGCGCGCAGGTTGAAGAAGGCGGTCCGGTCGGAGACGCGGGCGGCCTGCTGCATGTTGTGGGTCACGATNNTGTGGGTGACGATCACGATCGTGTACTGCTCCTTGAGCTCCGCGATCAGATCCTCGATCGCCAGCGTCGAGATCGGGTCGAGCGCCGAGCAGGGCTCGTCCATCAGCAGGACCTCCGGTTGCATGGCGATCGCGCGGGCGATGCACAGCCGCTGCTGCTGGCCGCCGGAGAGACCCGATCCGGGGAGCTCGAGGCGGTTCTTGACCTCTTCCCACAGGTTGGCGCCGCGCAGCGATCGCTCCACGAGGTCGTCCTGCTCGGCCCTCGGCATGCGCCGGTTGTTCAGCCGGATGCCGGCAAGCACGTTCTCCTTGATCGACATGGTCGGGAACGGGTTCGGCCGTTGGAACACCATGCCGACCTGGCGCCGCACCCGCACCGGATCGACACCGGGGCCGTAGAGGTTCTCCCCGTCCAGGAGCACCTCGCCCTCGACGTGAGCGCCTGGGATCACCTCGTGCATCCGGTTCAGTGTGCGCAAGAAGGTGGACTTGCCGCAGCCGGACGGTCCGATGAAGGCGGTCACCGTCCGAGGCTCGATGGTGATGGTCACGTCCTCCACGGCACGGAAGGTGCCGTAGTAGACATTCAGGTCGGTGGTCTCAATCCGCTTGGACATGGGTTCTCTTTCAGCGTCCGGTCTTCGGGGCGAAGCGGCGGGCGATCAGCCGGCCGATCAGGTTCAGCAGCATGACGATCAGGATCAAGGTGAGCGCGCCGGCCCACGCGCGATCGAGGTAGGCCTGCACGTCGATGCCGGGGCGGGCGTAGGAGTCGTAGACGAACACCGGAAGGGTCATCATCGGGTTGTCGAACGGGTTGTTGTTCAGCGATGCGGTGAAGCCGGCCGCGATCAGCAGCGGAGCGGTCTCTCCGATCACCCGGGCGATCGACAAGATGATGCCGGAGATCAGGCCGGAGATCGCGGTCGGGATGACGATCCGCACGATGGTCAGCCACTTCGGCACGCCCAGGGCGTAGGACGCCTCGCGCAGTTCGTTGGGGACGAGCCGCAGGATCTCCTCAGAGGACCGGACGACCACCGGGATCATCAGCACCGACAAGGCGATGCTGCCGGAGAAACCGGACTTGAACCCCGGCCCGATCAGCAGGCCCATCAGGGCGTAGGCGAACAGGCCGGCGACGATCGAGGGAATGCCGGTCATCACATCGACGAAGAAGGTGATCGATCGGGCCAGGCGAGTGCCGCGTCCGTATTCGGACAAGTAGATCGCCGTGAGCAGCCCGACCGGGATCGACATCAGGCTGGCCAGGCCGGTCACGTAGAGCGTGCCGTAGATGGCGTGGGCTGCACCGCCGCCGGCCCCGACCACGTTGCGCATCGACATGGTGAAGAAGTTGAGGTCGAAGCGGGCGATGCCCTTGCTGATGGCCTCCCAGGCCACCGACCCCAGCGGGAGCAGGGCCAGGATGAACGCGCCGGAGATCAACGTGGACGCGCGCCGGTCGGACGCTTGGCGTGCGCCCTCGACCACCCGGGCGGCGACCTCCATCACGACCAGGTAGAGCGCGAAGCCGAACAGGGCAGCCACGGCGAGGTTCCCGTCGGCGGCCAGGATGGCGATGGCGACCCCGACCAGAATGGAGGCCACCACGGCCACGGGGGCGGTGAACCGGGGCAGCCGGCCGGAGGTGAGCGCGTCGGAGGCCAGGGTCTGGCTGAGCGTGGTCATCAGTTGGCTCCTGAGTAGGCGGCGCGGCGGGCCACGATCCAGCGGGCGATCATGTTCACCGCGAGGGTGATCAGGAAGAGCACCAGGCCGGCCGCGATCAGCTGGCTGGTCTTGAGGCCGAACGCCTCGGGAAAGTTCTGGGCGATCTGGGCGGCGATCGAGTTCGGGTTCTCCGAGGTGAGCACCTGGAAGGTGATGTTGCGGCCACCGGAGAGGACCATGGTCACCGCCATGGTCTCGCCGAGCGCACGACCCAGGCCGAGCATGACCGCGGCGATGATGCCGGGTCGGGCGAACGGGAGAACCGCCATCTTGACCATCTCCCACCGGGTCGCACCGAGGGCGAGGGCGGCCTCCTCGTGAAGCTTGGGCGTCTGCAGGAACACCTCACGGCACAAGCTGGTGATGATCGGCAGCACCATGGTGGCCAGCACGATGGCTGCGGTGAGAATGGTCCGGCCGGTGCCGGAGACCTGTCCGGAGAACAGGGGGATGAAGCCGAGGTTCGCGTTCAGCCATGTGAACAATGGCTGGACGCCGGTGGCGAGCACGTTGGAGCCCCACAGGCCGAAGACCACGGACGGCACGGCGGCCAGCAGATCAATGATGTAGCCCAGCGGCTGGGCGAGTCGGCGCGGCGCATAGTGGGAGATGAACAGTGCAATCCCGATCGCCACCGGGACGGCCATCGCCAAGGCGAGCACGGCCGCCCAGACGGTGCCGAAGACATAGGGCAGGACCCATTCGACGAACTCGCCGTAGCCGTGGGTGGCGAGTTCGGCCGGATCGGCCAACAGCGCGGGGGAGCCCTGAATCAGGAGGAAGGCCGCCACCGCGGCGAGGATCGCGAGGATCGCGATGCCGGCTCCGACGGCGAACCCGCGGAAGATCGTCTCGCCGGGGCGCTTCGGGTCGGGCCGCGCGGGTGGCGGTGTCGGCTCGGGCTGTCCGGACGCGACGTCCGACTCCCGGGTCAGCTTCTGGGACATGGGCTCGTCCTGCTTTCTGCCGGCTCCTCACAGGTTACGTGGCGGAGCGGCGCCGGTGGGATCACCGGCGCCGCCCACGGATGCGTCACCTGTCGAGGATCACTTGATCGAGTCGATCGCGGTCTTGACCTTGGCCTGGAGAGCCGACGACAGCGGAGCCGAGCCTGCGGCCTGGGCCGCAGCCTGCTGGCCCTCAGCGGAGGCCATGTAGCCGACGTAGTCCTTCACCAGGGTTGCGACGGACGAATCCTTGTAGGTCTGGCACACGATCGCGTAGGAGACCAGCACTGCCGGGTAGACGCCCTCAGAGGTGCGGTTCAGCGAGTAGGCCAGATCGTTCGCGTCCCGACCGGGGACCGTCTCGGAGTGGTCGAGGATCGCGGCCGCAGCGTCCGCGGTGGGCTGGAGAGCCTTGCCGCCGACCAGGATGCTCGCCTTGCCGAGCGTGCCTGCCTGGGACTCGTCGGCGTACCCGATGATGTTCTTGCCATTGGTCACGGCCTGGATCACGCCGGAGGTGCCGTTTGCGGCCTCACCGCCGAAGGCGGCCGGGAAGGTGTCGGCGGCGGCCTCGGTCCACACCTCGGGCGCGGTCTTGTTCAGCGTGTCGGTGAAGTTGTTGGTGGTACCGGAATCGTCTCCGCGGTGCACTGCGGTGATCGCGGCGTCCGGCAGGGTGACACCCGGGTTGGTCTTGGCGATGGCCGGATCGCTCCACTTGGTGATCTTTCCGGCGAAGATGCCGGCCAAGGTGGCCGGATCGAAGGTGAGTTCCTTCACTCCTTCGACGTTGAACACCACGGCGATCGGGGAGATGTAGACGGGCAGGTTCAAGGCGTTGGAGTCGGCGGCGCAACCGGCGAACTTGCCCGCGCCCATCTCGTCGTCCTTGAACGGACGGTCGGAGCCGGCGAAGTTCGCCGCGCCCGCGATGAACTGCGAGCGTCCGGCACCGGAGCCATCGGGGGAGTAGTTGACGGTGATGTTGGGGTTCGCGGTCTGGAAGTCGGCGACCCACTTCTCCTGGGCGGCCTTCTGGGCACTGGAGCCGACGCCGGTGAGTGTCTGGCTCCCACCGGTGGTACCGCCCGCGGCGGGCGTCTCGTTGGCGGCGCAGCCGGCAAAGGCCAGAGCGGTCGCAGTGACCAGGGCGGCGGCGGCGAAAGGCTTGATTCTCACGCTGTTCCTTCGACTTCGGATGAGTACTGCAGAGCGGTCGCTCTGCCGCTGAGGTTAGGGAGCGAGATTGACCGGATCGGTACTGCAGGGTGAACGCGAGATGAACGCGGGTCCAGCCTTTGTCGCCGTGAGGAGCCGCCGTCGCCGGGCCTTGATGTAATACGCTAACACCATGAACGACGTCGTTGCGGGCAGCGCCGGCGGGTATCGGGCGCCGACCCTCACCGACGTAGCTCGGCTCGCTGGAGTCTCCACGATGACCGTCTCGCGGGTGATCAACGGTCACGCCAAGGTCGCCGAGACCACTCGAGCTCGAGTGCACGCCGCGATGGACACCCTCGACTATCGGCCCAATCTGCTCGCTCGCGGCCTGGCCAGCGGACGCTCGCACAGCATCGGCGTGCTCACGGTGGACACGACGCTCTTCGGCCCGAGCGCCGCGCTTCGCGGTATTGAGACCGCGGCGAGCGCGCGCGGCTACTCGGTGACCATCACCCATCTCGTCGATCCGGACCAGACCGCGGTCGCTCAGGGCGCGAGCCTGCTGCGCTCCCGATCCTCCGACGGCGTGATCCTGCTGCAGCCGCTGATCTCCGAAGTGGAGCCGGGTGAGGCAAGCGGCACCGGCGACCTTCCTCCGCTGGTGGCGATCCACGCCGGCAATCCGGGGCCTTACCCCGTGGTCTCGGTCGACCAGCGGCTGGGGGCGAGGCTTGCCACTGAACATCTGCTCGGGCTCGGTCACAAGACCGTATGGCACATTGCCGGCCCGAGTGTGTGGTACGAGGGGATCGAACGGGTGGTCGGCTGGCAGGACGCGCTCGCTGCGGCCGGCGCTGAGGTTCCGCCGGTCGTGCACGGGGATTGGTCGGCCGCCTCCGGTTACCGCGCGGCGCGGGAGGTGCTCGGCCGCCAGGGCGTCACGGCCATCTTCGTGGGCAACGACTCGATGACGCTCGGCGTCTTGCATGCGATGCACGAGCTCGGCCTGCGCTGTCCCGAAGATGTGAGCCTGGTCGGGTTCGACGACTACCCGGAGGCGGAGTTCTTCAGCCCGGGGCTGACCACGATTCGGCAGGACTTCGACGAGATCGGACGCCTCAGCGTCGCCGTGCTCCTGGACCTGATCGAGAAGAACGTGGCGTCCCCTCAGCATCTGGTGCTCGAACCGCAGTTGGTCGTCCGGGCGAGTACCGCACCCCCGTCCCGCTGATCTCGAAACCTGGGGACGGTTCCGATCTCGGCCCACCCCGGAGGTTGGACCGAGATAGGAACCGTCCCCGATTCGAGCCAGGCGACGGTGACGGGGCGTCAGATCCGGGGCTTGTGGATCTCGACCGCGACCACGTCCATGTCCGCGGCGAGATGGGCGACCAGGACGGCGCCCGGCTTGAGCGGCCGGCTCGGCACCCCGACCGCCTCCAGCATCGTCGGCAGCACGGGACGGTGCCCGCACACGGCCAGCGGCGTCCCGGACTGCGCGGTCTGCTTCGAGAAGCGCTCCATCACCGTGGTCACTGCGCGGGGATCCTGGATCGCCTGCTCCTCCGACAGCGTCGTCCACCCCTCGACCTCGAGCCGATGCGCCTTCGCGTACGGCTGCAGGGTCTTGACGCAACGCACCGACGTCGACGACACCAGGCGTTGCACCCCGTAGGCCTCCAGCAGCGGCATCAGCAGCGTGCTCTGCCGCCGTCCCCTCTCGTCGAGCGGACGAGCCTGGTCGCGCTTGGACCAGTTGGAGCGCAGCATCGCCTTGGCGTGCCGCACGATCAGCAGCGGCGCCGTGTCGGGTTGGGCGATCGCGCGGTGCACCAGCGGCCGCTCGTCGAGATAGGTGATCCGGCGCAGGGCCTCCGAGACCGGCAGCCACGCGATGTTGTCCACCTCCGCGCCGGGGTGGTGCCGGCCGTTCTTCACCGCTTGGGCGCGCCAGTAGTACACGGTCTTCGTGCCACCGCCGACCGGGTAGCTGATCCGTCCCACCGGCACCCCGAGGCGTACCGCCACCCCGGTCTCCTCACTGGTCTCCCGCATCGCACACCCCGGCAGCGATTCGTCGGCCCGGATCTTGCCCTTCGGCAGGCTCCAGTCGTCATAGCGCGGACGGTGCACGAGCAGCACCTCCGGTTCGCCGTCCGGTCCGGGACGGAGCACGACGCAGCCGGCGGCGGTGATCCGCTTCTCGGCGTTCTGGCTCATACTCTTCTTGGGCTTGACGGTTCTAGCGCTCGACCGCGCGCCGTTGGCCCATCGTGGCGATCAGGTGCTCCTGGATGTCGAGCAGCGGCTCGCCGGTGGCGTCCAGCGTCCGTTGGGTCCAGGTGTCTCCCTCGAGCCACCACGACGCGGTACCGGCGTCGAAGGCGAGGTCGAACAAGCCCTCGATCTGGGCGATGTGGCGCGGATTGTTGAGCCCGACGATGACCTCAACCCGACGGTCGAGATTGCGGTGCATCAGGTCGGACGAACCGATCCCCACCCGGGCATCGCCGCCGTTGGCGAACCAGAACAGCCGGCTGTGCTCCAGGAACCGGCCCAGGATGCTGCGGACCCGGATGTTCTCGCTCAGTCCCCGCACGCCCGGACGCACCGAGCAGATGCCGCGGACCCACAAGTCGACCGGGACGCCGGCCTGGGACGCCCGGTAGAGCGCGTCGGTGACGGCCTCGTCCACGATCGAGTTCACCTTGATCCGCACCCCCGAGGGCAGGCCCTCGCGGTGGTTGGCGATCTCGGTGTTGATGCTCTCGATCAGCCCCCTGCGCACCCCGTGCGGCGCGACCAGCAGCCGGCGGTAGTGCGTCTCCTGGGCCATGCCGGAGAGGTGGTTGAACAGGCGGGCCACGTCGTCGGTGATCACCGCGTTCGAGGTGAGCAGGCCCATGTCCTCGTAGAGGCGGGCGGTCTTCGGGTTGTAGTTGCCGGTGCCGATATGGGCGTAGCGACGCAACCCGGTGGGCTCCTCGCGCACGACCATGGACAACTTGCAGTGGGTCTTCAGCCCGACCATGCCGTAGACGACGTGGCAGCCCGCCTTCTCCAGCTTGCGGGCCCAGGCGATGTTGGCCTGCTCGTCGAATCGGGCCTTGATCTCGACCAGCGCGAGCACCTGCTTGCCGGCCTGGGCCGCCTCGATCAGGGCGTCGATGATCGGAGAATCACCGGAGGTGCGGTACAGGGTCTGCTTGATCGCCAGCACGGCCGGGTCGGCGGCGGCCTGCTCGATGAAACGCTGTACCGAGGTGGCGAAGGAGTCGTAGGGGTGGTGCAGCAGCACCTCGCGGTTCTTCAGCGCGGCGAACAGGTCGGCCGGCTGCGCGGTCTCCACCTCGGCCAGTTCCGGATGTGTCTTGGGCAGGAAGGACGGGTAGAGCAGCGCCTCCCGGTCGAGGTCGGCGATCGAGAACAACCCGGTCAGATCGAGCGGGCTGGGTACCCGGAACACCTCCTTCTCGCTGATGTCGAGCTCGCTGATCAGCAGCTCGAGCATCACCTCGTCGATGTCGTCCTCGACCTCCAGGCGCACCGGCGGGCGTCCCACCTTGCTGCGCAGCAGCTCCTTCTCCAGGGCGAACAGCAGGTTCTCGGCGTCGTCCTCCTCGACCTCGACGTCCTCGTTCCTGGTGACCCGGAAGGTGCTGTGCTCGATGATCTGCATCCCGGAGAAGAGCTGGTGGAGGTGCTGGGCGATCACGTCCTCCAGCGGGACGAATCGGCCGCCGCCGAGCGGGACGAATCGGGACAAGATCGTGGGCACCTTCACCCGGGCGAACTGGCGCACGCCGGTCACCGGGTTCCGCAGCAGCACGGCGAGGTTCACGCTGAGGCCCGAGATGTAGGGGAACGGATGGGAGGGATCCACAGCCAACGGGGTCAGCACCGGGAAGATGCGGCTCTCGAAGAGATCGGTCATCTGCCGGCGCTCGTCCTCGCTCAGTTCGTCCCAGCGCAGGATCTCGATGCCGTGGCGGGCGAGCGCGGGACGGACGTCGTGGGCGAACACCCCGGCCGCGTCGGCGACGAGCTCGCGGGTGCGGGACAGGATCGCGTCGTGCAGTTCACGGGGCATCAGTCCCGAGCTGCTCGCGACGGCGACGCCGGCGGCCATGCGGCGCTTGAGCCCGGCCACCCGCACCATGAAGAACTCGTCCAGGTTGGAGGAGAAGATGGCCAGGAATCGGGCCCGCTCCAGCAGCGGCACCCGCTTGACGTCTTTGGCGAGGTCGAGCACCCGGTTGTTGAAGGCGAGCCAGGACAGCTCGCGGTCGGAGAACCGGTCTGCGGGCAGTTCCGGCTCGTCAACCGCGATGGTGTCCTTGTCCTCGACCGAGGTCATGGCTGCTCCTGGTTCTGCACGGACCCGTGCTCCGGCACGTAGAGCACGTCGCGGTGGACGACGTGGAATCCCGCGCTTTCGTACATTCTTACCGCTACCGGCTCGGCCCTGTCGACGTAGAGCTCAACCTGTTCGGCACCGCTGCGTCGCAGGTGGGCCAAGCCGGCCTGCAGCAGGGCCTTTCCGTAGCCACGCCCCTGTGCCCGTGGCGCGATTCCGAGCACGTACACCTCCCCGACCCCCTCGACGAGCTTGGTCCAGTGGAAGCCGGCCAGCCCGGTGGCGTCGAAGCCGAGCAGCAGGCCGGACGGGTCGAACCAGGCCTCGGCCGTCCGGGCGGCGAAACCGGCGGCGTCCAGCGCGCCCTGCTCGGGGTGGTCGGCGAACGCGGCGGCGTTGACGGCCAGGAACTGATCGGTGTCGGCGGGAGTAAAACCGCGGACGGCGAATCCCTCGGGGAGTTCGGGCGGCTCGATGCCGCCCAGGTCGCGCCGCATCACCAGCAACCCCCGGGACGCGGTCAGCCCGAGCGCCGCGGCGAACCCCTGCGCGGCCGGATGGTCGCCGAACGCCCACACGCCCCAGCGCGCGCCGTCGGCCGCTGCGTGCGGCCCAGGAGCCGCTCCGGCGTCCTGGACGCTCGCTACCAGTTCGCCGATCAGTCCGCGTCCGATTCCTCGCCGCCGGTGCGCCGGGTCGACGACCAGCTGGGCGGTCGCGTAGGCGGGCTGCCACTGGAGGTAGCCGGCCAGGTTCTGACCGTCGGAGACGAGAACGTGCCGGGCGGAGTCGTCGCGCAGGGCGAAATGGGCTTCCTCGTTCAGCGGCGGGCTGCCGTCGGCGGACGTGGCCCGCGCAGCCAGCGCGAGCACCTGCTCAGCCTGCTCGGGAGACAATCGCTCGGTCCACACATGGTCAGGCTAGACGGGGATCGCCGGATCGGGTGGTCGGCGTCCAGCAATGGCCCGGCTGCGGGCAACTCCCGTCGTGAGCGGACGGGGTGTGGGGTCAGCGGCGGCCGACGTCCGGGGAGAACCGGTAGCCCACGTTGCGCACCGTGCCGATCAGCGATTCGTGCTCCGGACCGAGCTTGGCTCGCAACCGACGGACGTGGACGTCCACGGTGCGGGTGCCGCCGTAATAGTCGTAGCCCCACACGTCGGCGAGCAGATGCTCGCGGCTGAACACCCGACCGGGGTGCTGGACGAGGTACTTGAGCAGCTCGAACTCGGTGTAGGTGAGGTCGAGCGGGTCGCCGTCCAGCATGACCGAGTACGCCTGGTCGTCGATCACGATCCCGCCGGAGGAGATCAGGCCGTCGTTGGACGCCGAGGTGACCAGCAACCGGATCCGCGCCTCGAACTCCGCCGGTCCGGCCGTATCCAGGACGACGTCGGACAATCCCCAGTCTGCAGCGACGGCGGCCAGGCCGCTCTCGGTGAGCACCAGCAGCAGCGGCACGGTCGAGCCGGAGGACTGGAACAGTCGAGCCATCATCCGGGCGCCGGCCAGATCGCTGCGTCCGTCGAGGACGACGAGGTCGCTGCGGGCCGACTCGGTGAGCGCCTGGGTGTCGGCGGCTACGCCCTGGATATCGTGGGACAGCAACGCCAATACCGGCAGCGAACGCTCCGCAGGGATGCCTCCGGCGACCTCGTTGCTGACCAGCAGCAATTGCGCCATGCCCACCCCCTGAACCGCTGTCTCGTCTGATGGCCAGCGCTCATCCTAGTGATTCGGGGGCGCGGGTCGGAACTATGGCCGTTGTGGGCCGCTCACGCGTCCAGTTCGAGCACCAGGGTGAGCGGGCCGTCGTTGACCAGGCTCACCTCCATGTGGGCGCCGAATCGACCCGTCTCGACCCGGGCGCCGCGCTGCCGCAGCGCAGCCACGTAGGCATCGACGATGGGCTCGCTGACCGTCCCCGGAGCGGCGGCGCTCCAGGACGGACGGCGGCCCTTGCGGGTGTCGGCGTAGAGCGTGAACTGGCTCACCACCAGCAGTGGCGCGTCCACCTCGGCGCAGCTGCGCTCGCCGTCGAGAATGCGCAGGTGCCAGGTCTTGTCGGCCAGTCGGTCGGCGACCACCTCGGTGTCGCCATGGGTGACCCCGACCAGCACAAGCAGGCCGGGTTCGTGGATCGCACCGACCACCTGACCCTCGACGGTCACGTCCGCTCGCAGCACCCGCTGCACCACCGCCCTCATGGGCTCATCCAAGCACGGGCCGGGTTCACTCCGGTTGCCAGGCACTGCCGCGGGACGCGAGTGCGTGGGCCCAGCAGGTGACCGCGACGGTGGCGCCCGCGGCGGCCATGCCGCCGGTGAGGACTGCGAAGACCATCGCCCGGCCGCCGATGCCGGGCCCTCCAGCCGTCGCGACCCTGGCCACGGCGCCGAGCGCGCCCGCGGCCACGGCGAGCCAGGGCAGCAGGCGGGCGATGGTGGGTGCCGGTCGGTCGGACACCGCGATGCGGGGGTGCCGGTAGGCGACCCAGGCGATCGCGAGCAGGCCGATCGCGCTGCTCAGGTACTGCGCGTACTGATAGCCAGGCAACGGCCCGAGCGGGCTGGGGTAGGGGGCAGCGAGGAACGCCAGGTGGGTGGCGCCGAAGCGTCCGGGGTGGGTGAACTCGTCCCAGCCGACGTGGGTCGCCGCGCCGATGGCCAGCGCGAGACCGACCGACCACCACCGGAGCACTGCCCGCGCGGGCGTCCAGCGGGTGCGCAGGAACGTTGGAGCGAGGTCGTGCAGCGGTCGCGCGACCGAACGCCACAGCGCCCACAGCGCCAGGCCGAGCACGACGTCGACGGTGAGGACGCCGGGCAGTGTGTGCGTCCAGCTGCCCAGGGACGCCATCGCGGGCACGTAGTACGGCACGTCCGGGCTCATGCTGCCGGCGGCGAGCGCCGCGAACGGAAACGCCCGCGCCCGCCCGTGGCGCAACGGCAGCACCGCGGCGATGTGGGCGGGCGTGAACGGCATGCCTCCACCGTAGGAGCCGGTCAAACTGGCGATGCGGTCGCAGGAACCGAGTTCTTCGGGTTATCGGAACGATGCCGGCCTCGGTGGGCGCACATTGCCGACTTCGGCGGGTTATGCGGCCTCGGCCGCAGGTCGTAACCCGCCGAACTCGGTTTCGGTGCCGGACCCCGGTGATCTCGGAGCGCATAACCCTCCGAACTCGGTCTTCATCCGGCGAGCGCGCGGCTCACTCGTTCGACCACGACCTCCGGGCGAGCCATGATCTCCCAGGCCAGCCAGCGGACCACGCGGTAGCCGAGATCGCGAAACACCTGTTCGCGCTCCTTCTCCAGGATGTAGGCACGAGAGTCTGAGTACTTCATCGCGCCGTCGCATTCGCCGATCAGGTGAGCATCGCGCCAGTAGCAGTCGGGAAAGAACGTGCCTGCCGGAGTCCGCAGCGCCGCCTGGAACTCCGGACGAGGGAGACCGGCAAGCTCGAACTCGCCCGCCGAGAGCGACTCCGCAGCCGACTCCCGGCAGGGTTCTGCGAGCGAGATCGCGTCTCGCAGCGATGGTCGCCGCCGCTCGAGCGCGGTCTTCGCGAGTATGGCGCGGGCGGCATCGGCCAGCCGCGGGTTCGCGTAGTCACTGCGTCGGGGCCGGGCTACGAATCCACGACAGAGCTGGCGGGCGGAGGCGTCCAGGATGACTAGCGCCTGCGGTAGGGGCAGGCCGGGCGCGAGGTCGACGGCGGTTCGGGCGAGCGTCGTCACGGCGTACCCGTCGGAGTCCGTGTCGAGGTCGCTATCCGGCAGTTCGGCGACGTGGTGCTCTGCGACGACCCGCGCCGCCGAAAACCCGCGGCCCGCCGGGAGGGTGACTGAGACCGGCCGCTCGTGCCACGCCGCACCAGGAGCGGGCAGCTGCCAGGCCAGGGCCGCCGACTGGTGGCTCAGCACCGCGATGGGATTGGCCGACACCTCCGCGTGCGCTCGAATCAGGTGCTGGGCCGCCGGCTCGTCGGGCCAAGCCGAACTGGCCAGGTAGACGCCGCGACGAAGCCGCAGAAGGTCGCCGCGACGGAGCTGGGTCTCGATCATCGCCGCGAGACGCCGCTCGCACGCAGGGACGCCGCGCTAGCGGGTCGGGTGGGCAGCAACCACGGGACGGGAGTGCGCATGCCAGCATCCTCTGCAGCCCGCTCCCGATCCGGTCAGGGCGCGTGGTGTCCTGTGGACAAGAACCGCGCCGGCCACCGTTGTGGATCCTCGAGCGACGCCAGGGTGTGCGCGCGGGAGGCACGTCTTCGGCGGGAATGGGCGTCGGCCCGGTCCGGTTATGCTCGACAGGTGCTGACTCCGCTCTCGGTGACCGGCGTGGTGGTGTTCACCGCCTGCCTGGTGCTTGCCGTGCTCGCCGGGCTCGGCATCGTGGCGCTGCTGCGCGGCAGACGAGGGGAGTGAGATGGCTTTCGAGATCCCGTCCGACCTGAACCCTGCCTTGGTGGGGTTGGCCTGGCTGCGGGGACGCTGGGAGGGCACCGGATACCGGCAGTGGCCCGGGCTGGAGAAGCACAGCTACGCGTTGCAGGTCGACTTCGCCGACAACGGCGAGGACTACCTGCACTACCTGTGCCAGGCCTTCGAGACCGACGCCGAGGGCGCTCCCACCAAGCCGCTGTTCATGGAGACCGGCTTCTGGCGTCCGCTGGCCGACGGCACGGTGGACGTGGTGATGTGCAGCCCGGACGGCTTCGCGGAGATCTGGTTCGGCAAGGTCCAGCCCGGCCGGCTCGACCTGATCACGGACGCGGTCGCGCGAACCAGGGACGCCAAGGTCGCCTACACCGCGGGCCGGAGGCTGTACGGCAACGTCGAGGGCCGACTGCTCTTCTCCTTCGATCGGGCCACCGAGGAACATGACCTGCAGCCCTACTTGTGGGCCCAGCTGGAGCGACGGTGAGCGTCCGGTTCACCGAGGGGCCGGACGCCGGCGCCGTCTGGCATTACGGCGACCCGCTCCGCGAGCAGCGGGCGTTGGTGGCCGGAACGGCCGGGGTCGACCTGTCTCATCGCCCCGTGTTCACGATCGCCGGCGCGGACCGGCTGCGCTGGCTGAACGACATCACCAGCCAGGACTTCGCCTCGCTGCCTCCTGGCGAACCGACGCTCGCCTACATCCTGGACGCCCAGGGCCACCTCACCCATGCCTTCGGCGCCACGGACGACGGCCACACCCTGTGGTGCCACACCGAACCGGGACACCTCGCGCCGCTGCTGGAATGGCTGCGCCGGATGGTCTTCGTCACCCGGGTCGAGATCGCCGAGGTCGACGACCACGTGCTCGCGCTGCCCCCGGGCGCTACCGCCGGCCCTGTGATCGTCCCGCGGGCCGACCTGGACGCCGCCCTCGGTGAGACCCGAGCCGGCATCTGGGCGATGGAGGCGCTGCGGATCGCGTCCGGCACCCCGCGGGTCTTCCTCGATACCGACGAGCGCACCATCCCCAACGAGCTGGCCAATCCCGCCGACGACCGCCTGGGCCCTGCGGTGCACCTGCGCAAGGGCTGCTACCCGGGCCAGGAGACGGTGGCGCGGGTGTACAACCTCGGCCGCCCGCCGCGACGGCTCACCCTGCTCCACCTCGACGGCAGTGCCGAACGTCTTCCCGCCGTCGGTGCCGAGGTGCTGCTGGACGGACGTCCGGTGGGCCGGATGGGCACGTCCGAGCGGCACTACGAACTCGGCCCTGTCGGGCTGGCCCTGCTCAAACGGACGGTACCCATCGACGCCGAACTGCTCGCCGACGGCATCGCCGTCGCTCAGGAGGTGCTGGTCGACCCCGAGTCCGGACTGCACTGGCGACCGGAACCGGGAGTCGGACGCGCCTAGCGGCCTATTCGGGGCGGCGGGCCACCACGTACAGGCGGTTGGTCTGCGCTTCCTCGGGCACCGGTGCCCGCTCGTACCACTCGACCACCGTGAGCCCCGCTTCGGCCACGGCTGCGAGCACGTGGTCGCGGGTGTGGAACACGTAGTCGAGATCGACCGGGACGCCGAGGAACTCCTCGACGTGCTCCACTTCGCCGCCGGTGTGCACCGCCACGGCGAGCAGGCCACCAGGACGCAGCGTCGCCACGACCGAGCGCAGCATCGGCGCCACCTCCGACGGCGCCAGGTGCACGAAGCTGTACCAGGCCAGGATCGTGCCCCACGCGGCCGCGTCGCGCGGGCGGAGCAGTTGGTGGAACCGGCCTACCGCGAAGTCCAGATCCGGATAGGCCGCCTTGGCCTGTTCGATCATCGCGGCGGACGCGTCCAGGCCGTGCACCTCAGCGCCGGTGTCGGCGAGGAAGGCTGCGATCTGGCCGGGCCCACAGCCGAGGTCCATGATCGGACCTTGGTTGAGTTCGGCGATGTGCTCCAGAAGCCACACGTCGAACGGCTTCGTGATCAGTTCGTCGCCGAATCGCTCGGCGTAGGCCGGGGCGACGGCATCGTAGGCCGCCACGACTTTGGCGTCCCTGGCCTGCGGGCCGTCGGCGAGGACGATGTCGAGGTCCGCGGCAGGGCCGGCGAGCTGGTCGGCCAGGGGCACCGGTCCGAGCAGGTGGATCCAGCGAGTGTCCCGTCCGCGCTGTACCTGGGCCTGGCGGACCAGCGGGTCGGGCGCGGCGGCCATCCGGGCCAGGCAGGTCTCGACCGCCTCCTTGTCCGCGAACGGGTGCAGGCGCTCGGTGCGGGTCTTCAGTTCACCGGCCGACTGTGCCCCGCGCAGGAGTAGGACGGTGAGCAGCGCGCGTTCGTCCTCGGGCGGTTCGAGCACCTCGTCGAGCAGTTGGTGGTACTTCACCACCCGCGAGCCGGCGCCCGCCCAGACCAGCCGCAGCAGGCCGCGGTCCTTCAGTGCCCGGGCCGCGTCCTGGAGGTCTCGTTCGGAGAGGTCCATCACGGGGTCGCGGCTGGAGGTCTGGTTGCAGGCGAGCCGCAGCGCGTTCAGGCTGAGCGGATAGCTCGCGGGAACGGTGCGCTGCTTCTCAAGCAGGCTGCCGATGATGCGTTGTTCGGTTGCGTCCAGCACCGGGAGTGCCATGGGCAGCACAGTAGCGACACCGCCTGTCATCGGTGCACACGTGGACCGGGCTGGACAGCTACGGGGACGGTTCCTATTGCGGTCCGGCGGAGCCTGGACCGCAATAGGAACCGTCCCCGTTCCGGGTCAGGCGTTCTTGGCGCGGCTGCGCTGCTTGGCGCGGTCGTTGGCGTCCAGGGTCACCTTGCGGATGCGGACGTTCTTGGGCGTGACTTCGAGGCATTCGTCGCCGCGGCAGAACTCCAGCGCCTGCTCCAGGCTCATCAGCCGCGGCGGGATCAGCCGCTCCAACTCGTCCCCGGTGGAGGAGCGGACGTTGGTCAGCTTCTTCTCCTTGGTCGGGTTGACGTCCATGTCGTCGGGACGCGGGTTCTCCCCGACGATCATGCCCTCGTAGACGTCGTCGCCGGGAGCCACGAACAAGGTGCCGCGCTCCTGCAGGTTGAACAGGGCGTAAGAGGTCACCGAGCCGGTCCGGTCGGCGACCAGCGAGCCGGTGATCCGGGTCTTGATCTCGCCGGCCCACGGCTCGTAGCCCTCGAAGACGTGGTGCATGATGCCGGTGCCGCGGGTCTCGGTCAGGAACTCGGTGCGGAAACCGATCAGGCCGCGCGCCGGAATGACGTACTCCACCCGCACCCACCCGGTGCCGTGGTTGACCATCTGCTCCATCCGGGCTCGGCGGGTACCCATCAGCTGGCTGATGGTGCCGACATGCTCCTCCGGCACGTCCACGGTCAGCCGCTCGACGGGCTCGTGCAGCTTGCCGTTGATCTGGCGGGTGAGCACCTCGGGCTTGCCTACGGTGAGCTCGAAGCCCTCGCGGCGCATCATCTCGACCAGGACGGCCAACTGAAGCTCACCGCGTCCCTGCACTTCCCAAGTGTCGGGACGATCGGTGTTCAGCACCCGGATCGACACATTGCCGATCAGCTCGGTGTCGAGCCGGCCCTTGACCAAGCGGGCGGTGAGCAGCTTGCCCACCTT
Organism: Propionibacteriaceae bacterium UBA6238; assembly: GCA_002441465.1. Taxonomy (GTDB): domain Bacteria; phylum Actinomycetota; class Actinomycetes; order Propionibacteriales; family Propionibacteriaceae; genus Propionicimonas. The sequence continues at coordinate 7,896 of DJWE01000017.1, read as the reverse complement.
GCCGGCCAGCGGCGCGGTGTTGATCCCGATGGTCATCGAGATGGACGGCTCGTCCACGGTGATCAGCGGCAGCGGCCTGGGGTCGTTCGGATCGGCGATGGTCTCGCCGATCGTGATCTCGGGGATGCCGGCGATGGCGACGATGTCGCCCGGGCCGGCCGAGTCTGCCGGAACCCGCTCCAGCGCCTTGGTGACCAGCAGCTCGGAGAGCCGGACGTTCTGGACGGTCCCGTCGTGGCGGCACCACGCCACGGTCTGCCCGCGGGTGATCGTGCCCTCGACGATCCGGCACAGCGCCAACCTGCCGAGGTAGGGGGACGCGTCCAGGTTGGTCACGTGTGCCTGAAGGGGTGCACCCTCGGTGTACAGCGGCGCCGGGATGGTCTGCATGATCAGGGTGAACAGCGGTTCCAGGTTGGGCGAATCGGGCAGTTCGCCATCGGCCGGCTGGGTGAGCGAGGCGCGTCCGGCCTTCGCCGCGCAGTAGATGATCGGGAAGTCGAGGTGGTGCGCCTCGTCGTCCTCGAGCAGATCGAGGAAGAGCGCATACACCTCGTCCACGACCTCGGCGATCCGGGCGTCGGAGCGGTCCACCTTGTTGATCACGACGATGATGGGCAGGTTCTTCGCCAGCGCCTTGCGCAGTACGAACCGGGTCTGCGGCAGCGGGCCCTCGGAGGCGTCCACGAGCAGCAGGACGCCGTCCACCATCTCCAGGCCGCGCTCCACCTCGCCGCCGAAGTCGGCGTGGCCGGGGGTGTCGATGATGTTGATCGTGACCGTGCTGCCGTCTTCGAGGGTGTGGTCGACGGCGGTGTTCTTGGCCAGGATCGTGATTCCCTTCTCACGCTCCAGGTCCATTGAGTCCATGACGCGAGTGTTCACGTCCTGGTTCTCGCGGAATGCGCCGGACTGCCACAGCATGGCGTCGACGAGGGTGGTCTTGCCGTGGTCGACGTGGGCGATGATGGCGACATTGCGCAGGTCTGCGCGTGCGGGCATGCGGGACTCCGGTCTGATCGGGGAACCCGCCAAGTCTACCGCCCCCGCTCCCGATGCCCTCACCGCCCCCGCCGAGGGCCAGCTTTCGCGCCGAACGCTTCGCCCCTGGGCCGAGCCCTCGGCAGTAGAGCTGGCCCTCGGTGAGGAGCGGCGGCCGCCGCTCAGCGGAGGTCGTCGGGCTGGTACGGGGCGTGCCCGGCCGCCATCGCCTCGATCATGTCCGGACGGATTCCGAGACCGGTCTGCAGGCGAGCGTGCCAGCGCGAGTAGCTGAAGTAGATGACGAAGCCGACCGCCAGCCAGATCAGGAATCGCAGCCAGGTCTCCACCGAGAGGTTCAGCATCAGGTAGCCGCAGATCAGCGCGGAGAGGATCGGCAGCACCGGCGAGAATGGGACGGTGAACGCCCGCTTCACGTCGGGGCGCTTCTTCCGCAGCACCACCACGCCGATCGACACCAGCACGAAGGCCGACAGCGTCCCGATGTTCACCATCTCCTCCAGCACGCCCACCGGGGTCAGCCCGGCGACCAGGGCGACCACCACGGTCACGATCACCGTGATCAGCCACGGGGTGCGGTAGGTGGGGTGCACCTTGGCCAGGCCCATCGGTAGGAGCGCGTCCCGGCACATCGCGAAGATCAGCCGGGTGGCGCCGATCATCAAAGTGAGCACCACGGTGGTCAGGCCGGCCACCGCACCGGCGGAGATCAGCGTCGCCATCCACGCCTGGCCGTGGTAGGCGAAGGCGTTGGCCAGCGCTGCGCTCGGGTCGAGCTTGTCGTAGGGCACCATGCCGGTCACGACCAGCGCGACCGCGCAGTAGAGCACCGTGCAGATCGCCAGGGACGCAATGATGCCGATCGGCAGGTCTCGCTGCGGGTTCTTCGTCTCCTCGGCGGTGGTCGCGACCACGTCGAAGCCGATGTAGGCGAAGAAGACCAGGGCAGCGCCGGCGAGGATGCCGCCGACGCCGAAGGAGGAGGGCACCGCGCCGGTGAGGAACTGCAGCAGCGGTTGCGTCCAGCCGAAGCCGGAGGACGCGGCGGTCGGCACTGCCGCGGGCACGAACGGGGTGTAGTTGGCCGGGTTGATGAACCCGATGCCGGCGACGATGACGAACAAGACGATGAACAGCTTCACCCCGACCAGCGCCAGGTTCACCCGCAGCGACTCCTTGATACCCACCGTCACCAGCGCGCCGAGGACGAGCACCAGCAGGATTGCGGGCACGTCCACCGTGCCGCCGTAGCTGATCGCGGCCGGCATCGCGATGCCCAGTTTGCCGAGGAACGCGCCCAGGTAGGCGCTCCAGCCCTGCGCCACGACGGACGCGCCGAGGAACATCTCCAAGATCAGGTCCCAGCCGATGATCCAGGCGAAGATCTCGCCGAGGGAGGCGTAGGAGAAGGTGTACGCCGAGCCCGACACCGGCACGGTGGACGCGAACTCGGCGTAGCACATCGCCGCCAGCGCGCAGCAGATCGCGGCGATGACGAAGCTGAGCACGATCGCGGGCCCGGCCACGGCGTGCGCCGCGCGTCCGGTGAGGGTGAAGATGCCGGCTCCGATCACCACGCCGACCCCGAACACGGTCAGGTCGAGGGCACTGAGTGACTTCTTCAGTTGGTACTCGGGCTCGTCGGTGTCGGCGATCGACTGCTCGATCGACTTGGTGCGCAGCAGGCTCATCGGGGCTCTCCGGATCTGGGTGGCCGCGTCGGTGCGGCCCGGACCACGGGCGAACCTAGCCCCTGCCACAGTTCGCGGATGCCGTGGCCAGCATGCGGCCGCCCAGCGGCGTGAGTCTCGCTGAGGTCAAGGTCGGCTCCGCGACGAACCACTCGGTCGGCCGCACCGCGGACGCGGAGTCCCGCCTACAGCGGAGACGAGACCGGGTCGGCGTCCAGGGCGGTCGATGGGAACAGGGGTCGAAGCGTGCGTGATCCGGGTGGTCCGCGTCTGCCCGGCCTGCTTCGGCGGGCGGCGCTTCGCAGTATTGGACGTACTCGGTGCCCTCCGCGACGGTGAGCAGGGGCTGGGGCGACCTACCCGGACGGCGGTACGCTCGCACCACCCTCGGCAGGGACGGAGGCACTGTGGGCGACTTCCTCGGCTCGTTGTGGCGGGCGATCACCGGCGTGTGGAGCCTGGACAGCTCGATGGCGGAGTGGTTCCGGAACTACCCCCAATCGCTGGAGATCTCGATCACGATAGCGATGCTCGCCGGCATCTCCACGCTGCTCGGCAACAGCGTGGTGTTGTTCTGGAACCGGATCCGTGGCTGGCGGTTCGGGGTCAGTCTCGTCTTCAACGGCGTCTCGATGGTGGGCTTGTTCGTCGTCCAGTCCGTGGTGATCGCCCTCGTCGGCTACCTGATCACGGGCGACCGGCTGACCATCTTCAACGCCGCACGAGCCGTCATGCTGGCCACTGCCCCTCTCCTGTTCGGCTTCCTCGAACTCGCCCCCTATGTCGGCCCGGGCATCGCGCGCGTGCTGCAGGTCTGGAGCCTGCTGGCGCTGTGGACGATCGTCGGGGTGGTCTATCGCGTCGACTACTGGCAGGCCCTCTTGATCACCGGCCTCGGATGGGCAGTGATGCAGGGCCTGTCGTGGGCGCTCGCCAAGCCCCTCTCGGCCCTGGGTAACCGCATCTGGCGGTTGCTCTCAGGTAGCCCGACCCTGCTCACAGCCCAGGACATCCTCTCCGGACACCAGTTCATGCCGGTCGAGTTCGATTTCGACGTTCCTGCGGTGGGGAAGGGCGCCGAATGACGATCGTCCTCACGCTGTTGATCGGCGTGCTCGTCCTCGTCTTGATCATCATGGCGATCGGCCCGCTGGAGTCCCTGGGTTGGTGGTCCGACAAGGGGGCGGAGAAGGCCGCAGCCACCATCGAGAGGCTCCGCGAGGAGCATGCGAAGGCGGACGTGGCGCCGTCCTACTCCCGCTACGTGGTCTACCTCTCCGGGATCGGCGCGATCGACGGCGAGTCCCGCCCGCCCGAGGAGGAGCCGTTCGTCGCGGCGATCCGGGACGGTGTGCCCGGAGCCTGCCTGATCACCGACGTGTTTCCGTACTCGGTGAACAACCAGGGACTGACTGCGCAGCGTCCGATGTCGTGGCTGTGGAAGAAGATCGAACAGGCGCGGTTCAAGAACCCCGAGGCGATGCTGGCGATGCTGGTGAACTTGCGCAACGCCATCCAGCTGTTCGTCAGCGCCGACCGCCGCTACGGGCCCACCTACAACATCGGCACCGCCCAGCAGGTGCTCGAGTCCTTGCTGCGGCACGGCTACCGGCTGGGCAGCGGCGTCCCGGTGACCCTGGTCGGCTGGAGCGGCGGCGCCCAGATCTCGCTCGGCGCGGCCTGGTACCTCGGGCTGACGAAGATCCCGCTGGAACTGATCTCCATCGGCGGCATGATGTCGGACGACTACGGCTTGGATCGGCTCCAGCACGTCTACCACCTTCGTGGCACGAAGGATCCGTTCGAGAAGCTCGGCTGGATCATGTTCGCCGGACGGTGGCCGATCGCGGTGGGCTCGCCGTGGTCTCGAGCGGTCAAGGACGGTCGGATCACGGTCATCGACATCGGGCCGATGCAGCACAACGTGAAGGACCACTACTTCGACCCCGCGGCGATCGCGCCGGACGGCCGCAGCTACCTGCAGGTCACCTCCGACGCCGTGGTCGCGCTGCTCAACGACAACGAGGTGAAGGTCATCCCCACCTGACCGGGACCCGGCGCACAGGAAGGGGGTCCGGGGCGGACCAGGGGAGCACCCCATGGTGCTCGGGACGCGCGTCCGTAGGCTGGGCGCCGTGACGCAATGGTTCACCGAGAGCTTCCGGGCAGAGTTCGCCAAACAAGAGGCCGAACTCGGGCGGGTCAACATCGCCGTCTTCGGCAAGACCGGGGTCGGCAAGTCGACGCTGGTCAACGCCATCTTCGGCGAGCCGCTGGCCGCAACCGGCATCGGCGCCCCGGTGACCGAGGGTTCCCATCTGTATCTCGACCGGCGCGGCACGCTCGGCGTGGTCGACACCCGCGGGCTCGAGCTCGGCCGCGACGATGACCGGATCGTGCGGGAGCTGGTCAAAGCGGTGCGGGAGAGCCGCGGCAAGCCCGTGGACGAGCACCTGCACGTGGCCTGGTTCTGCGTCCGTGGCATGGACCGCCGGTTCGAGGAGTTCGAGGAGCGCTTCGTCCGCACACTGGCCGAGCTGGGGCTGCCGGTGGTGCTCGTGCTCACCCAGGTTCCGATGCGGGACGGTCAGTACCACCCGGACGCCCTCGAGCTGGCTCGCCAGGTGGAAGCCCGGAACCTACCGATCGTGGACGGCCGCCCGTATCTCACCTACGCGATGAGGGACCACTTCACCGGTCAGCCGCCCTACGGCTTGATGGAGGTGCTCGGCGCGACCTTTCGCGTCGCTCCGGAGGCGGTCAAAGGAGCCCTCGCCGCAGCCCAGGCGATCGATCTTCGGCTCAAGGCCAGCCAGTCGAACAAGGCGGTCGCCGCGGCCGTGACCGCTGCCGCGGCTGCAGCCGCGGTGCCGATCCCGTTCTCGTCCGCAGCGATCCTGGTGCCGATCCAGTTGTCGATGATGGCCAGGATCGCCCATCTGCACGGGCTGGGCCTGGACTCCTCGGCGCTGCTCGCGATCGCATCTACCTCCGTCGCCACCTCCGCTGGACGCGCGGCCGCGGCCGGACTGTTGAAGTTCATCCCGGGAGCCGGCAGCGTGGTCGGCGGGGCGATCAACGCCTCGGTGGCGTCCTCGCTCACCCTTGCCATGGGTCAGGCGTGGCTGGTGGTCTGCCAGCGGGCCTTCACCAAGAGCCTCCCGACCCTGGACGGCACGATCGACACCCATGCGGTCGGTCGTCTGTTCGAGGCCGAGATGGCGAAGCGAATGCCGCGGATCCGGCACCGCGACCGGGCGGCAGACCCGGCCTGACGCTGCGCGCCGGGGCCTTCGCGCCGAGCGTCCCCTCCCTGGGTCGAGCCCCGCGCGTCGACGTGACCACCAGATCCGGCGTGACCGACGGCGGCAGCGGCTCGCCGTCGCGATTGAGCCGGACGGCCCACACCCGGCGGCCTGCGCGCCCACGACGTCGTCGTAGCGGTCGATGGTGGCGTGCCCGCGCACGGAGCTGTCACCGAAGATTCGCCTGCGGGACACCTTCGAGGGCTAGCATCTGCTGCGGTAGCGACGCGTCCCGCTGTGGCGGCCGAGCGAAGGAGGTGAGGCGGATGTCACCTGGTAGTCCCCTGATACCCGTCCTGCCCACCTCCCGCGGCGCGAACCCGAGCTGATCCAGTCCGGTCGTCGACCCGCCGCGGGCTCCTGCACGAGGAGAACGCCGTGAACCTGAACCTTTCCCTGCCTGGCCTTCTCGGCCTACCTGCGACCCTTCGCCCCACGCACCTGCGCCGCGGCCCGGTCGCTCCTCCTGCGGTTTCGCTGACCACCCCGGAGGCCGGGTCCGCCGACCCGCTGGACGCGGCGATCGACTGGGCGTACTACCTGGACGGCGAGCGACAGCCGGACATCGACTTCTCCGCCGCGTGCGATCGCGCGAGCTCCGGCTCGGGTTTCGTCTGGCTGGGCCTGTTCGAGCCCACCTCCGCCCAGCTGGACGTCCTCGGCGGTGTGTTCGGGCTGCACCCCCTGGCCATGGAGGACGCAGGCAACTCCCGGCAGCGGCCCAAGCTCGAGCGCTATGAGGACAAGACGCTGTTCCTCTCGCTGCGCACGCTCGGTTATGTCGACACCGACGTCCGCGGCGAGGGCGGCGAGATCGTCGAGACCGGGACGGCGACCGTCCTCGTCGGCGAGTGGTACGCGCTCACCGTCCGCCACGGCCGCTACGGCGCGCTCCAGCCCGTTCGGCGCAGCCTCGAGTCGCGGCCCGGGCACCTCCGCCGCGGACCGATCGCGGTGCTGCACGGAGTCATCGACGCCGCGGTGGACGACTACCTGCGGGTGGCCGACGAGGTCGAGCAGGACGTGGAGGAGATCGAGACGCACGTCTTCGCCGTCCGGGGAACCCCGCAGGTCGAGCGGATCTACCAGCTCAAGCGCGACCTGATCGAGATGAAGCGGACGGTAGCCCCGCTGAACGTGCCGCTGCGCAGGCTCGCCGACCAGCAGGCCGACGGGGAGATGCGCCAGTACTTCCTCGACGTGCACGACCACCTCGAGCAGGTGCGCGAGCAGGTCGGCAGCTACGACGAGCTGATGTCGTCGATCCTGCAGGCCGCGGTCGCGCGGCTGTCGGTGTCGGAGAACGAGGACATGCGCAAGATCTCCGCCTGGGTCGCGATCGCGGCCGTGCCGACGATGGTCGCCGGCATCTACGNNGGGCGGGATGTTCGTGGTGTGCCTGTTGTTGTACCGCAACTTCCGGCGGCACGGCTGGTTGTAGCCGCCGGTCCGCTCAGGGGACGGGCCGCCAGATCACCGGTCTCAACACCAGGCGAATTCCTGCGACACCGATTCTCCGCCGCTCCCCAGAGCACCATTTCTCATAGGTCAGACCGTTTGTCTCACGCCTGTCCGTAATCACCCTGTTACGACGAGGTGTAGTAGACGGTCTGAGAGGATGGAACCATGAGTCAGCGAACCATTGGTGTGACCGAGCTCGCCCTCCGCGACGCTCACCAGAGCCTGATGGCAACCCGCATGGCCCTCGAAGACATGGTCGGGGCGTGCGAGGATATCGATCAGGCGGGCTACTGGAGCGTCGAGTGCTGGGGTGGTGCTACCTACGACGCGTGTATTCGGTTCCTCAACGAGGATCCCTGGCAGCGGCTGCGGACTTTCCGCGAGCTGATGCCCAACTCCCGGCTGCAGATGTTGCTGCGCGGACAGAACCTGCTCGG
>DJWE01000094.1 GCA_002441465.1 Propionibacteriaceae bacterium UBA6238 | reverse complement strand
CCTGCTGGGCCGCGAAGACCCCTACATCTCCGCCTCCCCGCTCATGACTGCCGTCGCTGAACACGTCCTCGACACCGCCCTCCAACTCGCCAACGAAAGCGGCTACGGCCGACTGTGCCCGCCCATGCTGGCCTGCCTCGACGAACTGCCCTCCACAGCTCCGTTGCCCACCTTGGCGACGCGCATGGCCAACGAGCGGGCGTTGGGGATCTCGTTCATCTGGGCCTCCCAAACCTGGGCCCAGCTCACCCGCATCTTCGGGGAACAGCAGGCCCGCGCGATCAAGGACCTCACCAACTCCCTGATCATCTTCGGCGGCTCCAAAGACGCCAGCTTCAACCGAGAGATCAGCGACCTCCTCGGCACCAGACGCATCACCCGCCGCAACCACCAACACGGCAGCCACGGCTCGATCTCCACCCACGGCGAAGACACCCCCGTCATACGCCCCGAACAACTCCGAGAACTCCCCACCCGCACCGCGCTCGTCGTCGCCGAGAACGGCAAACCCATCCTCGCCACACTCCACCGCGCAATCGACGGCAAACCCGGCAAGCAGCTCCTCTCCCAACAGCGAGAAGCACGCCGGCTGCTCAACATCAGCGACGGAGACACGAAGCCAATGTCGGTGGGTGAAAAGACTGCACTCGCACACTCCCACGCCCGCCAACTCGGCCTCACTGACTAGAGGACACAGCCATGGTTGCCCCACTCGAGCCGTTCCCGGAGCCGAGCGAGCGCATGCTCGCCGCCCTCATAGATCTGGCCGTCGTCGCCCGCGGCGGAGGACCAGCCGAAGCCATCCTGGTCAACGGCGAGATCCTGCCCCGCCTCTGGGACATCACTTCGATCGCCGACCCAGATCTGAGAGGCGACACCTGGCAGTGGCTCGACGCATTCGTCATCTGGCTCAATTCCCAGCACGCCTGGTACTCCGCGGATCACACGCCACCGTGCTGGCCCGAACACCCCGGCCTGATCCGCGAACTCAGCACCCTCGCCGCCCTGCGCCATCAAGCCGGCGAAGCACTCGGCCCCATGCCGCTTGAGGAATGGCACCGCTTCGCCCTCCCCAGCTACCTCGAACGCAGCGCAGACCAGCGCCGCGCCTGCGACGAGAAACACCAGCCCTGGCCCGGACGCGCGGCCCACACCCGCCACACGGATTGGATAGCACGGCGACGCCGTGCCTTCCGCGCCGTTGTTGACGGAGCTCCTGACGTAGAACGGACGGTCACCCCACAGGCTCTGTAGCCGCGAGACCAAATCGGGGGAGTACTGTCGGTTCCTCGACGGTGTAGAATCAGACTGACGAGGTCGTTGAGCGTCTCCAGTTCGCCAGGGATCCTTTCGTTGGCTCAACGCACGGCGACAGGGGAGCGCCTCTTCCGGCTCCCTGGCTTGTAGGAGCGGTGAAGCCAGCGATTAGGGTCACGCTGAATCTGTGGGAAGAGGGACGTCGGCTCGAGTCCGAATCTGTGGCCACAACGGTCAACCGCAGCTCTGAGTTGAGCTCGCCAGGTGGGGGGCGCCGCCGAAGATCTCTTCAAAGGCGACCCCTAAGGGCTGGTCCAAGTGGGCGATGGCAATGGCCAGTGCATCCTCGCACGTGAGCGTCGGGGCCCAGGACCCGTAGTCCCGGGCCTGGGCTGCGACGTCGCCGAGTCTCCCAACGACACGAGCTTCAAAGTCCCCGGGCTTTGGGGGTAGTCTCCGGCGATGTAGCCAGCCGACGTCCTACCACAGAGGATCCCCGTGAAGAGTCCCAAGCCCAGACCCACCGATGGGTCTGACCGGCCGGTGGGCGTACGGGACGTCGCCAGGCTGGCGGGAGTCTCGCTGGGAACGGTCTCGAATGTCCTCAACAACTCCGCCAGCGTCGGACCGGAGATACGCCAGCGCGTCGAGAACGCGATGCAGACGCTCGGTTTCGTGCCCTCCCGTGCAGCCGGGCAACTGCGCAGCCGAAAGTCCGGACTCATCGGCGTTGTCGTCCCCGACGTCGGCAACCCATTCTGGGCCAAGGTGATCAGGGGTGTTGAGACGGTTGTTGATGCCGCCAAGTTGACAATGGTGGTGGGATCCACCCGGCAGGACGACGCTCGACAGCGCCACCTTCTCCACGTCCTGGACAGCCAGGGCGTAGACGGTCTCATCATCGCCCCCATCGTCGCGCCGAACGGGGACCTCGCTCCCTTCGAGAAGCGCCGCTTCGGCGTCGTCACGCTGGAGCGGGAGACTAACGTGTCCACGTCCGCCTGGGTCAGCCTGGACAACGTTGAGGGTGCACGGCTCGCGATGGCCCACCTCCTGGCCCAGGGTCACGAGAGGATCGCGCTCGTCAACGGCTCGCTCTCGGTCTCGTGGTGTGCTGAGCGACGCGAGGGGGCCGCCCTGGCGGTGCGACAGCATGGGCTCTCCCCCGAGGAGGTGCTCGTGGACGTCGAGGTGCCTGATCTCACGGTCGACGAGGGCACCAAGGCGATGCAGCGGCTATTTGCGACGGAGCGCGTCACCGCGGTGATGTGCGTCAACGACATGCTGGCCCTGGGTGTCCTGCTGGAGCTTCAGGCAAGACACATCAAGGTTCCCGATGAAATGGCACTCGTCGGGTACGACGACGCGGACTTCGCCCCGGCGCTCAACCCGCCCCTGACCACCGTTCACCAGCCAGCATTCCTGATGGGGACCGCCGCCGCGAAGCTGCTGATCCAGAAGCCCAAGCAACGTCACGGTGAGCACCTGAGCTTCGAACCGCGCCTCGTCGTGCGCGGCTCGAGCGTCGTTATGGAATCGTGATCCGAGCGGCCTTGACTTCCGCATGGTAACTGGGGGAAGCTGGGTGAACCGGTTCATCTGAACCGGTTCACCACCCGGGCTGGGTGGAAGCGCTCCAACGACGAAGCGGCCGGGGCAGCCACCAGAGTCCATGTAAGGAGGTCACATGGCTAGGGATCACATCACCAGGCGCGAGTACCAGGAGTGGCTGATGGAGGCCGCCTCCCTGGGCCGGGCCTTGAGGTATCCGATCACCCCCGAGATGGTCAACGACAGTGCTGGCATCGTCTTCGGGGAAGACCAGTACCGGGCGTTCGAAAACGGCCTCTGGTCCGGGGAGCCCTACGAGTTGATGGTCATCTTCGAATCGCTCAATGAAGCGGCAGTCGACGGCCTGCCGTCTGCCGGCGGCGACTTCGCCGAGTACGGGGGACTCTGCGACAAGCTCATGATCGTGCACCCGGGCAAGTTCTGCCCCCCGCACTTCCACCTGCGCAAGACGGAGTCCTACGAGGTCGTCTTCGGAGAGATGGAGGTCTTCTACTCGCCCAAGCCGGTGAACCCAGAGGACGAAGAGTTGCTGGAGTTCAGCCCCATGCCGCAGGGTGAGGCCTGGCCGGAGGGTGTCGCGCTTCCGGCGGGTCGGGAAGGTTCCTACCGCGAACTGACCAGCTACAGCCGTCTGCGCCCCGGCGATCCGAAGTTCGTCATGCATCGCAAGCACCTGCATGCCTTCCGGTGCCCGGCTGACGCCGCCGTCCCGGCGGTCATCCGCGAGGTTTCCACCTACAGCCATGAGCCGACCGAGCACGCGCACGACAAGAGCGTCCCGCTCCCTTCGTGGACAGGTCTGCACGACAACGACTTCATCACCCCGGCTGCCAATACCGGTCGCCTTGCAACCAACATCCGGTGACGTCGCCGACGTCACTCGCAACAGAACCAACAGGGAATCAAAGGAGATCAACCATGCGTGCCCGTTCAATCGCCGCAGCTCTCGCAGCTGCCAGCCTCCTGCTCGCAGGATGCGCCAGTGGAGCCGACGTACCCGAGGACACCACTGCAACGTCCACCGGCGCAACAGCGGAGGAGACCGCCGCCGGAGGTGAAGGCGAGAGCCAGTTCGAGCTCAAGGAGCCCCTGAGCCTCGGCTACTCGGTCTACGACCTGCAGAACCCCTACTGGCAGTCCTGGGCCGCAGGCGTCGAAGCCGCAGCCGAGGAGGCTGGGGCCGAGATCACCATCGTCGACCAGAAGTCTGACCAGCAGGCTCAGGTCTCCGGCAGCCTCGACCTCATCAACCAGGGCATCTCGGGCCTCATCATCACCCCGGTCCAGCCGTCCGCTCTGCCGGCCACGATCGACGCCGCCCACGAGGCGAAGATCCCCGTGGTCATCGGTGACATCGGCACTGCGGGCGACTACGACGCCTACATCCAGTCCAACAACGCCAACGGCGGTGCCCTGGCCGCGGAGTACGTAATCGAACAGCTCGGCGATGCCGAGGGCCCGGTCCAGGTCGGGGTCATCGAGCTCCACGCGGGCTCGGTCGTCGGTGAGGAGCGCGTCGCCGAGTTCACCAAGCTGATGGGGGAGCACGAGAACTTCGAGGTCGTCTCGAGCCTCGACGGCAACGACACCGTTGACGGCGGCTTCGCCGCAGCGCAGGACATGCTGTCCGCGAACCCCGAGCTCCAAGTCATCTATGCCGCGAACGATGATTCGGCCATCGGCGCCCAGCGCGCCATGGAGACCGCAGGCAAGTCGGTGGAGGATGGCTTCATCCTCATCGGCTTCGATGGCTCCGATGGTGCCCTCGACCTCATCAAGCAGGGCAAGATGAGTGCGACCGTGGCCCAGGACCCCTACGGCCAGGGGATGAAGGCGGTCCAGACCGTGCTCGACCTGCTCGACGGTGACATGGAGTACGACGACGCCGACTCGAAGACGGTCTTCTTCCCCGTCGAGATCGTCACTGCGGAGAACCTGGAGGACTTCCGGGCCGCCCGCGCCGAGCAGAACTAGGTTGACACTCTGGGTGGGGCGTCGCGGGGAGACGCCCCACCCAGGCTTTTCTACGAAGGGACGTCATCAATGGCCGCAGTGCTGGAAGTCAGGGACATCGTCCAGGAGTATCCGGGCGTACGAGCCCTGAAGGGAGTGTCGCTGGAGTTCCACCCGGGCACTGTCAAGGGCTTGGTGGGGGAGAACGGTGCCGGAAAGAGCACGCTGATCAGGATCCTCGGAGGCATTGAGCAGCCGGTCCGTGGCGACGTGTTTGTGCGGCAGGACCGGAAGGTGCTCCGCAACTCAAGCGATGCCCAGGCAGCGGGCATCAGCGTGGTGAGCCAGGAGTTCCGCCTGGTGCCGCAGCTGTCCATCGCGGACAACGTGTTCCTCGGGCACGAACTCGGTACGGGTGGCGTCATCAACAAGCGCCGCACGCACGAGCTGACGGCGGGCCTCCTTGACCAGCTCGGACTGGACCTGGACCCGCGTCGCACTGTCTCGTCGCTGACGGTGGGTGACCGCCAGATGGTGGAGATCGCCCGGGCGCTCTCCCGCGACTTCGACGTCCTGATCATGGATGAGCCCACGGCAGCCCTCAACGGTGCCGAGATCACCAGGCTGCACGAGATCGTCCAACGGCTCGCCTCCCAGGGCAAGGCCATCGTCTACGTCTCCCACCACCTCGACGAGATCTTCGACATCTGCGACGACGTGGCGGTCCTCCGGGACGGCGAGCTGATCGCCGAAGCGACCATCGCGTCGCTCGACGAGGCGCAGCTGGTGGAACACATGCTCGGCCGCAAGCCCCAGCACTACGAACGCGCCTCGACAACGGCACCGAGCAGCGAGGTCCGCCTCCTGGTCAGAGATTTGGAAATCCCGGGTGTCCGCAACCCGGTGAACCTGAGTGTGGCGGCCGGTGAGATCGTCGGCCTGGCCGGGCTGGTGGGATCCGGTCGCACCGAGATCACCCGCTCCCTCTTTGGGGACCTTCCCGCGCTATCGGGACAAGTGAGCGTCGACGGCAAGGCCGTACGTCCGCGCAGCAGCCGTGAGGCGATCCGGAGCGGCATCTTCATGCTGAGCGAAGACCGCAAGAGCGAGGGCATCCTGCCGCACCTCGACGTCACGGAGAACGCGATGGTCTCCCGCGCCCGGGGACACCTCCCGACGCTCCAGAAGAGCGTCCCCGTCCGCAAGGACGAGGGCGCGGCCTTCGAGCGACTGCGTCAGCAGATGCGCATCCGCGTGCCCCACGGTCGCCAGTTGATCGGCAACCTCTCCGGAGGAAACCAGCAGAAGGTCCTACTTGGGCGAGCGCTGCTCTCCGGATGCTCCGTGCTGCTCCTGAACGAGCCCACCCGCGGTGTCGATGTCGGCGCCAAGGTGGACATCTACCAACTCATCCGCGAGCTGGCCGACGCAGGCGTGGCGGTGGTCGTATCCAGCTCGGACGCGCCCGAGCTGGCGGCGATAGTCGACCGCTGCCTCGTCTACTTCGCCGGGGACCAGGTGGCCGAACTGCATGGCCCCAACGTCACCGAGGACAACATCGTGACCGCCTCCGTCGGTCAGGTCGCAGAGGAGGACCACCATGAATGAGTCGATCGTTGCTCCTCAGGGCGTCGAAGACCTGGTCGCCGATGAACGGCAGCGCTCGGCCGAGCGCGCGCAACGCGCCGACAACCGTCGCCGGATCCTGCAGAACGCCGGTATCGGGATCCCGTTCCTGCTCGTCCTGGTGGCCGGCTTCGTGGCCGTGCCCAACTTCGCGTCCTCCTCGAATGTGGCGAACATGCTCGTCAATGCCGCGATCCTCGCGATCGTCGGGTACGGCATGACCCTCGTCATCGCGGTGCGTGGCATCGACCTCTCCGTCGGCTCCGCGCAAGCGCTCGCGGCATGCATCGCCGCAGCGACGGTCAACGCGTGGGGCCCACTAGCGGGCGTAGTCGCCGGCATCGGTGTGGGGGCCCTCCTAGGCCTCTTCAACGGGCTCGTCGTGACTCAGCTGAGGGTCCCCGGATTCATCGCGACCCTGGCCACCATGAGCGTATTCCGGGGAGCCGTGCTGCTGTTCACCGGCGGGGCCCCGATCATGATTGCCTCCACCGCCTTCAAGTCCGCAGCCACGGCCAAGTTCCTCGCGATCCCGGTCCCGTTCTGGATCGCCGCCGTGATCGGCGCCGCAGCCGTCTTCGCGCTGAGCAGCATGCGCTTCGGCAAGCACGTCGTCGCCGTCGGGGGAAGCCCCGAGTCCGCCGTCGACAGCGGTATCAAGGTCAAGCGCATCGAGCTGCTGGCGTACCTCATCGCAGGCGCCGCAGCCGGGACCGCCGGAGTGCTACTCGCCAGTCAGCTCGGAGTCGTCAATGGCTCGATCTCGGCCGGGCTGGAGCTCCAGGCCATCGCGATCGTCGTCCTCGGCGGCACGAGCATGGCGGGCGGCCAGCCGCGCATCGCGGGAACGTTCGTGGCCGCGCTGCTGTTGTCGATGATCAACTCGGGACTCAACCTGCTCAACGTCCCGTCCTTCTACCAGTACGTGGCCCTGGGTGTCCTGCTGATCTTCGCACTGAGCGTCGACGGCGCCCAGCGCGCCGCGGTCTCCCGCATGATGAAGGGATCCAAGTGATGCAAGCCGAAGACGTCAAGAATCGTGAGGGCACCCATGTCGACCCCGGCAATGCGTCTCGCTGGAGGGATCAGGTCCTGCCGCTCATCTCTCGTCAATACCTGATCGCCATCCTCATCGTCCTGTCGATCGCGGTGGGTGCCGCCAAGCCTGTCTTCTGGGGCTCCGGCAACATCTCCAACGTCCTGTTCCAGGCCTCGTTCGTCGGACTCGCAGCGTGTGGGATGACGTTGCTCATCGCGGGTGGACTGCTGGATCTCTCCGTGGGCGGTGTCATCGCTGTCAGCTCCATTGCCGTGGCTACTGCACTCCCGTACGGGACCGTGGGGAGTGCCATCGGGCTCGCATTGCTCATCGGTGCGGTACTTGGGCTGGTAAACGGTCTGCTGGTCACGTTCGTCCGGATTCCACCCTTCATCGCCACACTCGGAACGCTCTATCTCTTCCTCGGTCTCGCCTTCATCTGGACGGGCGGCAAGGTCATCGGGCTCTCCTCCAAGAACTACCGGGCACTCACCACGGGCGACATCCTGGGGGTGCCAACACCGTTCGTGGTCCTGGTCATCGTTGCCGTCCTTTCCTATCTATTGCTGTGGCGCACCTACTTCGGTCGCACCGTGCGGGCCTTCGGCTCCAACGAACGCGCTGCCTCACTCGCGGGGCTGCCCGTGAAGCGAGCCAAGGTGCTCGTCTTCGTCTTTGCCGGCATCTCCTTCGCCCTGGCCGGAGCGTTCATGGCCGGTCGCCTGGCGTCGGCGGAGGGGAACATGGCTATGGGCTTCGAGATGGACGTTATCGCGGCCGTGGTCGTAGGTGGAACCGCCTTGCGCGGAGGTCGTGGCACGCTGCTTGGCACCGTGGTCGGCGCTCTGCTGTTCGCGGTGCTGGCGAACGCACTCAACCTGCTGGGCGTCGCGTCGTACTGGCAGTATGTCTTGACCGGTGCCGTCCTCATTGCCGCCATCGCGGTCGGTGCCCGCCGGGCATCCGCAGCCGAGGTCCGCGGAGCCGGCTGATGCGCAGACTTCTCCACCCGGATGTGCGCCGGCAACTAGGGCATCCTGAACAGCTCGTCACGGTCGAACGACTCCATCGGGCCGACGGTCCAGCTTCCGGCGCGGGGGTGCTTCTGCTTCGCAACCCCGCTGGCTTCTCGATGGAAGTCCTGCTCGACAGGGCCATGGACATCGGGTGGGTCGACGCCCCGGGCTTCCCGCTGGCGTGGAAGTCCCCACGAGGGCATGTGGACTCGTCCCGCCACGAGCCGACCGGTGGTGGATGGGTCGAGACGTTTCCGGGAGGCCTGCTCACGACCTGTGGGATGCGGTCAACCGGCATGCCCTCCACCGTGGACGGTATCCACCACGGTCTCCATGGGCGGGTGGCCAACCTCCCCGCGGAGCACGTGCGTCACGGCCTAGTTCGAGGGGACGACGATGGACCGGTTATCGAGGTCACTGGCAGCGTGGTCGAGGGTGCACTGGGTTCGCCCCCGCTCGTGCTGGAGCGCAGGCTGCTGGTCAGCACCACCCGCCCCTGGCTCTGCGTCGAGGACATCGTCACGAACGAGGGTTATGAGGTCGCCGGCCACATGTTCCGGCACCACTTCAACCTCGGATATCCCGTCGTTGGGCGCGGCTCCACCGTCGACTCAACCGCCGCGCCTTTCGGCGTGCGGGATGGCGGCACGGTCCCATCGCTGGCTTGGGTACTCCAGGACGATCACGAGCTCACCGGGTCTGACCTTGATGAGAAGGTCGTCTACTGTCGCCCCGAGTCGGAGGTCGTGACCACCAAGGTCACGGCCCCGGACGGGCGCTGGGTGGAGATCAGCAATCCGCGGGACCCTTGGCCCTACCTGATCTTGTGGCGTGACCCCCGTCCGGGGGTCAACGTCCTCGGTGTCGAACCGTCGACATCCCTGGATGGCGGACGCGCCGTGGCTGAGGCGTCCGGAGACGTGCGGTGGCTGGAGCCCGGAGAACGCATCACTTATAGCAGCACGGTCAGCGCTGGTACTGCTGTCTCCTGATCAGGAGCCGTCGCGGAGGTTGCTGAGCGTCTCAGTAGAGAAGCGGACGCTGTCGAAACGGACGTCGCACCCCTCACCGGTGGGCGACTGTGCGGCGAATCCGATGTGTACCCCATGCGGGTCGCCGAGCGAGAAGACCCGCACGAACCTCCAGCGCTCCCCGTCGCAGGATGCGTGGAACGCGAATGCGTGCCCGACTCGCGCAATCCGTAGCCAGACGTCCGTGCCCTCAGCGACGAAGGCATTGGCGTCATCGCACACGTCTCGGTTGACCACAGACACCACCATGCGCTCGTTGTCGGGTGACTGCTCATAGCAGAGCTTCGCCCAGTGGTCGTCGTCCTGCCAAAGGAGCAGTACTCCGGCATCGAACTGCGCGGCCAAATTGGCTTCGACCCTCGCGCTGAACTGGAAGTCCCCGGCCGGTGCAGGTCCGAGCGCCCTGGTGGCATTGAGGAGGGTGTCGGCATTCACCGCACCTGTGGTGCCCGGATCGACGAAGAGGTCGCTGCGCGGATCGGCTGATGTGTGGATGGCGGAACCATCCGATCGCCACGCGTCGCCGGAGGCAAGGAGAGCAAAGGGGAGGGGGGCGATTGCGAGTTCAACGGGCACTTGCCATCTCCGAGCTAGAGGCAGCCTCCCGCCGGGCGCCGGAGACTTGGTCCTCCACACTCTAGTGTCCGCGTCAGCGGAGCGGAGCGTGTGTGCGAGCCGAACCTACCCACCGTGTCGTTCCAGTGACTCGAGTCAGCGCAGCTCAGACTGGTAGGACGATCATTCCGATCCGAGTCCGAACTTGACCGCTATCGACGGCGCTCGAAAGTTGAGCAGTTTCGGCGCTGGAATTGTGAGCGGTTGTTGGCATGTTAGCTCTGCTCGGCTCTGATGCTGGGCAGGGTGTCGATCTCGCGGTCGCGGAGTCTGTAGCTGGCGCCTTTGAGGGCGATCACGTCGGCATGGTGGACGATGCGGTCGATCATGGCGGCGGCGACGATCTGGTCGCCGAACACGGCGCCCCAGCCACTGAATGGCAGGTTTGAGGTGAGGATCAGGGAGGCGTGTTCGTAGCGGGAGGACACGAGTTGGAAGAACAGGTTCGCGGCGTCTTGTTCGAAGGGGAGGTAACCGACTTCGTCGACGATGATCAGCCCGTAGCGGCGTAGCCGGACGAGCTCGGCGGCGAGGCGGCCTCTGGCGTGTGTCTCGGTGAGACGGGTGATCCAGTCGGTGGCGGTGGCGAACAGGACGCGGTAGCCGGCTTGGCAGGCGCGGATGCCCAGTGCGGTGGCCAGATGGGTCTTCCCGGTGCCGGGTGGGCCGAGGAGCACGATGTTGCGGTGCTCGGCCAGGTAGGCCCCGGACGCCAGTGCCAGGGCCTGGCTGCGGGCGGCGGGTTGGTGGTCGAAGTCGAAGTCGTCGAGTGTCTTGCGTCCGGGGAACCCGGCGGCGCGGATCCGCAGCTCGGCCCCGGACGCGTTCCGGGCCGATACCTCGCGTTCCAGGACGGCGGCGAGGTAGTCCTCGAAGGTCCAGCCGGCGTCACGGGCATGTTCCGCCAGTCGGGCCGCGGCTTGCGTGATCCGGGGAGCCTTCAACGCGGCCGCGAGATGGGTGATCTGCTTGAGCGCCTCGACGCTCGTGGTCGGGCCGGGCATCACAGTCCTCCCTCGAGTCCGAACGCGCGGTCGTAGTCGGCCAGGTCCCGCGCCAGGTCATCACTGGCATGGGGGGCGGGATGCTGGTGAGCGTGACGAAGCCGAGCCGCCCCCGCGACATGGGCGGGATCGGTGACCGTCTGCCCCCGTGCCCAGAGCCGGGCGTGACGGGCAACGGTCCTGCCATCGGCGCGGACCCAGACCTGCTCAAGGTCCGCGGTCACGTCGATGGGACGCCCGATCATGCTCGGGTCGACGGAGTAGTCGTTGGTATCGACCCGGACGTAGTAGTCACGGCCCAGCCGGATGTGGTTACGCCATCCCAGATGCAGCACCGCCGGTGGCAGTGGCAGCATGTGAGCCCGATCCGTCGGCAGGAGATCGACCGGGCGGGCCTTGATCGTGCGGACCGTCCGCTGGTTCGCATCCACCAGCCAATCAGTGAGCTGCGCGTTGAAGTCGGCCGGGGAGACGAAACTGCGCCCCGGCATGAACGAGGTCTCGAACCAGCCGTTACGCCGCTCGACCAAGCCCTTCGACTCCGGATCCCGGGGGCGAAGAAGCACCACCCTGGTCGCCAAAGTTCCGGCGAACACCTGAACCGGAACGGTCGGGCGACCCCGCCCGATCCCCGGCTCATTGTCCCAGATCAGCCGTCGAGGGACCGCGCCGAGCTGGCGTAGCAACTCCCACGACCCCAACAACAGATCCTCGGTCTTGCGCGTGGGGATCATCCTGGCCAGCGTGAACCGTGAATGCGCAGCGGTCATCACCAACACCGGCAACAAACTGCGTGACCCGTCCTCCAGCATGATCTTCTTCGGCGGGAACCACAGATCACACTGCGCCGCGTCCCCCGGCGCCCACGTCAGTCGATCCGCCGGATCCGGTCGCCGCTGCGCCGGACGCAACCGATTGACATTGTCACGGAACCAGCGGATCGATCCCGTCCATCCGACCCGCTCCGCGACCACCGTCGACGGCATGTCCGGGGTCTCAGCCAGTAACTGCCGCACCCTCGCCTCGAACGGCGTGAACGACGTCACCTGCTCACGACGCACGTACTTCGGCGGGCCATCCGACCGGACCGCCTTCGCGACCGTGTTCCGCGAGATCTGCAGCCTCGCAGCGATCCTCGCCTTCGGCACCCCCTCGGCCGCCAGCCGCCTGATCAGTGCCCAATCCTCCATCGTGATCACACTCCCATCGTCGAAGAGTGCTCACTTTTCAAGCGCCGTTACCGCCCAACCTTCAAGCGCCGTCGAGAGACCGCGGTGGGCTTTCGAGGCGATGTCCTCGGTGCTCACGATTCGCTGCCGGTGATGGCGGCGATGGGTTCATTATCGGGTTCTGGGAGGAGTTTGGCCATGGATCCTTCGGACAGGTAGCGGCGCTCGTCGGTGATCCATTCATCGTTGGTGTCGGCCAGGACCATCCCGATCAGTCGCATGACCGCGGCCTCGTTGGGGAAATACCCACGACCCGGGCGTGGCGCTTGATCTCTTTGTTCAGCCGCTCGAGGGGGTTGGTGGACCAGATCTTGGTCCAGTGCAGACGGGGGAAGCCGGTGAAGGCCAGGACCTCGGCCTTGGCCAGGTCCATGTGGGGTCCGAGCTTGGGGTAGCGGCCGGCGAGCTGGTCGCGGACCTGGGCCCAGGTGGCTGCGACGGCGTCGCTGGTGGGTTGGGCGAAGATGGTGCGGAGCACCGCGGCCACCATTTGCGCCTCGGTGCGGGGCACGTGGGCCAGGAGGTTGCGGGCGTAGTGGACGCGGCAGCGTTGGAGGGCCGCGCCCTGGAAGCAGCGGCGGATCGCGCCGGTCAGGCCGGTGTGCTGGTCGGAGATCACCAGCCGGACGCCGCGGAGTCCGCGGCCCTTCAAGCTGGTGAGGAACCCGCGCCAGAACACCTCGTCCTCGCTGTCGCCGATGTCGAGGCCCAGGATTTCTCGGCGGCCGTCGGCAGCAACGGCGGTGGCGACCACGACCGCCTTGGAGGTGACCGGGCCACCGCTTCGGACATGCAGATACGTGGCATCGAGGAACACATAGGGGTAGTCGATCGCCTCGAGACGGCGGCTGCGGAACCGGTCGACCTCGTCGTCGAGGCCCTAGCCGATCCGAGAGACCTCGGATTTGGAGATCCCGGTCCCGCCCAGGGCCACGCCCAGGTCATCGACAGCCCGGGTGGAGACCCCGTTTACGTAGGCCTCCATCACCACCGCGTACAACGCGCGGTCGATCCGGCGGCGGCGTTCCAGCACCGACGGGAAGAACGAGCCGGTCCTCAGTTTCGGGATCGCGATCTCGATGCTGCCGGCCTTGGTCATCACCTCCCTCGGGCGGGACCCGTTACGGTGCGTGACACGGTCACTGTTGCGTTCGTAGCGGTGCGCACCGATCACGTCGGCGGCCTCGGCCTCGATCAGTTCCTGCATCACCAGACGCACGGACTCACGGACAAGATCGGCACCCTCGCCCGCGCGGAACGCGTCGAGCAGGTCATCTAAGGCAGACTGGGACAGGGCCATTGGTGAGACTCCACTTCTGTGTGTTCTTGGTCGTTCACACCGAAGATCTCGCCGATGGCCCTCCCATCAGCTCAACGACACGCGCTGCCCCAACCCCAAACCCCACCACTCCACGGGACTCTGACGGCTGACGGCGTTGATGCACGCCCGCACTTGACCGTTGCCGTGTGGCCGGCGGCGGCTGACCTTGATCGCGCCCTCAAGGACGTCGAGAGGGAGATCATCAAGGCATGGGAGCCTCCCCTGAACTTGGAAGGAAACCCTCATCCCTTGGTCAAGCTCAAAACTGCACGGAAGAAGATGGCCAGGGACGCATCAGAGTGGGCGGGCGCCGGGGAGGGGGTCGGGCTTAGCTGAGGCCTGCACCCGCAACATGGACCGTCCGCTTATTCCACGCCGCGACTCTCCCAGGTTCCAAAGGTTTCGCCCTCTGTTGAGATCCAAGCTGCACGGCCATTGCATGATCGTCCGAGTGCAATCGCGCCGGCCGTCGACGGGGAGGAGAAGACGACGTTGCGGGTCACCCGCCCGGTGCCGTTGACGACCGTGATGGTCCCGCTGGCCACCAGCTTTGCGTGGAGCGCGCTGCATGAAGCGTACGCGCGGGCGGTGCTGGGACTGTATCTGGCGCTCTGGCGAACGTTCCCGACCACAGTGGAGCCGGCCAGCATGGTGAACTCGCCGTCGATCTGCTGGGCCTTGGCATCCACACCTTGTTTGGCGTTGACGAGCCGGAACAGTGGAGAGATCTGCTCATCGACCGTTCCTTGGTCGGGCGGGTTGACTTCCCGCACGCGGATCGCGTTGACGCCGAGCACTGGCAAGACAACTTGAACCTGTTCGATGAAGTACTCCATGTCGTATCGGTCGGCTTCGGGTAGCGGCGCCGGCGGTGGCTGGGTGCTGTTCTCCAGTTCCACGCGGGCGGCGCGTTTGGCTAGGCCGATGAGCCGTGACTCGAGATAGCGGACGTGTCCCTTGGTGAGGTTCTCGTCCTTCGAGGTCACGATCACGGCCCTGTCCCAGAACACTTTCCCACGTTGGTGTGATCGGAGTCGGTCGGCGACGTCCTCGGCTTCCCCGATGTAGCAGTGGGCTCCTCCGATGGCGGCCTCGTCGTCGCCCAGCAGGAGGTAGACGCCGGGCCGCTGTGCTTCGGGTCGTTTTAGCAGATCCCCGAGATCGGACCGGCCGTCCTGAGAGCACGTGCCCGGTCCAGTTCGTGATCTCGGCCGTCGTCAGCCCGCCTGGTGTTCCGTCTACGAGGAAGAGCTTCAATTGTCTGCCACCCATGGGCGCAGCGTACCCAGACACCGCATCTCTGAGCTGTGGTGCCAGCTCCCTGAGCTTGTCCGGCTTGATGCGAGCCGCGTGAACCCGGCTGCTCTAGCTGGGTTCACGCATGCTGAGCATGGCTTACGTTGTCGGACAGCTAGTTGGTAGGGGTATAGCCGGGCGCGATGGTGGCAGCGGACTTCGGGTGATTTCGCGTAATTGGTTGTGCCATCATCTCTGGCTGCATCCATACTTCGTGGCCGATCGGGGTGCAGTGCTGACGCAGCACGTTGCGCAGTCCTTCTGCCACCCTTCCCGGGTCACGTCCTGCCATGGTGGCAGCGAGGGCAGTGAGATCAGTCCCCATTTTCTGCAGCCGATCCAGGTCCGCCTGGAGGCTGGTCCACTCATGGTCGGCTAGGAGGGCCGGGTTCACGATCAAGGCCCAGGGACGCCAATCCACCTCCACTGCCTGCCCCGGGCGGTGGTGCGCAAGAGTCGCAGCGGCGACTGCGGCCGGCGCCTTCGCCAGCCGTCTCGCCAGCATTGTGGTGTCAGCCCCGGCGA
Source organism: Propionibacteriaceae bacterium UBA6238 (assembly GCA_002441465.1). GTDB lineage: Bacteria > Actinomycetota > Actinomycetes > Propionibacteriales > Propionibacteriaceae > Propionicimonas. The sequence goes on along the minus strand of DJWE01000094.1, from coordinate 390 downwards.
GGTGGAGTTCGTCGAGCCGGGCGGCGAGCTTCGGCCACTCCCGAGCCCCGGCCATGCCGGTGAGGTTTGCCCAGCGCTGCCAGCGCTGGGCTGGGGTCTGGTCGAGGCGGCCACGCATCTGCCGTGTCTGCTGTCGCGCGTGGTCGGCGACGGCAGTCGGGGTGGCTGTCCAGGCATGGGTCCGCGCCACCAGGTGCCGCGCCTGCCCCTCCGGCACGTCGGTGAGGTGCTGCTCCCATGTCGCTGGTGGGCGGGCGGCGAGGATCTCGGCGACCTGGAGGCCAGCCTCGGCCGGGGAGAGGAACGTGACCCGGTCACGGATCATCAGTTCTCCCTGAAGGGTGGTGACCGTGGCCAGGGCGTCGTGGAGGGCGTCGGGGCCGTGCTGTT
>DJWE01000079.1 GCA_002441465.1 Propionibacteriaceae bacterium UBA6238 | reverse complement strand
TTCAACTCCTCTCTCGCGCACCGAAGGTGCTTCTGACTAGGGGTTTTACCCTCGAAACAATGGCGAAAAGTGGAGGTGCAATACCTCTCGCGTGTTTCTGCTGGCCATTCCCGAATCGCTGTGACTAGGGGTTTCGTTCGTGGCGGTGGGCTGCCTCGGGCTGGTTGAGGCCCACTCGGGGTCATTCGTGCCCCACGTCTGCCCCACGGAAGCTGGACGCGCAAACTGCCTCTGGCTAGGCCTGATGGCTGGAGTCTGCCGTCCCTTGGGGGGATCTCTGCCCCTCATTTGCCCCACGTGCCGGTTCAAGAACGGTACGGAGGAGCCGTTGCGCCACGGTGTCGGCCCCACCAGCACCGGCCAGGCCAACGCGGGGCAGGAGTCGGGCTGCCGAGGATGACGGGCCTGTGAGGGTCCCGGCACTCCGTTCTAACTCCGTGCCCCGGGCGACCTCGATCCACCTTCCTGATACGGGCCGCGACACGAGCGCCCCTCGTCTCGGAGTCGGCCCGCGCGGCTGCCCGGTCGACGATCGCGATCGCCTCGGCCGTGGCTGCCGCGAAGGACGAGTCAGCATGCGCTTGATGAACACGGCCTAAGCCCCTTACTCCCCAGCGCGTTGCTGGCGGAGTATCCATCGTTGCTCGAGCGCTTGTGCACGTCTGCCGCACGCGGAACGGGTCTCGCTCACCCATGCGTCCTGGGCGAGTCGCTGGGCCGAGGGGCGGTCGTCCCGCACGGCGGTCGGGGCAGCGCCGTTGACCTGCGAGACCTGGGAGGCCATTGACGCCGCACTCTTATGCCATTATGTTGTTATAACAAGTTCGGAAGGAGTGATGAGGTGTCATTCAGATACCGGCCGTTGCCGTTCGATGATCCCCAACCTGTGAACCGGGTGGCGGCCAGCCTGCAGGTGGCCGCGGGCGTCCCAGCGGTGCTGGAAGCGCTGGGATCTGCCAAGGGGATGATCGTCCTGGACGGATTCCCGGGGGCGCGGTTCGAGGAGATCGCGGCCGGACTCCGGCGAGTTTCGCCGGAGTGGGATTTGGTCGACGCCTCGACACTCTTGAGGGCTGCACTCGATGAGCTCCTTGCTGCGTATTTGCCCATGGATCGCGAGACTGATCCGGAGCTCATCTTCGGCCGGCTGTTCGACAAGGACTACGCCGCCATTCTCGACCTGGCGAAGGTGGCGGACCTGCTGCGCGGCATAGCTGTGAGCGGTCGCCCAACCCTCATCTACGGGCTTGGTGCGGCAGCCGAGCCCCTGCGGAAGCACGCGAGTGCGGTCTTCTTCATCGACGTCACTCCCAAGGACCTCGCCCTGCGGGTGCACGATGGCCGCTATCGATGCCTCGGAGCGGGGCCCAACCTGGATGTCGACACGATCGCACGGCAGACCTATTTCGTGGATGTCGAACTCGCGGTCCGCCTTCGGAAGCAGTTGGTGGTGGAAGACCAGCTGGCCGGCTACATCCTGGACTCCGAGCGCTCCCTGCAGATCATGAGTTGGAGCGAACTGCGAGCAGTACTGGACGAGTTGCGGGATCGGCCGCTGCGCGCGAAGCCGGTTTATGTGGAAGGAGTTTGGGGCGGGCAGTTCGTCAAGCGCCTCCGGGAGATTCCGGACGACATGGTGGACAAGGTTGCCTGGGCGTTCGACCTCATCCCCACGGAGGCGAGCCTTCTGATCGATTCCGGCCCGGTCCAGATCGACGTACCGTTCATGACGGTCATGGATGCGGTGGGTGAGCACCTGATCGGTGACACCCTCTACCGCCGGTTCGACGGACGGTTCCCGGTGCGCTTCAACTACGACGACACCTGGCACAGCAATGGCAACATGTCGGTCCAAGTCCACCCTAGCGACGACATGATCCAGCAGTTGCACGGCGACATCGAGGCGCAGAACGAGGCTTACTACATCGTGCTCACCGGCCACGGCGCCAAGACGTACTGCGGGTTCAAGGGGGACGGCCATCGCTTCCTCGAGCTCTGTCGACAGTCGGAGCGAGACGGATCGGACGTGCCTTACCAGGACTACATCCACTCGGTCGACTCGGAGGTGGGCCGACAGATCTTCCTGCCCCACGGAACGATTCATAGCTCCGGCCGTAACCAGCTTGTCCTGGAACTCGGCACCATCACCTCGGGTGCCTATACCTACAAGATCTACGACTACAACCGCCCTGACATCACGGGGAAGCCGCGCCCGATCCACACCAAGCTGGCCGGTCTGGCGCTGGCCTACGACAGGAATGCTGACTGGGTGGGCGAACACATAGCGTTCCCACCCCGATTGGTCGCCGAGGGGCCCGGCTGGGTGGACTACCTCGTCGGCCACTACGACGGCATGTACATCGACACCCACCGGATCGAGATCGCGGCGGGCCAGTCCTATGCTGCCTCGAACACCACCGGCTTCACCGTCCTCGCGCTGGTCGATGGCGAGTCGGCGCACGTCCGAACAGACACTGGCGAGTACCAGGCGGGCTACCTCGACGTCATCCTTGTGCCCGCCAGCGCACCCAACTACACCGTGCTGGCCGACCCGAGGCACCCAATCGTGGTTCACAAGACCCTCATCAGGGAAGACAGGTTTCAGGCATGGCAGACAAGCTGATCGCCCACGGCATCCACCACACCCACTGGGATCCGTACTGGTGGTTCACCTCGCAGGAGGCGATGGTCGTCTTCGCGTACAACCTGCGCGAACTGATGGCCGGATTCCGGAGTGGAGAGGTGGAGAACTTCTTCCTCGACGGCCAGACCACCGCCATTTACGAGTACCTCCAGTTGCATCCTGCGGAGTGGGATGAGGTGAGCAGCTGGGTGGCCAACGGGAAGCTGGCGGTCGGCCCGTTCGTCTCCCAGTTGGACGCCTACCTCAGCTCTGGCGAGTCCACGATCAACAACCTGCGGCTCGGCATCAACTACGCCAAGTCGCTCGGCCGGGCCAACCGCGTCGCCTATCTCGCCGATCCCTTCGGCTACCCGACCGACTTCCCCAAGATCCTCAACCAGTGCGGCATCAAAGAGTTCGTCTTCACTCGCGGGGTCGGGGACATCTATGGCTTGGGAACCGAGTTCTACTTCGAGTCCAACGATGGTAGCCGGGTGCTGTGCAACGTGATGCTGTCGGGCTACGGCTACGGAGCCAACGCGTTCCGCAACGGCACACTGTTCACAGCGGAGGCCGAGGACTACAACAAGATCGATGTCAGCCGGTTGATTGACCGGCTGGTCGAGCGGTCGACCCTCCCGGGGGAGTTTGTGTTCCCGCTGGGGTTCGACAGCAACCCGATGATGCCCGACATCGCAGGGAAGATCCGGCACTACAACGCCATCCAGGATGAGATCGAGTTCGTCGAGACGACGTGGCCGGCGTTCTTCGAGCGGGTCCGTCGGCACGGCAAGAACCTGAAGACCTTCAGGGGAGAGATCTTCTCGCCCCAGTACCACCGCATCCATGTCAACGGGATGAACTCAGCCCGGTCGGACATCAAGACCCTGATCGACCAGGTCGACCGGCGACTGGTGTTCGAGCTCCAGCCGCTGATGACCCTGCTCGACTCGGTCGGTATCCCGTACGACCACGGGATCATCGACCAGGCCTGGTACCTGCTCGTGAACACCCAGACCCACGGCTCTGCCACCCACGGCGACGTCACGAATGCCTGGGTGAAGGCGAACGCCGAGTACGCCTCGTACATAGTTCGCGGTGCGAGCGACTTCCTGTGCCGACTGGCCTGCAACTCCGTCGCCGGCGCGGGGGAGCCCGGCAGCACGCTCGTGGTCTTCCACACCCTGCCCTGGAGACGCCGACTCACCCAGCGGCTGAGCATCATCACGGCCAAGCCGGCCTTCCGGCTCGAACTGGACGGGCAGCCGCTGCACTACGCGGTCGAGGACCGGCAGCGACACTACCTCGGCGTGGCCCGAAAGGACCCCGCGCTGCAGACCGAGGACAGGTGGTACTACCGATCCGAGATCGTGTGCGACCTCGGCGAGTTCGACGGCATCGGCTACCGGACGGTGCGGGTCATCGAGCAGGACGCGCCGCCGGTGGCCGTCGTCAAGCCGGACCGCGAGCCCGTCATCGAGAACGAGCACCTGCTCGTGTCCTGCGAAGACGAGGGCATCACGATCGTCGACAAGGCGACCGGCCAGCGGCTGCGGCAGGCACTGTACTTCGAGGACGGCGGCGACGAGGGCGACAGCTATGACTACGACTACCCGGCACCCGGGGAGGAGTGGCGCCTGGTCCGCGACCTCACCGCCGCAGATCTGGTGGAGACCTTCACCTCCGACCTGCTGTCCGAGCTTCGCCTGGCGGGCGAGCTGCAGGTCCCGGCGGAACTGGCCAGTCGCCGGGCGCGAACTGCGGATGCGACGCTGCCCTTCAGCGTCCGGCTGACCCTCCGCGCCGACTCCCCGGTCCTCCAAGTGAGCGGCGAAGTGACGAACCGGGCGGAGAACCACCGACTGCGGATCGGGGTGCGGACCGGCAAGCAGAACGATGCCTCTTTCGCCGGCGCGCAGTTCAGCATCGTTCGCCGGCCCTGCCTGCCTGAGGAGATGGCGATCTGGAAGGAGCGAGGCTACTTCGAGGAGCCGAGTGCCACCCGTCCGCTGCTCAACCACGTGTCGGCTGTCGATACCGTCGGAGCGCTCACCCTGTACACCAGGAGCCTGAAGGAGTACGAGTTCATGGGGGAGGGCTACGGCGACGTGGCGCTGACCGTCCTGCGGGCCGTCGGCCACGTCGGACTGCCTGACCTCCACCGGCGGCCCGGTCGTCCCAGCGGGATGGCGGAGCGGATCTTCCCTGCTTCCAGCCACCAGCTGGACGGGGTGACGATCGGCTTCGACTTCGGGATCGGCTTCAGTGCCGAGCTCGACCCGAACGCCGTGTTCCGCAGTTACGCCGAGTTCGCGGCGAACCCGCTGTACGGCCAGAACCAGACGCTCGACCCGCTTTTCTACCCGATCAGCTACTTCCCGATCAACCCCTGGCGAGAGCCACTGCCCAGGGAGCGTCAGTTGGCGTCCGTGGATCAGCCCGGCCTGAGTTTCGGCACCCTCACGCGCGCCGACGCGGGGGACGCGTACGTCCTGCGGGTGTTCAACGCGGCTGACGAGAGCCGGCCGGCCGGGAGCCTGCGGCTCGGGGTCGGCCTGGTCGTCGCGGCCACGACGAACCTCACCGACGAGGAACGGGTGCCGGCCGCCCGGATCGCCGAACACCTCCGTCCAGGGGAACTGGCCAACGTAGTCATCCAGCAGACCGAAGGAGAGAACTGAACCATGGAGAAGCTCATTGGCGTCGCAGCGTGCCCCGCGGGGATCGCGCACACCTACATCGCGGCCGAGACCCTGATCAAGATGGGCCGCAAGTACGGCTACGAGGTCAAGATCGAGACCAACGGCGCCGGTGGCGTCGAAAACCGCCTCACTCGAGAGGACATCCAGCAGGCGGCGGCGGTCATCATCGCCGCCGACACACGAGTCGAACTGGAACGGTTCCGGGGGAAGCTGGTCCTGTTCGTCTCCTCCAAGGACGCCATCCACCGTGGCGAAAAGGTGATCCAGATGGTCCGCGATGGTGCGGCCACGATCTACAACCCGTGATCCCCAACAACCCACCAGCTCCCGCACCTGCAGCGCGCAGGTGCGGAGGACTCATCCCAGCAGCATAGGAGCGCACACATGGGAAAGTGGAACGCCGTTTACCGCCACCTGATGTCCGGGGTCTCATCCTTCATCCCGTTCATCGTCGCCGGCGGCATGCTCATCTCCTTCGCCTTCCTCTTCGACGCTGGCAACGCCAGCGCGCCGACCTTCGGCTCGACGAACCCGGTGTCCGCCTGGCTCCTGACCGTCGGAGGCCTCGCAATGGGCCTGATGCTGCCGATTCTCGGCGGCTACATCGCCTACTCGATCGGTGACAAGCCAGCACTCCTGGTCGGAATGCTGGGCGGCCTGCTGGCGAAGGAGGGTGGCTCCGGGTTCATCGGGACCCTCGTCGCAGGCTTCGTCGCCGGCTACCTGGTCCTCGGGCTGAAGCAGCTAGTCAAGAAGATGCCGCGATCCTTCGAGGGCGTGAAGGCGCTCATCATCTACCCCGTGGTCGGTGGTGTGCTGATCGGCCTGGCGATGATTCCGGTGAACGCGGTCGTCACCCCGGTGTCGGACGCGATGAACGCCTTCCTGCAGAACCTCAGCACGGGAAGCTCCGTGGTGCTCGGCGCAGTGATCGGGGCGATGGCCGCGTTCGACATGGGCGGTCCGGTCAACAAGGCGGCCTACCTGTTCAGCGTTGCGACGCTCACCACGGCCGACGGTGCCACCGTCGCCTCGCCCGCGATGGGCATGATTGGGGCCGCCGCCTTCGCCATCAGTGGTGGCTGCGCCCTAGCGACCTTCATGTTCCCCAGGAAGTTCTCGCCGGAACTCCGCGACGCAGGCAAGGCCGCGACGGTGATGGGGCTCACCTTCATCGCGGAGGGGGCGATCCCGTTCGTGATCGCCCGTCCCAAGGAGGTCATCCCCTCGATCATGACCGGCGCTGCTGTCGGCGGGGCGCTGGCAGGGCTGTTCGGCATCACCCTCACCGCACCGATCGGAGGCGTGTTCACGATCCCGCTGGTCAACAACATCTGGCTCTACCTGCTCAGCGGCGCCATCGGCACTCTGGTCGCGGCTGTCATGATGGGGCTCTTCCTCAAGCCGTACCAGGTGCCCGTCGAGGAGGACGACGTCGTCATGGCCTGAGCTACGCCACCGAACCTTCCCAGCGAGTCGCGCGGACCCGCCCGCCGGGCGGGCCCGCGCGATCGGACAAACCCAGACCGATCGGAATCCGGCGCATGCCTGAACTCATCACAGAACAACTCATCGCCCTGGAAGTGGACCTCGGCTCGAAGCGGGACGTCATCGAGGCGATCGCAGACCTGCTCGCCGCCGGCGACCGGCTCGAGGACCGCGACGGCTACGTGGCTGACGTGCTGGCGCGAGAGGACGTGTTCGAGACCGGCATCGGGGACGAGATCGCGATCCCACACGCCCGCTCGGCAGCGGCGAGCGAGTCGTCGCTGGTTTACCTTCGGCTCTGCGCACCCGTCGACTGGGGAGAGAGTGGTCCCGCTAGGTTCATCTTCGGCATCGCCGTGCCTGCGGCCAACGCCGACGACTCACATCTCAAGATCCTTGCCTCGGTGGCCAGGAAACTACTCGACCCCGCGATTCGTGCTGTGGTCCAGCGGTCGGCCTCACGACGCGAGATCCTTGACGCGCTGAGGCCGCGACCAGAGGAGGACCGTCCGTGACCGAGCCGACCGACAACCGCCCCCGGCCCTCGGGTGGCTCGCTGCCGAAGTATCGCCAGGTAGAGGAGGACCTCCGCTACCGGATTCTGTCCGGGCAGTGGAAGCAGGGCGACCAGATCCCGACCGAGGCCGAGTTGTGCCTCCAGTACGACGTCAGCCGAATCACGATTCGCCGAGCGATCCAGAATCTCGCCATGGAGGGCTACCTCTACAGCCTCAGCGGCAAGGGCACCTTCGTGGGGGAATGGGAGGCCCACGCCGTCGAGAGTCCGATGCTGAGGAGCTTCACCAACGAGATGCACGACCTTGGATACCGGGCTGTGACCGCGTCGGTCGAACTCGACCTGGCCCACGCAGACGCTCGCCTGGCAGCGGTCCTCGACATCGCCCCGGGTGATCGCGTCGTCGAGCTTCGGCGTGTCCGCGCAATCCAATCCGGAGCGATAATCGCCTATTCGATCAACTCTTACCCATACAGTCACGAGTTTTCCGCTGACCCCAAGGACTACTTCGGCTCGCTTTACGGCTATCTCCAGCAGTTCGGCATCTACTTCACCAGCGCCCGTGAGTACCTCGAAGCGACGCTGCCGCCGGTCGAGGTGGCGCAGCGGCTACAGCTCGAGCCGGTGGAGCCGGTCCTAAAGAGCGTCAAGGTGAGTCGCAACGCGAGTCGGACGTTCGCCGAGCACAACGTGTGCTACTACGTCGGCAGCCGCTATCGCTACTACATCACCCACTAGACGGTATGTCTTGACCTCTGGTTGATCAGGGGTTGTGGGCCGGGGCCTCGCTCGTGCATCTTCCGTGGGTTGCTGGGCAGGTGGGCTGCCCGGCCTTTCCGACATACATGGAGGAGGCCCCGGTGTTCTCTGAGCGTACGAGTGTTGGGCTGGATGTGCATGCCCGGTCGGTGGTGGGGCACGGGATCGATCAGGTGACGGGTGAGGTGTTCACGTCGCGGCTGGTCCCGGATGGTGGGGCGGTGACGGCCTGGCTGGCGGGCCTGCCGGGGCCGGTCGCGGTGTTGTATGAGGCGGGCCCGACCGGGTTCGGGTTGGCCCGCCAGTTGCGTTCGGCGGGGTATCGGTGTGAGGTCGCGGCGCCGTCGAAGTTGCGGCGGCCGGCCGGGGACAGGGTGAAGACCGACGCCCGTGATGCCGAGCATCTGTCCCGGCTGCTCAGGCTGGATGACTTCACCGCGGTGGCGGTGCCGGAGGAGGCGACCGAGGCCGCCAGGGATCTGGTCCGGTGCCGGGAGGATTCCCGCTCGGATCTGATGCGGGCTCGGCACCGGGTCAGCAAGATGCTGTTGCGTCACGGGGTGGTGTGGTCGGGTGGCCACGCGTGGACCGGTGATCACCTGGCGTGGCTGGCGCGGCAACGGTTCGCCCAGCCGGTGAGCCAGTACGCCTTCGAGGAAGCGCTGGACCAGGTGCTGGCCACCGCGGCCCGCCGGGACCGTCTCGATGTCCGGATCGAGGAGTTGGCTGCTGATTCGGCTTGGACCCCTGTGGTGCGACGGCTGGGTTGCCTGCGAGGGATCTCGACGTTGACCGGGTTCGCGTTGGCGGTCGAGATCGGTGACTGGACCCGGTTCGACGGCAACAGCATCGGCGCCTATGTCGGGCTGGTGCCCAGTGAGAACTCCTCGGGCAGGTCCCGGGTGTTGGGGCCGATCACCAAGACCGGCAACGGTCACATCCGCCGGCTGCTGGTCGAGGCCGCCTGGCACCACCGGCCCCGTTACGTGGTCGGGAAGACCCTGCGCGGCCGGTGGGACCTCTCCACCCCGGCGGCCAGGGCCCGTGGTGATGCCGGGAACCGCAGGCTCCATCACCGCTGGGCGGTGTTCCAGGCCCGCAAGAAGCGTTACAACGTGGCCACCATCGCTGTCGCTCGCGAGCTGGCCGGCTGGTGCTGGTCCCTGGCCGTGATCGAGGACTGACCACAGCGTCCCTGGCAATCGGACACCCGGCTGGTGGCAGCGCCAAGGAGCAAACCCGCGACACACCTATGAGCAACCACCCCGATCGGTGGCGACGC
>DJWE01000041.1 GCA_002441465.1 Propionibacteriaceae bacterium UBA6238 | reverse complement strand
CGTTGTGAGGGTCGCCCGCTGTCCACCCGACCGTCTTTGAGCCCGTTACGGAGCGTGACGGGAGGGGCGCATCATGGGTAAACCACGTGCCAAGGCCAAGCGCGGCTTCGGTGAGGTCGGCCAGCTGCCGAGTGGGCGGTACCGGGCGCGCTACACCGGCCCCGACGGCGGCCGGCACAGTGCTCCGATCACGTTCGTCGCCCGGATCGACGCTGAGGCTGGTCGACCAGGAACGGATGATCAGCCGCGGCGAGTGGGAACCGCCGGCCCGTCAGGTCCGGGAGGTGCACGAGGCGCCGCTGCTGCTGGGTGAGTACGCCGCAACCGTGGTGGTCCGCCGCCGGATTCGACCCGGCACGGCGGCGCTGTACGCGAAGCTGCTCCGGTTGACCATTCTCCCGACCTTCGCCCGCCGGCCTCTGGGCGAGATCACCGCCGCGGAGATCTCAGCCTGGTACGCCGGGATGCGGACGACGCCCACCCAACAGGCCAACGCCTACGGGCTGCTCAAGTCGATCTTCGAGGAGGCCGTCGAGGAGAGGCTCGTGGAGGTGAGCCCCTGCCGGGTGAAGGCGGGCACCCAGAAGGAACGCGCCCGCGTGATCGAGGTGCTCACCGTCGATCAACTAAACCGCTACCTGGCTGCCGTGCCCGAGGCGCGGCGGGTTCCGCTGTTGCTGGCCGGATGGTGCGGTCTGCGTTCCGGCGAGGTGCGCGGGCTCCGCGTGCGTGACCTGGATCTGGACATCGGTGTGGTGCATGTCCGTCAGCCGTTGTGCGACTCAAGGGGCAGCTCCTGATCGGCCCACCCAAGACGGACGCCGGGGTCAGGTCGGTGTCGATCCCTCCCCATCTACTTCCGGCGTTGCGGGAGTGGGCGGCGCGCCAGCCGGTGCGTGAGCGGGAGGCGTTGCTGTTCCCGGCCAGGGATGGACACTCTCCGCTCAACGACAGCGTCCTGCGGGTGGCCCACAACAAGGGCAAGGCGGCCATCGGCATGCCCGGCCTGACGGTGCACGGTCTGCGTCACACGAGTGCGACGCTCGCAGCGCAGTTGGGGGCCACCCTCGCCGAACTTCAGGCGCGGATCGGGCACAGCACGCCGAACATGGCCATGCGTTACCAGCACGTCGCCGCCGAGCGTGACGCCCAGCTGGCTGCGCGGATGTCTGCGTTCGCGACGGGTCGATCCGGCTGAGTCGCAGTGGGTCTGCTGGTACCGGCCCTCCGTGCCCCTCTCGGGGACGACTTTGGGCGACCAGCCTGTCGGTTTGCACGGCTATCGTGGGGCCAGACTCCCAGGGAGGGATCTCGAACCGCTACTAGGCTCGAAGGTGGCACATGGGCAAGGGGCGACAGAACCGCAGACGCGCCGCCCTGTGCCGATACATCGGCCAGTTCGACTCGGAGAGCCTCTGGCTCCTGCTGGCCGCCGCAGGCGCGTCCCCCGCAGTCAGGCACAAGTGGGTTCGCGTTGGCCACCTGGTTGAACTCGCGTCCAAGACGACGGGCGTGGCTGGCAAGCCTGCGGACCCCCACGTTCTCCACGACCTCCTCGAACGAGCCGCTGAGTCGATCGGCACTATCGACATGTACGAGGACTACCTCCCTGAAGATCCTCGCGACGACGTCCGGATCCGGATTTCGGACTACACGCTGCGCATCGGTCCCGGCGACATCGAGCGGCCGGTCGCCGATGTGGACCGTGCATTGATGGTTTCGAAGGCGATCGATCCGATCCTGATCGACTGCATCGGCTTCGGGGTCCGAGACCTGCTGGACATCGTTCTTGGCTACCAGGACGCGGCGATCGCCATCGTCGCCGAGTCATGGCCGGGAGGCGACCTCGACCTCGACGCAGACACTGTCGTGACAAAGGAGGAACTTGCGGCCGCGGAGCGACTCCTCACGCTCGGCACACCGGCACATCTGCTCTCTACTGAGCGGCACCACCTTGCACTGAGCTGGATCACCTGCACGTCCGCGGTTCTGTCCTACGACCCCGGCTCGCAGCAGAGCCCAGTCGGACGCTTTCTTCGGGTTGAGGACCCGGAATGGTTGGAACCGCGCTGGTTGCCGCTCCACTTCATTCCTGGCGCCTTGGGTCGCGCAGTTGGCGAGCTTGCGGCGCAGGTGGCGATCCGGATGCGCGCCGACGGTTCGCAGAAGCCGCGGCGGCTGAGGTCCGCGACGCCCTGTGGCGGTTCGGTGACGTCTTCGGTCCACCCGATTTTGAAGGGACTCCGATTGCTTCGCCGCGCAACGTCGTCCAGTGGGCATCCTCGGCCACTGGAAGACACTCTGTTCTCGTTCAGGTCTTGAGTGAACTGAGCGTCGAGCTGTTCGAGGTGCCGGACGAGCCGGAAGCACTGCGCGCAACGCGGTCCGCCGCGTCCGATCCCGCCAACCCTGGCAAGGTCGCCATGTCTTATGGCGAGTTGACGATGCGACCCGGCGCCGAAGTCGTCCCCCTTCTCGTCGTGGCGAGTCCAAGCCATATCGCAGCGTTCGCGCGACCCGGGCTGCCGGCGCTCTCGTTGGACGACCTGCGATGGATGTCGAAATCGGCGGACTCCGAGTTGGACCTCTTCAACTACTGCCGCGACATGTCCCGACCCGACCTCCCACGTTTCATCGGCTGGGAAGCCATCAACATCTGGGAGTGGTGGCGATCGAACGGCAAGAGCTTCTTCTCCGGAGGTCGGGCGCCCAGTTTGATGTCGATCACGCCTCACTGGGGAACCGCCGAATGGGTCCTTGCCGCGAAGCGCACACCCGTCGAAGTAGCGCTTGCCCGCTTGGGCTTGCCAGCTCTGCGAGACCTTGATGCCGACCCCGAAGATGATCACGCCGGCCCCCGACTCCTCGCCGGACGCATCCGAGCCGCCAAGCCAGTGAAGGCCACGAAGGGGCTCCACAGGTCGCCGGACGCGATTGGCTGGGCCGTCCATGTCAGCGAGGTTCCTGTTGCCGTCGAAGCGCTACAGAAGGGCTGGCCGGTGGACAAGTTCACGTTCTTGTCCGACCTTGCCATCGGCCTCGCCTACTCGTTCGAGGAGATCACCGATGTCTGGGTTGAGGCTCACAGGGGCACCAACGTTCGCGGGTACATCTTCAATCTGGTGACCGCCTCCTCGGGCGGCGATGTTCTCCGCCTTCTCCGTGCGTCACCCTCAACTGCGTCCGGTCCACTCCACGAGCCGGACGTCGTCTTCACCGTTGAGGTCGAGGTCGATCTCGGTCCAACCCCGGACGATGACTTCGATCCGACCGCGGCGTTCCAGGCGTCGATGGCAGCGGTGATCGCTGACGCGGCCCGTGCAGCTGGCGTGCCCGCAGATACGAGCGACAACATCAAGGCCGCGATACTGAGCGGTCCACCGACGTTCGCAGTGGAGACGCTCCGCCCACTGACGTCCAGGAACGACTTCAGCAACCCCGTCGCCCTCAACGAAGCCCTCGTCTCGGTCGTCGGCCGCAAGGTCGCTCAAGCCGTGAACAATGCCGGCCTCAAACCCGGGGAGTACCGCGGCGCTCCTGCAAAGGAAATCGACCGGGACGTGCTCGACACCTACCGCCCTCGCCCTTCTTGATGCTGCTCTGGCGGGCCACTCCATGGACGAACTCCTGCAGTTCGGGATGGAGCAGATCGAACGGTGCCTCGCGCGGAAGTCGCGAGAGCAGATGGCCGCCAAGCATGCGACCGACATCTTGAGCGTAAGTTGGGACCCGCTGGAACGCCTGCACGCTTCCGAGAACGAACTGACCACCCTGAGACGCTGCATCGAGGTGGCGATGGAAGTAGCGCTGCGAACCGCCCCGACCGGGTCGACTCCTGTCGACGACCTCACCTGGGGGGAGATCCTTGCCGCAGCCCGTGTGTATCTCGCGGCCACGACGCGCAGCGAAGCGATTCACCACCATGTCGGCGAAACCGTTCTGGAGATCAGCACGTCGTTCGAGCTTTCGACGAAACCGGCCGCCTCGATCCCTGGCGACGGGACGGTCTCGGGCAACGGGTCCGGTTACAGCTTCGACAACCACGCCTACGCCCGCGCCCGACTCGCGCCGAACCTGAGATACAGCAGCGCCCACAACGTCGACGCAAATGATACTGCGATCGAGGACGCGGACCGCGCTGACTCAGGACCAATCCCAGCGGGCATCAACGAGGCCATGCTCGACGCATTCGGAGCATCCGCGACTGACGTGTTCGGCGTGCTCACCACCGCCGGAAGCTGGCCCCTCGAACCTGCGGATCCCGATGCCGCCGTGGTCTCCGCAGACGCGCTGGCAGATCGGGTGGCGGAGCACATGATTCAACCCGAAGGCGTGACCACTGCGGTCGCCAGGAAGCGCACTCTCGACGCGATCAAGCACCTCACGAGCACTTCAGCCGAACTGTCGGCTACCGACTGGAAGCCTTGGCAGGCCCGCAGCCGGAAGCGCAGGGTGCTGATTCAGCCGCTCGCGCAACGGTCTGACGGCCTGCTCGTGATGTCTCCTCGACTCTGCATCGCCACAGCGAACATCTACCTGCGGTACCTGAAGCAAGGTCAGCTGCCCTGGAGCCAGCCGGCGCCGCCGGCGGCGTTGAACACGGCGTTGGAAGCGGCCCGCCTTGCGCGCAACAAGGCGCTCGAGCGTCAGGTCAGTAAGGTCCTGGAGGACGCAGGCTGGAAGGTGATTTCGAGCATCAAGGAGACAAAGCCGGAGAGGCTGGCGGTCCCCTCGCTGCAGACTGAGATCGACGTCGTCGCGGGGCGTGCTGGGGACCCGAACATCTGGCTTCTCGAGGTCAAGGACCCTTCCGATGTGTTTGCGCTTGCAGATATTCGTCGGATGCTTGATCGCTTCTTCCTGGACGACAAGAAGCCTTCGTACGCAACGCAGTTGTCCCGGAAACTCGCTGATCTCGCTCCGCACGCGGACTCGGTCGCATCGGCCCTTCGGCTGCCTGCCGCTGACCCGGCAGTTCCGTACCGTGTACGTGCCATGTTCGTGACCCGCGAGCCAACTCCGGCGCAGTTCGTCGGCGGACCGTTCCCGTTCACCCCCCTCACGAACCTGATCGAGACGCTGGAGGAGCCTCCGGCTCAGCCGTAGGCCTCAGGTCGATTCGACCTACGACCTCGTCAGACTCGCCTCGGCCAGGTCAGCCACGTGGCTCAGCGCCTTGGTCAGCTTCACCGTCATGTGGGCGAATGCTTCCAGCGGCGCCATTCCATCGATGCCGAGCTTGGCACTCGCGGCACCGGCCTTCAACCCGCCAAGGTGAGCGACCCCTCCTGCGGAACGGAACGCCTGGAGGGCGGCGAAGACCTCTGCAGCGTCTTCGGTGTCGCCCAACGATGAAAGCAGGCGGCGCAGGAGCGCGATCGACTTCTCACCAAGCTCGCCTCCACCGAGGAACTTCTTCAACGGCGCAGGGTCGATCCCGTCGACCAGCGACTTGGTGAGAGTGATCGTCGGCGCGGTGAGTGCAGAAGGATCGTTGCTCGTCGGACCAAGCAGCGCCTCGAACTCGGCGGCCGCCAGGATCAAGCTCGCGCCAGACCGGCGATCCGAGCAGCGCACTGGTCGCCTCGGCTGCCCTGCGTCGGGCTCGCCGGAGGTCGCCCAACGGGTCGGGCGACCCAACGGACTGGTTCAGGAAGTCCCGCCGGTACTGGGCGGACCCATCGCCGGGCTGATCATCGCAGTGGTCGCCATCAAGGAAGGCCGCCAGGCATGGCGCGGCGAAGGGTGCTGTGGCCCGATCGGCAACCACGGCCACACCGAAGGAGGAACCGCCTGCGGCTGCTTAGACGACGCAGAGGCCTGCAGCGACGGATGCTGCACTGCAACGGATGACCAAGCGCGGGCAAGCTCGATAGAATCCCCGGGCTCAGCGACCCTGCTCACCCTGGCGCCAACCCATAAGCCCACGCACAAATAGCACACGTCCCAGATCCTGACCGTGCGGCCCCAATCGCCTTGATCTCGTGGGACACGGTTGTCATCGGCCTCTCAGGCATCCGACTCTGGGCTGATAGAACGCTGATGACAGCCCAAGCAAAGACCCCCTCGGCATGACCGCCGAAGGAGGGCAGCGATATCACGCAGCTCAAGGGGCCGGCTGAAACGATCCGTCGCCCGAGTCTTCTTGAGACTCGGAGCGCACCTTCCGCCTCCGACCCATCGACACGACCAGGATATTCGACACGCGTCGTGGTGCCAGCGGAGGCGGCGCCTGCTCGCCTTCGACAACCGAACCCGGGACCCCAGGTCCGCGGGAGGCCGGCGCTCGGCTCTGATCGCCTCCATCGCGGGATGGGAGGCCGCAGGTGCCCTGCAGCCGAAGTGGACGACATCCTGCTGAGACGCGTGGAGTTCGCTACGCTTTGACGCAAGAACGTGCTCCGGGGTCGGT
>DJWE01000103.1 GCA_002441465.1 Propionibacteriaceae bacterium UBA6238 | reverse complement strand
TCTCCGACGAGCTCAACCACGCGTCCCTGATCGACGGCATCCGCCTGTCCAAGGCGCGGCGGCTGCGCTACCGCAACCGCGATCTGGCCGAGCTGGAGGACCGGCTCAAGGAATGCTCGGGGCGGAGCAGGCGAACGGTGATCGTGACCGACGGCGTGTTCAGCATGGACGGCTCGTACGCTCCGCTGGCGGGCATCTGTGAGCTGGCCGAGCAGTACCGGGCGTTGGTTCTGGTTGACGACTCGCACGCGGTCGGTTTCGTCGGGGCACACGGCCGGGGGACGGCGGAGCTGTTCGGCGTCGAAGGGGACGTCGACATCATCACCGGAACTCTCGGCAAGGCGCTCGGCGGTGCGTCCGGCGGCTATGTGAGCGGGGCGTCGGAGGTGATCTCGCTGCTGCGTCAGCGGGCCCGTCCCTACCTGTTCTCGAACTCGGTCGCGCCGGCGGTCGTGGCCGGGTCGCTGGCTGCGCTGGACCTGGTGGACGGTTCGGACGAGGCGCGCGAGCGGCTGAGCGCCAACGCCGTGCTGTTCCGGGAGCTGATGGCCGAGGCGGGATTCGACCTGCTGCCGGGAACCCACCCGATCGTGCCGGTGATGTTCCCTGGTGAGGACGGCGCTCGCCTCGCCGCCGGCATCGCTGAGCGGATGCTGGAGGAAGGCGTCTACGTGATCGCGTTCAGCTACCCGGTGGTCCCGAAGGGAAGGGCGCGGATCCGGGTCCAGCTGTCCGCGGCCCACGCCCCCGAGGACGTCCGCGCCTGCGTCCGCGCGTTCGCGACGGCCAGGGACGCGGTGGTCGCACACTGATCCGTGCGGCATCGTGAGCGGGGCGCGGACCCCTTGACGGCGAAAAGCGAATGCTGCTAGGTTTCTGGCAGGAACCTGAGCGGTTCCCCAGGGTTGTTACTCGAAAGAGGCAAGGCCTGAGCCAGCTTCGGCGTGCTCATGCTTGCGCAATCCGGGGGTCGGCTCGGGCCTTTTGCTTTTCCGAGACCCTGGCACCAGTCGTTCGAAGGAGAACAGATGCCAGCAGTGGACTACCGGTCGTTGGCCGGTGGGATTCTCGAACAGGTCGGTGGTGAGGCCAACGTCGTCTCCCTCGCTCACTGTGCCACCCGACTCAGGTTTAGGCTGAAGGACGCTGCCAAGGCCGACAAGAGAGCGGTGGAGGCGCTTCCTGGCGTGATCACCGTGATGGAGGCCGGCGGCCAGTTCCAGGTCGTGATCGGCAACGACGTCCCGATCGTGTTCGCCGAGATCGGCCGGATCTCCGCCCTCACCGGGGACGCGTCCGCAGCCGACGAAGGCCCCAAGGGGAACCTGTTCGACCAGTTCATCGACCTGATCTCGAAGATCTTCAGCCCGATCCTGTGGACGCTGGCCGGCGTCGGCCTGCTCAAGGCCTTCCTCACCCTCGCCGTCACCCTCGGCTGGTTGGCCGCGGACGGCCAGACCTACACGATCTTGAACGCCGCCGGCGACGGCCTTTTCTACTTCCTGCCGATCCTCCTGTCGGTGACCGCGGCACGGCGGTTCGGGGCGAACCAGTTCTCGTCGATGGCGATCGCCGGGGCCCTCGTCTACCCCACCATCGTCGCGCTGAACGACGCCGGAGCTCCGGTGTCCTTCCTCGGCATCCCGGTCGTCATGGTGAGCTACACCTCCTCGGTCGTCCCGATCATCGTGGCGGTGTGGATGCAGGCGCTGATCGAGAAGTGGCTCGCGCGGGTGCTGCCGAGCGTGATCCGCAACTTCACCGTCCCCTTGGTGACGATCACCGTCATGGTCCCGCTTACCTTGATCGTGGTGGGTCCGGTGACCAGCTTCGCGGCCACCGCGATCTCCAGCGCCGTCGTGTGGCTGTTCGGGCTCGCGCCCTGGCTTGCCGGCGCCATCATGGGCGGCCTGTGGCAGGTGTTCGTGATCTTCGGCCTGCACTGGGGCTTCGTCCCGATCATGGTCAACGACCTCGCCACCCAGGGGTATTCGGTCCTCGGTGGCCCGCTGCCCGCCGCGGTGCTCGCCCAAGGCGCGGCCGTCCTCGCGGTCGCGATCCGCACCCGCAGCCAGAAGCTTCGTCAGATCGCGGGCCCGGCCGCGGTGTCCGGCATCCTCGCGGGGGTCACCGAACCGGCCATCTACGGCGCCAACCTGCCGTTGAAGCGTCCGTTTGCCTTCGGCGTCGCCGGCGGGGCCGTCGGCGGGGCCATCGCTGCGGCCGGGGGTTCGGCCAACACCGCCTTCGCGCTGCCGTCGCTGATCGCGCTGCCGGCCTGGATGGGCCAGGGCAACTTCACCCTTCAGCTGATTGGCGTCGGCGTGGCGATGGCGATCGCGTTCACGCTCACCATGGTGATCGGCTTCACCGATCCCGACGACGATGCGCCGGAGGCCGGAGCCGAGGTCGTGACGGCAGGGGTCGCCGGTGCGAGCGAGGTCCTGGCGCCGGTGTCGGGCGAGCTGGTCGCCCTCGACTCGGTGAAAGACAAGGTGTTCGCATCGGGTGCCCTGGGGAGCGGGCTCGGCATCGTCCCCTCCAGCGGTCAGGTGTACGCGCCCTTCGCCGGGACGGTCGTCAGCGCCTTCCCGACCGGGCACGCCTTCGGCATCAAGAGCGCGGACGGCGTCGAGGCGCTGATCCACATCGGCATTGACACCGTCCAGCTCGACGGCAGGGGCTTCGCCGCCGCGGTCAGCCAGGGCCAGAGCGTCGAGGCCGGCGACCTCCTGGCCACCGTCGACCTGGACGCCGTGACCTCCGCAGGGTACGACCCGACCACGGTCGTCGTGATCACCAACTCCGCCCAGTTCGCCGCCGTTCTGCCGGCCGAGGGGCACGAGGTCGCGCACGGCGATCCCGCCATCATCATCGAGCGCTGAGGGGAAAGATGAACGAGATCGCGAAGCAGTTCCCGGAGAGCTTCCTGTGGGGCGGGGCGACCGCGGCCAACCAGATCGAGGGAGCCTACGACGTGGGCGGGAAGGGGTTGTCGATCCAGGATGTGATGCCGAGGGGCGTGATGGCACCTCGGACGGATGGGCCCACTCCGGACAACCTGAAGCTGAAGGGGATCGACTTCTATCACCGCTACGCCTCCGACATCGCGTTGTTCGCCGAGATGGGGTTCACGGTGTTCCGGCTGTCGATCGCCTGGAGCCGGATCTTCCCCAACGGTGACGACGAGGAGCCGAACGAGGAGGGCCTGGCGTTCTACGACCGGGTCTTCGACGAATGCGCCCGGTACGGGATCGAACCCCTGGTGACGCTGTCCCACTACGAGACCCCGCTCCACCTGACCGAGAAGTACAACGGCTGGGTGAGCCGGGAGCTGATCGGCTTCTACGAGCGCTACGTGCGGACTGTGTTCGAGCGGTATCGCGGCAAGGTCACCTACTGGTTGACCTTCAACGAGATCAACTCGGTGCTGCACGTGCCGCTGATGTCGGGCGGGATCGGCACGCCGAAGGACGAGCTGTCCCGGGCGGAGCTGTTCCAGGCTGCGCACCACGAGCTGGTCGCCAGCGCGCTCGCGACGAAGATCGCGCACGAGCTGCTGCCCGGTTCCCAGGTCGGTTGCATGGTGATCGCGATGCCGACCTACCCGCTGACACCGGATCCGGCCGATGCGATCGCGGTGATGGAGGCCGATCACGCCAACCTGATGTTCGGCGACGTGCACACCCGGGGGGCTTACCCCGGCTACGCGCTGCGGTACTTCCGCGAGAACGGGATCGAGCTCGAGATCACCGAGTCCGATCGCGAGGTCCTCGCCCACACGGTCGACTTCGTCTCGTTCAGCTACTACATGAGCGTGTGCGAGACCGCCGATCAGACGCGGAAGGTGGCCGGGGAGGGGAACCTGATGGGTGGGGTGCCGAACCCGTACCTGCCCGCGTCCGAGTGGGGGTGGCAGGTCGATCCCCGAGGACTGCGGTTCGTGATGAACCAGTTCTGGGACCGCTGGCAGAAGCCGCTGTTCATCGTCGAGAACGGGCTGGGCGCCCGGGACGAGCTGGTCGAGGTCGACGGCGTGACCACCGTCGTGGATGACTACCGGATCGCCTACCTCAACGACCATCTCGTCCAGGTCAGGGAGGCGATCGCCGACGGGGTGGAGGTGATCGGGTACACCTCTTGGGGCCCGATCGACCTGATCAGCGCCAGCACGGCCCAGATGAGCAAGCGGTACGGGTTCATCTACGTCGATCGCAACGACGACGGCACCGGCACCCTCACCCGATACCGGAAGAAGTCGTTCCACTGGTACGCCGACGTGATCAGGACAAACGGAGCAAGCCTCGGCTGACCCCGGACGATCGGACGCGCCGGGCCGGCTGCCGGCCTGGCGCGTCCGGTGCAGGATGATCGCAACGACGCGAGAGGGGACCCGGCACGTGGAAGTGCAGAAGGTCTACAACAACAACGTCGTCCTCGCGGTGGACGGCGACCGCGAGATGGTCCTGACCGGGCGGGGATTGGGCTACCAGGCCCGCCGCGGCGACGTGGTGAACCCGGCCCTGGTGCAGCAGGTCTTCGTCCCGGACGCCCAGCACGACGTCGACCAGCTTTCCGCCTTCCTGACCGAACTGCCGCCGGAGCACCTGGCGCTGGCGGCGGAGATCCTTGCCCAGGCGCAGACCGAACTCGGCACGGAGTTCGGCCAGAGCATGGTGATCCCGCTCGCCGACCACCTCAGCTTTGCGATCAAGCGGGTTCGCCAGCACATCGAGGTGGGCTACCCCCTGCGTGCCGAGGTGGCCCACCTGTACCCGAACGAGCTGCGTGCCGCCCGCAACGGGGTGGCGCTGGCCCGCGAGCGCACCGGCGTGGACCTGCCCCAGGACGAAGCGATCCCGATCGCGCTGCATTTCGTGAACGCGATGTTCGCCACCGACGACCTGTCCCGCACCGTGCGGATGACCGAGCTGTTCCGGCAGGTGTTCGAGGTGCTGGACTCCGCCTACGGACGGCACTTCGACACTGAGGGCATCAATGCGGCGCGTTTCATCACCCACCTGCGTTACTTCTTCGTCCGTGTGCACACAGGCCAGCAACTGGTCGAGAACCCGGCGAGCTTCGCCGCGACGATCCGCGCCTCCTTCCCGGAGGCGTACCTGTGCGCGGAGCGGGTGAAGGTGCTACTCGAACTCCGCCTCGAGCAGCCGATCACCTCCGACGAGGTGGTCTACCTCACGCTGCACGTCGCGCGGCTGGCCAGCGAGCACGTCGGCTGAGGCTGGCCGGTTCAGCGATTGAGGTAGGCCAGGACGGCCCGGACCCGGCGGTTGTCCTCGTTCGGGCCCAGGTTGAGCTTGGCGAAGATGTTCGCGACGTGCTTGGCGACCGCTGCCGGCGTGACCACCAGCTGTTCGGCGATCTGGGAGTTGGACGCGCCGTTGGCCATCAGCGAGAGCACCTCGAGCTCGCGAGGGGTGAGCCGGTTGAGTACAGGATCGCCGCGGCGGGCGTTGAGCAGTTGGCCGACCACCTCGGGGTCGACCACCATTCCGCCGGCGGCGACCAGCTCGACCGAGCGCAGGAAGTCCGCGACCCGACCCACCCGTTCCTTCAGCAGGTAACCCAGGCCGGCGGACGCGCGTGCCTCCATCAAGGTGGCCGCGTAGGCAGGCGCGACGTACTGGCTGAGCATGAGCAGTGGCAGGTGGGGGTAGGCCTCGCGAAGCTGGACGGCGGCACGCAACCCGTCGTCGGTCATCGACGGAGGCATCCGGACGTCGGCGATGACCAGGTCGGGCAGGCCTTCGGTGGCGGCCAACCGTCGGCACTGCGCCACCAGTTCGGGGGCGTCGGCCGCCTCGCCCACCACCTGGTGACCGGCCCTCTCGAGCAAACCGACCAGTCCGGCCCGGATCAGGGCCGCGTCGTCGGCCACCAGCAGTCGCATGCCGCCTCCTTCGGGCTCAGGCTAGCCCGGGGCGGCCCTCGTCGCGGCGAGAACTCGCCTGGGCAGGGACGGCTCGACGCCCGATGTCCCCGGCGAGGTCCGCGGTGCCGGCTCAGGCGGCGTGACGGGGGAAACTGGCCCGCAGAAGTGTGGGCCCACCGGGAGGGCTGGACAGCCAGAAGCTTCCGCCCAGGGCATGGGTCCACTCGACCAGTCCGCTCAGACCGTGTCCCGGCGTCACCTGTGCGCCGCCGACGCCATCGTCGTACACCTCCAGCTGGAGCGGGTCGTACAGGGCCAGCCGGACGGTCACGGTTGACGCCTGGGCGTGCTTGACCAGGTTGGTGAATGCCTCGCTGATCAGGTAGTACGCGGCCAGCGACACCTGCTCGGTCGGCTGTAGGTCACCGCTCACCTCGACGTGTACCCCGACCGGCTGGCGACTGGCCAGCTCTCGGACGGCGGCCGCGAGCCCGCGGTCGGTGAGGAGCTGGGGGTGGATGCCGCGAATGGTCTCGCGCAGCGACGTGGTCGCGGCTTCGACCGAGGACTGCGCAGCCTCGAGCGCGCGGCGTGCGCCGTCCAGGTCGTCGCGGCCGAGCGCGTACTCGGCCTCGCCGAGCTGCATGCTGAGCAGCACCAGATGCTGCTGGGCGCCGTCGTGCAGGTCGTGCTCGATCCGGCGGCGTTCCGCGGCGAACACGTCCACCAGCTCCCGTCGCGAGCTGGTCAGTTCGTCCACCTGGCGGCTGAGATCGGAATGCGGCCGCAACTGGATGTCGACGATGATCGCCTGGGCGGCGGCGAGCGCCCAGGCCACGTACAACCCGACCACGAGGACGACGGTCAGCATCCCTGCGGCCAGCGCCATCTGGAGGCCCCACTGGCCGTCGTGGATCAGCGACACCAGCAGGTCGGCCGACGCCAGGGCCAGCATCGCCAGGACCGAACCGGGGATCGCGTCCACCAGGCCGAACAGGATCGTGATGCCCCACACGGCGAGGTTGCCGTCGGCGAGGCCGCGCGGATCCCACGGATGGCGCACTCTGGATCGGGGCAGCGGAGTGAGCCTGGGCAGGCCGAGCAGGACGAGCCGTCCCCGCTCGACGTTCGCGGTGGCCCAGGTCACCAGGGGCAGGATCATCACGCCCAGGATGCCGGTGAGCAGCGCGGCCAATCCGCTGACGATCGAGGTGAAGCAGTACAGAACCGCCCGCCAGCCGATGGGGCTGATCAGCATGCGCGCCGGGTTGCTGGGCGCCACGAGCCGATGCCGGAACTCGGTCTCCGGAGGCGGGCTCTGCGAGGTCACTCCGCCACCCTAGAGGCGTTCCGAGCCGGCGGGGAGGGAACGGAGTCGACGACGGGGTAGTGCCAGGACTACCCCGCAGACGCCGCTCAGTGCCCGTGAGGAATCGGATCGCCGGCACTTGGCTGGACACATGAACGAACTCCAGCACCCCGTTCGCACCGACCAGCCCGAGAACCGGGTCGCGTCCACTGCTCTAGGAACACCCCCGACAGGTGATGGGTGGGGCCGGGCGCTCAGCGCTCGCGGCATCTCCAAGTCCTTCGGCGACGTGCTCGCTCTCGACCGCGTCAGCCTGGACATCCCGGCCGGCCAGTCGGTGTCGGTGATGGGCCCCTCGGGTTCGGGGAAGTCCACGCTCCTGCACTGCCTGGCCGGCATCCTGCGTCCGGACGCCGGGGACGTCAGTCTCGGCGACGAGCCGGTCTCGTTGTCCTCGGACGCGGCCCGCAGCCGGCTGCGGCTCCGGCAGATGGGCTTCGTGTTCCAGGACGGCCAGCTCCTGCCCGAGTTGCCGGCGCTGGAGAACGTGGCGTTGCCGCTGCTCCTGCTCGGACGCCCCCGGGCCGAATCGCTCGGGCGAGCCGCGGATTGGCTGTCCCGACTGGGCCTGAGCGGGATGGAGAAGCGGCGTCCGGGCGAGCTCTCCGGTGGCCAGGCCCATCGGGTCGCGATCGCGCGGGCGATGGTCGCCAGCCCGGCGGTGGTGCTGGCCGACGAGCCGACCGGGGCGCTCGACCAGGCCACCGGTGCCGAGGTGATGCGGGTGCTCACCGCGGCGACCAGGAACGTCGGTGCGAGCCTGGTGGTGGTCACGCACGATGCCAAGGTGGCCGCGTGGTGTGAACGGCATGTGGAGATCGTCGACGGGCAGGTGTTCAACGACGCCATGGGCCAAGGGGACCTCCGATGACGCGGGTGACCCGGGTCGCACCCATGCTGCTGCGTGGACGGATCTCGGCCGGTCATGGCTTGATCGACCTGATCGGCGTGGCCGCTTTCACGGTGAGCAGCTGGCTGCTGTTCACCGTCCTGGCCGGCCTGAACGTCTTCATCCGGCGTCAGGACGCGCCACCGAATGCCTTCGTGACCGCCGTCGGTCTCGATCCGTCCGTGAGCGGGGCGACGCTGCTCGCCTGGACCCTGATCGCCGCGTGCGCCAGCGTCCTGCTGGTGGTTCCGGTGCTGACCCTCGGCGCGGCAGCGGCCCGGATCGGTGCGCTGGGCCGAGACCAGCGGCTGTCCACGCTGCGCCTGCTCGGAGTGACCGGGGCTCAGGTGGTCCGGTTGAGCACCCTGGAGACCATGCTCACCGCGCTGGTCGGCGCTGTACTCGGGCTCGCGGTCTATCTGGTGAGCCTGCCGGCCTGGGCGGCGATCCGGTTCCAGGCCACGCCGTTGTCGGCGGCGGAGATGCTGCTGCCGATCGGAGCGATCGCCGGCATCATCGGGCTGGTGGTTGTGCTCGCGGGGCTCAGCTCGATCACCGGCTTGATGCGGTTGCAGATCTCGCCGCTCGGGGTGGCTCGGCGCGCACCGCGTCCGGCGATGAAGGTGTGGCGCTTCGTCGCCCTGCCCGTGCTCGTGGTCGCCTGGTTGGTTGGAGCGCCGCTGGTGATCCAGTCCCAGACGCTCATCGTGAGCGTCACCGTGATTCTGGTGGTGCTGGCGGTGTTCATGGGGGTGATCAACCTGTTCGGTCCCTGGGTGCTCCAGCTTCTCGGACGGATCCTGTCCCGGTCGGGGCGGCCCGCCGTCCTGCTTGCCGGGCGGCGACTGCTCGCCGACCCGAAGGGGACGTGGCGGTCGGTGTCCGGGCTGGCGTTCGTCGGCTTCACCGGCGGTGCGTTGACCGCCCTTCCTGATCTCGGCAGCGCCGCCACCGATCCGCTGAGTCGGATCCTGGCCGAGGATCTGCAAACCGGCACCTACCTCACCTTGGCGATCGCCTTCGTCGTGGCGGCCGCGTCCACGCTGCTCAACCAGGCTTCCGCGGTGCTGGACCACCGCCAGGAGCTGCACCAGCTCGGCAACCTCGGCGTCCCGGAGTCGCTGCACCATCGAACCCGGTTGGTGGAGGTGGTCGTCCCGGCCGCGTTCGCCTCGCTTGGCTCGGGCGGACTCGCGGTCTACTTCTTCGGGGTGCTGCAGCAGTCGGAGCCGAGCCAGTTCGGGTCTTTGGCCTTCCTCGGCACGCTGGTCGTCGGCATCGCGCTGGTCTGGGCGGCCGGGGAGGCGTGCCGTCCGCTGGTCCGCTCCGCGGTTGCCGGCACCGGCCCCCGTCCCGATTGACCCGGTATCGGTGCACGCCCTGAACCAAAAGGGGACAGGTACTTTTCNNCCGAAAAGTACCTGTCCCCTTTTCGACCACGGACGCGGGAAGCCTGGATTGTCGGCGTCCGGCGACCGCCCGTACACTTCTCGGCGAGGGGAGTACTTCCCAAGTCATCCGGCGGTCAGTCCGGGCACGCGATCGTGTCCCCGCGGATGCGCCGTTGACGGCGAAGGAGACCTCACCGCACTGCGCAGTGAGAAGGACGTTCCGTGAACCTCCCCGTACTCGAGATCGCCATCGGCTCGGTCGAGCTGTGGGCGATCAGCATCGCCGCGATCCTGGCCCTGTTCGGCCTGGACTTCGTGATCACCCGACGGCCGCACGTGGTCTCCCTGAAGGAGGCACTTGCCTGGTCGGCGTTCTACATCGCGTTGCCGCTGGCCTT
>DJWE01000009.1 GCA_002441465.1 Propionibacteriaceae bacterium UBA6238 | reverse complement strand
ATCCACAGGATTTGACAATTCCTCGAGTTCATGGCTGGCTGTAGCGGAAGTCAGGAGTGTGTCGGGTGAAGAGAGGTTGCAATGGTGCAGCACGACATTCGAGAGCGCGTGTCCGTCGAGGACGCGTTGGCGTCGGTCGCCAACGACTTGGCCGGCGAGTTCCGGCTGCAACCGCTCCTTGAACGGATACTGCGGAGCTCAGTCGAGCTGCTCGGCTGCCGGAGCGGTTCAATCTGCCTGGTCGATCAGGTCAATCAGACCTACCGCAAGGAGATCGACCTCGACGAAGGTTGTCAGGCGGGCAGGGTCTTCTCACTGAACGAGGGGTCGACTGGCGCTGTCGTGCGAGCCGGCAAGCCCGTGATCTTCGATCACTACAGCATGGTCCCGCATGGCCACATTCGTCCCGACGAGCCCCGATTCCTGAGGGCCGTGATCGGGGTGCCCATCACCCTACGCACGAACCTGATCGGGGCGCTCATCGTCTTCGCCGACACGGACACCCAGCGGTTTGACGCAGGCGACGCCGAACTTCTCCAACGCTTCGCCACCCATGCCGCGATTGCCATCGCGAACTCACGGCTCCACCAGGAGACCTCGGAGAGGGCGAAGGCGGCCGCAGTGGCTGCCGAGCGGGAGCGGGCAATGCTGGAGATCCACGACAGTTTCGGACGCGGTCTGGCAACCGTGGCGCTGCGGATCGCGGAGGCGCAGGCCGCCGTGGGTCACGGCGACGATCCAAGCGGATGCCTCGTCGAGGCACAGCAGGCCGCGCAGTCGACCATGGACGAGGGACGCCGAGCGGTGTGGGGCCTGGGTCCCGAAGGCACAGCCGAACGGTCGCTCGAGGCCAGTATCGGGCTCGAGTTGGATTGGGTGCAGGCAGCCTCAGATCTGTCCGGAACCTTCCGTGTGTTTGGTGACCCGCACCCAGTGGCCCGCAGTGTCGCCACTCAAGCGCTTCGGATCGTTCAGGAGTCCCTGACCAACGTTGTGCAGCACGCGCGAGCCTCCTGCGCGCGGGTCGGACTGGTGTACGGCTCGGACGGGATCGCCGTGATCGTCGAAGACGACGGTTGCGGATTCAATGCGGAGGCATCCTGCCGGTCCGGCGTCGGTCTTCCAGGCCTTGTGGCGCGCGCAGCCCAGGTGGGAGGACGGGTCCGCATCGACTCCACGCCCGGCTGGGGCACCCGGATTCGAGCGGACCTGCCTCACGATGTCGTGCTGGCAAGCGTGGACGATAGACCGCGCCTGCGAGTGGTAGTGGTTCACCCACTGCCCGCCATGCGCGCGGGACTGGTTCAGCTTCTCGACTCGAGCGAGCCGGGTGTGCAGGTCGTGTCCCAGGTTGCCGAAGGGTCGTCAGCGGTGGAGGCTGTGCGACTAATGCGTCCGGACGTGGTGCTAGCCGGCACGCGTGTTCCGGGCACCGCCGGAGCTCAACTGCTGACCGAGTTGCGCGCGGCGACTCCATCCGCCGCGGTGGTCGGTGTGATAGACCCCGGAACCTTCGATGGCGACCTGCGAGAGTGGGCCGCCAGTGGAGTGCGTGGCTTCGTCCAGGCCGACGTGGATGCGACCACACTCGGCCGCGTGGTGGTGGGTGCCGCCCGCGGCGATGTGCTGGTGTTCGGCGAGGTCTTGGCGCAGCTCGGCGGGCTGCCGACGATGCAAGGAGAGCGGCTAACCGAACGCGAGGCCCAGGTGCGCCAAATGCTCCTGCGCGGCCTGGCCGACAAGCAGATCGCCTTCCGCCTAGGCATCTCCGTTCGAACCGTGGAGAAGCACGTGAGCTCGATCCTGCGCAAGGCCGGACTGTGTTCGCGGACCGAACTGCTAGCGCGAGCGCACTCCGCCCCCCACCCGACCACGTAGATCGTCTGGGGGGAACCGCCTATATCGCTCCTCCGGCAGCGGAACTTAGCTTGGGATCACACCGATCGAAAGGGGCCAATGGTGGCTCGCGAAGCGCTTGCTTCGGCCCTATCGGTGCGTCAAGGAGCAGCAGCCTCCGCCCCAGCCCGGCGGGGTGCAACGGCACCTGTGGTGACGACCCTCCGCCGAGGATGGGCGAGCCCCATCCCGACGCGGTTGCCCCGAGAGTCCAGGACTGCCTCAAGACAACTCAACCCAAAGAGCACACGCTCGCAAGAAAATAGGAGGAAGACAGATGAGTGGTTCCATCACCGACGTCGAGTTCGGGATGCGCACTCTCGCCGAGCAGATCGTGGCCAATGAGACCTACTTCGGGGAGCTGGACGCGGTCGTCGGTGACGGCGACTTCGGCTACTCGCTCGCGCGCGGGTTCGAAATCGTCATCGAGCAGTGGGACGAGTTCGACCGCAGCGACCCGGGTGTGTTCCTCACCAAGATCGCCGCTGCGGTAGCAGCGCGGATCGGCGGCACCTCTGGCCCGATCTGGGGCACCGCCATTCTCCGGGCCGGCGTGCAACTGAAGGGACACCCGCAGATCGAGCGCACCGACATGGTCCGCGCGCTGCGCTCCTCCATCGAGGGTATCAAGGTTCGCGGCAAGACCGATGTCGGCGACAAGACCCTGCTCGACTCCCTGGTGCCGGCAGTGGACGCCCTCGAGGCCTCAGAGTCGACGGGTCGAAGCGCGAAGCTGACCCTGATGGCGATGGCAGATGCCGCCGAGTCGGCGGCGGAGAACACCAGAACGATGCAGGCCAGGCGAGGCCGCGCGTCCTACACCGGCGAGCGCAGCATCGGGTCGGTGGACGCCGGCGCGAAGGCAATAGCGGTCCTGCTCAAGGCGCTCGCAGAAGTTTGGCCCGAGGCCTGAGTCGTTCGGGCGCTTTCAC
>DJWE01000088.1 GCA_002441465.1 Propionibacteriaceae bacterium UBA6238 | reverse complement strand
AGTCACTTCAGACACGCGACACTAGCCGCCGGGCAGTACTCTGGAATGCGTCGCTCTCTCCGCATCGCGGACCACTGTCACACGTGGCGCTCGAGCGGGCGGCGCCGGGGGCATCCCTGACGGTGTACTGGAGATCCGTACCGCGGCGATGGGTCGGTCTCGCTGTCGGAACGAGGCTAGACGGTGCCTCATGACCGCAGCTGCTGGACTTCGGCGAAGGACTGTTCGCTGCTCCGCAGCGACCTGAGATGATCTCGATGCGGGAGTGGCGACACGACTCAAAGTGCGACCTAAGGCAGCCCATCGGCGCGTCTTGGTTCCAGGAGACGTATCAGAGAAGCGCCACGCTGGCTCCCAGAAACGCGGCCTTAGTCAGCCGAAGCCCATATTCTCGAAGTGATAAGTCTCGGAGAATCTGTAACGCCCGAATGGTACTATTCCATCGTCGGAGTCGTCTGTAATACTTTTCTTCAAACATCGCTGCGATTCCGCCATAGAACAGAAGTTGGGAGTAGTTTTGCCATTCTTTCGAGCGCGGCTTCCGTGCCGATTGGGGTTGTCGCCGAAATCGCACAAACTGGCGCCGACAGCGTCCTGAGGATCGTACGACCACTCCTTCGCCGCAGCGGTCACGACGGACCAGCCAAGAGAGATGTCAGTCACGCAGGGCGTTACCCGCGAACTGCTTGACATCTTCCAGTATGTCTCTGCGGTTGGTCGGAGCACCTTGCTTGCTAGGATCGCATGTCGATGTGTGAAGCAGCTGTCGATCAGTAGTTCTTGCCGTGGGTAGGGCACAGCCAGCCGTGGCGATTGCAGGCGGAGTTGCACTGCGTGGTCCAGCTGCCACCCGTGCCCTTGCACACCTCGCATCGAGTCATGCGCACGGTCTTCTTGCACTTCGGACAGTACGCATCCTTTGTAACGGCCATTGCATCCTCCATCTACTCTGTGGTCCTGCGGCCTCCAGTTCTTCCGACGCCCTGGAGCAGTTCTGCCTAGAGAATCGCGATCCATGCGATCGCCCCCCGGGCCCCAACCCGACTGCGCGCCCTTCAAGTGTGTCGGACGTGAGTGGGCCGGCTCGTGAGCCACTCACACAAGTAGCCTGACGGACGGAGGGATCCATGGACCGGCCGTCTGATCGGCGAGGTCGACTGACGATGTGATCATGATCGATCGCGGATCGGCGTCGGTTTCAACGGCGCAACCGGCGATGCGTCCCGGACCACGTCGGCCGCTCTGCTGCCGCGGCTGTCGCCGCGCTTACGGCAACCTGGCAGAGGCAGGCGCCGCTCGTCGCCTCCACTCAGCTCCGGACCGCGAAGCGCGAGGCGGTCATCCGGCGTCGTCACCAGCTGGAGCGAGCAACTCGTTGTGGTCACCGCGCGGCCCATCCGCGACGGGGCGCCCCGCCCCCGGAGCCCGGCTTGGGTCGCCCCTCGTCGAGTGCAGACCCGAGCGAAGGGAGCGCGGCTCGCGCGGGTGAGGGCGAGCGATCGGCGCCGGGCTGCGACCAGAGCGGGAGAGGTATCGGTCTTCGCGGGGGGACCCGCGGATGGAGCCCCGCCGTGCGAGCTGCAAATGGTCGTCGCCCTCCTCTGTCGATGCGGCGAACGGGGCAGTCATGTCTGTCGTCCGTCAGAGCCAGTTGTCACACTGACGGCGCACTCAGCGCAGGAGCGCGGTCTTGCTCACGCACGGTGAGGGGCTCGGAGCCCTGGCTGAACAGATTGGAGATTGGGATCGTGGGTACAAAGGGCGTCGCGTTCACGACTCGGCTAAGCGTCAATGAGTGCGCGAACATTTTCCGAGACGCAGGAGAAGATGTTCGCGGCGCGGGATCGCGCCTTCTTGAAGCCGGTGCGAAAATTGCTGGCAATTCCGGGGCAACTGGCTACTATACCCCGACATTCGACTCGCCATTCGCCTCCATCGACGGAGTTCCGGACTTCGCGATCGGACTGAACATCCTGAAGTTCAACGCGGGCGCCCAGGGCAATGGAACTCACGTGCACATGTACGTAGACGATCAGGGTGACGTGCGTGCGGTGGAGATTGTGTCGCGACACGGGATGCTCGATGGTGGTCGTTCCGCGCGCCTCGTCGGAAAGTTCTTTGAGCGGTTCACGTCGGCCGATCGATCCCTCACGGTGAGCGAGTCGAACATCTAGCGCGGAGATGGCGGCTGGAGAGCGGTGCGAGATCCCATCGCTGCACACGACTTATCTGCGCGCCGGCGGATGCGGTCGGTCAAGCTCGCCCAAGGCGGCCACGCACCGCTCGAGGCGGCTCGTCTGGCGGCCAACGTGCGGCATGCTGGTTGGACTCGCTTGACGCGAGAGGGATTGGTGGCATTGAGGTCAACGTCACCTGTCCCTGCAGCAGATGCTGGGCGGCACGGTTTCAAGTGGTGCGACTGCGTCCTCCGGGCTCTCAAGGGCCTTACCGTAAACGCCGGGCGGAAATTGCCCTCTGGTGGCTTTCTCCTGGCCACTTGCGGGGACATGCTCATGGCCACCGACACACTCCATGCGGTCTACTCTCTGTTGGCGATGTCAGCGGAGCGCCGGGGATCGCACAGGCGCAACGCGCGTTCGCAGACCCGGGCGCAAGGCTGTCGGCTGCGCGTACCTGATCTTCAACCGAACTGGAGCTAGATGATGTGGTGTGTGTCGTGTGGCAGCAAACTCGTCGCGGGTGCGCGCTTCTGCGCTGGCTGCGGAACCCCAGCAGGGTCGGTGCCGCCTCCGGAATTCCCGCGAGTTCAGGCTCCTGAGGCCTCGTTGCGACCTAGCCTCGATCTTTCACGGTGACGGCTGGTTTGCGCGGTCGGGCAGTTCTGCTGCCGGCTGGGCGTGATTCTTCCGTCCGGGTGTGACACGGGCCCCGGTGTCGTCCGGGGTGGGCGCCGGTTCCAGGGCCGGGGGTCGTGCGGGTCGTGGTGGACGGTGGTGTTCGGCTCAGCCGGGGGCGAGGTCGGCCAGGCGCCCGAGCCCGGTCAGGGTCAGGCCGGCCCAGGGTGATCGGCCGGACAGGTGCAGCCAGACCCGCCGCCCGCTGCGGGCCAGGGTCGCGGCGATGGTGAAGATCCGGTAGCGCAGCTTCTTCGGCTCCCATCGGCGGGCCTCGGCCTCGCCGAACGCGAGCATCTGCATCCAGGCGGTGATCTCGGCGGCCAACGCGACGACGGCGCACCAGATCCGGTTGGCGTTGAAGGAGGCCAGGGGCAGGTTGGCAAGGCCGGTGTCCTTGGCGACCCGGATGCGGTCTTCGCAGCGGGCCCGGCGCCGGTGGCGCAGCTCCAGGTCGGGCAGCTGGCCGCGGACGGTGTTGGTCGCGAAGGCGGTGATCCGCATGCCGTCGACGTCCTCGAAGCGGAGCTGGGCGCCGGGGTGGGGTCGTTCCTTGCGGACGATCACGCGCATGCCCTTGGGCCAGCCGGTCAGGTCGAGCAGGTCGGTGAGCTCGGCGACCCACGCCCCATCGCGGACCTGGTCGTGGGCGTCGTAGGCGGGGGTCCAGACGTGCTCGGGGATGCGTCGGAGCAGGTCAGGGGTGTTCTCCGGGAGCGTGAACCCGACGGAGTAAGCCAACCGTCGACCCGTGAGCCAGTCGATGACCTTGTGGGTGGACCCGGCCCCGTCGATGCGGACCAGCACCTGCTTGCCGGCCCGGCCCCCGGGCAGTTGACGCAGCGCCGCACTGATCACGGCGATGTGGTCGGTGGCGGTGTTCGACCCGGCGTTGCCTGGGCGCAGCGCGATCGCCAGCGGTTCGCCGGTCCCAGCGGCGCCGTGGTCGACGAACGCGCACAACGGGTGGAACCCGAACCCGCGCTTGAACGTCGGGCGGGCCTGCTCCTTCTCCGAGTGCGAGGTGACCAGGGTGGCGTCGACATCGACGACCAGCGGCTGGCGGGCATCGACGCCGTGGTCGGGGGCGTGTTGGCCCGCCTTGGCCCAGACCGTTGCCCTGCCCGCGGCTCGAGCCCGGTCGATCGCCGCCAAGACCTTGTCCACGTCCGCCGCGAGGCGGGCGATCGTGCGCGACAGGGTCGGGTCCGAGGCCACCGAGCCGAAGACCGCCGGCTCGGCGCGCACCACCGCGAGGTCCGAGCAGGTGTCCCCGCCCAGGGCCAACGTCAACGCCAGGTCCAGTAGGACCTTGGCCGGGTCATGGGTCGCGTTCGCCGGCCGCCACGGCGCCAGCGCCGCGGACAGCCCGACGCCCAGACCCGCGGTGCGGACCGTGGAGGTCAGCAGCACCCCACCGGCCTGACCGACCGCGCCCCGGCCTGTGGTGTCGACGTTGAGGCGCGGGTAGAACCCGGTAGTCTTCTTCACCTGGAAGGTGCTCCTCGAACT
>DJWE01000015.1 GCA_002441465.1 Propionibacteriaceae bacterium UBA6238 | reverse complement strand
CAAGCTGCACTTCTGGCTGCTGTTCATCGGCTTCCACACCACCTTCTTGGTGCAGCACTGGCTCGGCGTCGAAGGAATGCAGCGCCGGATCGCCGACTACCTGCCCGGGGAGGGCTTCACCTTCCTGAACCAGGTGTCCACCGTCGGCGCCTTCTTGCTCGGGGTCTCGATGCTGCCGTTCATCTGGAACGTCTGGGTCAGCCGCAACGCGCCGTTGGTGAACACCAACGATCCGTGGGGCTGGGGCCGGACGCTGGAGTGGGCGACCAGCAGCCCGCCGCCACGGTTCAACTTCGACCAGGTGCCGCGGATCCGCTCCATCTCGCCGGCCTTCGACGCCGCGCACCCGACGGCTGCAGAGCCGGGCCCCGGGACGCCGGACGCCGTCGCGGATGCGTCCGCCCCGGAGGTGACCCGATGAAGGCCGAACGTTGGATCTTCGCGGTGATCGCGGTGTTCTTCCTGATCGTGGCGCCGATCTACTGGATCGCCAGCCACGAGGTGATCGGGACGGTCGTGTTCCTGCTCGCCTTGGCGTTCTGCGCGATGCTGACCATGTTCTTCACCATCCAGTCGCGCAAGATCGACCCGCGTCCGGAGGACCGCAAGGACGGCGAGATCATCGAGGGTGCCGGCGAGGTGGGCTTCTTTCCGTCCAAGAGCATCTGGCCGTTCTGGTGCGCCCTCACCGTGACGGTGATGGGCCTGGGGCCGGTCTTCGGCTGGTGGATCACGATTCTCGGAGTGGCGCTCGGCATCTGGGCGGTCAGTGGCTGGACGTACCAGTACTACCGCGACGAGTACCAGCACTGAGCCATCGGAGGCCGGATCGAGCTCGGCGGTCCGACCCGCCGGCCTGCGGCCCGTCCGTCGATCGGGATCCGGACGGATAATGCCGACATGATCTCGCACGATCTCGCCGAGCAGCTCCACCGGGCCGGGGTGCGCTGGGCGCCGCAGCCCGGCGACCGATTCGCCGTCCGCTCCTCCGAGCTCGCCGGCGAGGTGTTCACCGTTGCCGACATGGTGGTCGAGGCCCGCGAGTACCCGAGTGGCACCCTGTTGGCCTTCAACGGCACCACCGAGTGGGCGCTGGACTCGGTCCAGCTCGACGAGGTGCTGTGGCTGCCGCTGGAACACCAGGTGCGTGACCTGCTCGGAAGGGCCTTCGGCGAGTTGGTCGGGACGAACGCGGGCTATCAGGTGCGGGTGCGGATCCCGGGCCACCCGGGCAGCACGACCTTCACCGCCGCGGAGGCTGTGGACGCCTACGCGCTGGCGTTGCTCGCCTTGGTCGACGCCGTCGGGTCCTGAACAGTTGACGGAGCATCGCCGGGGGAGCAAGGTCGGGGTATGAGCGACATCGAGCCGGGCAAGGGCGTGCTGCGCCGGATTCTGGTGGGAGTGGACGGTTCGGCGGACGGGCTGCGCGCCGTGCGCTACGCGGTCAGGACCGCGCAGGCAGCCGGAGCCGACCTGTGGATCGTCAACGTCGCCGACCCCGGCGCGATGGTGAGCGGCATGTGGGAGCTGGTCGTCACCACGGAGGCGCTGCAGAAGGCAGGCGTGGAACTGACCGCCGAGGCGGTCGCCTTCGCCACGGGCCTGGGTCTGCCGGCTGCGCGGGTGACGTCGGAGGTTCTGGTCGGCCAGGCGGCAGAAGTCCTCGCCGAACTGAGTGCGAAGGCCGATCTGCTGGTGGTGGGGCGCCGCTCGATGAGCGGTCTGGAGCGGATGTTCGTCGGCTCCACGAGCGTGGCCGTGGCCGGGCTGGCCCGGTGCCCGGTGGTGGTCATCTCGGGCAGCTCGACGCCGCTGGAGACCGGAGGGCAACGGACCGTCGCCGTGGCGATCAGTACCTGGCCTCCGCACAGTGCCGCCCTCGAGTGGGGCGCCCGCGAGGCGGTCGTCCGCGAGGCTCGGTTGCGGGTGGTGCATGTGGTGCCCGCCGAGGCCGGGACGCAGCGCCCGGCCCTCGCCGCGACGACCGCCGAGTTGGAGGGCCAGCTGGCGTCGCTTCGCGAGCAGCATCCCGACACGCCGATCGACCTCGACGTGCTGGTCGGCACGCCGATCGATGAGTTGATCGCGCTGAGCGGCTCGGTCGACCTGCTGATCCTCGGCGTGCATCCCGAGCACCTGCGCGGGCTTGCTCGAGGCGTGCTGGCGCACTCCCACTGCCCGGTCGGGCTGACCCGGTAGAGGGATCGGTGGGCGCCGTCGCGGGCTGACTGCGGTTGCGCGCCATAGATAGTGATCCTGCCTCCCGTGTTCAGGAGGTGGCTTCACTCCAGCTTCGTGGCTGAGTGGGGCGCCTCACCAGCTGGAGTGCAGCGGGCGCCCTTCGTTGTAGCCGGACGCGGACTGCACGCCGACGATCGCCTGGGCGGAGAACTCGGTCAGGGTGCGGGCGCCGGCGTAGGTGCACGACGAGCGCACGCCCGAAACGATGAAGTCGAGCAGGTCCTCCACGCCCGGACGGGCCGGGTCGAGGTACATCCGCGAGCTGGAGATGCCTTCCTCGAACAGGGCGGCGCGAGCCCGGTCGAAGGCCGACTGGGTGCGGGTGCGGGCCCGTACCGCGCGGGCCGAAGCCATGCCGAAGGACTCCTTGTAGGGGCGGCCGTCCGAGGCGTACAACAGCTCGCCGGGGGATTCGTGCGTCCCGGCGAACCAGGAGCCGATCATCACCGCACCCGCGCCCGCAGCCAGGGCGAGAGCCACGTCGCGGGGGTGCCGGACGCCGCCGTCGGCCCAGATGCTCCGGCCCGAGTCCTCGGCCTCCTGAGCGCACTCCAGCACGGCGGAGAACTGCGGCCGTCCCACGCCGGTCTGCATCCGCGTGGTGCACATCGCGCCGGGACCCACTCCGACCTTCACCACGTCCGCGCCGGCATCGATCAGGTCGGCCGTACCGTCGGCGGTGACCACGTTGCCGGCCACGATCGGGACGTCCCTGCCGGACGCGGTGACCACAGCCCGGCACCGCTGCACGGCGGAGATCATCCGCTCCTGGTGGCCGTGGGCGGTGTCCATGACCAGCACGTCCGCGCCCGCGTCGAGCAGCGCCTCGGCCCGATGCTCGACGTCACCGGAGATGCCCACCGCCGCGCCGATCCGCAATCGGCCGGACGCGTCGAGCGCCGGAGCGTAAAGCTCCGCTCGCAGGGCGCCCTTCACCGTCATCAGGCCGACCAGGCGACCCTCGGCGACGGCCAGAGCCGCCTTGTGGCGGCGGGTGGACAGTTCGTCGAACACCTCCGTCGGGGTGGCGTCGGGGCTCATGATGGTCACGTCGGTGGTCATCGCCTCGTGCGCCTGCGCGAACCGGTCGAGCCCCTCCGCCTCGGCCTCAGAGATCGTGCCGAGCGGGGCACCCTCGCCGTCGACCACGACGACCAGGCCGTGGGCACGCTTGGGCAGCAGCATCAAGACCTCGCCGATCGTGGCGTGCGGGCCGATGGTGAGCGCGGTGTCGAACACCGTGGGCGCGGCCTTCACCCTGGCGATCGCGCTCCCCACGATGTCGACCGGAAGGTCCTGAGGAATGATCGCGATGCCGCCGCGCCGGGCCACGGTCTCGGCCATCCTGCGTCCGGCGACCGCGGTCATGTTGGCGACCACGAGCGGCAGCGGCAGGTTCAGGCCGTCGGTGCTGGTCAGGTCGACGTCGAGACGCGAGGTGACCGAGGAGCGGCGCGGCGCCATGAAGACGTCATCGTAGGTCAGGTCGTACTCGGGCTTACCGGTGAGGAAACGCACCGGACAAGGGTACCCGGCGGCCCGGATCAGCCGTGGAGGAGGATCAGCCCTGGCTCGCCGTTGGGAGCTTCGGAGTCGAGCGTCAGCGGACGGTAGCCCATCCGACGGAACAGGCGGCGAGCGGGAGTGTCCGCGTCCGCGGTGAGCAGCCAGTACACCGATGCCGCGGAGGCGACCATGAGCTGCTTGAGCAGTTCGAAGCCGAGGCCCTGCCGACCGAAGCGGGGATGCACGGCCAGCAGTTGCACGGCGAAGGACCCCTCGAGCTGGGCAGCGTCGTCACCGAGCCGCTCGGCCAGGTCGCGGGACCACTCGTCGGTCTGCTCCTGCCAGTGCCAGCGGTGTCCGCAGCCGAAGCCGACCAGTTCGCCGACTTCCCTGGCGGTGACGGCGACCAGGTCGGCGCGATCCAGGGCGAGGTCGTACAACGCCGCGTACACTGCGGCCACGTCCGCGTCCTCGACCTGGGGCGGACGCGAGGTCGCGAGCGCGTACAGCTGCTCCACCTCGTCCGGCGTAGGCAGCGCGAACCCCGTCCGCGCCACCTCCACGCGCGGGCTCAGTGTGTCTCCCCGCTGTCGCCGCTATCGAGCGCCGCGGCGTCGTGCTCTGTGCCCACGGCGGCATGGTCGGCGGCTGCGGCGATCTGGGCCGCGGTCGGCTTGGGCACCTGTCCCTGGGCGTACCAGCGGGACAGCCGTCCGCGCAGTCGACCCACCTGCTTGCCGTTGGGCACCAAGGCCTCGGGTTGCGGGTGCCGGGTGAGCGAGTAGGCCTCGCCGGGCGAGATCGGCCGGTGCGCCTCGCTGTAGCCGCCGTCGGGACTGCGGACGATCACGCCCGTCTCCGAGCCGTGTAGCACGCGTTCGACGTCCGAGCGCTGCAGCGACAGGCAGATCCGCTTGGTCACGATGAAGGCGAGCACCGGCACCACGAACACGGCCACCCGCATGAAATAGGTGACGGCGTTCAGCGAGACGTGGAACTGGGTGGCGAGGATGTCGTTGCCCCCGGCCAGCCAGAACATGCCGTACGCGGCCATGCCGGCCACGCCGAGCCCCGTGCGAACCGGAGCGTTGCGCGGCCTGTCCAGCAGGTGGTGTTCGGAGGTATCGCCGGTGATCCACGCCTCGATGAACGGGTAGACCGCCAGCGCGGTGAACAGCAGGCCCATCAGGCCCACGCCTGGAAGGAAGATGTTCCACGACCACGTCGTGCCCCACAGGTGCCATTCCCAGTTGGGAGTGATCCGGATGGCGCCCTCGACGAACCCCATGTACCAGTCCGGCTGGGAACCTGCGGTGACCTGGGCCGGGTTGTACGGACCGAAGATCCACACGGGGTTGATCTGCATGAACGCACCCATCAGGATCGCCACCGCGAACACGATGAAGAAGAAGCCGCCGGCCTTCGCCACGTAGATCGGGAAGAACGGGTAGCCCTGGATGTTGCGCTGGGTGCGTCCGGGGCCGGGCCACTGAGTGTGCTTGTGGTAGATCAGCAGCGCCATGTGCGCACTGATCAGACCGAGCAGCAGACCCGGGATCAGCAGGATGTGCACCATGTAGAGGCGCGGGATGATCAGGCTGCCCGGGAACTCGCCGCCGAAGGCGAAGAACTCCACCCAAGTGCCGATCAGGGGGATCGAGCGGACCAGGCCGTCCACGAAGCGCAGGCCGGTGCCCGAGAGCAGGTCGTCGGGAAGGGAATACCCCGCGAACCCCTCCACCAGCGCCATCGAGAACAGCCCGACGCCGATGATCCAGTTCAGCTCGCGAGGCTTGCGGAAGGCGCCGGTGAAGAAGACCCGCAGCATGTGAGCGGTCATCGCGGCCACGAACAGCATCGCCGCCCAGTGGTGGATCTGGCGCACCAGCAGGCCGCCACGGATGTCGAAGCTCAAGTTCAGGGTGGACGCGAACGCCTCCGACATCGGAATGCCGCGCATCAGCTCGTAGGTGCCGGTGTACTCAACCTCGGTCATGGACGGCTTGAACCAGATGGTCAAGAACACGCCGGTGAGCAGCAGGATCACGAACGAGTAGAGCGCGATCTCGCCCAGCAGGAACGACCAGTGGTCGGGGAAGACCTTGCGGATGTTGCCGAGCAGCTTGGCCAGGCCGATCCGCTCGTCCACCCAGGTGGCCGGTCCGGCCAGCTTGTTCGGGCTCTCCTGCTTGGGCGGGGTCCGCACCTCCATCGCGGGGGAGGACGGGTTGATATCTGCCGGCTTGGCCATCAGCGGTCGCCCTCCTGGAAGTCCTTGGACGAATCCCGCTCGAAGAAGCTCGGTCCCACCGGGACGGTGAAGTCGCTACGGGCGACCAGGTAGCCGTCCGCGTCGGTGGTGATCGGAAGCTGGGGGAGCGCTCGGGCGGCCGGCCCGAACACCACCAGCCCGGAGTTGCCGAGGTCGAAGGTCGACTGGTGGCACGGGCAGAGCAGGTGGTGGGTCTGCTGCTCCCACAAGCTGATCGGGCAGCCGACGTGGGTGCAGATCTTCGAGTAGCACAGGATTCCGTTCACCTGCCAGTCCTTGCGGGACTCGGGAATCCGGATCGCGTTCGGATCCATCCGCACGATGATGATCGCGGCCTTGGCCTTCGCCTGCTGGTAGGCGGTGCCCTCCAGCTTCTGCAGGTTCTCCGGCTCGGCGTTGACCAACTGGCCGACCTCGAGCTCATCGGCCTTCAGCCGGCGGTAGGTCACGTCGTTGACCAGGTGGACGCCCTCGGCCCACAGCGTGGTCTCGATGGTCTTGGCCCGCTCCGCTGCGGTCGGCCAGGGACCCAGGTCGGCCAGGCTCACCACGGCGGGCAGCGCCATCAGGCCGAGTGCGCCGGCCATGCCCGAGCCGAGCAGCTTGCGTCGGCGGATGGTGGTGGCCTCGATACCGGTCTCCAGGTCGGCCAGAACGCGTTCGCGGGCCTCGGGCGGGGACGCCGCGCCGTGCCGCTCGCCGACGATCTCCTCATCGCTCATCAGCACCCGAGCCCACTGGATCGCCGCGACGCCGATCAGCAGTGCGGCCAGGCCCGCGGTGAGGCCGAGCAGGGTGTTCTGCATCTTCAGGTTGGCCCCGAAGAGCATCAGTTCCGCGTCGCGGGGGACGGCGAAGTAGGCGACGAGGAAGCCGATCACCAGGATCGGGACCGCGGCCAGCATCCCGACGATCTGCCGGTAGGCGCGCTCGGCCGCCCGCTCGTCGACGTCGGTGAACCGGGGCGCGTGCTCTTCCACACCCGGATCGGGTACCGGCGAGTCGGGCGCGGCGAGGTCGGAGTGCTCCGACGGCGTCCGCTCGATGTCGGTGCTCATGCGCGTGCCCCCCGAGTCGCGATCCAGATCGCCGCGAGCACCAGCGACCCGATTCCGGCCACCCAAGCCCAGAATCCCTCCGAGACCGGTCCGAGGCCACCGAGGGTGAGACCGGCCGACGGCGTCGCGTTCACCTGCTCGACGTAGGCGATCATCTTCTTCACGTCCTCGTCGGGGATGGCTCCCGACGCGAAGACCGGCATCTGCCCGGGCCCGGTGCGCAGGGCCTCCCAGATCTGGGCCGGGTCGGTGTTCTCGATGCTCGGCGCGACGTACCCGTTGGGCAGTGCGCCGCCGGCGCCCTTGAAGTTGTGACAGGCCGAACAGTTGGTGCGGAACAGGTCACCGCCGCGGGCCACGTCCTCCGCGGACAGCCCGTCGGGGCTGTACTGGTCCTCGGTCGGGACGTCCGGACCCGTGCCGAGACTGGCCACGTAGGCGGCGAGCGCATTGATCTCGTCGTCGGAGAAGGTGTTCTGCTTGCCCTGACCCTGGCCCTGGGCCTGGGTGTACGGGTTGCCCATGGGCATGCGTCCGGTGCGTACCTGGAAATCGACGGCCGCGCCGCCCACGTTCGTCAGCGCCGGCGCGCCCTGCTGGGCGAGGCCTTCGGCGTTCAGGCCGTGGCAGGAGGCGCAGTTCACCGCGAACAGGTCCTTGCCCTGCGCGATCAGCTGCTCATTGGGCGCGCCCTCGGCCGAGGACGTGGTCGCCGGTGCGACCGCGGCGTACACCGCGCCGACCAGGAACAGGCTCAGCGCGAGCAGGACGGGACGGGCCGCCTTGTGCCGGCGTAGCGACTGCCGACCTGCGGAGGCCAGGAATCTCATCAGGGTTCTCTCCTTGGAGTTTCAGCGCAGCAGGTACAGCACCCCGAAGAGCACGACCCAGATCGCGTCCACGAAATGCCAGTAGTAGGAGGTAACAATGGCGTGCACAGCCTGCTCGTGGGTGAAGCGGCGGGAAACGTAGGTGCGCCCCAACATAAGCAGAAATGCCACCAGGCCGCCGATCACGTGGAGGCCGTGGAAGCCGGTGGCGAGGAAGAACGCCGAAGTGTAGGCATTCACGGAGATCACGAAACCCTCGCTGACCAGGTTCGCGTATTCGAACGCCTGGCCGCCGATGAAGACCGCGCCCATCACGAACGTGAGCGTGTACCACTCGCGCAGTCCCCATCCGCCGACCTTCATCAGCGACCCGGAGCGACCGACTTGTCCCCGCTCGGCAGCATGGACGCCGAGCTGGCAGGTGACCGAGGACAGCAACAGGATCGTGGTGTTGATCGTGGCGAACCAGGGAAAACTGATCCCGAACCAGTCGTTGAGTAGGTGACTTGATCCCCATTCCCACATCGGAGTGGTGCCGGCCTCGGCCGCGGCGGCGTTGGTCACCTCCCGCAGCGAGAAGTAGGCGGCGAACAGCGCGGCGAAGAACATCAGTTCGCTGGCGAGCCAGATGATCACACCGACCGCGAGCGCGTCCGGTCGCCCGCGCATCCCGCGCAACCGGCTGGGCGCGATCGGGTGGATCGCGCCGGGCGGAAGGCTGGTCGAGGCACTCAGCGGCGTGGTGTGGGCCATTGCGTCATTATGTCGAACGGCCGCCTTTCTGGGCACCACTTCGTCCTCCGGGAAATCCGCGTCTTGACTTCTGGCGCCGGAGTGGTCCGCCGTACGCCGCCCGCCTTCCTCGGGCGTTGCCGGTGGGTCGGCTGCCCGGTCCGGGGATGGCTCCGGGCGAGGGGCGGGCGCCGGGCGGGGGAGGGCCACGGAACCGTTACGATGGCGCCACAGGCGCACGCGGGGCAGCGGACGCCCGGACGAGGAAGGCCAGATGAAGACGACAGCGCGGGTGTTGCTCTACTCCGACGACCGGACCAC
>DJWE01000044.1 GCA_002441465.1 Propionibacteriaceae bacterium UBA6238 | reverse complement strand
GCCCACCACACAACGGGACGCAATCGGCTGATCAACGGAGCATGTGGTTTCATCGGACTGGAGCGGGCAACTCGGGCATGGTTGGGGAATGACTGAGCAGACCTACGAGAGGTTCGCTGACCTGCCGCTGACGTACTGGTCCCGTTGACGGCCCTCTCCGGCGACCCGCAGCTGTACGGCGACTACGGTGAGGGGAGCTACTGCTCGACTTGCGGCAAGAACTCGGCTCGGCGATCCAGGGCTGACCTCTGGATGATGCGGCGCGAGTGGGGCGACACCTATCACACCCGGTTCTACTGCCGGGACCATTTTCCGAGTGACATCAGTCGGGGGGGCGGCGGCCATCCGCGAACGGTACATGACGAGGTCACCTGTGCGTCTTGCTTCCTGCGAACTCCTGCCGACGACGGGGAGTGCGCCAACTGCGGAGCATTGCTTCCCGTTCGCGGAGCGCAGTAGAACGCTCACACTCTTAGCAGAACTCCTGAGTGGTGGCCGCGTTCTATGCCGATCCACCAGTTCGGCACGTCGACGTCGGGTGAGGTGAAGCCAAGCTCAGTGAGCCAATCCTGGTCGAAGGTGGAGACTCCTCGGTTGCTCAGGGCGGCGCCGGGGATCTCGATCAGTACTGCGTCTCCTTCGTAGGAGGCCATCTGTGAGCAAGTGTCATGCGAGGCATCAACGTCCACGGTGAGGAAACGTCCAGTACTCCGGATGCCGATGAGTAGATGCGTGTCGCTGCGGTGAAGGATTCGAGGAGACTCCCTGCCGGAGCTGAGTCTCTGTTGCTCGGGTCATACGTGCCCGGGTCCGGTTTCCGGGCTGCGATGGACAGTCGGGAGTCCAAGGAATCGGAGGTGGACTTGGATCTTCTCCGCCGTCAGATCCGTGGGCTGGATGATCTCGTAGCGTCCGCCGCAGATCAGCTCGAGTTCCTCGGCCACGATCCCGGAGTGGAGCCAAGCAGGGATGGCTGGGAACGGTCCGTGCATGATGAAGGTGAACCTGTCGCCGTAGTGGCGTGCGATGTCGGGGTCGAAGCTGGCGCCCCACAACGGCATGGTGATCTCGCCTGTGGATAGTGACTGGAGGATCTGCTGGTCCTGGGTGCCCCTCTTGATCCCACGCCCGACCCAGCCCGACCCGATGTTCAACTCGCTGGCCCATTCGGCCGGGGTGCGAAGTGGGCTCGCGGCCAGGGCGGCGAGGAGCGTCCAGGCGCGCTGGGTTGTGACCTCGTCGCTGCGTGCTTCGTCTTCGTACCTGTCGATGAAGTCGGCCCGGAAGTAGTGCCTGATACCGGTGAGGTTCCGGGCAGCGGCGCGGATCGGTGATGACCCCCCGGACATCCCTCCCTGCCAAGCCGCGCACGCATCCTGCAAATCGCTAGCCATATGCCATCCCTTCCGTCCTCCACCCCTTATGGGCAAGCCTCTTGTCTACCGGATCCGGTCGACGACTGCCACGAATCAACAACACTTGGACAGAACGCTCTCTACGACGCGGGGGGCATCGCGCTGCTGACCAGACGATCGAGACTCCGGCCGCAACTACGGACTC
Organism: Propionibacteriaceae bacterium UBA6238; assembly: GCA_002441465.1. Lineage (GTDB taxonomy): Bacteria > Actinomycetota > Actinomycetes > Propionibacteriales > Propionibacteriaceae > Propionicimonas. Next base: position 4,184 of record DJWE01000044.1, on the reverse strand, counting down.
CTCCATCTAGGACACACGCTCATCCTCGAGCCGAAGCACGAAGTTGGTGGTGTCCAGCGCTCGAAGAGGCGCACCGGCCTCGCCGCGGATGATCGGACAGAGGAACCAGTAGCGGGACACGGCGAGCCCTAGGGGGTGGAGCTCGGGTCGGTGGGTAGACGCGGCCGTCGCCACTTCTGGCATGCTCCGGAACAGTCGCTCGTTGATGCCTTGCTCCGTCGTCATCCTCGTGGGCGCCGTTTGTCATCCCCCAGCTGTCGCGCACTAAGACCGTCCGTTCAAGAAGCGCTGCGATCACCCGCGCTCCACGCTGCCCGGGTGCGGTGGGGGTTGATCCCGTTGGGAAAGCCCGGGCTGGGCCTCGAGCCGCTGGACGACGGCGTGCCGACGGTTCGAGGAGAGAAGAACGTCCAGCGAATTCCGACGACCCCCAGAGCAGGCTCGACCAGAGGCTGGATGTGGAAGCTCTCCCCCAAGGTCAGGAACGCTAGACCACGGCCCGGCGCGAGGGCGTCGTCGCGCCGGGCAGACCGCGACGTTGGCGGTGGTAGTGCCGCTCGCTTCTCCCACAGGGTGAGTGCTGGGCCGTACTGATGAGGAAAGACCTTCATCAGCCGAATCGAATTGGGGTGTCTGCGGACGTGCTCCGCACCGACTGACCACGCAAGTGCCTGGCGAAGGGCGAAGGTTGACACAACGATCGTCACGCCAGCCTCGTGGGTGGCGTCGTCGTGCATGCACGCTGCCGACCGCCGTTTGCAGGGCCGGAACAGCGAGCAGTGAGTTGCTTCGGAGGTTGTACTCGTTCCTTCGCCGTGGGCGACCGCCGCCACGAGCCGTGGCTCGATAGCCTTGCTGGACAGTCGGACAGTTTGGGGAGACACATGTCAGTTGGTGGTTCGAGCAGCGCGCGGCAGTTCTTGGTCCAGAAGGACACCGGCGACATGTGGACGATGACCTTCGGTAGGAGCGGGGTGGCCTGGGATCCAGTCGACCGGTCTTTCGGATCAAGCGAGGCGGGCCCTTCGCCACGGCTTCCCTCTATCGGAGTCGGCGGCCCCATCGAGGCGGTGGCCATGGTCGCCCAGGCGGCGGGAACCCTCGGCCTGTGGTGGGAGACGCGCCAGCAGCGGCTGCTGGACGAGGCCACCCGCGAGGAGCTCCGTCGGATTCCCTGGCTGGCGGACATGATCGCTCGGTGGAGCGTGGCCCACCGCGCCGGCAATCAACTCGATCTCCGCGTCTCGGAGTATCTCGCTCGTGAAGCTCGCGCCACGATGGACTCCCTTGTGGCAAACAAGCGGGTGTCCGCCCCTCAGTCGGTCCTCTACGAGTTGGACATCGTCCGCGATACGTTCCGAGGCTTCCGCGAACTGTTTCTGGTGCAGTTCGAGCAGGCTGCCCAGAGCTCCGAGATCGATCTGCAGGGCGCGGTGCGGCGCGCTGTCCCAGGCGCAAAGCTCGACATGGACTTCGTCCGCCGCCTGGGTCTGGATCCCGCGATCGAGTGGAGCGAGCATGTCCGAGCGAAGGGAAACCAAGGCTTCGACGCCGACCTGGCCGATGCCTTGAGGCACTCAAGCGTGTTCATCTCACGGCTCTTTCCGAGCACCGAACTCGCTATTCATGAGCCGATCGCTGCTCAACAGCCTGGAGTCATCCAACGCCTCGTGGGCGCAATTGCGGGCGCCCTGCCGATGCCACGCTCGGAGGACCATCGCCCGGATGTAGGCGAGCGGCGAGACGCATTCCGTGAGTTCTTGCTGCTGCCGGCCGAGGTTGCCCGCGTCAAGGCGCTTCACGCCGCTTGGCTGGCCACAAGTGCGGTCGTCGGCGAGACTCACGGTGCGCCACTGGCGGTGACGGTCGATGCCTCCGGGGTGCAGGTTGGCCTTGGATCGCTCGACCCCATGCCGCAACTGGGCCACTCACCTGCAACCGATCTGAGCGACCGGCAGTTGGGCGCCGTCGAGCAGTAGGGACCCTGACGGCGGGACGGGTTCGCCCTCCTTCCCGGCATGGAACGATCAGATCCGCCGCTCGATGACCTCCGTAATGGTGGTCTCTGATGCACGGCGGTGGTCGCTGAGCCTGCGAGAGACCGTCGCGACGGCCAGGTCTTCCGGGAGCATGTCCGAGAACTTCAAGTCCTGGATGGCTCGGTCGCTGATCTCGGGCTGGACACCGGTCAGGTCGTCGCCGTACTGCTGCCTCGCCAGGGCGAGAGCTGCCCGCAGCTCGGCCACCGTCGTGTCGCCGCGAAGCACCACGTGATCGTTGGTGAACGTCGAGATGGGATCGCAGATTTCGGGTGCGACGTGGTCAAGAGCCGCCCACAGTACGGCGTTGGCTCTGCTTCCCGCCCATGTCCACCACCGGGTATCACCGGACTCGTGCAGCAAGACGGTGCGTTCGGGATCGACGCGGTTGGACATCTCGAAACGGAGCTCGTCCAATCTCTGGCGGGCACGCCTGCTCAGCTCCACCCCATTCGGTTCGGCGCCCAGGAGGACGCGTCGCATGGCGTCGACGAGTTCGAAGCTGAGCGGCGACGATGACCCCATCCATCGGGCCAACCCCACGCCCTCCGACGGCTCCACGAACGCCCGCCGCCGATCCCAGTCGACCGACGTGACCACCCACGATCGGCCAGCCAAGGCCAGCCGCCGCGGTCCCTGCACCTTGGTGAGCAGGACCATCGGATCCACGGTCCCGATCTCGGTGCGGCCATGCAGCACGGTCACCTGGGGGTCTGAGGTGAACACCGACATCAGTTCCATGAAGTGCCGGCGGCCGTAGCGTCCCTCGGCCTCAGGTCCCACCATCAGCATGTCCTGGTCGCTGTCGAGCCAGCCACGCTCGAGAAGGGTGGAGACGAGACGCTCCTCGTCCTGGCTCTCGACGAGGGGGAGAGACCCGATCCAGTCGCGCCACGTGCGCCGACCCACGCGCCCCTCCTGGAGCGTGATCGCCAGTATCTGCTGGGCTGCGATATGTGCGGGCGTCGGAGGAGCCGTGATTGATTCGACGAAGCCTTCGGACCAGAGGAGAAGCAGCGCCGTGCCGCGGATGAGTTCGGTGTCGCTGCTGGCCAACAGGGTCATGTTGCGGCTGGTACCGGGCCGACGACCCGTGCGCCCCAGCCTCTGGAGCAACGAGGCCACGGTCGTGGGTGCACCCACCTGCAGGACTCGGTCGAGGTCGCCGACGTCGATGCCCAGCTCCAGCGTGGAAGTGGCGACGATCACGCAATCGCGAGCCTCAGCGAACGCGGTCTCCGACCGACGACGTTCCGATGCGGAGAGACTCGAGTGGGAGACGTAGGTGTCGACGGACAAGTCGCTCAGCCTCACCCCGAGCTGTTCCACAGTGCGTCTCGAGTCGGCGAAGACCAGACGTTTCTCTCCCCGGTGCAGAAGTGAGACGACCTTCGCTGCGTTGTCGATCGACCCGACGTAGTCGAGCGCCACGTCCGGGGTCACGGACGATTCAGACGGCGGTGCGATCACGTGCCCGCCCTCTCCGGAGGGTGCGTTGGAACCTCGGAGCCACTCCAGGAGGCTCGGGGCGTTGCCCACCGTGGCGGAGAGGCCGATGCGCTGGATGGACCGCCCGGTCAGGTGCGAGAGTCTCTCCAGGACAGCGAGGAGATGCCAGCCCCGGTCGTCGCCCGCAAAGGCGTGCACCTCGTCGACGATGACGGCCCGCACGTTCGCCAGCAGCACCCGCGGGTCCAAAGTGCTGGAGACAAGCATCGCCTCGATCGACTCGGGGGTGGTCATGAGAATGTCCGGCCGCTCCACGGCGATGCGACGCCGCACGCTCTGTGCAGTGTCCCCGTGCCGCACGGCGGCGCTCCTGCCGAGCCATTTGGCGTAGGAATCGACGCGGTGCTCCAGGTTGTTGAGCAGCGCGCGGAGCGGGCAGATGTAGAGCACGGAGGTGCCCGACCAGGTTTCCGTTGCCATCCGGGTCAGCATCGGGAACACCGCCGCCTCGGTCTTGCCGCCGGCCGTGGGCGCGAGGAGGAGGGCATCCTTGCCAGCGATCAGGGGCTCAACAGCGGCGTCCTGCAGCGGGCGGAGGTCCGGCCAGCCCAGGGAGTTGACGATGTGGTGCTGCACGACTGGATGCAGTGCGTCGAAACCGCTCATCAGTCGGTGTCGAGCTCGATCTCGTCCAAC
>DJWE01000024.1 GCA_002441465.1 Propionibacteriaceae bacterium UBA6238 | reverse complement strand
CGGACGACGACCCGGCCTACCGCGTGTGGCTGAACGAACAGGAGCGGCGACGCTCGCTCGGGGGCGAATGACGGACGCGCGCCCGGCCGATGCTGGGCACCAGTTCGGCGCGCGGTCCAGCGGTGTGGCTTGCGCCGTTAAATGGCGGGGTTCTGTAGGTGATATGTGGCGGGCCCGGTCAACTGACGCCGATGACGAGAGTGCTGGCGGCGGCTTCGATGACGTCGTTGGTGATGGTGTCGAGTTCGTTGATCTTCAGGACGCGCTCGATCTGGGGGAAGAGTCGTTCCAGAAGCCGGAAGTTACCTCGGGTGATCCGGGCGATGGCGGCGATGGCTTGGGCGTCGGTGAAGTCCTCTGGGTCGAGGATCTTACCGAGGGCGTGCCAATGCCGTTGCAGGACGAAGAGCAGTTCCTCCTTGCCCAGGGGCCGGTACTGGTGGGCGAAGCCGACGCGGCTGTAGAACTGGGGATAGTGGCTGAACTGCTTCTCCAGACCGGGCATGCCGATCAGGATGAGGGCAAGGTTTTCTCGGTCGTAGCGATCGCGCAGCAGTTCCAGTGCGGTGGGGCGGAGGCGTTCGGACTCATCGACGATGACCAGCTCCACGTAGTTCCTGCTGTGGCGCCATCCGCGCGTCTCTGGCGTGACCTGCCCGGCCGGCGCGAGGTGCTGCTCGATGCAGATGTTGGTGCGGGTGATGACCTGGTCGAGTTCGTCCTTCAAGGCTCGTGGCGTGGTCAGCACGCTGGGGGTGTAGAGCACGGTGCGGCTCTTGGCCAGCGCAGCGTAGACCTGCGCGTCACTGTCGGAGCGCGGTCCCCAGTAGGTCAGCAGGTCGTGGACCTTGTCCCAGCGGGCGTAGCGGCGCGCGGAGAGCGTCTTGCCCACGCCGGCTGGGCCAAAGCACAGGCCGATGGTGTGCCCGCGCCGCACGGCGTCGGCGAACTCGGTGAAGCGGCGGTGTTCTTTGGTCACGATGAAGCGCTGACTCACCTTAGGTCCTCTCTGTAAACCTTCAACTTCCGCCGTGGCGCCGGTGGCGGCGCCTCGGTCGCTGGTGGCGTTTCGGTGGTGTGGGTGGCCACGACGGCGATCCGCTCGTTGATGCGCTCCCGCAACGCCCGGCGCCGGGCGTTGCGGGAGGCCTGGACCTCCTTGAGGCTGACCTTCTGGTCGTGGTGGTCCTGGTTGATGGCCTTACAGACGAACTCCTCGTGGTCGAACACGCGGATCTCGGTGATGTCCCTGGGGTCGTAACGGATCACGACTGCCCGGCCGACATAGCCAGCCAGGGTCGGGGAGATGTAGCGCAGGCCCTGGAAGTGGATGCCATCGCGGCGCACCACCCTGGTCTGGGCGACGGTGAGCAGCAGCCCGTCGAGGTCCTCCAGGCTCTCCGGCATGCGCGGTAGCCAGCCATCGGCGATCCAGGCAGCGCGCGGGGAGGTGCCGAGCTCGCTGTGAGTCCGGTCGTTGTAGGTGATCACGAACTCCTCCAGCGCAGCGTCGAGCTCAGCCAGGGACAGCTTTGGCGTTGGCCAGGGGTGGCCCTCGGCGATGTACCCAGGCAGACCAGCCAGCAGCTCGGTGTTCACGGTCCCGAAGATCCTCTCCACCTTGCCGCGACCCTGAGGACGAGCGACAGCAGAGTGGATGAGCCGGATATGCAGGTCCACGGCTGTGCCGGTGAGTTGGTTGCTGATGAAGTCACTGCCGTGATCGACGTAGAGCACATCGGGCAGGCCGCACATCGGCCAGGAGAGGACGGCCTTGTGCCAGATCGCCTGGCGCAGCGCCAAGGCGGTGTTCATCGCCGAGGGCGCGCCGAGGAAGACGGTGTAACCGCAGATCGCCCGGGAGTGGTCATCGATGATCGTGGTCAGCCATGGCCGGGCAGGCTTGCCGTCGGTGCCCACCACGAGGACGTCGAGCATCGTGTGGTCGGCCTGCCACATCGCATTGGGGTGCTCGGCCTGCCGTCGCAGCGCCAGTTCGTACTTGTCGCGATACGACGTCGGCCCTTCCAGGGCAAGGGTGACCATGCCCGGGTCGAGGTCGGCGATGATCGCGCGCACCACGCCATAGGAGGGCGCCGGCCATCCCCCCTCCTCGCAGATGGCGCTGATCTTGCGGTGGATGGTGATGATCGTCGGGCGGGGCTTGCTCAATGCCAGCCCCTCGATCAAGGACACGAGCTCGGAGGGCAGGTGATGGCTGCCGGCATCAGCGCGTCTTCGCGTACCGAGGCCCGTGTACCCCTCGGTGCGGTAGCGGGCGTGCCAGCGCTCCAGGGTGCGCAGCCCGACACCGGTGTCCCGGGCCAGGGCGGCGAGCGGGATCTGGTCCTCGACGTGAAGCCTGAGGATCTGCCAGCGCCCGGCCGCGTCCATGACCTACACGGCGCTTCTCGACTGTCGTGGTTCGACCACTGGGACACTTTGGCGGTTGAGCGCGCGGTAGATGGTGGCGCGGCTGACGCCCAGGACCGCACCGATCTTCGCCACCGTCATCTCATTCTGCTCATACATCCGACGGGCCGCCTTGACCTGGTCCGGCGACAGTGCGGGCGGTCGCCCGCCTTTGCGGCCACGGGCCCGGGCGGCGGCCAGTCCTGCGTTGGTGCGCTCACGGATCAGGTCACGTTCGAACTCGGCCAGCGCGGCGAAGACGTGGAACACCAGCCGCCCGCCCGAGGAGGTCGTGTCGATCGTCTCCTGCAAGGAGCGGAACCCCACGCCCTGCTCGGACAAGATCTGCAGCTGGTCGATAAGATGCCGGATCGAGCGACCCAACCGGTCCAGCCGCCACACCACCAGCGTGTCCCCCGGGCGCAACTGGTCCATCAGCTTCGTCAGCTCGGGACGGTGATCCAGGGAGCCAGAGATCGTGTCGACGAAGACCCGGTAACACCCCGCGGCAGTCAGCGCATCGACCTGCAGCGCAGCGTCCTGATCAGTCGTCGACACACGCGCATAACCCAGCAGATGCCCCGCGGTACTGACTGTAGCGATACTCATCCAGCACTGGAAGTATCGAGCCATAGAATCCGGCACTGAGTTCCGCTACAAACGCCGTGGGTTGAGAGCCGCGAAGCGTCAAGCATCCTGGACAGGGCAACGCACCCTCGTCATCGCTGTAGCGGAATCGTTCGTTTACGGGACGACAGGCCGTCCCATATGACGCACCGTCACCGGACAACCCTTCTCGGGCGGTCTTGCGAACATTCGGGCGTGGGTTTCCGCCGATGACCTGCACCGCCTCCGCAACGGGTTCCTCCTACGGGACGGACAACTGGACCGACCGCAACCGCTGCGAGGGCGGACCACTGAGCGTTAGGGGGTCCCGTCCGGCTCCGATGCCCTCTCCAGGCTTCGGACCACTGCCAGGCGGTGGAGCTCAGACCGTCGGATGAGGAGTGCGGCAACGGGCGCCCGCGATCGCGCTGGCGGCGTGATGATTGGTCGTCATTCGCGCCCTTTGGTTCCTTCGCGCACCACCCGACGATGTTCGCCGCGGCCGGCGGCGTGCCCGCGTTGCGGGCGGAGTCGTTCAGTCGCGAGCGATGCGAAGGGCGACCCAGAGCGCGCACCTTCGGCAGATGTAGGCCGGTTCGCTCCCGAGTGCGTGGAGCGACCTTCGTGGCCGCTGGCGGCCGCAGCACGAGCATCGTTGCTGGGTGTCATCGGCCATGTCGCGATGGTGCCACGGGCCGGTGACCTTCGCGGGTCACAGGTAGCGGCAGACGTCCTCGGGGGAGCATGTGGCCGGGTCGCCGGTGGTGGCGTGCTCGCGCAGGATGGCGATCGTGGTGCGTAGCTGCGCGAGCTCGGCGAGCTGCCGGTCGATGACCGCGAGGCGGGTGCCGAGCAGGTCGGTGACGTGCTGGCAGGGGGCCTGGCCCCGGTCTCGGATGGCCAGCACCTGGCCGATCTGGGCCAGGGTCAGCCCGGCGGCTTGGCCCCGGCGGATGAAGTGCAGCCGGTCGAGCACCTCGGGGCCGTAGTCCCGGTACCCCGCCGGGCTGCGGTCGGGGTCGGGGAGGAGTCCGACGTCCTCGTAGTACCGCAGGGTCTTAGCCTCGATCCACCGATGAGC
>DJWE01000043.1:4444-5006 GCA_002441465.1 Propionibacteriaceae bacterium UBA6238 | reverse complement strand
TGTCAAGGGCCATTGGTTTCTGCCCGGGGGCGGTCATGAAACCTGCCCGTTGGCGGCCACGAGAACTGCCCGGTGGTGGCCATGGGATCTGCCCATTGGGCGGTGGCCACCACAGGGTCGAGGTTCGTGGTTAGAGCAAGGGACTCACCCCCGTGCCGGCGAGGGCTTGGGTGAGGCGGACGCTGTCGCCGCTGGTTTGGCAGACGTGGGCGTGGTGCAGGAGCCGGTCGACGGTGGCGGTGGCCAGGGTCTTGGGCATGAGCTCATCGAACCCGGCGGGGTGCAGGTTCGAGCTGATCGCGATGGAGCGTTTCTCGTAGGCGGCATCGACGAGTCGGTACAGCCCTTCGGCGGCGTCGTGGGAAACCGGCAGGAGTCCGATGTCGTCGACCACGATGACGTCGGCGCGCAGGATCCGGCTGATGGCCTTGCTGACGGTGTCGTCGGCGCGGTGCCGGCGCAGGAGTTGGCCGAGGTGCTCCAGGGTGAACCAGGCGACACGGAGGCCTTGTTCGACGGCCTGTTGGCCGAGGGCTTCGAGGAAGAACGTCTTCCCGGTCCC
>DJWE01000043.1:0-4401 GCA_002441465.1 Propionibacteriaceae bacterium UBA6238 | reverse complement strand
CAGGGCGGAGCGTTCCCGGCCGGTGACCTCCTCCATGAGGAGGGCCTTGATGACTTCGGCGGGGTCCCAGCGTTGGGCTTTGGCGGTGGCCAGGATGTCGGGGGCAGCAGTGCGCATGTAGGGGAACCGCATCCGGCGCATCAAGGCTTCCAGATCTGGTGGTAGCGGCGGCGCGACGGGTAGACCAGCCGCGGGTGTGGCCCGTGTGGTCACGATGACACCCCCTCGGGCTGGCCGTAGCCGGCCCAGCTTTGGGTGCCCTGGGTCAGGCTGCGGTCCTCGCTGGCGTGCTGGCGTTCGGGGTGCGGCCGACTGCGGTGGTGGTCGAGGATGCTGGCCAGGTCGGCCTCGGCGAACCGGCCATGCACGGCAGCGTGGCCGAGCGCCCAGTCGACATCGGCCGGGGTGAACAGCTTGGCCAACTCGACCGCGGCGGCCATCTTGACCCGCATCTTGGTGGTACCGGCGGCGGCTGCTTCGGTGAGCCACAGGCGGGCTCCCTCACCCAGGGCGAGGAAGTCGGCCTCACCGGCGTTCTTCGCTCGTGGGGTCCGGTCCAGGGCGGTGGCCGGCAGGTCGGGGAAGTGCTGGTCGTCCAGCTTCGGGGTCCCGGGGGTCGCCCGCGTGTGGCGGGCGACCTCGACCGGCCCGGTGTCACTGACGTGGGTGATGATGACCTGCTCATCAGCGCCCCGGCCGTGGACACGGACCCACACGGTGGCTCCCATCAGTTCGTGCGGGACGGAGTACTGGCCGGCTTCGAATGCCACCATCGGCGTGTTCACCGGCACCTGACGGGTGGTGCCGAACGCGACGGTGAACGGTGTGGCCGCGACCGGGTGGAGCCGCAGTTTCTCTTCGGCGAGCATGTCGGCTGGTGGCCGACGCGTGATCCGGTGCGGGCGGGTGTTGACCAGGTCGCAGAACGCGAGGCAGGCGGCTTCCAGGTCGGCGAACGAGGCGTAGGCATCGCGCAGGTTCACGCTGGTGGGGACCAGGTCGGCCTTGGCGAGCTTCACCGACGCTTCGGTGCCACCCTTGCTGGCAGGGTCGGCCGGTACACACGTGTGGACCGTCACCGCATAGTGCCGGGCCCACTCGACCAGCTGCGGGTTCCGGACCGGGATGCCAGCGATGTGTTCGACCGTGACGGTCTTCTCGTTGTCGGTCAACACATAGGTGGGCACGCCACCGATCCGGCGGAACGTGACGTCCAGGGCGGCGAACACGCTCGGCAGCGTCTTGTCCCGGAGCGGGAGCACCACCCGGAACCGGGACCAGGCCACCCAGGCGACGAACAGGACCGTCTTCACTCCGTCGACCAGCGGACCGTCACCGTAGTCGTACTGGAGCCACATGCCGGGCTCGGTGATCCACGGGCGGTGCACCCGCCGGTGTCCGATCCGGTAGGCGGCCTTCACGTCCGCGACGGCTCGCCGGGTGGTGCGTTCGGACCCTGTGTAGCCCAGCCAGACCAGCTTGGCGTGGACCATGTCGGCGCGGACCTTGCCCTTCGAACGGTCGACCCACTCCTCGACCTTGTCCAGGTAGGCATCGATCACCTGGGCCCGCTTGGCGGGCCCCTGGGGTGGTGTGCCCGCCTGGTCGCGGGCAGTCACATAGCGTTTGACGGTGTGGTGGGAACAGCCAGCCAGTTCGGCGGCGTCCCGCAACGACCCAGTCAGGTCGTAGGCATCCAAGATTTCCATGATTTCCTCGGCAGACTTCAACGTGTCCCTTCCTCGAGTGGTTCGGCGCTTCAGCACCGCCATCGCTACTCGAGGAAGGGACGCCAACCACGGACGTGGTCAGCAACGGATAGTTCGTGTCGGGCAGATCCCATGGCCGCCACCGGGCAGGTTTCATGACCGCCAGCGGGCAACTACATGACCGTCACTGGGCATTTTTTCGTGGCCGCCGACAGTGCGTCGCCATCTCTGATTGCGGATGGCCTGAGCCGAGCGACCCAGCTGCTGAGCGAGTTCGGCGTCCGTGCCGGACCACGACTCCAGCAGCGCAAGCTCTTCGCGCCGCCAAGGTGTTCGAGGGTTCATCGTTCGGCCCAGCTTACTGCGCCCAATCTCGCGGACATGCCCATGGCCGGACGTTTCGGACTTGGCTGACACTCACGGTACCGGCCCCGCGTCGGTCGGTCGGTCAGCGTGGTGTTGGCGGCTATTCGCAGCGATTCTCGGTGTCAGCGTCTTGGGCGATGGCGCAATCTTGCACTCAGTCAGCAAGCAGGGTGGTTCCCAGCTTCGCGAATAGTGCTGCAAATCGCTCCAACGTGGCAGGTCGCACCTGAGCGAAGAACTCTTCGGTCGACCGAGTCAGCTCATGGGCAGGCAGAGCATGGTCGAACACTCCGCGAGCGTCGTGGATGCGCTTGATGATCGGCTCCGGTGTTGACGACAAGTCGGCGACTTGGATTGGTTCGATCGAACGGCTATATAGCCAGAGGTAGTCCTCTGGATCGAATAGATCCTCAATGTCGGCGGTCGCCGGCAGGTCGGCATGAATCGAACCGCAGACTATGATCGCGCCGGTGTCGACGCCGACCGATTTTGCCGCCCGCTCTGCACGCTGGTGCTGCCGAGTGGACTCGGCCCCGTCCATCAGGGCGGTGAGCGGGAACCGTCGGCCCATCAGGGCGATGAACGGCGCGAAGTTGTCGATCCCGCCTACGGGGATCACCGCGAACTGGCCGTCGAGCCCTGCCTTCCCCTGTCCAACCAGATAGTCCGAGAGCCGCTGCATGTAGACGAAGTCGGCGCTCCCCTCCACCAGCAGGTGGTGTCCCGAGCCGAAGAACAGATGTTGCGAGACCGAGTAGCCAAGCGCAGCCTCTACCGGAAGTACGGTGTCTCGATCGGCTGAGAGGTCCACCGTCGTGACAGCGACACCAGCGTTGACGTTGGTTCGGGTCGCGCGGTCATGGACCGCACGCAACTTCTCGTACTTCGCGGGGTCGATCATGTGTTGCGAGTGGGTCGTGTAGAGGACCTGCTGCTCGCTGCCCAGTTCGGTGTGGATGTACCGCAGGAAGTCGCGCTGTGCCTCGCCGTGAAGCTTGGTGCCGGGCTCATCGAGGAGCACGATCACCTTCTCCTTCGACCCCTGGTACTTGCTGAACGCAGCCTGGAACGAGAAGAACCACTGGAACCCAGCTGAGCGAGTCTCGAAGTTCGTCTCAACCCCGCCATGGCGATCGTCCCGCAGAAGAATGTGTAGGGTGCGGTGCCGGACTTCCACCTCGACCCCTGGAGGGCGCGTCTCGGTGCCGACCACGGGCATATCCGTGTCGAACACTACGGTCAGCTCGTCGTTTTGCTTCCAGTACTCGAAAACCTTTTGGCTTAGGTCTGACCCGGCTGCCTGCAGCTCGGCCTTACGGCTGTCGAAGTCATCATCGAGAAAGTCGCCGGGCTCCTCGTTGGCGTACTCGAGCAGAGCGAGCACAGTTTGGTCCTTGGGGGTGAGCGGACTTCCGTCCGCGATCTTCTGGGCGAGGTCCTCTAGATCGCAGGTGCCGGGAAGAGTGTCGTAGTCGGAGAAGTAGAAGAACGCCGGGACAAGTGCCCACGCCGCTTCCTCCGCCTCATCCTCAAGCCGGCCGGTGTGCTCACTGAGTCTGGCCGCTTCCTTCGCGAGAGTCGCGATGGCCTTCGAACGAGCCGCCTCGCCTGCATCCTTGAGTTGCTTCGCCAAGACCTTGCACTCGTCAGCAAGCTCGGTGGCGGTCTTCGCATCAATCGCAGCCAAGTCATCTTCATGAACGTCCGCTGCAGACGCGGCGTCGGCGAGCAGTTCGCGGAAGTCGACCTCAAGATCGACGACGCGGCCACCGCCGTACTCGCGTCCGATCTTGAGCACCAGTCCGGCGGTCATGGGCAGGTTCAATCCCGCTTCCTCGAGCGCAGCACGGTCGCTGTCCTCAAGGCGAAACCACGCTATGACCGGGCAGAACCCATCTAGGTCTTCCCGACGTCGGTCACGGGCCAACCGTGACCGGGGGTACTCCGTAATGAGGTTGAAGCTGCGGCCGGTCCCGTTGGCTGGCTTCAGCCGGTGAAGTGCCTTGAGCACGGTCGTTTTGCCGGACTCGTTCTTGCCAACCAAGCAAGTGACGTCGGTTTCGATGTTGATCGTCTGAGCATCCATGAAGTTCTGGAAACGCTCGATCCGGACTTGTATCAACTCCATGCGTGGGACCCTACCGTCAAGCTCCGACAAAATTCGTAGCGAGTGATTAGCTGCGACTGCACTTGCCAACGTGATTGAGCCCCGCTTCGTGGTGGGCTTTCGAGGTGATCCTCGGTGCCTACACGTCGCCGTCGGTGATGGCGGCGATGGGTCCATTATCGGTGTCGGGGTAGAGCAGGGCCATGGATCCTTCGGGTA